>NZ_MTSA01000022.1:0-69850 GCF_002157375.1 Pseudomonas syringae
TCTGCGCCGGAAGTGGGGCGAATTATAGACAGATCACAGAGGGCGTCAACCGTTATTTTGAACTTTCTGCGATCCACCCTTCGCTGCCCCTCTTAAACGAGGGATCAACCGAGTAATCATCGGCACCCTCAGCAGCAGCAACGCTCCACCTATAGCCGCATACAACGCCCACTCTTTAAGGTCAGCCCTGACGATCCAGAACATGTGCAGCAAACCCAGCCCCAGAATCACATAGATAAGCCGATGCAGTTTCTTCCAGCGACTACCAAGACGGCGCTGACTGTAACGATTGGATGTCACCGCCAGGGCCAGCAGCCCAAGAAACGCCAGCGCGCCGACGATGATATAAGGACGCTTCACCAACTCGACGCCCAACTGCCCCCAATCCAGACCGAGGACGAACAGCGCGTACATCGTCATGTGCAGCACCACATAGGCAAAGCACCACAGCCCCAACTGGCGACGCACCACAATCCAGCCCGACCAACCGGTCAGACGCTGCAAGGGCATCATCGACAGGGTGATCAGCAACATGATCAATGTCGCCAGGCCGAAGTTCTCGACAAGGGCTTTTCCCGGATCAGGCCCTAAAGCGAAAATCCACGCCTGATAAAGCCACCAGACCGGTGCCACACAAGCCGCGACGAATACCGCCAGGCGAAAAAACGGGTATCGCATCAATAGTCCTTCCGCAAATCCATCCCGGCGTACAAAGAGGCGACCTCTTCCCCATAGCCATTGAACATTTGGGTGTCTCGCACATTGGGACTGAACAGCCCGCTCGGCAAGCGGCGCTCGCGAGCCTGCGTCCAGCGTGGATGATCGACCGTCGGATTGACGTTCGCATAGAAGCCGTACTCATTGGCCGCAATGCTTTGCCAGGTCGTCTTGGGCTGTTCGCTGACCAAGCTGATTCGCACAATCGACTTCACACTTTTGAAACCGTACTTCCACGGCACCACCAGGCGCAGCGGCGCGCCGTTCTGGTTGGGCAGTTCACGCCCGTACATGCCCACCGCCAGAATCGCCAACGGGTTCATGGCCTCATCCAGACGCAGCCCTTCTACATAAGGCCAGTCGATCAAGGCGAAATTGGACCGTTGACCCGGCATGGACTTGGCGTCCTCCAGGGTTTCAAAGCGAATGTATCTGGCCTTGGAAGTCGGCTCTACCTGCTTGAGCAGCGCAGAGATCGGAAAACCTATCCAGGGAATCACCATCGACCAGGCTTCTACACAACGCAGCCGATAGATCCGCTCTTCCAGTTGATAAGGCTTCATGAAGTCTTCAAGCGCATACCGACCCGGCTTGCCGACCTCACCATCGATCACGACACTCCACGGCTCGGTCTGCAAAGAGCCGGCGTTCTTCGCCGGGTCACCCTTGTCAGTGCCGAATTCGTAGAAGTTGTTGTAGTGGGTTGCGTCCTTGAACGGCGTGATCGCCTCGTCCTTGACGTTGACCGCCTGCCATTGCGTGGCGGGAAGTTTGTCGGCAAACCAGCCTGGCGCCTTGCCCGGCTCGACATCGGCATAACGGGACGCATCAGCCGCACCCGCCCAGCGTGGCAACGCCGTGACAGCCAGCCCCGCAAGCGAACTGGCAAGCAGTGTGCGTCGAGAGAGGTAAATGGATTCAGGCGTGACATCCGACTCTTTGGAGTCAGACGCAGAAGGAAGCTTGATTAGCATGATGACTCCGCAGCCTAGGGGAACTGATGCACCAATAGACTACGGAGTATGGTGGAAATTAGATCATTGCGATGCTTTATGACGACGCAACAGATATTGAATCGGCCCGGACAACGCATAGGCGAGGAAAATCAACAGCAGAATGCGCGGCGGATCACTGAACACCACAGCGAATACCAGCACAACGGCCAGAATCGCAACGAAAGGCACACGCCCTTTCAGGTCCAGCTCTTTGAAACTGTTGTACTTGATGTTGCTGACCATCAGCATGCCGGCAGCAGCCACCAGCAGCGCCACGAGAAACGACAGCTTGGAGCCCTGAATCCCGAAATCGCTGAATGCCCAGACCGTACCCGCCACGACACCTGCCGCTGCCGGGCTGGCCAGGCCGATGAAGTAGCGTTTGTCAGCCTTGCCGACCTGGGTGTTGAAGCGCGCCAGTCGCAGTGCAGCGCCAGCCACATAAATGAAGGCGACCATCCAGCCGACCTTACCCATGTCACCCAATGCCCAGCCGAACGCCAGCAATGCAGGCGCCACGCCGAATGCGACCATGTCGGACAGCGAGTCGTACTCGGCACCGAACGCGCTCTGGGTGTTGGTCATGCGGGCAACGCGACCGTCCAGCCCGTCGAGAACCATGGCAACAAAGATCGCAATGGCAGCGAACGCGAAATACTTGCTCGCCCCCGCATAATCACCCGCACTCATGGCACTTTGTGCGCTCATGGAACTGATGATCGAGTAGAAACCCGCGAACAGGTTCGCAGTGGTGAACAGATTGGGCAGCAGGTAGATGCCGCGATGACGGACCTGACGCCCTTCAGCGTCATGGCCTTCTTCTACGTGCTCATCGATCGGTAGCAGACTTTCAGCGTCAGAGGCCTTGATGGGCTCTTCAGGACGTTCGCTCATGGAGATTACCTTGCAGCGGTATGAAAAGGTTCGACACAGGTCTGGGGCGAGGGTTCGCCCGCAAACAATTGCAGCTTTATACCAGAGCCTGACCCATAACGAAAAAACGCGACCGATTGGCCGCGTTTTTTTTGAAGCGGAAACGCTTAGTTCTTGTCTTTGTCGACGATTTTGTTCGCCGCGATCCAAGGCATCATCGAGCGCAGTTTCTCGCCGATGATTTCGATGCCGTGCGCAGCGTTGTTACGACGCTTGGCGGTCATCGATGGGTAGCCAGTGGCGCCTTCAGTGATGAACATCTTGGCGTACTCGCCGTCCTGAATGCGCTTCAGAGCATTGCGCATGGCCTGACGGGATTCGGCGTTGATGACTTCTGGACCGGTCACGTATTCGCCGTACTCGGCGTTGTTGGAGATCGAGTAGTTCATGTTGGCGATACCGCCTTCGTACATGAGGTCAACGATCAGCTTCAATTCGTGCAAGCATTCGAAGTACGCCATTTCTGGCGCGTAGCCCGCTTCAACCAGTGTTTCGAAGCCAGCCTTGACCAGCTCGACCGTACCGCCGCACAGAACGGCCTGCTCGCCGAACAGGTCGGTTTCGGTCTCGTCCTTGAACGTAGTTTCGATGATACCGGTACGGCCACCGCCAACGCCCGACGCGTAGGACAGTGCAACGTTCTTGGCGTTGCCGGAAGCATCCTGATAAACCGCGATCAGGTCAGGAATACCGCCGCCCTTGACGAATTCGGTACGCACGGTGTGGCCTGGAGCCTTCGGCGCGATCATGATCACGTCGAGGTCAGCGCGTGGCACAACCTGGTTGTAGTGAATCGCGAAGCCGTGGGAGAAAGCCAGTGTTGCGCCCTTTTTCAGGTTTGGCTCGACTTCGTTCTTGTACAGCTGGGACTGGAACTCGTCCGGGGTCAGAATCATGACCAGGTCGGCAGCAGCAACGGCGGAAGCGACGTCAGTCACTTTCAGGCCGTGAGCTTCAGCCTTGGCGACAGTGGCCGAACCTTTGCGCAGGCCGACAGTAACGTCAACACCGGAGTCTTTCAGGTTGCACGCTTGAGCGTGGCCCTGCGAACCGTAACCGATGATGGCGACTTTCTTGCCCTGGATGATCGAAAGGTCACAGTCTTTGTCGTAGAAAACTTTCATGGAAATCCCCTGTTATCTCGGCCGTTCAGGCCCTTTGCTTAATTGAGTTAGATGCTCAGCACTTTGTCGCCACGGGCAATGCCCGTCACGCCACTGCGTACCGTTTCCAGGATGGCGGCAGTGCCGATGGCCTGAATGAAGCTGTCCAGTTTGTCGCTTGTGCCGCTCATCTGCACGGTGTAGACGCTGGCAGTCACGTCGACGATCTGGCCACGGAAAATATCCGTTGTGCGCTTGATCTCGGCACGCTGTGCGCCAGTGGCCTTCACCTTGACCAGCATCAGTTCGCGTTCGATATGAGCGCTTTCCGACAGGTCGACCAGCTTGACCACTTCAATGAGCTTGTTGAGGTTCTTGGTGATCTGCTCGATCACCTCATCGTGCCCCACGGTGGTCAGCGTCAGACGCGACAGTGTCGGGTCTTCGGTTGGCGCAACCGTCAGGCTTTCGATGTTGTAGTTACGCTGGGAGAACAGGCCGACCACACGAGACAGCGCACCCGGTTCGTTTTCCAGCAGCAGGGAAATGATATGGCGCATGATTATGTCCGCTCCGTCTTGCTCAACCACATATCGCGCATGGAGCCGTCCTTGATCTGCATCGGGTAGACGTGCTCGGTCACATCGACCTGAATGTCTAGGAACACCAACCGGTCAGTCATGGCAAAGGCTTCTTCCATCTTCGGCTTCAGATCTTTCAAATCGGTGATGCGCATACCGACATGGCCGTAGGCTTCGACCAGCTTGACGAAGTCAGGCAGCGATTCCATGTAGGAATGCGAGTGACGCGCGCCGTAGCTCATGTCCTGCCACTGACGGACCATGCCCAGCACACCGTTGTTAAGCAGGATGATTTTTACCGGCAGACCGTATTGCAGGCAGGTCGACAGCTCCTGAATGTTCATCTGGATACTGCCTTCACCGGTCACACAGGCCACGTGCTCATCCGGGAAGCTCAGCTTGACGCCCATTGCCGCCGGAAAGCCGAAGCCCATCGTGCCCAGACCACCGGAGTTGATCCAGCGGTTCGGCTTGTTGAACCGGTAGTACTGCGCAGCAAACATCTGGTGCTGGCCGACGTCCGAGGTCACGTAGGCATCGCCCTTGGTGACTTCGCACAGTGTTTCGATCACCGCCTGCGGCTTGATGACGGTGCCATCGCCACGGTTGTACGGGAACAGATCGCCCGTCCCGCGCCATTCGTCAATCTGCTTCCACCAAGCTTCGACCGATGCCTTGTCAGGCGTTTCGCCGATTTCCTTCAGGGTGGCAACCATTTCGGTCAACACGCTTTCAACCGGACCGACGATAGGCACGTCAGCCTTGATAGTCTTGGAGATCGACGCCGGGTCGATATCGATGTGGATGATCTTGGCGTTCGGGCAGAACTTGCTCGCGCCATTGATAACCCGATCATCGAATCGCGCGCCGACGGCCAGAATCACATCCGTGTGGTGCATCGCGAGGTTGGCGGTGTAGCTGCCGTGCATCCCGAGCATGCCGACGAACTGGCGGTCAGTGCCCGGATAGCAACCCAGCCCCATCAGGGTGTTGGTAACAGGTGCATTGAGCAACTGGGCCAGCTCGGTCAATTGCGCCGAAGCATTGCCCAGAATCACCCCGCCACCGGCGTAGATGATCGGACGCTTGGCAGCCAGCAGCATTTCGACGGCCTTGCGGATCTGGCCGGAATGGCCACGGACCGCAGGGCTGTAGGAGCGCAGCTTGGCTTTTTTCGGAAAGACGTATTCGAACTTTTCAGCCGGGTTGGTCATGTCTTTCGG
This sequence comes from Pseudomonas syringae, assembly GCF_002157375.1. Taxonomy (GTDB): domain Bacteria; phylum Pseudomonadota; class Gammaproteobacteria; order Pseudomonadales; family Pseudomonadaceae; genus Aquipseudomonas; species Aquipseudomonas syringae_T. Next base: position 5,553 of record NZ_MTSA01000022.1, read on the forward strand.
AATATCAACGACCACTGGGCCGGGACGACCTGACTGGGCCAGGTAGAACGCCTTCTTCAGGATTTCCGGAATTTCCGACGGGTGCTTGATCATGAAGCTGTGCTTCACGATCGGCCGGGAGATACCGATCATGTCGGTCTCCTGGAACGCGTCGGTGCCGACCAGCGTGCTCGGCACCTGACCGGACAGCACCACCATCGGAATGGAGTCCATGTACGCCGTCGCGATACCGGTAATGGCGTTGGTGGCGCCAGGACCCGAGGTCACCAGTACCACGCCCGCCTTGCCGGTGGCGCGCGCATAGCCATCAGCCATGTGCGTGGCAGCCTGCTCGTGGCGAACAAGGATATGGCTCACAGCCGGTTCTTTGAACAGGGCATCGTAGACATGCAGGAGGGCACCACCCGGGTACCCATAGATATGCTCAACGCCTTCGTCACGCAAAAAGCGGACGACCATTTCAGCGCCAGATAAAAGCTCCACGTTGTTCACCTCTAAAACGCCAGAATACCGCCCACTCCGGGACGGGTCTTAATAGGTTTACTGCCAGCAGAGCATGAGCGACGGTGGTCGCCGACTACGTCAGCACTGACTGAGCAAGTATTGGGATGTCCCTGAGTGTTGCGGAACATTCCCACCCAGCGCGAGGTAACGCGTTGCGGGTGTTACAGGTCGGCGCGGATGTGCGCCTCATGATCTACCGAGAGGGTCTGCTTCTGGCAGTCCTTCTACAGCGAACTTTGGATTGTTGTGATTCCCCCCCTTCAAGTCAAGTCATCCGTGCGCTTTCTTGACGGCGTGTCCATGAATTCGCACCGTTTCGGACTGAAATGCACCGTTATGGTAGTTTTCTGCCTGCACAGACCTCTCAAGGACCCGACATGCATTGGATGATTCTCGCCGCCGCACTGGCCATCAGCACGACCAGTCACGCCGCTTCAATCTATAAGTGGGTCGATGCTCAGGGCGTGACACACTTCGACGCCCAGCCGCCGACCGGCCAGCAAGTGCAGGAAATCAACGTACAGACACCACCGCCTGCAGCCGCGCCCGACAAGCCTTCAGACGACGGTGCTGCACAGCAACGTGCGATTGACCAGAAAGTCAAAACCCAGGTGAAGGCTCAGGAAGCCCAGCGGGCGCAGAACTGCGAAACCCTGCGCACCAATCTCGCGCAGTTGCAGAACAATCCGCGAGTGCGCGAGCAAGTGGGTGGGGAGTCAAGGCGCCTGACGGATGAAAACCGCAAGACGCGCATTGAGGAAACCGAAAAGGCCATCAGCGAATTCTGTCGCTAGAAGGCTCGATCAACGTGCCGCTGTGATCAGTTGATCGAATCGTGCCAGATGCTGTTGCAGCAATCGGGCCTCACCCTGGCGACCGGCATAGACCATCTCGGCCATTTCAAGAATGCCGGACGCATTGGGCAGCGGCAGGTCGTTCTCGAGAATGATCTTCATGCGTGGCAGGAAGATCCATTGCAGCCACTGGGCAAACTCAAGGGTATCGACGCTGAACGGCTCCTGGCTGGCGAGCGCCTGTTCGCTAGGCGGTGTGGCATCCCACCAGCCCAGCGCACGCAACTCACGCTCGATCAACAGCAACTGTTCGGCAACTTCAGGCAAGCGCTGGTCCATTAGCGCGCCTTCTGGCGGGCCAGAGCAGCACCGGCCGCATCACCCTGTTTCTCGCGCGACTGGGCAATCAACCCCCACAGACTGGCTTGAAGGCTGGCACGGCCATTGGCGTACGTCAGGCCGCGACGCGCCAGTTGCTCGGCCTGAGCGGCATCGCCCTGAGCCAGACGCACCTGCGCCAGTCGATAAAGCACTTGAGGCTCGCGCGGCGCCACACGCTGGGCGCGCTCAAGGCTGGAAGAGGCGCCGTTGAGATCGCCACTGCCCTGTTGCTGCTGTGCCGTCGTGAGCAAGGCCAGTACGGGGCCATCAAGCTGCTCGTCCTCGGACAGGCCACCACCACTGGACGGGATACCCGTCGGTGCGGAAGCAGCCGGCATGCTGTAGCTGTTATTCGCCGGAGCCGGGCTGACCGGTGCCTGATTGACCGGAGCGGCATCGGCAGGAGGCGTATTGACACTGAAAGGCGCCTGACTGGCCGGGGCAGAGAAACTCTCTCCTGCGCCCGCACCACCGGCACCCGGCACCATCACCACGACACCCGAGTCCTGCGGCACGGCTTGAGGTTGCTGTTGGACCGGAGCAGTGTTGGCCCGGTTGGCGCCATTGCGCGAAGCGGCCACCCGCTCACCGTTGGACACCTTGGAACTCGAGTCCACGACCGGAATCGAGCCACGTTCCACACTGGCGCAGCCGTTCAGCAAGGCCAGTGTCGTTAAAGCCGGAATCCACCATTTATTCACTTAAAAACCTCGATTGCCTAGTTCAACCAACCTTTGACCCAGTCCATCACCTCAGTGGCCGGTGCTGGAGCGCCGCCGCATGTTGCGCCCGGCTGGGGTTCACTGCCGCGAATATACGGCATCTGCACTGCATTCGGGCAGCTGGCATCCGAACCCTGCCCCGTCTGCGAATCAACCCACGCCTGAACCACGTTGTCCGGCATCGCCATGTCGAGCGGCAACGGATTGGCTTTACGCATGAAGCTGGTCCAGACCTGCAAGGCACCGGTCGCGCCGGTAAACGGGGTTTTACCGTTATCGTCACGGCCCATCCACACCACTGCCAGCAGATCCTGGCTGAAACCGGCAAACCAGCTGTCGCGAGAATCATTACTGGTCCCGGTCTTGCCGGCCAGGTTCAACGAGCTCGGCAACACGTTGTAAACAGATTTGCCCGTCCCTTCGCGCATCACGCGCTGCATCGCATTCTGCACCAGGTAAATGGCACCCGGATCGAAGCGTTGCTCGATCTTGAACGGATAACGCTTGAGCGGTTCGCCTTCGGCAGTCAATACGCTGCGGATACCGCGCATCGGCGTATTGAACCCGCCGCTGGCGATGGTCTGATACATGGTGGCGACTTCCATCGGACTCAAGCCACCCGCGCCCAGCAACATCGACGGATAAGCAGGCCACTCACGTGTCACGCCCAGTTTGGCCAATGTCTTGAAGACCGTCGGAATGCCCAGCTCCAGGCCCAGTTTGGCGGTCGACAGGTTGTAGGAGTGCGCCAGCCCCTGATACAGGAAGATATTGCCGTGGGACTTGTGATCGTAGTTCTGCGGTTTCCAGACCTGACCGTCTGCGCCTTTGACCTGGAAAAGCTCGTCGGCGATCCAGCTGGTCAGCGTGTACTGGCTCGGACGCTCCAGTGCCGTCAGGTAGATCGCCGGTTTGACCAGCGAGCCAATCGGGCGTACCGCATCGATAGCACGATTGAAGCCTGAGAAACCTGCCTCGCGGCCGCCGATCAGAGCCTGCACTTCGCCGGTCTCCGGGTTGGTGACGACCATGCCCGCTTCGACCTCATCAACGCCCTTGCGCCCGGCGAGCTTTTTGAACGTGTCGTCCATCGCTGCCTGGGACTTCATCTGCAGGATCGGATCGAAGCTGGTGAAGATACGCAGCCCCTCCTCGGTCAAGTCTTCGTCGCGATAGTCTTCGCGCAACTGACGCTTGACCAGGTCCAGAAAAGCCGGGAACGAGCTGTCGGCGAGCGTGCCGGTCTTGGTCACGCCCAGCGGCATCTTTTTGGCTGCCGCAACGACTTCCGGCGTGGCGACACCTTGCTGTTCGAACAAGTCGAGCACCAGATTACGTCGCTCCAGCGCACGCTCAGGGTTGCGACGCGGGTTATAGAAGGATGGCCCTTTGACCAGACCGACCAGCATCGCCACCTGATGGATTTTCAGCTCGGACAGCGGCTGACTGAAGAAATACTGGCTGGCCAGACCGAAGCCGTGAACGGCACGCTGACCATCCTGACCGACGAACACCTCATTGAGGTAAGCCTCAAGAATTTCCTGCTTGCTGTAATGAATCTCCAGCAAGATGGCCATCATGGCTTCGGTCAGCTTGCGGGTCAGGCTGCGCTCGTTGGTCAGGTAGAAGTTCTTGACCAACTGCTGGGTCAGCGTACTGCCGCCCTGACGCATCTGCCCTTGCGAGGTATTGACCCACATCGCCCGGGCAATGGACTTGGGAGACACGCCGAAGTGGTGATAGAAATCACGATCCTCGACCGCCACCAGCCCGTCGAGCAGATACGGCGGTGCCTGATCGAGCTTGATCAGGATCCGGTCTTCGAGGTTCTTCGGGTACAGACCGCCGATCAGCAGCGGCTCGAGCCGTGCCACGGCCAGTTTTGCGCCGTTGCCTGAAGACAGGTCGGCCACATAATCGCCGGAAAACCGTACGCGCACCTGCTGCGCGGCGTCGGTGCCTTCGTAGAACTGGAAACCTCGGGTGTTGAGATCAACCGTATTGCCGTTGACTGCCGCAGCGCCCGGACCATTGGCCACGCTCTCACGGCGATAGCCCAATGCATCCAGTTCGATAAGAAAATCATCGCGGCTGAGCTTTTGCCCGACGAACAGCTCCAGCGGCCGGGCATAGACCTTTGCAGGAATCGTCCAGCGCTTGCCGGAAAACTTCTCCTGAACGATAGCATCGAGATAAATAGCCAGACCGCCCAGCAGAACCAGGCCGACAATACCAAGCTTCAACGCCCAGCCCAGCCATTTGTTAAGGCTGCGGGGAGGTTGTTTTTTTGAGGAACGAGAGGTGCGGGATCGAGTCATGGGCGCGGATTATACGCACTTTACCGAGGATCGACAGACGCCCGAGCAGCCGGTTTGCAGCCCGGCGCCAAGCGGCCATAATAGCGGCATCCAGTACTTACATTTTGTACACATTCCTGAAGGATCGCTCGTGAGCCAGTCTTTGATTGCAGCACTGCAGAACCCTGCCCTTTTCCCCCATCCGGTGGAAAACTTCCAGGTCATCGAAACACACATTTCGTGGGTTCTGCTGACGGGTCCTTACGCTTACAAAATCAAAAAGCCGATGAACTTCGGCTTCCTGGATTTCACCACACTGGCCCTGCGCGAACATTTCTGCCACGAAGAGCTGCGCCTGAACCGGCGCACCACCGACGATCTGTATATCGACGTCCTGCCGATTACCGGTTCGGCCGAGGCGCCGCAATTGGGCGGTGATGGCGAAGTCATCGAATACGCGCTCAAGATGCGCCAGTTTTCGCAGGACGGCTTGCTCAGCACGCTGCAGGCCAATGGCGAGTTGACCACTGCCCACATCGACGAACTGGCAGGCCAGATTGCCGCATTCCACCTCGACTCGCCGCGCGTAACCAGCGAAAGCGAGCTTGGTTCACCTGACAGCGTCATGGCGCCAGTCATACAAAACTTTGAGCAGATTCGTCCGCTGATCAGTGAAAAGTCCGACCTGGCTCAGCTTGATGCCTTGCAGGCCTGGGCCGAATCGAGCTTTGCCCGACTCAACCCCTTGCTGGCTCAACGCAAGGCAGACGGGTTCATCCGCGAATGCCACGGTGATATCCATTTGGGAAACGCCACCGTGATCGACGGCAACGTCGTGTTGTTCGACTGCATCGAATTCAATGAGCCGTTTCGCAAGACGGACGTCTATGCCGACATCGGCTTCCTGGCGATGGACCTTGAAGACCGGGGGCTTAAATCGCTGTCCCGACGCCTCATCAGTCAATACCTGGAAGTCACCGGCGACTATGACGGCCTGGAACTGTTGAATTTCTACAAAGCCTACCGCGCGATGGTCCGCGCCAAGGTGGCGCTGTTCAGCCAGGCACCCGACGCCGATGGTCTGCAGCGCGCCGCCACGCTGCGCCAGTACCGCAACTATGCCAATCTGGCCGAAAGTTACAGCGCCATTCCTTCACCGTTTCTGGCGATCACCCACGGCGTATCTGCTGTCGGCAAGAGCCACGTTGCCCTGCGTCTGGTGGAGTCACTGGGCGCCGTCCGTCTGCGTTCAGATATCGAGCGCAAGCGCCTGTTCGCCGGGCGCGATCAGGATATCTATGGCAGCCAGGCCAACATCGAAACCTATGCCCGCCTGCACGAACTGGCCGGCAAGACCTTGCGCGCCGGTTTCTCGGTCGTAATCGACGCCACTTACCTCAAGCACGACCAACGCGACGCGGCAGCAAAAATAGCTGAAAACACCGGCGTTCCGTTTCTGATCCTTGATTGCGAAGCACCAAAGGCCGTGATCGCCGGCTGGCTCGCGCAGCGGCAGGCACAGAACAACGACCCTTCCGACGCAACACTGGAGGTCATCGAGGCTCAACAGGCCAATCGCGAACCACTGGGCGCAGACGAAATCCTGCACAGCAAGAAGGTGGCGACCAACGTCAGCAGTGACATGGACAACCTGATCGACAATCTTCGCCAGCGCCTGCCAGGCCTTTAAAACCAATGCATGGCCGTTGAGCGGGTAGCGCTTCACGGCCTCACAATGGTGGCGATATAATGGCGCCACAATTCCAACGCAATCACGAGGCCGTCATGAGCCAGCCCAAACACATTGACTCACCGCTTTACATGCTGCTGCGCAAGGATGATGTCGAAGGTTTCAATCAGGAGAAACCACGAACCGGCACCATCGATATGGTCGGAGGCGATTTCCGGGGGCTGGACCTGCGTTTGCTGGATACCACAGGCATCGATTTCACCGACGCCTATTTCCGGTCCGCCGACCTGCGCGGCCTGGATTTGCGCAACACGCCGCTGGAAGGTGCGAGCATCGCCCATGCGCAGATATCGGGTGTATTTTTCCCCGCAGAACTTTCGGCTGACGAGATTCTGATGTCGGTCAACTTCGGCACGCGCTTGCGCTATCGCACCCGCTGAACCGATTGACGTTGCAGCCCGATCAAGACCCGGGCAAAAGAAACGTTGACTTACAAATGAGAATCGTTATGATTATCACATCCAGTCGCGAGACTGGCCGGTAGCCTGAAAGACCTTGGTTCGGACTTTCGGATTATCTCCTCATCAGGCTAATCACGGTTTTTGACCCGGCTTTTTGCCGGGTCTTTTTTTTGCCCGCAAAACAGTAGAACAACGTAAAGGCTTCAAAAGCCTCTGTGCCCCATCTCGACCAGGCCCAGTCTCGCCAGCAGATCGTCCAGCAAGCTGGAGCCCCCCAACCGCACGCGTCCTGCATTGACCCAGTGCGGACCAAACCGGGCACGGGCAAGCGCCATGTAAGACCGCACTTCTTCAAACGTGCGAATTCCACCTGCAACCTTGAACCCTGCCTGCCCGCCAACATCGGCAATCGCCCCCAGCATGATCCGCGCAGCCTGAGGCGTCACGTGCGCAACCGCCTTGCCAGTACTGGTCTTGATAAAGTCTGCACCGGCCTCGATCGCATCGCGACAAGCGTCGAGGATTATCTGCGAATCGCGCAGATCGCCGGTTTCGAGCGTGGCCGTCAACGCAGACTGTTTGCCGCAGAGCGATACGCACGCCGCCAACAGCTCGATACCGGCCTGTCGATCTCCGCCCAGCAGCGCGCGAAAGGGGTAAACGACGTCAATTTCATCCGCCCCGGACATCAGAGACGCACGAACTTCGGAAAGCACCGACGCGATATTGCTGCCGCCGTGAGGAAAATTGACGGTGGCAACCACCTTGATGTTCCTCGCCAGCATCCGATCCAGCGTGGTGCGTGCCAGGCACACAAAGCGAGGCTGGACACAAACGGCAGCGACCGGCCCGACGGGCGTCCACGCCCGCTGGCAAATGCCGACAATACGCTGCTCAGTGTCATCGGTATTGAGGGCAAACAACTCCAGCAATCCTATCGCCTGGCGCGCCAGCCGCTCCTCATCTGCAGTTAGCTCTTTCATGGTCTTCCCGTTCTGTAGCGGTTTGCAGAACGGTATACGGCCTCGCGGGCCAACGGACGCTGACGGCACGCTGCGAGACAAGACCTACACAAACACAGGAAGAATCCGACGTAACCTGTGTCCGCAAAAGCGACAGCCCGAAGAGTCTGTCAAACTGCTCCGGCCGAGTCCCGGCCCGACCATCGCTCTCTGGAGGCGTCTTGATATTCCTTTGCCCCTCGTCGCAGTTGCCGGAAGCCCAGAGCAGGGGTTTCGAGTCAGGCGCGCACTCGCTGCTGGCGGTCCGTCGTCAGGGCAAGGTGTTCATCTATGAAAACCGCTGCCCGCATCGCGGTATCCCACTGGAATGGCAACCGGATCAGTTTCTGGACAGCAGTGCCAGCCTGATCCAGTGCGCCACCCACGGTGCGCTTTTTTTGATCGAGAATGGCGAGTGCGTATCGGGGCCTTGTGAAGGTCAGTCACTGAACGCACTGAAATGCCATGAGGACAGGCATGGGATATGGATATCACTGCCTTCAGCAGATGAAGATCACTGAGCCACAGGCGACATGAATGCCTCAATCCGGCCAATGCACCTCGAGGCGGCGGTCGATGAACACTTCTTCCGGGGTCAGATGCACCCCGTAGGCCAGCACCTGAACACCGGCATCGACCGCTTCCCGTAACGCGGCCGCGTAAGCAGGGTCGATCTCTTTGGCCGGGCGCACTGCCTCGATACCGGTGAGATTGACGCAGTACAGCAACACCGCACGAACGCCTTCACGCGCCAGCGCAGCCAGCTCGCGCAGGTGTCGCGCACCGCGTTGGGTAACGGCATCGGGAAAAGCCGCCACTGCCGAACCGTCGAATCCCAACGTGACGCTCTTCACTTCCAGATACAAATAGCCATCCGGGTATTCAAGCCGGAAGTCCACACGACTTTTTTCCTGACCGTAGGCGACTTCGCGCTTGAGCGCCGTGAAACCCTCCAGTTCGCGGATCACTCCGGCGCGCAATGCCTCTTCAACCAGCGTGTTGGCTCGCCCGGTGTTGATACAGGCGAAGCGTCCCTGCGGCGTTTCCGTGATTTCCCACGTGCCCGGCAGTTTGCGCTTCGGGTCGTTGGAGCGGCTGAACCACACTCGCCCGCCAGGCACCATGCAGTTGAGCATCGACCCCGTGTTCGGGCAATGGATGGTCAACAGCTCTCCGTTGTCGGTTTCGATGTCCGCCAGAAACCGCTTGTAGCGAAGTCGCAGACGCCCCTGTTCAAGCTCAGGCGAAAAGCGCATCAGAGACTCCAGCTGCGCAGACCGCGGGCAATTCGCTCGACCGCCTGTTCCAGGCGCGGCAAGCTTTGCGTGTAGGCAAAACGTACGTGATGGCCTGCCTTGAAGCGCCCGAAGTCCAGGCCTGGCGTGAAGGCTACGTGCTCGGTTTCCAGAAAATGCCGGCAGAATGAAAAGGCATCGCCTCCAAACGCGGAAATATCGGCGTACAGATAAAAAGCCCCTTCCGGCTCGACAGCGATACTGAACCCCATTTCCCGCAAGGCAGGCAGCAGAAAGTCCCGACGCCGACCGAACTCGGCACGCCGCTGCTCCAGAATAGCCAGCGTCTGCGGTTCAAAGCAGGCCAGCGCTGCATACTGCGCCATGCTTGGGGCGCTGATGTAGAGGTTCTGCGCCAGTTTCTCCAGATCACCCACCGCCTCTGGCGGCGCAACCAGCCATCCCAACCGCCACCCCGTCATACCGAAATATTTTGAAAAGCTATTTAGCACGAACGCGTCGTTATCCACTTCCAGCACGCTGCTCGCGTCAACGCCATACGTCAGGCCGTGATAGATCTCGTCCACGACAAGGTGGCCGTCGCGTGCTTTCAGCGCATGAGACAAGGCGGCCAACTCGTCACGATTCAAGAGCGTACCGGTGGGATTGGCGGGCGATGCCACCAACGCACCAACGCTGTGTTCATTCCAGTGCTTCGCGACCAGTTCGGGCGTCAATTGATAGCGCTCTTGCGGACCGACCGGCACCAACTGTGCCTCGCCTTCGATCAACCGCAAAAAATGCCGATTGCACGGGTATCCCGGATCAGCCAGCAACCAGTGCTTGCCCGGATCGACCAGCAGGCTGCTGGTCAACAACAAGGCGCCTGAACCACCCGGCGTGACCAGAATTCGCTGCGGATCGATGTCGAGCCCATAGCGCTGGGCGTAGAACCCGGCAATGGCTTCGCGCAGCTGGGGCAGGCCGCGCGCGGCGGTGTAACGGGTCTTGCCGTCCGCCAGGGCCGCCTGGCCTGCCTGGATGATGGGCTCTGCGGTCGTGAAATCCGGCTCGCCGATTTCGAGGTGAATGACATCACGGCCTGCCGCCTGCAACTCATTGGCACGCGCCAGCAGCGCCATCACATGAAAGGGTTCGATGGCGCGACTGCGCGCACTGTAAGGCTGGGCCATGGGTGTTCCTTATAGTGAAGCGAGAGCAAAATATGATTGTCATGACAGCGAGGCATGATTCTACCCGACCGCCGGGCCAGCATGCGTTCAAAGGCCTGCCTGTGCTAGCGGGCGGATGCAGGACAAAAGAAAAATACGACGGTGCGATGCAACCAGAGTTCATTTAAGTGCGGGGCTGTTTGGCAATGGCCATCGTTGCTAGCGCATTGCGCCATCATGCTCGACAACCGGGAGTAGCGCACTCCGATTTGATCTGGTAAGTTCGCCCGCTTGCAGCTGCAGGGCCGACGGGTGTCGGTGATGGAACAATCCTGCGCAATTGATTAGAAGAGTGAGAGGCGGTCCATACATGCCCACCCCAGAAAAGCAACAGAACCATCTAATCGGCGGCTTTGAACCCTATGTAGCGACAAAGGGCGAAGAGTACATGAGCGAGCCCATGAGCGCGCACTTCACCAAGATCCTGAACAAGTGGAAGCAGGACTTGATGCAAGAGGTCGACCGAACGGTGGATCACATGAAGGACGAAGCTGCCAATTTCCCTGATCCGGCCGACCGTGCCAGCCAGGAAGAAGAATTCAGCCTTGAACTCCGTGCCCGTGACCGCGAGCGCAAGCTGATCAAGAAGATCGACAAGACGCTGCAATTGATCAAGGACGAAGAATACGGCTGGTGCGAATCCTGCGGCGTCGAGATCGGTATTCGCCGTCTTGAGGCTCGGCCAACGGCTGACTTGTGCGTTGATTGCAAGACCCTTGCTGAAATCAAGGAAAAACAGGTCGGTAAATGACCTGAGGCCGCCTTGAACCCAAAAAGACGCTTCGGCGTCTTTTTTTATGCTCGCTCAGCCTGGATTATCGTGCCGACGCTCTGCGTCGCATGCAGTTCTGGACGCTCCGCGTCCGGTCTTGAGCTTGGGATGCCTGAGATTCAGGCTCGACTTGAGTCACCTTTTCGCCCCTCGGCGACCTACTTTGATGGGGCCAAAGTAGGCAAAGCCCCTGGCTCCGTTTCCGGCCCGACTTCGTCGGGTTCCTTCGCCCTGTCACTGATCCGGGGGTCGCCGCAACGGGCCATCCTTGGCCCGGTGCGGCTTGCTCGGCGTCCTGCCTCGCATCCCCCGGATCAGCGCCAGGACTCAGCCGTCACTTACGTCGCACTCTGCGTCGTCAGTGCCATCGCGACAGAAAGGCGCTTTTTTTATAGGCAGTGACGACGCACAAGGCATGGCGTTGTGTTGCAGCATAACGTGGCGACCCGCCGCGTTTCGCTTGCTCGCCCAAGCCCGCCGCCCGTAACATCCCGCCAATGAAAAAACCGGCCTATATCGGGCGCTTTGCGCCGACTCCCAGTGGTTATCTGCATTTTGGCTCGCTGGTCGCAGCGCTGGCGTCTTATCTGGATGCACGTGCGGTGGGCGGTCAGTGGCTGTTACGCATGGAAGACCTCGACCCGCCGCGCGAGGTGGCTGGCGCACAAGTGGCGATTCTTGAAACACTCGAACGCTACGGCTTTGAATGGGACGGCGAGATGGTCCGGCAGAGCGAGCGGCATGATGCCTACGCCGAGATTCTTCAGCGTTGGTTCAATCACGGCCTTGCCTATGCCTGCACCTGCTCGCGCAAACAGCTTGAAGAATTTCAGGGTGTCTACCCGGGTTTCTGCCGCAATGCCGGCCACGCGCCAGACAATGCAGCAATCCGCATTCGCGTGCCGGAGCTGGAATATCGCTTCGAAGACCGGGTTCAGGGTACTTTCAAAATGCACCTGGGCCGCGAAAGCGGTGACTTTGTGATCCGCAGGCGTGACGGGCTTTACGCCTACCAGCTTGCCGTGGTCATTGATGATGCCTGGCAAGGCGTCACCGATATTGTGCGTGGCGCCGATCTGCTGGACTCCACACCGCGCCAGTTGTACTTGCAGGAACTGCTGGGCCTGCCTCAGCCACGATACCTGCACGTACCGCTGATCACCCAGCCGGATGGCCACAAGCTTGGCAAATCCTATCGCTCGCCCCCCTTACCGGCGGATCAGGCGACACCGCTGTTGCTGCGAGCGCTGAAGGCACTCGGGCAACCGGTCGATGCGCACAGGGTCGAGGGCAACGCGCAGGAAATTCTGGCCTGGGGTATCCGCCACTGGAACCCCGACCTCATACCCAGACTGCGAACGCTCGAAGAAGCCCGTATAGACTGATCCAGAGCGGTCGCCGAAAACGGCGACGCAAGGATACTTGCAGGTTATCCGGCATCCGTTAACATGCCGCTCCTCATCTACCAGCGCAGGGAGACCAGATGTACATATACCGGTTGGTTTTACTTCTGGTGGTAGGCATCTATCTGTTCTCCCCGGCCATCATGGACTGGTGGATCGATGCAACCGGCGCGTGGTATCGGCCCTACATGCTGTGGCTGATCCTGATCGTGGTGACGTTCATTCTCCAGAGCCAGCGAGATGCCGATGAGCTTTAGCCTGACGCAGATGCTGCTGGTCAGCGCCGCCTATCTGCTGCTGCTGTTCGGCGTGGCCTGGATCAGCGAGCGCGGGCTGGTGCCGCGCTGGATCATTCGTCACCCCCTGACGTACACCTTGTCACTGGGCGTGTACGCCAGCGCGTGGGCGTTTTACGGCACGGTCGGTCTGGCGTATCAATACGGCTACGGTTTTCTGTCCAGCTACCTCGGCGTTTCCGGGGCCTTTCTGCTGGCGCCGGTACTGCTTTACCCGATCCTCAAGATTACCCGCACCTACCAGTTGTCATCGCTGGCCGACCTGTTCGCCTTCCGCTTTCGCAGCACCTGGGCGGGCGCGCTGACCACGGTATTCATGCTCATTGGTGTCCTGCCGTTGCTGGCCTTGCAGATTCAGGCCGTCGCCGACTCCATCGGCATTCTGACCCGCGAACCGGTGCAGGACCGGGTGGCTCTGGCGTTCTGCGCACTGATCACCCTGTTCACGATTTTCTTCGGCTCGCGGCACATCGCAACCCGTGAGAAACACGAAGGGCTGGTGTTCGCCATCGCCTTTGAATCGCTGATCAAGCTGATCGCCCTGGGCGGTGTCGGGCTGTACGCGTTGTACGGCGTGTTTGACGGCCCGCAACAGCTTGAACTGTGGCTGTTGCAGAACCAGACCGCCCTCGCCTCATTGCACACGCCGTTACAGGAAGGCCCGTGGCGCACGCTGCTGCTGGTGTTTTTTGCGTCGGCCATCGTCATGCCGCACATGTATCACATGACCTTCACGGAAAACCTCAACCCGCGCTCGCTGGTCAGCGCCAGTTGGGGGTTGCCGCTGTTTCTGCTCCTGATCAGCCTGGCCGTGCCGCTGATCCTCTGGGCGGGACTCAAGCTGGGCGCGACGACCAGCCCGGAATATTTCACGCTGGGCATCGGCATCGCTGCCAACAGCAAGTCACTGGCCCTGCTCGCCTACATCGGCGGCCTGTCGGCAGCCAGCGGGCTGATCATCGTCACCACGCTGGCGCTGTCCGGCATGGCACTCAACCATCTGGTACTGCCGCTTTATCAGCCTCCCGCTGAAGGCAACATCTATCGCTGGCTGAAGTGGACCCGGCGCGGGCTGATCGTGGCGATCATCGCCTTGGGTTACGGCTTCTACCTGATGCTGGGTGCCCAGCAGGATCTCGCCAATCTGGGCATCGTCGCCTTCGTGGCGACCCTGCAATTCTTGCCGGGCGTGCTGTCGGTGTTGTATTGGCCAACGGCCAACCGGCGCGGGTTCATCGCCGGGCTGCTGGCCGGTATCGCCGTCTGGGTGGTGAGCATGCTGTTGCCGCTGATCGGCAACCTGCAAGGCGTCTATATTCCGTGGCTGAATATGATCTACGTGATGGACGACACCAGTTGGCACATGGCGGCGATTGCGTCGCTCGCGGCCAACGTGTTGCTGTTCACCCTGGTCTCGCTGTTCACCAACGCCAGCCCTGAAGAAGTCAGCGCTGCCGAAGCCTGCGCCGTCGACAACGTGAGCCGCCCGCAACGCCGTGAACTGCACGCCGTGTCACCGCAGGAATTTGCCACACAGCTGGCCAAGCCTCTGGGCGCAAAAGCGGCACAAAAAGAAGTCGAACAGGCGCTGCGCGATCTGTACCTGCCGTTTGACGAGCGCCGTCCTTATGCGCTGCGCCGTTTGCGTGACCGGATAGAAGCCAACCTGTCCGGCCTGATGGGGCCGAGCGTTGCTCAGGACATGGTCGAGACCTTCCTGCCTTATAAATCAGGCAGCGAAAAATACGTCACCGAAGATATCCACTTCATTGAGAGCCGACTTGAGGACTACCACTCACGCCTGACCGGGCTGGCCGCCGAACTTGACGCCTTGCGCCGTTACCACCGCCAGACCCTGCAAGAATTGCCGATGGGGGTCTGCTCACTGGCCGAAGATCAGGAAATTCTGATGTGGAACCGGGCCATGGAAGAACTGACCGGAATTGTCGCCAAACGTGTCGTAGGTTCGCGTCTGGACACCATCGCCGAACCCTGGAAAGGCCTTCTTACCGGGTTCACCAGCGTCCCTGACGAGCACTTGCACAAGCAGAAACTCGGGCTGGACGGGCAGACACGCTGGCTCAACCTGCACAAGGCAGCCATCAACGAGCCGCTCGCCCCCGGCAACAGCGGGCTGGTGGTGCTGGTCGAGGACCTGACCGACACGCAGATGCTCGAAGACAAACTGGTCCACTCGGAACGGCTGGCCAGCATCGGCAGGCTGGCGGCAGGTGTGGCGCACGAAATCGGCAACCCGATCACCGGCATCGCCTGCCTCGCGCAGAACCTGCGTGAAGAGCGCGAAGAAGATGGCGAACTGAAAGAAATCAGCAGCCAGATTCTCGAACAGACCAAACGCGTATCGCGTATTGTCCAGTCGCTGATGAGTTTCGCCCACGCAGGCGCTCATCAGCACAGCGACGAAGCCGTGTGCCTGGCTGAAGTCGCTCAGGATGCTATTGGTCTGCTGGCGCTGAACCGGCGTAATTTCGAAGTACACTTCTACAACCTGTGCAACCCCGATCACTGGGCCGTCGGCGATCCGCAACGGCTGGCACAGGTGCTGATCAACCTGCTGTCCAATGCGCGCGACGCCTCCCCGGCAGGCAGCGCGGTCCGGGTCAGAAGCGAAGTGTCCGAGCACGCAGTAGACCTCATCGTCGAAGACGAAGGCAGTGGTATTTCAAAGGCAATCATGGACAGATTGTTCGAGCCGTTCTTCACCACCAAGGACCCTGGCGAAGGAACCGGACTAGGCCTCGCGCTGGTCTATTCCATCGTGGAAGAGCATTATGGACAAATCACCATCGACAGCCCGGCCGATCCCGAGCAGCAGCGTGGTACCCGTATTCGGGTGACCTTGCCACGCCATGTCGACGCGACGTCCACCGCGAACTGAGACCGTCGAGAGAACTGAATCAATGCCGCATATTTTGATCGTCGAAGACGAAACGATTATCCGCTCAGCCCTGCGTCGCCTGCTTGAACGCAACCAGTATGAAGTCAGTGAAGCCGGCTCGGTCCAGGAGGCCCAGGAACGCTTCAGCATTCCCTCGTTTGACCTGATCGTCAGCGACCTGCGCCTGCCAGGCGCACCGGGCACTGAACTGATCAGACTGGGCGAAGGCAAACCGGTGCTGATCATGACCAGTTACGCCAGCCTGCGCTCGGCAGTCGACTCGATGAAAATGGGCGCGGTGGATTACATTGCCAAACCGTTCGATCACGACGAAATGCTGCAAGCCGTATCCCGCATTCTGAGCGATCGCCAGACCGTCAAGAACCTGCAGGACGAACGCAGCGCCATCGCCAAAGCGGGCAATACCGAAAAAGGTCCTGCGCAGAATCACAACGGCGAAATCGGCATCATCGGCTCGTGCCCGCCGATGCTGGACCTCTACAGCAAGATCCGCAAAGTGGCGCCGACCGATTCCAACGTGCTGGTTCAAGGCGAATCCGGCACAGGCAAAGAGCTGGTCGCCCGCGCACTGCACAACCTGTCACGCCGTGCCAAGGCACCGATGATTTCCGTCAACTGTGCGGCCATCCCCGAATCGCTCATCGAGTCAGAACTGTTCGGCCACGAGAAAGGCGCGTTTACCGGTGCCAGCGCAGGTCGCGCAGGGCTGGTCGAAGCGGCTGATGGCGGCACGCTGTTTCTCGATGAGATCGGCGAACTGCCTCTGGAAGCCCAGGCCCGGCTGCTACGCGTGTTGCAGGAAGGTGAAATTCGTCGTGTCGGCTCGGTGCAGTCGCAAAAAGTCGATGTTCGCCTGATCGCGGCCACGCACCGAGACCTCAAGACGCTGGCCAAGAATGGCGAGTTTCGTGAAGACCTGTTCTATCGCCTGCACGTCATCGCCCTGAAACTCCCGGCGTTGCGCGAGCGCGGCAGCGACATACTGGAAATCGCCCGGGCGTTCCTGATCCGTCAAAGCGCGAAAGTCGGCCGCAACGACCTGAAATTTGCCCCCGATGCCGAACAGGCCATCCGTCACTACAGCTGGCCGGGCAACGTGCGTGAACTGGAAAACGCCGTAGAACGTTCGGTAATCCTCTGCGAGAACCCGGAAATCACTGCCGATTTGCTGGGCATCGATATCGAACTGGACGGCCTGGATGACGACGAGTACATGGGAATGGCGCCGCTGCCGGGTTCCTCCAGCTCGACGGGCAACGAGCCGGCCGAGGACTTGTCGCTTGAAGACTACTTCCAGCACTTCGTTCTGGAGCACCAGGACCACATGACCGAAACCGAACTGGCGCGCAAACTGGGCGTGAGTCGCAAGTGCCTGTGGGAACGTCGCCAGCGCCTGGGCATTCCCCGCCGCAAGGGCGTGGCCAACGAGACGTAAACCTTGACGCAAGGCTCTGGCACCCGCGGTACAGAGCCCTTGCGAAAACTGTTACCTCGAATGCTTCACGTAACAAAAGCCGGGTCTATCGGTAACGAATCCCGGCTTTTTTGTGCCTGCAAAAATCGCCAGGGTGCCGCAAAGCCCCGGTTTACGGGGCTTCGCAAAAGTTGGCACAGCTTCTGCTATATCCTTAGTACAAGAAGAACAACAAGCAGTACGACACCCATAATAAAAACAACACGAATCGACTCACGCATAACAAGAACAACACGGCGGAGGCGCAGCTAACTGATTCTTTTGGAGAGGCGTTGTATTTGGGGCTTGCCCCGCAACCAGGCCGAGAACAACAAAAACTACCCTTAGGTAGCGCCTGAACTGGTTGGATCGAATGATCATTGCAACACAGCGACCAAAGCAATCCGTTTGCTCTTGACTCCCGATTGGGAGGCTTCACAGGCGACAGTCTCGTGAAGGGGCACTCAACAAAAACAAGAAGCCCGTACAGAAAACAATAATAAAGAGCACACACTTTGGGGGAGCTTCGGCTCCCCCAGTAGCTTACGCGCCAATGCGCTGGCCGCAGTTTCCCCCTTCCGCAACAGCTTCCTACACCATCCCTCGACTAAATGCTAGAATCCCCGCCCATCATGCGGTCATTCCACGTTTTTGGCCGAATATTCCTTCAAACAGTGCATCCCATGCTGAAGAAGTTGTTCCAGTCATTTCGTTCCCCACTGCGCAAACCGCAGCAACATACGCGCACCACGCCTGAAGTGCTCAATAGCAGCCAGCATTCGCTGCAGCGCAATCAGTTCAGCCGTTATGCCGTGAACATTGTCGAGCGTCTGCAAAATGCCGGCTATCAAGCCTATCTGGTCGGTGGCTGCGTGCGTGACATGATGCTCAATATCACGCCCAAGGATTTCGACGTCGCCACCAGTGCCACGCCTGAACAGGTACGGGCCGAGTTCCGCAATGCGCGGATCATCGGCCGCCGGTTCAAGCTGGTGCATATCCACTTCGGTCGCGAGATCATCGAAGTGGCGACGTTCCGCGCCAACCATCCGCAGGATGACGAAGAAGAAGACAGCAACCAGTCTTCGCGCAACGAAAGCGGGCGTATTTTGCGTGACAACGTGTACGGCACACTTGAAGAGGACGCCCAGCGTCGCGACTTCACGATCAATGCGCTGTATTACGACCCGGTCAGCGAGCGTGTGCTGGACTACGCCAATGGCGTTCATGACATCCGCAACCGGCTGATCCGCCTGATCGGCGATCCTGAACAACGCTACAAGGAAGACCCGGTGCGCATGCTGCGCGCCGTGCGCTTCGCCGCCAAGCTGGATTTCGGCATCGAGAAACACAGCGCCCAGCCGATCCGCGCACTGGCGCCCATGCTGCGTGATATTCCTTCGGCGCGCCTGTTCGAAGAAGTGCTCAAACTGTTCCTCTCGGGCCACGCGGCACCCACCTTTGAAATGCTGGTGGACCTGGAACTGTTCGAGCCTTTGTTCCCGGCCAGTTCGAAGGCACTGGAATACAACCCGACATACACCCATACGCTGATCAGCAATGCCTTGATCAACACTGACCTGCGCATCAAACAGAACAAACCGGTAACGCCGGCGTTCCTGTTTGCCGCCCTACTCTGGCCTGCGCTGCCTGCCAAGGTGTTGCGCGCTCAGGAACGTGGCATGCCGCCGATTGCCGCCATGCAGGACGCCGCTCACGAACTGATCATCGAACAGTGCCAACGCATCGCGATTCCGAAGCGTTTCACGTTGCCGATCCGCGAGATCTGGGACATGCAGGAACGTCTGCCGCGCCGCTCAGGCAAGCGTGCCGACCTGTTGCTGGACAACTCGCGTTTCCGGGCCGGTTACGATTTCCTGCTGCTGCGTGAAAGCGCGGGCGAACAGACTGACGGTCTGGGCCAGTGGTGGACGGACTACCAGGACTGCAACGACAGTGAACGTCGCGACATGATTCGCGACTTGAGCAACAAACCCGAAGCCGCAGGCGCTGCACCGCGCAAGCGTCGCCGCAGCAGTGGCGCCAAGCGCAAGCGCAGCGGTGGCGAGACACAAAGCGGTGAATGAACCGCTGTTGGCCACCGAACGGGCCTACATCGGGCTGGGCAGCAACCTCGCTGACCCGGCCGGGCAACTGCGCAACGCCCTCGACGCAATGGCACGGTTACGCGATTGCACGCTGGCTGCCGTCTCTTCGTTTTACGTCAGCGATTCGCTGCTGCCCGGCCAGCCCCGCTTCACCAATGCCGTCGCGGCACTGGACACCTCGCTGACACCGTTGGCGCTGCTTGATGCATTGCAGGCCATCGAACTGGATCAGGGCCGTGAACGCCACGAGCGCTGGGGGCCTCGCACCCTTGACCTCGATATCCTGCTGTTCGGCACCCGACTGATCGACGAGCCGCGCCTCAAAGTCCCGCATTATCACCTGCATGCCCGCGCGTTCGTGCTGTACCCGCTGGCCGAGCTGGCACCGGGGCTGATTCTCGCCGACGGGCGCGAGCTGGCACGGTTGCTGAGTGAATGCCCTTTCACGGGGCTCGAACGCCTGCCCGGCGAAGCGTAAAGCCCAACCGTTCCACCGCCTGTGTAACCGGTTCGGCACACAGGTAACACCTTCAATTGACTTAACGTCCCCTCCTCACGAAGATAGGCCTCCCGCCGCTGCCCCACTGGCGAACGGGCGCGAAACAGGCCATTGCAAAACACCGCGACACGACGGTGTGCCTGCTTTTCCAGGATGACTCTCACGCGCTGAGCACCCGCGTTCACAGCGCCTGATGGAGAACTTTACATGCCGAACATAACCGTTACGTCGCTGCTGGCCATGAAGCAGAAGGGTGAGAAAATCACCATGCTGACCTGTTACGACGCAACCTTTGCCCACACGGCCTGCCAGGCAGGTGTCGAAGTGCTGCTGGTCGGCGACTCACTGGGCATGGTCCTGCAAGGGCACGACAGCACCCTGCCCGTGACCACCGCCGAAACGGCGTATCACGTTGCCTGTGTGAAACGGGGCAATCAGGGCGCGCTGATTCTTGCCGACCTGCCGTTCATGGCCAACGCCACGCTGGAGCAGACCTTCACCAACAGCACGACGTTGATGCAGGCCGGTGCGCACATGATCAAGGTTGAGGGCGCCGCCTGGCTGGGCGAGTCGATCCGCTTGCTGGCAGAGCGCGGGATTCCGGTCTGCTCACACATGGGGCTGACCCCGCAATCGGTCAACGTGCTGGGCGGTTACAAGGTTCAGGGCCGCCTGGAAGCCCAGGCCCGGCAGATGCGCGCCGATGCCATCGCGCTGGAGCAGGCTGGCGCAGCGATGATCCTGCTGGAGTGCGTGCCGAGCGAGCTGGCTGACGAAATCACTCAGGCCGTGAAAATCCCGGTGATCGGCATTGGCGCAGGCAGCGCCACCGACGGTCAGGTGCTGGTGCTGCACGACATGCTGGGCCTGTCGATCAGCGGGCGCGTGCCCAAATTCGTGAAAAACTTCATGATCGGCCAGCCTGATATCCAGTCGGCCATTCAGGCATATGTGGGCGCCGTCAAAGACGTCAGCTTTCCGGCCATCGAACACGGGTTTTCGGCATGAACACAGTCAAAACAGTTCTGGAACTGCGCGCAGCCGTTGCGCAGGCACGCCGCGAAGGCAAGCGTATTGCCCTGACCCCGACAATGGGCAACCTGCACAGCGGCCATGCCACACTGGTCGCCAGAGCCGCGCAGTGCGCAGACTTCGTGGTCGCGACCATCTTCGTCAACCCGCTGCAGTTCGGCCCCAAGGAAGACCTGGCCACCTACCCTCGCACCCTGGCCGCCGATCAGGAAAAACTGCTCCAGTCCGGCTGCAACCTGCTGTTCACGCCCAGCGTCGAAGAGATGTACCCCAACGGCATGGCCGACCAGACGCTGGTCAGCGTTCCGCACCTGTCACAGGGCCTGTGTGGTGCCAGCCGCCCCGGCCATTTCGAGGGTGTCGCGACGGTCGTCAGCAAGCTGTTCAACATGGTGCAGCCTGATCTGGCGATCTTTGGCGAGAAAGACTTCCAACAACTGGCGGTCATTCGGGCAATGGTTCGTGACCTGAACATGCCAATCCAGATCATCGGTGAACCCACGGTTCGTGCCGACGACGGTCTGGCCTTGTCATCGCGCAACGGTTATCTGTCGGAGGAGCAACGCGCAACGGCGCCCGCGCTGTATCAGGCCATCTGCAAGACGGCCGACGCCATCCGCGCAGGCGAGCAGGATTTCGACACGCTGCTGACGGGCAAGAAGCAGCAACTGGAAGCCGCCGGCTTTCGTATCGATTACCTGGAAATACGTGACGCCGGCAGCCTGCGCCCGGCGACTGCACAGGATCGCGATCTGGTCATTCTGGCCGCCGCCTTTCTGGGCAAGACCCGCCTCATCGATAATCTGCACCTGACCAAAGGCTGAAAGGATTGACCGGTCGATGAACTAAGCCACACCCGCAGTGCCCTATCGGTACAGGTTGCCTGAACCACGACCGACAGTATTTGAGTAAAACCCCGGTTCCTTGTGTGCGAAAAAGTACCGGGGGCAGGTAGGACGAGGCGCAGACAAACCGGTACGTGAAGGGTAGTCTGCGATGTATAGCCCATGAGAGCTTGCGACCTCGCTCTAAAAATATCCAAAGACCGAACCCGTTAAAGGAAACCCGCAGCGATGGCGTACTACCGCAATCCTTCCGATGTGACCGCGTTGCCCGCCTGGCAAGCGCTGAGCAAACACCGCCAGGCCATGCAGAACTTCAGCATGCGCGAAGCGTTCAACACCGATCCGCAGCGCTTCAGCCAGTTCACGCTCAGCAGCGCCGGCCTGTTTCTCGATTACTCCAAAAACCTGATCACCACCGAGACTCGCGACCTTCTGGTCGACCTGGCCGGTGAAGTGGGCCTCAAGGACGCGATCAAGGCTCAGTACGATGGCGAACTGGTCAACTCATCCGAAGGCCGCCCGGCGCTCCACACCGCGCTGCGCCGTCCGGTGGGCGACAAGCTGAAAGTCAACGGCGTCGACGTGATGCCGGACGTGCATCGCGTCCTCAACCAGATGACCGAGCTGGTCGGCCGCATTCATGACGGCCTGTGGCGCGGTTACACCGAGAAGCCGATCACCGACGTGGTCAACATCGGCATCGGTGGCTCGTTCCTCGGTCCGGAGCTGGTCTCCGAAGCGCTGGTGGCCTACGCGCACAAAGGCGTTCGTTGCCACTACCTGGCGAACATCGACGGAAGCGAGTTTCACGAGCTGTCGATGAGGATTCGCGCCGAGACCACGCTGTTTATTGTCTCGTCCAAATCCTTCAACACGCTGGAAACCCTGAAAAACGCCCAGGCTGCGCGCGCCTGGTATCTGGCGCAAGGCGGTTCCGAAGTCGAACTGCATCGCCACTTCATTGCGGTCTCCAGCAACAATGCGGCGGCGGTGGCATTCGGCATCCGCGAAGAAAACATCTTCCCGATGTGGGACTGGGTCGGCGGTCGCTATTCGCTGTGGTCGGCCATCGGCTTGCCTATCGCGCTGGCCATCGGCATGTCCAACTTCAAGGAGCTGCTGTCCGGTGCCTACACCATGGACCAGCATTTCCAGAGCGCGCCTTTCGAGCAGAACATGCCGGTATTGTTGGCGCTGCTGGGTGTCTGGTACGGCAATTTCTGGAACGCGCAAAGCCATGCGATCCTGCCGTACGACCACTACCTGCGCAACATCACCAAGCATTTGCAGCAACTGGACATGGAATCCAACGGCAAAAGCGTACGCCAGGACGGTACACCGACGTCCACCGACACCGGGCCGGTGATCTGGGGCGGCGTAGGCGCCAACGGCCAGCATGCTTATCACCAGTTGCTGCACCAGGGCACGCAGATGATCCCGGCTGACTTCATTGTGCCGATCGTCAGCTTCAACCCGGTTGCCGACCACCACCAGTGGCTGTACGCCAACTGCCTGTCGCAGAGCCAGGCCCTGATGATGGGCAAGACCCGCGGCGAAGCCGAAGCCGAGTTGCGCGAAAAAGGCATGACCGAGGACGAGGTGCAGAAACTGGCACCGCACAAGGTCATCCCGGGCAACCGTCCGAGCAACACGCTGGTGGTTGAGCGCATCAGCCCGCGTCGCCTTGGCGCGCTGGTCGCCATGTATGAGCACAAAGTGTTCGTACAGAGCGTGATCTGGGGCACCAACGCCTTTGACCAATGGGGCGTGGAGCTGGGCAAGGAAATGGGCAAGGCGGTGTATCAGCGCCTGACCGGCGGCACCGAAGAACCGGCTGACGATGCATCCACTCAGGGCTTGATCAACTACTTCCGCGGCCGTCACCGCGGCTGATTTGTCCGGCTCATGACCTTCGTTCCCACGCTCCGCGTGGGAATGCCGTTCGTGACGCTCTTCGTCACAAAGAGGACGCAAAGCATCCAGAACTGCATGCCGACGCGGAGCGTCGGCACGATAGTCAGTCAGATTTGTGTATAACGTCGACATGATAGTCAGTTGGACGTGTGCATCACAGTGATGCACTGCGCGCTTGGCATGAGCTTCAGTCGGTTTTATCCACGCCCTTCCCGTGTACGAGCCCGACATGGAATTCATTCGCACCCGCATCGAAACTCAAGTCATCAGCCTCACCGGCCTTGCGCTCGGGCAACTGGATCTGGAGAACCCCAAGGGCGATCCCGGTCTGTTTGGCCCGCAGGCTGTGTGCTGGAAAGTGCATGGCGATTTCACCAGCATGCTGGTCGGCGGCATCAGCGCGTTGATGTTGCAGGCACTGCACCCGCTGGCCCTGGCAGGTATCTGGGATCACTCCAACTTTCGCCAGGACATGCTCGGCCGTCTTCGGCGTACGGGGCAGTTTCTGTCCGGCACCACGTATGGCGCCACACAGGACGCCAACTGGCTGATCGACAAAGTGCGCGCCATTCACCTGAACGTCACCGGTACTGCGCCGGACGGGCGGCCCTATGCGGCCAGCGATCCGGACTTGCTGACCTGGGTGCATGTGGCAGAAGTCAGCAGCTTTCTGGCCGCGCATTTGCGCTACCTCGATCCGGCGTTGTCGCTGGCGGATCAGGACCTGTATTACGCCGAAACCGCGTTGGTCGCCGAGCGGCTGGGCGCGCGCAACGTGCCACGCTCCCGGCAGGCCATTGCGGACTATCTGGCGAGCATTCAGGGCGATCTGGTCTGCGACGGTCGCAGTCGTGAAGTATTGCGCCTGCTGCTGGACGCGCCGGCCCCCAACTGGCTCGCCAAGCCTTTTGGTGTGTTGATGATGCGCGCCGGTATCGACTTGCTGCCGGTCTGGGCCAGCGACCTGCTCGATGTCACCCAAAGCCCTTTGAAGCGAAGGATGATCCGGCTGGGCGTCAACTCCACCGCGCCGGTGCTGCGCTGGGCCGTGCAGGACGGTTCGGCACAGCGCGCGAAACGTCGCATGGCGGTTTGAACGGTCGTTTCAGGCTGACAGCCAAACGTGACTGACCGGTTCACGGTTGGAATCTGTGTCCCTATCTGTGACACCATGAGTCTTCAATAACAATGAGGACAGCCCCATGCATGACGTCGTTATCGTTGCCGCCACCCGCACCGCCGTGGGCAGCTTCCAGGGTTCACTGGCCGCCGTTTCTGCCGTCGATCTGGGCGCTGCGGTCATTCGCCAGCTCCTGGCCCGGACTGGCGTGGACGGCGCGCACATCGATGAAGTCATCATGGGCCAGGTGCTCACCGCCGGGGCGGGGCAGAATCCGGCACGGCAGGCCGCCATCAAGGCGGGCCTGCCGTTCTCCGTACCTGCCATGACCCTGAACAAGGTCTGCGGCTCGGGCCTCAAGGCGCTGCACCTGGCAACCCAGGCGATTCGCTGCGGCGATGCCGAGATCGTCATCGCTGGCGGCCAGGAGAACATGAGCCTGTCCAACTACGTCATGCCCGGCGCAAGGACCGGTCTGCGCATGGGCCATGCGACGATGGTCGATACGATGATCAGCGACGGGCTGTGGGATGCGTTCAACGATTACCACATGGGCGTGACCGCCGAAAACCTCGCACAGAAGTACGGCATCAGCCGTGAGGCGCAGGACGCCTTCGCCGCCCTTTCTCAGCAAAAAGCCATTACCGCTATCGAGTCGGGCCGCTTTGTCGATGAAATCACCCCGATCCTGATTCCTCAGCGCAAGGGTGATCCAGTGTCCTTTGCCACTGACGAACAACCCCGGGCCGGCACCACAGCGCAAACCCTGGCCAACCTCAAGCCCGCGTTCAAAAAGGATGGCACGGTCACGGCGGGTAACGCGTCTTCGCTCAACGACGGGGCTGCTGCGGTGATGCTGATGAGCGCGGTCAAAGCCGAACAACTGGGCCTGCCCGTGCTGGCCCATATCGCGGCGTACGCCAACGCAGGCGTCGACCCGGCGATCATGGGCATCGGCCCGGTCAGCGCAACCCGCCGCTGCCTGGACAAGGCCGGCTGGACGCTGGACGAACTGGATTTGATCGAAGCCAATGAAGCCTTCGCAGCGCAGGCGCTGTCAGTGGGCAAGGAACTGGGGCTGGACCCGGAAAAGCTGAACGTCAATGGCGGAGCCATCGCCATCGGCCATCCAATCGGCGCGTCGGGCTGCCGCGTGCTGGTGACGCTGCTGCACGAAATGATCAGGCGTGATGCCAAGAAAGGCTTGGCCACGCTGTGCATCGGGGGTGGCCAGGGTGTTGCCCTCGCGCTGGCGCGCTGAGGGCATTCACACGGCTGTGATCAGGCGCCTGCGGGCGCCACGTCCATGCCTGCAACTTCCGGCCGTTTGATCACCGCATAGATCACGCCGGTTACCACGCTACCGATCACAATCGCCAGCAGGTACAACAACGCATGGTTGATCGCGTTGGGGATCAACATCACGAACAGGCCGCCATGCGGTGCCATCAGCTTGCAGCCGAAGTACATCGACAATGCACCGGTCAGCGCGCCACCCACGACGCTGGCCGGAATGACCCGCAACGGGTCCTTGGCAGCAAACGGAATGGCACCTTCGGAAATAAAGCACAGCCCCAGTACGAACGCGGCCTTGCCTGCTTCTCGCTCGCTTTGGGCAAACTTGCGGCGGGCCAGAATCGTGGCGATGCCCATACCGATCGGCGGCACCATACCGGCAGCCATCGCGGTGGCCATCGGTGCATAGCTCTGTGAGGCCAGCAAACCGACAGAGAATGCGTAGGACGCCTTGTTGATGGGGCCACCGAGGTCGACGCACATCATTGCGCCCAGCACCACGCCCAACAGAATGGCGTTGGTGGTGCCCATGCTGTCGAGGAAGTGAGTCAGCGCTTCGAGCATCCCGGCAACCGGCTTGCCGACCACGTAGATCATCACCAGACCGGTGAACAGGCTCGACAGCAGCGGGATGATGAGGATCGGTTTGAGGGCTTCGACGCTGGCTGGCAGGCGAGCGTAACGGTTGATTGCCGCCGCGCTGTAACCGGCCAGGAAACCGGCGATGATACCGCCGATGAACCCGGCACCCAGCGTACTCGCCAGCAGACCGCCAATCATCCCCGGCGCCAGACCCGGACGGTCAGCGATGGAATAGGCGATGTAACCGGCCAGCAATGGCACCATCAGTTTGAATGCGGCTTCCCCGCCGATCTGCATCAAGGCGGCAGCCAGTGTGCCCTGCTCCTTGAACGCATTGATGCCGAACACGAACGACAGGGCAATCAGCAGACCGCCCGCCACCACCATCGGCAGCATGAACGACACACCGGTCAGCAAGTGCTTGTAGACGCCGGTCTTCTCTTGCCGGGCAGGCGATTTGGCGGCAGTCGAGTCGGACTCCACCGCCCCTTCCGCCAAGGCTTTCTTCAGCGTCGCTTCAGACTGCTTCAACGCAATGCCGGTGCCACAGCGATAGATTTTCTTGCCTGCAAAACGGTCGGTGTTGACCTCGATGTCTGCGGCCAGCAGCACCACGTCGGCATCGGCGATGGCCTGTGGGCTGAGCGGGTTGCGCGCCCCGACCGAGCCTTGGGTTTCGACCTGCAGGTCGTAATCCAGACGCTTGGCCGCCTGCTGGATGGCTTCAGCGGCCATGAACGTGTGTGCGACACCGGTCGGGCAGGCGGTGATTGCCACGATGCGCGGTTTCGCCCCGGCGCTGCCTGCGGTGTCAGGCGCAACCGCCTGCGACGCGACATGGACCTTTGCATCCTGCGCAGCACGCTGCAGGAAACCGTCGACGTCCTGCAACGCATGAGCCGGCGAGTCCTGAAACAGGCGCTTGCCGACGAAACGGCTCAAGTCTACCGGCCCGGTGTTGACCACCAGCACCAGATCAGCGGCTTCGATATCCTGAGCGGACAGCTGCGCATCCGCCTTGTGGGGGTCGATGATTTCAACGCTGGTTTCCCAGCCCTGACGCAATGCCGCCGCTTCGAGTAATCGTGCGCTGAGTACGCTGCTGACCTTGCCGCTCGGGCAGGCCGTGACTATGGCTAACTTCATGACGATCCTCTCTTATTGTTCTGAAAGGCTGCGTACAGTGACGCCGCCTTCAAGCCGTTTGAGTTGTGCGGCATCGGTGATCCCGAAACCGATCTGGGTCACGGCCATCGCGGCAATCGCGGTGGCGGTGCGCAGCGTCTTTTGCGGATCGTGGCCGCCGATCAGACCATGCACCATGCCCGCCAGCAGCGAGTCGCCAGCCCCAACGGTACTGGCCACCGTGACCTTGGGCGGCAATGAGTGCAGTGCCACATTCGGACTGAACCAGTGAACACCCTCGGATCCCTGAGAGATCACCACATGCTCGATACCTTGAGCGTGCAGACGAGCAGCGGCCTCGGCCTGAGCGGCGATGGAAATGATCGGCGCGTCGAGCGCGTCGGCCAACTCTTCAGTATTGGGTTTGATCAGCCACGGACCTGCCGCCAGACCGGCACGCAGGGCCAGGCCGCTGCTGTCCAGCGCCACTTTGAGACCGAGGTCCTTGAGCATCAGCAGCAGCTTTTGCAACCACTCCGGCGTGACGCCGCGCGGCAGGCTGCCTGCGACGACAACCACGTCAAAACCTGCCGCGATCTGCTCGACGCGGGCGAACAGCGCTTGCTGCGCCTCTTCGCTGACCTGCGGGCCAGGGCCATTCAGGTCGGTGATGCGGCCACTGCCCTCGGCCAGCTTGATGTTGCTGCGGGTTTCCCCCGGCACACGGACGAACTCGTCGACAAAGTGACGACGCTCGAACAACGCTTCGAACGCTTGCTGGTTGTCGATGCCCAGAAAACCGGCAACGGTCAGGTCATGGCCGAGGTCAGCCAGCACCTGCGCCACGTTGAGCCCTTTGCCCGCTGCGTGGGTGAGCATTGCGTTGCTGCGGTTGACCTGGCCCAGTTCCAACTGCCCCAACTGCACAGTCAGGTCCAGCGCCGGGTTCATGGTCAGGGTAAGAATCTTCGCCATTACAAGGCCTCCACAAGCGCGCGGACTTCGGCGGCGCTGCCCGCCGTCAGCGCATTTTGCGCCAGTTGCTGAGCGGTGCTCAGGGTCAGTTCACGCACACAGGCCTTGACCTCGCCAATGCTGCGCGCCGACACACTCAATTCATCCACGCCCAGCCCGACCAGAACCGGCACGGCCAGCGGGTCGGCAGCCAGTTCGCCACACACGCCCACCCATTTGCCGTTGGCGTGCGCAGCGCGCACCGTCATGTCGATCAGTTGCAGCACCGAAGGGTGCAGCCCGTCGGCCTGGGCCGACAGGGTCGGGTGACCACGGTCGATGGCCAGTGTGTATTGGGTCAGGTCATTGGTGCCGATGCTGAAGAAATCCACTTCTTTGGCCAGCACCGGCGCAATCAGCGCAGCCGAGGGCACTTCGATCATGATCCCCAGTTGCAGATCGCTGACAGGAATTTCCTTGCGCAGCCGCTCGGTCATGTCTCGCGCCTGACGCCATTCTTCAAGGGTGCCGATCATCGGGAACATGATGCGCAACGGGCCGCTTTCGGCCGAACGCAGCAGAGCACGAAGCTGGCTTTCCATGACGTCCGGGCGTTGCAGGGTCAAACGGATGCCGCGCACGCCAAGAAACGGGTTTTCTTCTTTGGCGATAGGCCAGTAAGACAATGGCTTGTCGCCGCCCACATCCAGCGTCCGCACCACCAGCGGGCGTCCGCCCAGATCAGTCAGTACCCGACGATATTCAGCTTCCTGGGTGGCTTCATCCGGCGCTTGGGAATGGGCCATGAACAGCAATTCGGTGCGCAACAGGCCGACACCTTCGGCGCCCTGCTCTACAGCAGCGGGCGTGCCGGTGCTGTCGCCAATGTTGGCGAACACCTCGACAGCATGGCCATCGCGAGTCACTGCCGGTTCCATACGGGCCTCGGCAGCGGCCTTGAGGCGCACTTCACGGGCATCGCGATCCTGAACCGCACGCTGCAAGGTGACTTCGTCAGGCGCCACCGTCAGACGTCCGCGCTGGCTGTCGAGCAGCAGCACGGTGCCTGGCTTGATCAGCAGTACTTCATCACCGGCACCGACCAGTGCGGGAATGCCCAACGCACGCGCGACGATAGCGCTGTGCGCCGTCGCGCCGCCTCGGGCGGTGAGGATGCCGGCAACCTGCACCGGATCCAGACGGGCGACGTCGGACGGGCCGACTTCGTCCATCACCAGAATATAAGGCTCGTCCGGTGCCGCGACGGTTTCGACACCACAGATCTGCGCCAGTACACGGCGGCCCACGTCACGCAGGTCAGCGGCGCGCTCGGCCAGTAACGCGTCCTGCAGTTGCTCCTGCTGGACGGCCGCCGCTTCGATAACGCTGGCCCAGGCGGCCGCCGCGCTTTCATCGTTATTCAGACGCTGTTCGACTTCGCGGGTCAGTTCCGGGTCTTCAAGCATCTCTTGGTGGGTGATGAAGATTTCACGAATGGCCTTGGACTTGCTGCGCTGGATCAGATGTTCGATATCGGCGCGCACCTCGCCAATTGCCTTGTGCAGGCGCTCGCGCTCGGCAGCCACCGACTCACCCTGTTGGGGATAATCGAACGTTTGCAGCACCTGAACGTGTGCCGGCCCGATGGCAATGCCCGGCGAAGCCGGCACAGCCTGCAATACGCTGCCGGCAGCCGGCGCGTTGACGGGTTTGGCGACGGCAGCGGGGGCCGCCGTAGCCTGAGGCTCGGAAACAGCAGGCAACGGCTCGACTTCTTCACCCAGGCCCTGCTCTACCGCAGCAATCAGTGCCGGCAGCGCATCGGCCGCAATCGACGGTTCGGCGATGAATTCCAGCGTCTGGCCACGGCGCGCACCGAGGCTGAGCAACTTGCTCAGGCTCTTTGCAGACACAGCAGCTTCGCCGGTTTCCAGCACGCGCATACGGATTTCGCCGTCAAATTCCTTGGCCAGTTGCGCCAGGATTTTGGCCGGGCGGGCATGCAGACCGTGGGCGTTCGCCAGTTGAATCTGTCGGGTCGGCCACTCGGCAGGCAATTCACCGCCCAGCGCTTCCAGTACCACACGGCTATTGGTGGCATGGCCCAACTCGTGACCACGGCCTTCGATCAGCAGCAGGCACAAACGCTCAAGCAACGCCTGATGCGCCTCGCCCAGACTGGCAAGGCAGAACAGACCGGTCAGCGGCTGGCCCAGGTAACGGATGGGCTTGTCCGGGGTCACGAAGGCAAGACCAGGACGCTTGACGGTCTGCTCGCTGTGCAACCACCACAGGCCATCACCCAGCGACAGCGCCTCGACCTGCTGCAGCACGGCAGCAAAGCCATTGCTCACGCAGTCGGCCTTGCGCAGCAGACGTGCGCCACGCCAGACCAGCTCTTCGAAATCGTCGGCCGATACACCGAGGCTGATCATCTGTGCGTCGAGCGCCAGTTCCTGGGGCGCGCCCTGTAGCAGCTTGAGCAGGTCTTCCGGAGTCTGCGCTTCACGCAGCGCCTGCCCCAGATCTTCTTCACCCAGCGCTCGGGTCAGCAGTTGCAGCAGACGCAAGTGTTCATCGGACTTGGCCGCAATACCGATTGCCAGATAGACCATCTGCCCGTCGCCCCAATCCACCCCTTCGGGGAATTGCATCAGGCGCACGCCGGTGGTGGACACCAGGTCACGGGTTTCAGGCGTACCGTGTGGGATGGCGATGCCCTGACCGAGAAAGGTCGAGCCCTGCTGCTCACGGTTCATCAGACCGGTAAGGTAGCCTTCGGCTACCAGACCATCAGCGACCAGGTGGTCGGCAATCAGCTTAAGTGCGGCAGTCTTATCGACGGCCGACTGCGCCATCGATATTTGCTCCAGAGTGAGTTCGAGCATTGCCTTGACTCCTGTGCAGCGCCAAGGCGCCACCTGATTCTTGTTTTAATGACGATCATAGGACCGACAGCTTGGGGGATGATAGTGACACCGATCGAACATCGTATCGGACATCCTTTTCATCTCGATTGCAGCAGACAACAGGCGTGCTGAATCGTTTAATCTATAATTGCACGGCACGTTACTCGATTCTGCGGATTCATTGAAGCCCAACCGCTCCGATCGCTGTAGGAGACATCCCAAAATACTTGAAGCAGTTGGGAATTTCCTACGGTCTGGTGTAAAGATCATTACCACAGCAAAAATAATTCCAATGTTCTGAACCGCTTACCTAACTAAAGGAATTCCGGGGTGAAACTGAGCGATATTGCACGTCTGGCAGGTGTTTCTGTCACGACGGCCAGTTACGTGATCAACGGCAAGGCCGAACAACAACGCATCAGCCCAGCAACGGTCGAGCGTGTCAAAGCAGTTGTCGAGCAGCATGATTTCCGGCCAAACCCGCAAGCGGCAGGTCTGCGCAGCCGACACAGCAAAACCCTGGGTTTCATCCTCCCGGATCTGGAAAACCCCAGCTATGCACGCATCGCCAAACTGCTTGAGCAGGGCGCTCGCAGCCTGGGCTATCAATTGCTGATCGCCAGCTCCGACGATGACCCGGTCAGTGAGCTGCAACTGTTGCAACTGTTCCGGGCGCGGCGCTGTGATGCCCTGCTGGTCGCCAGTTGCCTGCCATCGGGCGATGAAAGCTATCGGGATTTGCAACTCAAAGGCATGCCCGTCATCGCCATCGACCGGGAAATGAACCCGGAGTTTTTCTGCTCGGTGGTCAGCGACGACCACGATGCCAGCCTGCAACTGACTCAAAGCCTGCTGCAGACCCAGCCAAGGCACATTGCCCTGATCGGCGCACGCCCTGAACTGAGCATCAGCCGGGCGCGCGCAGCCGGTTTCGAAGATGCCCTCGAGGGTTTTGCCGGAGCCCGGATTGTCGAGCATGGCGAGGCCTTCAGTCGGCAGTGCGGCCAGCGCCTGATGACCGAGATGCTGCAACGTCAGGGGCATTTCCCCGATGCACTGATCACCACGTCTTATGTCCTGCTGCAAGGCGTGTTCGATGTGTTGCAAAGCCAGACGCTGCAATCGACCTCATTGCACCTTGGTACTTTTGGTGACACGCAGTTGCTGGATTTCCTGCCGTTACCTGTGAACGCAATGGCCCAGCAACACCAGCTGATCGCCGACAAGGCCTTGCAACTGGCCCTGGCGGCCATCGAAAAGGATGATTACCAACCCGGCGTCCACGCGATTGCCCGGGCCTTCAAGCAACGTATTCACCCGGCATGAGCATGACGCTGATCGATACCCACACTCACCTGGACTTCCCGGACTTTGATGCCGACCGGGCCGAGGTGCTGGAGCGTTGCCGTTCGCTCGGCGTGCAGCGCATGGTGGTACTCGGGGTCTATCAGCGTAACTGGCAGCGTTTGTGGGATTTGACCGAGTCCGACCCGGCGCTGCAAGCAGCCTTCGGGCTGCACCCGGTGTATATCCACGAGCATCGGGCCGGGCACCTGATCGAACTGGGGGAATGGCTGACCCGCCTGAAGGGCCATCCGCAGCTGTGCGCGGTGGGTGAAATAGGTCTGGACTACTACGTTGAACATCCGGACAAGGCGCGTCAACAAGCCGTATTTGAAGCGCAGCTCGGGCTGGCATCGGACTTCAATCTGCCTGCGCTGCTGCATGTGCGTCGCAGCCACGCCGATGTGATCGCCACCTTGAAACGCTACAGGCTCAAACGCAGCGGCATCATCCACGCCTTCGCGGGCAGCCGTGAGGAAGCCCGTGAATACATAAAACTGGGTTTCAGGCTGGGGCTTGGCGGGGCCGCGACCTGGCCACAGGCACGGCGCATGCATCGCGTCATTGCTGAGTTGCCGCTGGACAGCGTGGTGCTGGAAACCGACTCACCGGACATGGCGCCCGCCATGCACGCCAATCTGCGCAACAGCCCGCAGCACCTGCCCGACATCTGTCAGGCACTCGCGACACTGATGAAGATCAGCCCGCAACGCCTCGCCGAGGCGAGTACGGAGAATGCCTGCGCCCTGTTCGACTGGCCTCGGCAGGTCAGTCGCTGAGCCGGGTCAGAGCAGCAGGGTCCACAAGGCAAAACCGGCGTACCAGACAATCGCCGCCCGAACCAGCAGTTCCCAGAGCATATCGAGGCTGGTAACGCCTTCTGCACCCATGACCGGAGGCGGCACTTCGCTGGCTGCGCAACCGACGCGAGTGATCAACTGGGCAGCGCTGATGTTCCAGTTGAGCAGCTCGTGCAGCATCACCCGGCTTACCGCGACGAAATTACCCACCAGTGCGAAGCTGGCGGCCAACAGCCTGACCGGCACCCACTCGAACGCATGGCGCAGTTGCCCTGCCCGCTCGACCAGCTCAGGGGTCTTGCCATACTCGGCCGCGAGGGCCAGCAGGCGATAAGCCAGTGCGGCGACCGGACCCAGTACGAAATACCAGAAAATCACGGCGAAGAAACTCTGGAACGCCTGCCAGAGCATGTAGCCCTGCACGCCCTGCAGCAATTGCTCGCTGTTGTCGGCCTGGACGCCCATGTCGCGCTCGGCCACATGCACGGCAGCCTGGACGTCTCCCCGTCGACAGGCGTCCCGGAACGGACCCAGCACCGCAATCAGATCGACCCGGCCCAGGCTGTAGATCAACACCAGCAAATGGATAGGCAGGACCAACCAGCCATAAGCCACCGACCCCACGATGGTCAGCACCAGTTGCAGCAGCAGAACCGGCACCAGAACCAGCAGCGCCAGCATGAACCAGGGACGTGTCGCCGTTCGCGGACCGGCCTCGAGCTTCGCCAGCTCATTGAGCCACGGCCCGTCGCGCTGCACGCGCTGCCGCAGGGCAGAAAATTTCTCGACAAGAACGGCCAGCAGTAGCACCAGAAAACTCATTGTTTCTCCCTCACCTCAATCCAGCAAAGCCGCGTGAAACCTGCCCCAATCGAAACAGGGGCCAGGGTCCGTCTTGCGTCCGGGCGCTATGTCGCTGTGGCCACAGATACGCTCGCCCGTAATTGCCACGAAAGCCTCGCGCAGCTGGCGCGTCAGAGCAATCAGGGCGTCGTATTGCGCATCGGTGAACGGCTGCTCGTCCGTCCCTTCCAGCTCGATGCCGATGGAGAAGTCGTTACACCCTTCACGCCCCTGAAAACTGGAAACACCGGCATGCCACGCGCGATCAAGACAAGAGACGAACTGAATGACCTCGCCATCACGTTCAATCAGAAAATGCGCTGAAACGCGCAGATCGGCAATCCCCGAAAAGTAGGGGTGCTCGTTGATGTCCAGCTGATTCTGAAAGAAGGCCTGCACCTTTCCGGTCTTGAACTGCGCAGGCGGAAGGCTGATGTTATGGATGACCAGCAGCGAGATCTCGCCCTCGGGTCGCGCATTGAAGTTGGGCGAAGGGCAGTGCTGCACGCCATCGCACCAACCGCTTGCGGAGTCCAGTTGCATGAGCGCTCCTATAACAGCGAAAAGGTAAGGGGCGTCAATTATGCCTGCGACAGGAGCAGATGTGGGGTCCGGTCACGGACCCGCCATGTAGGAAACACCCTATATCCTGGAGGATTGTTCCCACAGGCTTTCTTCAGCAAGAAAAGCCTGTAAAAACCGCCGAGGCCCGGTCAGGCGCCTTTGAGCTTACGCAGGTTGCTGATCACCGATTCCAGCGCCCGGTCGAACAACAACGCATCGTCCAGAATGCGGATAGCGCCGCGACGGAATTCCACGGCAAGGCCGACACGGGTCTTTTCCAGTACCTTCATGCCTGTGCGGTTGACGAACACGTAGCGACCGGTCGGCTCGACAATGGCGGTCAGTTTGCAGCGCAGTTTGTGCTCTTCGTCCTCCTGAATCTCGACCCAGGACCCGACCCGCAACTTATCAACCATCTGCAGACCGGCGTCATCGTCAGGCAACTGCACCAGCGGCTCATTGAGCATCTGTTCCTCGGGCGCAATCAGCACGATCTCTTCGATAACGGCCATCATCGACGGCCCGTCTGCGGGGTCGACGCCTGCCGCAGCGGCATCGCCGTGGGCAGCATCGCCGCCGGCCTCCTGCAGACGCGAGAATTGCTGAAAGGCCTGAACATGCAACGACTCGAGCTGGCTGAAGAATTCGCTGGTAGCGAACGGATCGAACGCTGCACTGGTGAGCCCGTCACGCAATGACTTGAGCAGCCCCGGAACCAGGTCCAGCAAACGCTGAAGTGCCTGCGGATCGTCGTGCTGTTCGACACTCCAGATCAGCTCGTCCATGGTCGTCAGCCCGGCCTGCCATTCGCCAGACTCATTGCCGTGCTTGAGACAGGTCAACAGCAGCACCTTGCTCCAGGCCTCCTGCAACAGGCGCACAACGACTTCCGGCAAGGTTTTGCCCAGCAGTCGTTCATTCAACTCATGCTGCACCTGCTGCCGGGCCAGCTCAGCGCGTGCGCGGCCTTCTTCGGCATCGCGGGTGCGCTGCTCAAGCAGCTCGCTGCGACGGCGCTCATCACTGGTGAAGGCCAGGAAGTCGGCGAGCAGTTCGGAGAAAATTGCCGGGTCATCGACAAAATCATTGAGCAGGCGCTGCACGATCTGCTCGACGCGCTGGTAAAGCGAGTCACGCTGATAGTCGTCGCGCCCGCCCCACCCCAACGCTGCGGTGGCAATTTCGTTGAGCAGACGACGGGCCGGATGGCTGCCGCGACTGAAAAAGCTTTTATCGAGGACTGCCACCTTGAGCATCGGAATCTGCAAACGCCCGATCAACGCGCGCAAGGACGGGGTCAGGTTGCGATCGTCGAGGATAAACTCGAACAGCATGGCAATCAGGTTGATCACATCCTCGTCGCCGACGCCGACAATTCTGGACTTGCCGGTCTTGACGTTGACCCGCGTCAGCAACTGTTCCAGCTGATTGCGCAGATCGAATTCGTCGGCAGCCTCCTGAGAGGGCACGTATTGCTGCAAGTGCGAGAGCAGGCGCAGCAAGTCCTTGCTGGAAATCGGTCGCACTTCGGCATTGGGTTCGTGCCGTGGAGCCAGATTGCCGCGAACGTGCAGCAGTAATTCCTGCAAGGCCGTAAAGACTTCCTGCACGCCTTTGTCGAGCTTGTCGGCGGCCTGGTTCAAGACTGGATCGGAGAGCTCGGCGGCCTGATTACGGGGTGCCGCACGGTCAGACGCACGGCGGGCCGGCAATACTTTCATGTCCGGCAAGACACCCGTGGCAACCAGCAGCTTGTTCGCTTCGCTGTACAGGTGATCGGTGTTGGCGAGGACGTATTTCTCGAACAGCTTGAGGATGATCAGCTTGACCTTGATCTCGACGCCCAGACTGCGTCCGGCCTCAAGAAAGAAGCGGCACAGCAACGCTGGCCCCAACGGATTGCTCTCTTCGGCAATGGCTTGAGGAACCAGCACATTCAGGCGCGCGGTGAGCTGACCCAGCGCGAGGCTGTCGCGACTCATGACCTTGGCGACCATCGCATCGACCGCCACGGTTTTTTCTAGATCATCGTTATGCACCAGCGCCAGCTTGTCGAATGACACGGCGGCCGGCATCACGGGCTCATGGATCTGGTACTGCCCCAGCGCCAGAAAGGCCTCGTAGAACTTGTCGAGAAAGCCGCGCTCGATGCTTTTGCGTTTGAGGCGCAGGTCGCGCATGGCTTCGAAAAAGAGGTTTTGTTCGGTGTTGTTGCGAGCGCGGTCTGCCATTTCGAACAGTGTGTCGTCGGCGTTATCAAACAGCGCCTGCAGGCCGTCCTTGAGCTGCTGGGCCGCACGGTCACGAACCTGCAACAGCACAACGGGCAACCGGGCCAAAGGCGTATTGGACCCTTGCGCAGGAAGCACTTTGCTCAACGGCACCACTTTTTCGTCGTTTGGCATTACACCCCCCTGACAGGAAATTATTCGAGCCCTGTCACAAACGTGGCTTGCGACCCTCGCTTTGCGACACGACCCCCTTGGCCCAGCGAGAGTCAAACCTATGACGTCAATTGCAAGGCGGATTATGTTTTAAAACATGCCAATAACACCAGTAAGACTTTTTTCACACCTTTTTGAGTGGCAGTGGCAAAACCTTCATGTGCAGCGATAGACCGCGACTTTTGCATTCCATCGCAAACGAATTTGCCTAACCGACCAACTGCACATTCCGAATGCACGACCAGCCTCTCTGCCCGGTGGGTTCCAGAGAGGCTCTGCCTTATACTCGGACGACTTTGTGAGTGGAGCCCGCTATGCCGAATGTACGAATTGCCGACCTGACCGCCGAGATCGAAGCCAATGTGCGACGCGCATTGCTTGAGGATGTCGGCAGCGGTGATATCACTGCGCAATTGATCCCGGCAGAACGGCTGGCCAAGGCCACCATCATTTCCCGCGACGCAGCCGTGATCGCCGGTACGGCCTGGGTCGATACCGTTTTCCGTCAACTGGACCCTCGCGTGGCCGTGCATTGGCAGGTGATCGACGGCGACCGGGTCAGCCCGAATCAGGCCCTGTTCCACCTTGAAGGTCCTGCCCGCTCGCTGCTGACGGGCGAACGCAGCGCACTCAATTTTCTG
Organism: Pseudomonas syringae; assembly: GCF_002157375.1. GTDB lineage: Bacteria > Pseudomonadota > Gammaproteobacteria > Pseudomonadales > Pseudomonadaceae > Aquipseudomonas > Aquipseudomonas syringae_T. The sequence continues at coordinate 43,734 of NZ_MTSA01000022.1, forward strand.
CAGCTGCTGTCGGGCGTCGCCACCCGTGCGCAGTACTTTGCCGATATCGTGGCGGGTACTCAGGTCAAATTGCTCGATACCCGCAAGACACTGCCAGGCTTGCGTCTGGCGCAGAAATACGCGGTCACCTGTGGCGGCTGCCATAACCACCGTATTGGCCTGTATGACGCATTTCTGATCAAGGAAAACCACATCGCAGCCTGTGGCGGCATTGCCCGGGCCGTGGACACGGCGCACCGGATTGCACCGGGCAAACCGGTGGAAATCGAAGTGGAAAGCCTGAGCGAACTCAAGCAGGCGCTGGACGCCGGAGCGGACATCATCATGCTGGACGAACTGAGTCTGGATGACATGCGCGAGGCCGTGCGGCTGACCGCGGGTCGCGCCCGCCTGGAAGCCAGCGGCGGTATCAACGACGACACTTTGCGGGTGATTGCCGAAACCGGCGTCGACTACATTTCCATCGGCGCCATGACCAAGGATGTGAAGGCTGTGGACCTGTCCATGCGCTTGAGCCTCTGACGGCAACGCACACTGACGACTATCACGATTGGCTTGAGGGTAGACGCTTTGGAACACTGGTTTGTGATGAATGGGGGCAAGCAACTGGGGCCGATGGACGCTGACGCTGCGCGCCTGATTGCACGTGAATCGCCCGGTGCCTGGTGCTGGCAACAAGGGATGCCGGACTGGCAGCCGATCTATCAGGTCCCGCAAGTGCGGGCCATGAAAAAGGACGGCGTGACGCCCTTTCCGGCGCCGACACCGGAGATGATCCAGCCGAAGCCCTACGGGCTGCCCGCACATGCCGCCCCGGCCGCCAGCGCCAACCCGGCCCCGGCTCCCGCGCCGGCCCCGAACAAACGCCCTTCTTTCACGCCGGACGCGAACGCTTCGGGTGGCTTTGGCCTGGCGCAGGCCACTGACGGCGTTGATTTCAAGCTGTACGGCTCGGAAACCCAGTTTGTCGAGCTGGAGCTGGACCCCGGTGAAAGTGCCGTCGCCGAAGCAGGCGCGATGATGTACAAGACCTGCGACGTGCAGATGGAGACCATCTTCGGCGACGGCAGCAATCAGTCGTCCGGGTTGCTGGGTTCTCTGTTCGGTGCCGGTAAACGCATGTTGACCGGCGAAAGCCTGTTCACCACGGTGTTTTCCCAGCAAGGCGCCGGCAAGGGCCGCGTCGCTTTCGCTGCGCCCTACCCCGGCACCATTCTGCCTCTGAACCTGCGCGACTTCGGCGGTAAGCTGATCTGTCAGAAAGACAGCTTTCTGGCCGGCGCCAAGGGCGTGTCCATCGGCATCCAGTTTCAGAAGAAGATTCTTACCGGGCTGTTTGGCGGTGAAGGTTTCATCCTCCAGAAACTGGAAGGCGACGGCTGGGTGTTCGTCCACATGGGCGGCACAGTGCGCAAGATCGAGTTGGCGGCCGGCGAAGCGCTGGATGTCGACACGGGCTGCCTGGCGGCCATGACCCAGACGGTCGACTACGATATCCGCATGGTCGGCGGCGGCATCAAGTCAATGCTGTTTGGTGGCGAGGGCGTGTTCTTTGCCAGACTGACCGGCCCCGGCACCGTCTGGCTGCAGAGCCTGCCCTTCTCGCGTCTGGCCGGGCGCATGCTAGCGGCCGGGCCTGCCGGTGTGGGCCGAAGCGAACGTTAACGTGACGACTTCGTCATTCGACCGAGGGCTATTTGACGCCCTCTTTGCCCCCTCTTTGCCAAGGAAGCGACATGCAGATTACTCAAGGCCAACGCATCCCTCTTTCCACGCTGATTCAGGGCAACGATCTCACGCTGTCGCTCGTGATCAAATCCGCGCATGTGATTGATTACGTCTGCTTTGGCGTCGATGCCAACGGCAAGCTGTCGGACGACCGCTACATGATCTTCTTCAATCAACCGACCAGCCCATGCGGCAGCGTAAAACAGGCCAACGGCGGGGATTTCCAGCTGGCACTGGGCAGCTTGCCAGCGTCTATCGACAGGCTGGTGTTCACCGCGTCCATCGATGGTGCGGGCGTCATGAGCGATATCCAGGCGAGTCATTTCAGCATTCGGCATCAGGGCAGCGAAGTGGCTCGTGGCGAATTCTCCGGCGCAACCTTCGCCGCCGAGAAAGCCATCATGGTTGCTGACATTTACCGCAAGAACGGTGAATGGCGCATCGCATCCAACCTGCAGGGCTACAACGCCGGGCTGGACGCGCTGGTGGTGCATTTTGGTGGCGAAGTCGCTGACGCGCCGCCGGCCGCACCTGCCGCCCCCGCGCGCATTTCACTGGAAAAGAAAATTGCCGACGCGGCACCGCAGTTGATCAGCCTGGCGAAGAAAGCTCAGGTCAGCCTGGAGAAAGCCAGGCTGACTGACACCAAGGCACGGGTCGGTCTGGTGCTGGATGCGTCTGGCTCGATGAACCCGCAATACACCCGTGGCCACGTTCAGGAAGTGATTGATCGCCTGATCCCCCTCGCGGTGCATTTCGATGACGACGGCGCGCTGGATTGCTGGGCGTTCGGGGCAAAACCGCAGCAGTTGAACGCGGTCACGCTGGCCAACTTCCAGAACTTCATCAAGACCGACCACGGTGGCTGGAAAGACTGGGAGCTGGGCGCACGCATCAACGATGAGCCGAAGGCGATGCGCATGGTCATCGACTATTATAAGAAGTCGGGTGACAAGACGCCGGTCTACATCCTGTTCATCAGCGACGGCGGCGTGCATCAAGACCGCGAAATTACCAAACTGATGATTGAGGCCGCCAGGCTGCCGATCTTCTGGCAGTTCGTGGGCCTGGGCGGTCGCGGCTACGGCATTCTGGAAAAGCTCGATGACATGGGCGGCAGGGTTGTCGACAACTGCAATTTCTTCGCCCTGGACCGCCTGGACGAAGTGCCGGAAGAGAAACTCTATGACCTGCTGATGGAAGAGTTTCCGGACTGGCTGAAAGCGGCCAAGGGTGCGGGGATTTTGTAGAACGTCGAGCGTGCGGAACGATAACCCCAACCAGGGCCGGCATGATCGCCGAGAAACCCATCGTCTGATACACCGTCTTCGCGGACAAGCCCGCTCCCACGCCCTTTGGGCAGAAGCCTGAAAAGCTCCAATAAAAAACCCCCGCCGTTGCTGGCGGGGGTTTTTATCGGACGCTGATCGGGTTTAGCCGATTGCAACGCCGTGAGCTTCTGCCAACGGCTTCAAACCGCCCGCAAAGCCCTGGCCGATGGCCTTGAACTTGAACTCGTCGCCGTTGCGATACAGCTCGCCGAAGATCATCGCGGTTTCAGTCGATGCATCTTCCGACAAGTCGTAACGAGCGATTTCCTTGCCATCTGCCTTGTTCACAACGCGGATGTAAGCGTTTCCGACCTGGCCAAAGCTCTGCTTGCGCTCTTCAGCCGAGTGGATGGTGACCGCGAAAACCAGCTTCTTGACCGCAGCAGCCAAGCCGGTGAGCTTGACGTTAACCTGCTCGTCGTCGCCGTCACCTGCGCCTGAGCGGTTGTCGCCCAAGTGCTCGACCGAACCGTCAGCCGACTTTTTGTTGTTGTAGAAAATGAAGCTGTTGTCGTCCAGCACTTTGCCATTTTCGCCAACGATGAAGATCGACGCATCCAGGTCGAATTCGGTGCCATCGGTAACACGAGGATCCCAACCCAGGCCCACGGTGATTTCTGTCAGACCAGGCGCTTCCTTGGAGAGGGAAACGTTGCCGCCTTTACTCAGACTTACAGCCATGTTCGTAATCCTTTCTGGAAAATTGATAGGGCGCGAATCAGAAATTCATGCCGAAGGAATTGGCCACAGCTTTCAAGCCACCGGCATAACCCTGGCCTACTGCACGAAACTTCCACTCGCCAGCGTTGCGGTACAGCTCGGCAAACACCATTGCAGTTTCGGTCGAAGCATCTTCTGCCAGGTCGTAGCGAACAACTTCAGAGCCTGACTTTTCGTTCAGGACGCGAATGAACGAGCCGCCCACCTGCCCGAAGTTCTGCTTGCGGCTGTCGGCATCGTGAATGGTCACGACGAAAACAACCTTATCGACATCGGCTGGCACGCGGGTCAGATCAACCTTGAGCACTTCATCATCGCCGTCGCCAGCACCCGTGCGGTTGTCGCCGGTGTGCTCGACAGAACCGTCGGCGCTCTTGAGCTGGTTGTAGAAAATGAAGTCAGCTTCACTGCGGACTTTGCCATTGGCACCCAACAGGAATGCGCTGGCGTCCAGGTCGAACTCCTGGCCGTCAGTGGCACGCGGATCCCAGCCCAGACCGATCAGTACATTGGTCAGGGTCGGGTCGGTTTTCGACAGCGAAAGGTTGCCACCTTTTTGCAGAGTCAAAGCCATGATTCGTTTATCTCCTTTATCCAGTGTTTACGCTTTTTCTTCGGCGGGTTCTTCTTTACCCGGGAAGAGCAGGCTGGCGACGATACCGATGATCAACACGACAACTACAACCAGCAGGCTGGCGTTGGCGCTGATCTCGTAACCGTGATGGAACAAGTGGTTGGTCGCGTTCAGGCCCAGCTTGATGGCGATGAAGAACAGCAAGGCAATAACCGCTTTCTCCAGATGCACCAGGTAACGCTTGAGGGCTTCAAGTACGAAGTAGAGCGTACGCAGACCGAGAATCGCGAACAGCATGGCCGAGAACACGATCAGTGGCTCGCGGCTCACGGCGATGATTGCAGGCACGGAATCGAACGCGAACAGCACGTCGGAGATTTCAGCCACAACCAGACACAGGAACAGCGGGGTCGCAAACAGAGCGCCCTTGGCGGCCAGAGTGATGCCGGCGTTTTCAGGCTTTTTGACTTCTTCTTCCAGCACCGAGCGACGCACGAAGAAGTTGCTGCCGTGCAGTTTTGGCCACACCGGGAACAGTTTCTTGGCGAAGCGGTACGCCATGTGTTGCGAGTAATCGACTTCTTCGTCGTCGTCATCGCCCGCTCTGAGCATCATGATGGCTGTCCAGGCAACGATGACCGCGAACACCACCTCGACCCACGGACCCAGCGCCAGCAGGCCTGTACCGATGGCGACGAAGATGCCGCGGAAAACGATGGCACCGATGATGCCCCAGTACAGGACACGGTGGCGCAAGCCATCCGGAATCTTGAACCAGGAGAACAACGCCATGAACACGAACAGGTTGTCGACGCTCAGCACTTTTTCCAGCGCATAACCGGTCACGAACAGGGTGGCAACTTCAGAGCCGTGCTGCACGTACAGGAAACCGGCGAAAGCCAGCGAAATGGCGACCCAGAAAATCGACCATGCCGAGGCTTGCGCGAGGGTGATCGGCTTGTTTCCGCGGTGGGAAAACATGTCGATGGCCATGGCCGTGATGGCCAGACCGACGAAAACCGCCATCGTGAGTGGAGGGAAGCCTAGAGAGGTGCTTTCCATTTAACTGCGTTCCTTAGGGTAAAAAATTACAGGTCGAAATCAGACGGGTTCAGGCCAAGCTCTCGGCAGATCGTGCGGCAGACTTCCCGCTCTTTCTCATCGAAGCTGCCATCTGCACCACCGATAGCACAGCAGACGCGCACCAACAGGCGGGAGGCATCTTCTTTCTTCTTGATCTTGCCGATGGTTTTCAACGCTTCGGCACGGCCAATTTCATAATCGAATTCAAACTTGGAGCAGGCTTCCTGGAAGCCTTGGATGACCTCCTTCATGTCAAAGACCTTCAGTTCCTGAGAGTTCTGAATGAAGCCGGCCATTTTCTGCTTTTCACTGGAGCTGATGTCGCCGTCAGCGGCAGACACCAAAGCACAACCGGACACCACAGCGTCCATGAATTCACGATTCTTGAACTTCGAAACTTCAGTTGCCAGCTTGTCGCGGGCCGCTGTCGCGTTTGTTTTCAACCAGTCCAGCATGTCTATCTCCCATGAGGCGGCACAGCCAGCCCAGAAATTCCACGGTGTTGTTTACTTGGAGCCAGCGGCCCAGCGCATGCCCCAGCCATAGGCCTTGTCCATATTGCTGTGGCCGTTGTGGAAATCAACCCGGCGCGTCACTTTGACCGCACCGTTGTCATTCTCCAGCAAGGCGATTGCGCACATGCCCTGACGCCCGCCCTCTTCGTTGAGGCGGACCTCGATCGGGGGCTGGCCCGGCGCATGAATGGTGACAACTCCGTCTGTCTCTTTCCAGTTTGGCGCGCCTTCGTAAATGAAGGCATAGACCAGAATTCGACGAATCTTGTTCCAGTGAGCGCCATTGATGTGCAACCACTCACCGTCGCTGATAGAGCCGGTGCGGTCGTCACCCATCAATTTGATGAAAGGCTCGGTATTGAGTGAACCGAACGAGTTGCCCAGCGCCTGAACAGCGCCTTTGGCGCCGTCCTGCAATTCGAAGAGGCAGCCTACATCAAGGTCGATGGCATTGCTCTTTTTCATCGAGAAGAAGCCGCCGCCTTTGCTGTCGTTACGGCGGTTCCAGTTCAGGTTGACGCGAATCTCGCCGAAACCGGCGCTGGATTTTTCCAGGCTGATCGACGCCCGGGTCTTGTCCAGTGTGATCTTGCTCAGGTTGACGGTCGACCTGGCTGCAGGAGCGGGCGCAGGCGCAGGTGCAGGTGCAGGTGCAGGTGCAGGTGCAGGTGCAGGTGCAGGTGCAGGTGCAGGTGCAGGTGCAGGTGCAGGTGCAGGTGCAGGTGCAGGTTGATCCTGGGGCGCGGCGACTTCAACGCCAAAGTTTTTCGCCAGAGGCTCAAGCCCGCCTGCAAACCCCTGCGCCACACAGCGGAATTTCCAGGCGCCCTGACGCAGGTAGAACTCGCCCAGAATCAGCGCGGTTTCTTTCATGCCGTTCGTAGGGATATCGGCTTCGATACCCCCGGTAATGTTCAGGGCCAGACGCGACACACTGCCAAAGCTGGCTTTGTTTTCGTAGATGGTCGCCGTCAGGGCAACCTTCTCGATGACGGCATCCAGACGGCTCGGGTCAAGACTGAACACCGCACGACCCGCCGACGCTTCCGTCTGCTGGACCGCGCCGCCGTTAACGCTTTTCTGGCCGTAGAAACACATGTCCTGATCGCCGCGCACCTTGCCGGAGCTGGTGAGCAGAAATGCAGACACATCGATGTCTGCGTCCGCCAGCGGTGAGTAAATGATCTCTACCGTCAAAGGACCGGTAGCGACTGGCGCGTTGGCGCCCGGGACAAGTTGGGTCATCCGCGTATGGCTCCGATGGCCAGGTCAACCAGGTCCTCGGCAGTGCGGCCATTGGTGACCTTGCCCACTGCGGTGAAATCCCAGCCCGCAGGCGTGCGCGACAAGTAGGACATCACCACGCCGGTGTGCTGGCCTTTTTCAGGCAGATCGAAGCGGCCCAGCTCGTTACGGCTGCCCATGTCCACGATGCGGCAATAGGCATTGGCGACTTTTTCGAAGTTCTGACCGGTGAACGAGTTCACGGTAAACACCAGGTAGCTGACGGTAGCAGGCAGCTTTTCCAGGTCGATGTTGATGGTCTCGTCATCGCCAGCACCTTCGCCGGTGCGGTTGTCGCCGGAGTGAACAATGGCACCATCACGCGACTGCAGTTGGCGGAACCAGACCAGATCGACGCGATTTTTGTCAGCGTCGAGCATGATGCAGGATGCGTCCAGATCGATATCACCGCCGCCATCGCCGAGCAATTTACCGAAAAAGCCACTGGCTTTTTCAGGGTCCCATCCCAGGCCCATACTGACTTTCTTGAGGCCGGTGCCAGCAGTTTTCTCGAGTGAGATCGTCTGGTTCTTTGCCAAAGTGAGTGCCATTTTTCGCTCCATGTGGACGTCGGGATACAGATAAAAGTGTTACAGCCTCACCGGGTTGGCCCGTCTTTGCCATCAGGATTGTGTAACTTGGCGTTAACGGGGCCTTTATAACGGCCTCGACGCCACGTCGGGTGGAACAATCGCCAGTGCGCATCCTGAGCAGCGGCGAGCAGTTCGTGGTCACCCCGCGTGTCGCCCCAGGCACGAACCCGGAACTGCGTGAGCGGGCCGTAAACGCTTTCCAGGCGCGCCACTTTCGAGTCGCAACGGCAATTGCTGCCCTCGATCAACCCGGTCAGTTTGCCGTCGATGACTTCCAGGTTGGTGCCGATCAGCTCTACTTTCAAGCGATCAGCGAAGGGTTGCAGGACCATAGCAGGCGATGCTGAACATAGCGTGACAATGGCGCCCTTCTCGATTTCAGCCGCAATGGACTCCAATGCAGCCGGACGCATCAGGCGTTTCCAGTGAGACTGGCAGAAGGCTTCGGCCTTTTGCTGCAGCCACTGCACTTCAACGCCGCTCAAGAATGCCTTGATCAGACGGCCTTTGAGTTCATCGCGGGTCAGGCGTTTGGCCAGGTAGCCAATGCTCGGCAAGACCAGTCGGGCCATGCGCATGGAAAAAGCACGCTGCCCGAAAGCGAATTTGAGAAAAGGGACAAAGCTGTCATGCCGGGTGATGGTCCCGTCGAAATCGAACACCGCCAGCAAGCGTTGTTCCACTTCGATTTCAAGATCAGGTCCTACAGGTTCGATATCCGGTTCTACAGTTTCAAGGTCAGGTTCTATCATCTAGCTAACTGCCTCAGCGAGTCGAATGCTGGCATCCATGATCGAAGCGGGTGTGGGTAACACTCCGTGCCATTTGGCGCGCTCCATGATGTGGGTTGCCCATTTGTAATGGGTCGCCGGTTCACACATAGCATCGTTGTACTTGAACACGGCGGGGGCCACAGAGTTCAAAATCATCCGGGCGGAGTTCATGTCCTCCAGACTGACGCGTAGTGCATTCTGAATGATATTGACCTGCGAGGGGTGAATTGCCGTCTTTCCGACCAATCCATTGGTGATATCAAGCGCCAGTTCCTGCTCCAGAATGTCCGGTGTGGCCAGTTGCTCGAATACCGGCGCCGTCAGCGCAAACCCTTGAGCACCCATAACGCCGGCCAGCATGGGAATGACATAACCCATTGGCGTCGAATACAGCGTCATGGCCGGGTTGCGGCGCAAACCCAGGCAACCCATCAGGTCATTGCCGCCAATGCGCAACGCAATGATCCGCTCGTGCAGGCTGGCTTTCAACGCCTGCCCCAGTTCGACCATAGCGGTCGGGTTGAATACTTCCGGCGTTTCCAGTGTCGGCATCAAGGCCAGTGCCGGATTGGTCACCGCCTGCTCCCAGCGGGTCAGGGTGCTCAGCGACAACTTGGGGACGACAAAGCCGTCAACGTGCGACATCAGCGGCCAGTCGTTGAGAATGCGCGCCATTTCAGCGTCTCGAGGGCGCACGAACAACAGCGGACCATTGGCCGGACGCCCCCCGCGATCCTGAATGCGGGTCAGCACCTGGCGAAGGTTGAGCAGCGCAGTTTCGACATCAATCAGGGCGACCGCGTCTTCAAGACAGACCACCAGCGAACGCAGCTCGGGAATCTTCTCGCCGAATACCACATCGATAATGTCGTCACGGGTGGCGGGCATGTACAGCGTTGCCCCCAGCGCGTAAGGCGAAAACAAGGCCATTAGCTGAGACTCCGAATGATGGTCACTGCCCGATAAGGCCCCAGAACATCGCCGACTTCTTCGACGGGAATTCCCGCCTTCTCGGTCAGGTGCAGCAGCAATTGCACGTCGCTGTCGGCCAGGTTGCGGACCAGCACGTGATCCGGCACACGGCGCATCACCGCCCGGGTCGCCTCGGCGATGCCCGGTTTGACGCGATTGAGATTATTGATGCCGAAGCGTTCGGCCAGACGGTCGATCACCTGTGACGCGGCAGCGTTAAGCCCGCTGCGTTGCGACGGCGTCCAGGGGGACAGCGTCAGCGTTGAACGCTTTTGACGGCGCAGGCGCTCGATCTGTTCAATAAAAGAACGGGTGACGTCGTGGCCCTGCAACTGCCCGTACACCACACAGCCATGCAACCCGCCGTCCGCCGGCCAGATGGAACGCGACACCAGCCCGGAGACCGTTGCGCCGAGGATGCCTGAAGGAATCACCCAATCCTCTGCGGAAGCCGCCAGCCAGGCACAGCCACAGGGATCAGCCAGCACCACCAGCCGCGGGTCTGCGGGGAAACGCGCATCCCCTGCCAGACTGCGCCGGATCTCCCCGGAGATAGCGCCTTTCCCGGTCCAGCCATCGACAAACACGATGTTCTGCGCGCCGTGAGCCTGAACGATGGCTTCCAGCGCCACGTTGTCGATGCCGCGGTCACGCACGATGCTGATGCCGTAATGATGCGCTTCACGGCCCAGTTCGATCAGCGCCCGACGCAGCAGCACGCCCAGCGGCAGGCCGGCACGCACGAACGACACCAGAATGATTTCAGGCCCGGTACATTGCCGGTCAAGTGCCTGCGCCAAGGCCTGGACATCATAGGCCATGCGCTCGCCGTTCTGACTGAGCGCCCGCTCATACAACGCTTGATGAGCAGCGCTTGGGGCGGACTCCTCGCTGATCATTTCCGAATAATGTTTTTGCCGTGTCTGGATCAGGCGTTCCTTATCCTCGACACGAGTGGTCTGTATCTGGACGCTGCGCAACAGAAAATGCACGTCATCGGCCAGATAACTGCCACTGCCGACGGTATCGAGCCCGTGAACGGGATCACTCATGTGCGGCTCCGACAAACATTTTCGCCAACTGGCTGCGGGCAGGCGTCGCCCACCAGTGGCACTCGTCCATGAAGCCCAGGTCGGTGATGCTGTCGCCAAAACCCAGTACCGGACGCTCGCCGTTGATCGCCCTGTCGCGGCGCAGCCATTCCTGCACGGCGTAACGCTTGGCCAGACCGTCAGGCAGAAATGCCAGGTTGTTGCCATTACCGTGAATGTGCATGCCTTCGAGCAGGCCACGGGCCTGAACTTCGGCCAGCACCTGCGTCAGGATGCCGTCATCGCTTTCGTTGTGCTTGGTCACGACGTAATGGAACAGTTGCGCCTCTTCGACCACCCAGCCGCGTAACGAAAAGCCCAGTTCCTGACCGATGGCCAGCGTGGTGGCAGACAACTCATGCAGGCGCGACTGATAGCCGGCCAGGGTCTGCTTCATCTGCTCGTTCCAGTCATGATCCAGTCGCCCCATGACGTCGAGCATCACGCCACCGTGCGAACAGATCGCGCCGGCAGTGAACGGCAACCTGACCCGGCTGTAGGCCTCGACACTGCGTGCGGTCACCGGCACCACATCGGAGTGGGCCAGCAACCAATGGGCGAACGACTTCTGCACGTTGGTCATGTAACCGTTGGCGTTACCGCTGATATCCAGCGTTGCGACGTGCTTTTCAATGTCGGCCGGTGTTTTGCGCGCGGTCTGGAACAGCGTGTCGTCCAGGTCGACGAAGATCAGCGGGCGGTCATTACTCATCGCAGATCACCTCGGCGTTCAGCGCCTCGATCAGCTCGGCCGGCACGGCCTGCCTCGGGGTTTCGGTGCAGATCAGCACCCGGTCAAACTGACCCGGTCGCACGTTGTAAAGGAAGTTGGGGATGCCCAGGCCGTAGTTGTCGGAGAACGACAGCGCGTGATCAATGGCGTGACCCAGCGCGATCGGTGAACGGCTGGTGGAGCTGAAATGCACATCCGCGCCGGCTTTTTCCAGACGCTCGGCGAGCAGAAACGGACGCCAGACGAACTCGCTGGTGCCGACCACCAGCACACGCTCGCCCTTACTGACCGCAAGGCCCGGTGCCAGGGTGTCGGCCACCGACAGCACGCCCATTCGGCCCCAGTCATTGGCGGTCACCAGAGGCCAGTCCCCCATCGCGACGGTGCCGACTTCCGGCATGTCCGGCAATGGCGCGCTGATGTCTTCGTAGAAGGAATACGAACCCTGCAACAGCGATACCTGCTCGGCCGACGCGCCCATTGACGTGCTGACCGCGCCCGCCGACCAGTCGGTGAGCACGCAGGTGACCACGCGCTCGACCTTGCTCAATCCTGCCTCGACCAGCGCTTGATGAAGATTGATGAAGGTCTTGCCAGTAGACGCCTCGTCATCGACCAGCACCAGCGAGCGCGCATTGAGCATCATCTCGCGCATCGCCGGGTCGGCAGGCAGATGAATCAGGTGGGCGCTGGCGTGACTGTGTTCTTCTTCAAAGCGGGCAAACAACTCGGTGCCGGTCGGATGGCGAGTGCTGACCAGGTACAACGCATCGGGCCGCGTTGCGCTATAGGCACGATGCACGCCAGCGCCGAGTCCGACGGCGGTTTCGGCCATGCCGATGACCAGTACCGGGCCGGGCAGGTCGGCCGGGATCTTGCCGGCCAGGTCCTGAAAGCTTTTGAGCATCACACTCGGGCGCGCTGGAATATGACGACCCAGAACGCGTGACACGAACAGGAACGCGCGTTTGGGGTTACGCCGTTCAGCGAATCCAAATAGAGAGTCCGGGGCAATGGTGGACGAGTCGACGCTTACATCGAGGCGACCACGGAGCAGATCAGCACGAAGCCTTGTAGGGGTGGAAATAGCTGCGCTGCTGTCCATCGATAAATTCCTGAGTAACGGGGCCGCAGCCCCAGACGCCAGCCACCTGGGCTGGCAACACCGACGTCATTGGCGAGAGGCTTCAAGGAGCCATAACGATGACTGGGCGGTGCGTGAGATTTCTGTCGTGGTGTAAGACCTTTCCGGACGGGCATGCGGCGCATCGATACGGCAAGCCTGCAGAAAGGACAGAAGCAGTGCGGATTTCACTGCGAAATTCATGTTTTGCCCGTCAGGGACGGTGGACGTCACCATCCCGATGACCGCACCGCCGTTGTCGAATAACGGGCTCCCGCTGGAACCCGGCTGAATGGGCGCCGTGAACTGGAACAGGCTGGCGTCGTTATGCAGCCCGAACAGTCCGGAGATCCCGCCCTGAGTCACCTGCAACCCGCCACCGGAAATCGACGCGAGCGGATAGCCCAGCACCGCCACCGTATCACCCGGCTCACAGCCCTGCCCGTCCCGGAATGTAACCGGAGACAACAGCGGCGCGCCCTGCACCCGCAGCAGCGCAATGTCATTGCGGCGATCAATCACCACGGGCTCAGCCTTGTAACGGCCTTGCAGGGAAGAGATGTAAAACACGCCCATGTCTTCAATGACATGCGCACAGGTCATGACGTGTGCCGGGCCTACCACAAACGCGGTGCCGGTCGCCGACTCGTGTCGAGGACCGCCTGCCGAGCCGCCCGACCCACCGGACGGGCGGCGCGGGTGACGGTCATCCACTTCGAGGCCGATCTTGCGCCCGAACGCCGACAACCCGTACGCCGAGCCTTCGCTCAGCGCCCGGAATTTCCATTGATCATGACGCTTGTAGAACTCGCCGATGATGATCGCCGCTTCGCCGTTGTCACGCAGGTCCAGGCGATGCTCGATGTCGGCGTCCACCTTCAGGTGCAGGCTGGCGAAGTCGCGAACCGGCCCCATCGCGGCGTACACATAAACCATCAACAGCACCCGGTCACTGCCCGCCGGGAGCCGGTCCAGCTTCAGCGTACAGCCGACGTCCTGAGGGCCGCCGCTCCACTCCATCCAGCTCTGCTCCTGATGCAGCAGCGCCGGATCGCCCATCGGCTGACGTTTCTCGTTGACCGCCAGCAAAGCGACTGCTGCGTATTCACCAAAAACCGAAGAGGTACCGCTCTGCAGGTTCCAGGTGCAGTGAGCGTTTGCTAAAGCAGTGTTTGCACCTGGCGCCAGAAGCTTCATGCCCGATCCTCCTTGATAAGAGCGATTATTGATAGCAAAAATCTATTATCCTGATCAAACCAGAGCCCGTACAGCGACGGTGATGGGCTTGACCCGAATATCCTCAAGCCAATGTGTTTCCGGTTCTTTCAGCCCGAGACGCCGAGTTGCAAAAATACCCGGCAGGTTGATGCCAGTTTGACGCGTATAACCGATGCCGCCCGAGTAGCGCGGGTTGATCTCCAGCAGGCGCGGCTTGCCGTCTGCGTCGTCGCGGGTCTGCACATTGATCAGCCCGTCGCAGGCAAAATGCTCGGCGGCCCGCACGGCCAGTTGCACGGCCTCGCTGTCTCGCTCGAACGTCTGGTTCAAGCCCACCTTGCGTCGCCCGACGAAGGCAATCGCTTTGCCGCCCTCGCACACCATGTCCACCGAGACCTCACTGCCCGGCATGTACGGCATCAGCAGCATGGCCGGAAGGTCTTCAGACTGACGATAGGCATCAAGGTACGCCTTGAAGGTTGTCTCGCGCGCATCGGGGTTGGCGAAACAGCGAAACGCATCGACATCAGCCCTGAAACGCCAGAAACCCTGGCCATAAATGCCGACCACCGGCTTGATGCAGACCTCGCCGGAAATCGACAACCTGTCGTAGGCCGCCTGAAGCTCATCGGCGTTGTGAGCCGTGATCGCCGGAATGCAGGCCAGCCCCGCCGCCTCGGCCGCTGCGGTGAACCGGCTTTTGTCATCGACATTCATGAAGGTCTGCCGGGACGTTCCGCCCGTGACAAGGTCCAACCCCTCAGCGACAAACCGCGGGCGATGCGCTTCATACACACCGCCCACCCGACCGGCAATAATAACGGTGACACCCAGGGAGCGAGCCTTATCCAGCACCCAGTCGATGCGTTCTTCGTTGTCGAGCGGCTCTTGCAATGCCACATCGGCCTGGCCGGTAATTTCGGAGCGCTGCTGGCGATGAGAAGCGATAATGCGTACCGACGCCGGCAAGGCATCACGCGCACCGATGATCACATCGCGCTGGCTGGCCTGCCCTTCAAGGAACCAAATCATGTCAATCTCCGGAAGACTGCGCCGCCTCAAACGGCCTTGTCGAATTTTGTAATAACTGTTTTGCTTCGAAATGTTCGGTTTAGGGCAAAGTCACGCAATTTTAAACAGAGGACGCTGGTATGAAGTGGCTTAAAAGGTCGATTTGGCTTGTGGTATTCGTTGCACTCGGGATCGGCGCATTGAGCCTCTACTACGTCCTGCCGCGCCATGATGTCGTGATGATCACCGGCGTGGAAGTCAAAAGAATGGACGCCGACGGCGTGGTCAACGCCGAAAACCCGGCAGACGGCCCGACCCGCGACGTGTACTTCATCAACACCGAAGATCCGGACACCAAGAAAGTCGTGGTCTACCGCAACGAAGACACCGCGTGGAGCTTCCCGTGGTACTTCAAATTCGACTCCGCCGACATCCAGGCCAAAGCCCAAGGCTATTCCCGCGACGCCCAACAGCTGGCGTTGATCCGCTATTACGGCTGGCGGATAACCATCCTCTCGATGTTCCCCAACGTGACGGAGATTGAAGCCGTGACGAGTCGTGATCAGCCGTTCCCGGTGTTCAACACGATCTTTTTTGTGGTCGTGGGCGTTTTGGTGTTGATGGTGGTGGTCGGGGTAAGGAAAAGGGTTCGCAGGCAGCCGCGGGTTGATGGGATGCCTCGGTAACAAGCAGTAGCATCAAACAACAATGCCCCAGCGAAGCACATCCGCTGGGGCATTCTCATTTCAACGGTCGGATCTGTTCTGGTCTTGTAGCGGACTCAGCCCTTGCTGAACAACTCCGGCAGCCCCTCAGCCTTGAGTACCGCTTTGACCGACGGACGTGCTTCGACACGAGCCATGAACGCTTTCAACGCAGGCTGCTCGTCCAGCGAAATGCCGAAGTTGACTGACCAGCGGGTTACGGCGAACAGGTAAGTGTCGGCAACGCTGAAGTCATTACCAAGCAGGTAATCACGACCATCTGCCAAGAGGCCATTCAGGTAGGTCAGCTTGGCGATGACCGGGCGCTGAGCATCGGTGGCATCGGCTCCCTTTGCCAGATAGAACAGCGGGGTCCAGGCCTTGTGATATTCAGCGGACAGATAATTGAGTATCTCGTGCAGCCTTGCACGCGCCAGCGTGCCATTGGCTGGCACCAGCGCGGGTACGAAGTGGTCGCCCAGATACTGGAGCACCGCAACGCCTTCGGTCAGTACAGCGCCATCACCGAGCGCCAATGCAGGGACAGCACCTTTTGGGTTGATCGCGTAGTAGTCCTCACCGGATTCAATCTTGTGCTGGCGCAGATCGACCTTGACCAGTTCATGAGCGACACCCGCCTCATGCAGTACGACATGGGCAGCAAGCGAGCAGGATCCAGGTGTGTAGTAGAACTTCATAAGGACAAGTCTTCCGGTGGTTGAGAGTGACCCGATCCTAGCACCCGGATAACTTTTGTATAGCTGGTAACTTAAGGTTACCCTCATTCTCCGGTTACCGTTTTGTAACCTGGTTACGCCTTGGAAACTCGCGACGCCACAAAGGAATACCTTCGTAATGTCCCTGAAAATGCGCAAAAGCAAAGTCAGCCATCCCGTCCCGGAATGCGCGGTCGCTGCCTGCATGTGGTTGCTGGGCGGCGTCTGGACCCCGAACCTGCTGTGGAGCTTGAGTGGCGGCCCTCGACGGTTCGGCGAGTTGCGCGTCGACATTCCTGGTATTTCGGCAAAGATGCTGTCGGTGCGGCTTAAGGAGATGGAGGAGAAAGGTGTGGTTGTTCGGACGGTGCTGGCGACGTCGCCGCCTTCGGCTGAGTACAGTCTTTCTGAGCTGGGGTTGGAGTTGCTGCCGGCGATAAAGGCGATTGCGGAGATTGGGTATCGGTTGAGGCGGGGAATGGATGGGGGTTAAGTTGCAATACGTTACATTCATTATAAAGCCCATACTCACAACACGCTACTCCCCCCTCCACTCTAAAAACGTAACAACCTTAGCTAAAAAAATAACTCACGACACAGAACTAAAATCTGCGCGTTGTTTCTTTTAAACTTATAGACCACGCAACAAGTGCGGACCACGCAAATACTGAACAACGAAAACCCTATAACCATAAACAGTAAAAAGCCAGCAACTGCTAGATACTATAAAAATCCGCTCAGCGTTTTGGCTCATCTATACTCCGATAGACGAGCCAATCCGCCAACCACTAACGCTAACTTTTATGGAGTTGTCGTAGCGGCTGCAGCAGGTCCAGCACAGGTACTGGATGCGGACTTAGCATTACTCACTGCGCAGGTCCAGGTGATAGCGCCGACAGCAGCCAATGAAGGGGTCAGAGTAGCAGTAGTTGCAGAAGTACCATTCCCTACTGAAGGACTAACCAATACACCGGTTGTAGCATTGCAGGTACCATTTGCGGGCATGGTAACGTTAGTGCATAGTGCAGTTGAAAGCCCCTCTTGTGCATTTATACCCACTTGAGTTTTTGCCGCGTCAAGCGTGGCGACAGCACTGGCGCCATTCGCGCGCGCAACATAGTTTTGGTACTGCGGGATAGCTACGGCAGCCAAGATACCAACGATCGCTACGACGATCATCAATTCGATTAGCGTGAAACCTTTTTGTACGTTCATATCTACTTCTCCGAGGCGTCAATTAGGTGGTGCCTTGGGAGCGTGGAAGCACAGGCCGTGCCAAAAGCTATTTTCAACTCCTGGCGCTGCTAATGTCATCTATACAGCGACCATAGACGTCCTGAAATTCGCAGAAACTGACAATTTTCGTCACATGCCTCTCTGCCATTTGGCAGCACAGCCCGACTGCGCTATAACCCTCACACTGTCCGTGTCTGGTGGTTTTATGACTGATGCTGTCCTCACTGGTTTGGCCAAACAACTGGTCCTAGCCGATCTACTTACTGAAGCTGTTGCGCAGCAAGCCTACCAGCAGGCGCGCCGCGACAAGATTTCGTTGGTGAGCTATCTGGTCCAGAACAAACTGGTCAAAAGCCTGACGCTGGCAGAAATGGCTTCGGACCAGTTTGGCGTCCCATTTATGGATCTGGCGAGCCTGGACAAGGAAAGCCAGCCTAAGGGATTGGTGGGTGAAAAGCTGATTCGGCAGCATCACGCCCTCCCACTCTGGCGACGAGGCAACAAGCTGTTCATCGCCATATCGGACCCGACCAATCATCAGGCGGTGACCGATATTCAGTTCAGTACAGGTCTGAACACCGAAGCCATTCTGGTAGAAGATGACAAGCTGACCACCGCAATAGATAGGTTTTTTGACAGTGACAGCGGTCTGGGTAATCTGGAAGACGTCGATCTGGGGCTGGATATCGAACCGGCTGAAGGTAAGGAGACCTCCCTCGCTGCGCAGAATGATGCTGACGACGCCCCCGTTGTTCGTTTCGTCAATAAAATGTTGTTGGATGCCATCCGGTTAGGATCCTCTGACCTGCACTTCGAACCTTACGAAAAAATCTTCCGCGTGCGTTTGCGCACCGACGGTATTTTGCATGAAGTCGCCAGACCGCCGATCCATCTGGCGAACCGTATTGCTGCACGCCTGAAGGTCATGGCCAGCCTCGATATTTCCGAGCGACGCAAACCGCAGGATGGCCGGGTCAAGTTGCGTGTCTCCAAGACTAAAGCCATCGATTTCCGTATGAATACTCTGCCCACGCTGTGGGGCGAGAAGATCGTGATGCGGATTCTTGACCCGACCAGCGCGCAGATGGGCATTGATGCTCTGGGTTACGAGCCGGAGCAAAAAGCGCTGTATCTGGAGGCGCTGAAACAGCCACAAGGTATGATTCTGGTGACCGGCCCTACGGGTTCCGGCAAGACCGTTTCACTGTATACCGGCCTTAATATCCTCAACACCGTGGACATCAACATTTCTACCGCTGAAGACCCGGTGGAGATCAACCTGGAGGGTATCAATCAGGTCAACGTCAACCCGCGCCAAGGACTGGACTTTTCCCAGGCCTTACGTGCTTTTCTGCGTCAAGATCCCGACGTCATCATGGTGGGTGAGATACGCGATCTGGAAACTGCAGAAATTGCTATCAAGGCATCGCAGACCGGCCATATGGTGCTGTCTACCCTGCACACCAACAGCGCGGCAGAAACGTTGACGCGACTGCATCATATGGGTGTAGCCGCATTCAACATTGCTACAGCAATCAATTTGATTATCGCGCAACGACTTGCGCGCAAGCTGTGCAACCACTGCAAGAGGGAGCTCGACATCCCCCGCGAAACACTGATTCAGGAAGGCTTCCCGGAGTCAAAAATTGGCACGTTCAAAATCTATGGACCGGTGGGCTGCGAGCACTGCAATGGCGGCTACAGAGGCAGGGTAGGTATCTACGAAGTGGTGAAGAAAACAGCGGAGCTGGAGCGCATCATTATGGAAGAGGGCAACTCACTGGAGATATCCAGGCAGATGCGTAAAGACGGCTTCAATGACCTGCGGACCTCGGGCCTGTCAAAGGCTATGCAGGGCATCACTAGCCTCGAAGAAGTCAACCGGGTCACCAAGGATTAAGCATGGCCAGCAAGGTAGTCAAAGTCAGTATCTACACTTGGGAAGGTGTTGATAAGAAAGGCGGCAAGCTCAGTGGAGAGGTCAGTGGGCATAACCTGGCTCTCGTCAAAGCCCAATTGCGCAAGCAGGGCGTGAACCCAACCAGAGTGCGCAAGAAATCGGTTTCGATATTTGGCAAGGGCAAGAAAATAAAGCCGTTGGACATTGCATTTTTTTCTCGTCAAATGGCAACGATGATGAAGGCTGGCGTGCCGCTACTACAGTCCTTCGATATCATTAGTGAGGGTGCGGAGAATCCAAATATGCGAGCTTTAGTGGGTTCGCTCAAGCAAGAAGTTTCGGCTGGTAATAGCTTTGCAACCGCCCTGCGGCAAAAGCCTGAATACTTTGACGATCTGTTTTGCAATCTGGTAGATGCAGGAGAGCAAGCAGGGGCGCTTGAAAGTCTATTAGATCGCGTAGCTAGCTATAAAGAAAAAACCGAAAAGCTAAAGGCAAAAATCAAGAAAGCCATGACTTACCCTATTGCTGTATTAATAGTTGCAATTATCGTATCAGGTATTCTACTGATAAAAGTGGTGCCGCAATTTCAGACTGTTTTTGCAGGATTTGGTGCGAAATTACCCGCATTCACTCTTATGGTTATAGGGCTTTCAGAGTTTGTCGAGCAATGGTGGCTGGCAATCATTGGGTTATTTTTTGCCGGCTTCTTTTTATTTAAACGAGCTTACAAACAATCTCAAAATTTCCGTGACGGAATTGATCGATTCTTGTTAAAAGTCCCTATTATTGGCCCTCTAATTTTCAAATCATCTGTAGCTCGGTATGCACGCACCCTTGCAACAACTTTTGCTGCTGGCGTTCCGTTGGTCGAGGCCTTGGACTCGGTAGCCGGTGCTACCGGGAACGTGGTTTTCAAAAATGCAGTTAATAAAGTCAAACAGGACGTTTCTACAGGTATGCAACTGAATTTTTCGATGCGTTCGACTGGCGTATTTCCCAGTCTGGCGATCCAAATGACAGCGATCGGCGAAGAATCAGGTGCATTGGATAACATGCTAGATAAAGTTGCGACTTATTATGAGGATGAAGTTGATAATATGGTTGACAGCCTAACCAGCTTAATGGAGCCAATGATTATGGCCATTTTGGGGATCGTAGTAGGAGGGCTAGTAATCGCCATGTACCTCCCTATTTTTACACTCGGAAACGCAGTTTAACATGCCCTATCTCGACCTCCTGGCCAGCTCATCGCTTGCATTCGTTATTTTCATTGCCCTACTCGGTCTCATCGTCGGAAGTTTCCTCAACGTAGTCATCTACCGCCTCCCAATCATGATGGAGCGCGACTGGAAAGCTCAGTCCCGCGAAATGCTCGGCCTTCACGCCGAACCGGACCAACCCGTCTTCAATCTGGTCCTCCCGAACTCCACTTGCCCGCATTGCACGCACAAGATCCGCCCATGGGAAAACCTGCCGGTCATCAGCTACCTGTTATTGCGCGGCAAATGCTCGCAATGCAAAGCGCCCATCAGCAAGCGCTATCCGCTGGTCGAGCTGACCTGCGCAGTGTTATCGGCTTATATCGCCTGGCACTTCGGCTATGGCTGGCAGGCTGCGGCAATGCTGGTGTTGAGCTGGGGTCTGCTGGCAATGAGCCTGATCGATGCCGATCACCAGTTGCTGCCTGACTCTTTGGTACTGCCGCTGCTGTGGCTGGGCCTTATTGTTAATTCCTTCGGGCTTTTCACTTCGCTGGGCGACGCGCTGTGGGGTGCGGTGACCGGCTATCTGGCGCTGTGGTCGGTGTATTGGCTGTTCAAGCTGGTGACCGGCAAGGAAGGCATGGGCTATGGCGACTTCAAGTTGCTGGCCATGCTTGGCGCGTGGGGCGGCTGGCAGATTCTGCCGCTGACCATCCTGTTGTCGTCGCTGGTGGGTGCGGTGCTGGGGGTGATCATGATGCGCGTGCGCAGGGTTGAAAGCGGCACGCCGATCCCCTTTGGTCCTTATCTGGCCATTGCGGGGTGGATCGCTTTGCTCTGGGGTGGTCAAATAACCGACTCTTACATGCAGTTTGCCGGTTTCAGATGACCCACCCCGATCAAAAACCCTGGATTCTTGGCCTGACTGGCGGCATTGGCAGCGGTAAAAGTGCGGCAGCGCAGTGCTTTATCAACCTCGGCATCGACACCGTGGATGCCGACCATGCCGCCCGCTGGGTCGTCGAGCCCGGGCGTCCTGCGCTGGAGCAGATAGCCGCACACTTCGGAAAAGGCGTGCTACAGGCCAACGGCGAGCTGGACCGTGGCGCGCTGCGCAAGCTGATCTTTGAAAACCCGGAGCAGCGACGCTGGCTGGAAGCGCTGTTGCATCCGCTGGTCAATCAGGAAATCGTCAGCTATCTGGCTAAAGCCAAATCGCCGTATGCCGTTCTGGTGTCGCCGCTGTTAATCGAATCCGGGCAATCCCGGATGGTGCAGCGCCTGCTGGTGATCGATGTGCCACCGCAACTGCAGATAGAACGCACGATGCTACGCGACAGCTCCAGCCAGGAACAGGTCGAGGCCATTCTGAAAGTGCAAATCCAGCGCGAAGATCGCCTGCGCCATGCCGACGACATACTGGTCAATGACCGCGATCACGCCTGGCTGACCAGCGAAGTCGAGCGACTGCACCACTTTTACCTTACTTTGCGTGGAGGCCACTCATGAGCCAACCAATGACCGTTCAATGCCCAACCTGCGACGCCCCCGTGGAATGGAGCGCCGCCAGCCCGAGCCGTCCGTTTTGCTCAGAGCGCTGCAAGCTGATTGATCTGGGAGCATGGGCTTCCGAAGAACATGCGATTCCGGTGAGCCCGGATGCTGAGGATGAGATGTTTTCGGGTGATCTGGAGGCCCCGCACCGGGGGCATTGAAGTTTAGAAGCTGAAGAGGGCGGCGATTTGCATTGCTCACGAAGACCACAGCTGCCTTATTTCAAGCGGCTGTGGTGTGCCGTCGTAAGATGCGACTATTTCTTCTTGTTCTTTCTCACCTCAGCCAATGGATCGCCACAACTCGACCTTTGACAAGGCTGGACTGACACAGGACCCGCCCCTGTAACTGTAAATCTCCCTCGACGCTCACCTTCTGATGCGCACTTGTCACACCAGACCTCAGACACGATATCCGGTCCGTTGACGTTTCCTTCTTGCATAAAACTCTCCTTGAGTTAAAAAACCAATAAATGGGTGTGTCATGGTTTGCGCAATTCAGATATTCAATAGAGATACCTGAACGCGACTGCCGCTAAACATGGTTTTGAAAAAAGAGATGTATCGATAACCGATACACCTCTCTTCCCTCTGCCTTACTGCCAGTTGGCAGCCAACACAGCGTCTAACTGGGTTTGCTGTGCAGCCGTGAGGTTTCGCTCGGCCCCTGCATCAACTCCGAATGACGCCATTT
The DNA here is from genome assembly GCF_002157375.1 of Pseudomonas syringae. Taxonomy (GTDB): domain Bacteria; phylum Pseudomonadota; class Gammaproteobacteria; order Pseudomonadales; family Pseudomonadaceae; genus Aquipseudomonas; species Aquipseudomonas syringae_T. The sequence goes on from NZ_MTSA01000022.1 coordinate 66,491, forward strand.
TGTCGACCAGGCTTTGCACTTGGCTATCCAGCAGCGTTTTGCCGTCGGCAGTTTTGAACTGATCCACCTGATAGTAATTGGCTGCGTACCAATTGCTCACCAGCACCTTATCGTTGGTGTCGATAATACTGACTTCAAGATCGCTGCCGCTGCGACGGAACCAGAGGTCCTCAAGGCTTACCTCTGTGCCGAATTGCAGCACATCCGTGCCGCTACTGACATCGTAGTTGTTGATGACGTCTCGTCCTGAGCCAATGTTGATCTCGTAGATGTCACTGCCATCGCCCCCGATAAGGCTATCGTTGCCAGTGCCGCCGTTGAGTACATCATTGCCCGCGCCGCCGTAGAGAGTGTCGTTGCCCGACTCTCCGTACAACCTGTCGTCGCCCTCGTCGCCATACAGCGTATCAAGCCCTTTGCCGCCATAGATGCTGTCATTGCCGGCCGCACCGGAAGCGTTATCGTCGCCGTCGCCAGCGTTGATAACATCGCCACTCGCGTAACCGCGGAGGGTCTGGTCAGATGAATTTCCAAGCAGTACCTGGGACTTGATGGCCGACTGATTCCAGAGTGTGCCATCAGCAAATTGCAGCTGATCGATCTGATACCCGCTGGTTGCGTCCTCGGCGAAGTGATTCATCACGCGCAGACTATCGTTTGTGCCATTAACGCGAATTAGCAGATCACTGCTGTCCCGAGTGATACTGACATCACTGACATTCAGGTCGGCAAGCTTTACGGTATCAAGCTTTCCGACACGGGCTTCATTGGCATAGTAGATGGTGTCTTGGCCAGCGCCTTTGCCAAACAGGTAAGTATCGTCTCCGTCACCACCGTTCAGTTGATCATTACCGGCACCACCATCCAGAACATCATTGCCATCTCCGCCGTAGAGCGCGTCATTGCCCGCTCCACCTTGCAGCAAGTCGTTATCACCGTCACCGTTAAGCGTGTCAGCACCCGCACCTCCGGACAAAGTATCGTTGCCGCTACCACCGTTCACCGTATCGTCGCCAGCACCAGCGTCGATCAAGTCATTGCCGGACGTACCGGAGAGGGTTTCATCGATGTCCGAGCCTTGCATGACCTGGGATTTGATCTGGCTCTGATCCCAGAAACTGCCATCGGCAAACTGGATACGGTCGATTTGATAACCGCCAGCGGCGTCCCCCTGGAAGTGGTAAACCACTCGCAGGCTGTCGGTGCTACCCAGTACCCGGATGATCAGGTCGTTACCATCGCGGCGCACGCTGACATCAGAGGCATTGAGATCGGTAAGCTTGATCGTATCGAGCTTGCCTTCGCGATTTTCATAGGCGTAGTAAATCGTGTCTTGACCCGCCCCCTTACCGAACAGATAGGTATCGTTGCCCTCGCCACCGTCAAGTTGGTCATTGCCCAAACCGCCATCAAGGATGTCATCACCGGTACCGCCAATGAGACTGTCATTCCCCGCACCGCCCAGCAGCAAGTCATTGCCTTCGTTGCCGTTCAGGCTATCGGCACCCGCATTGCCGGCCAGAGTGTCGTTGCCGGCTGCGCCATTGATGATGTCATCACCCGCTCCCGCATCGATGACATCGTCACCCCCAGTGCCCGATAGAGTTTCTTCAACTTCGCTGCCCTGCAGGACCTGGTTCTTGATAGCGGCCTGATCCCAAAAACTCCCATCTGCGAACTGAATACGGTCGATTTGATATCCACCCGTGGCGTCGCTCTGGAAGTGATAAACGACACGCAGGCTATCAGTGCTACCCAGCACTCGAATAAGCAGGTCGTTACCATCACGACGCACGCTGACATCCGCCGCGTTCAGGTCAACCAGCTTGACGGTATCGAGCTTGCCCACACGATTTTCATAGGCGTAATAGATCGTGTCTTGACCGGCCCCCTTGGCAAATAGATAGGTATCGTCGCCATCTCCGCCATCGAGGCGATCATTACCCGCACCGCCATCAAGGATATCGTTACCAAGACCGCCATTAAGGGTGTCGTTGCCCAGACCGCCCAGCATCAGATCATCTCCAGCTTCGCCATTGAGAGTATCTGCGCCCTTGCTGCCTGATAGCGTATCGTTGCCGCTCCCCCCATTGACGGTGTCGTCACCGGCGCCTGCATCAATGCTGTCATCGCTGGCAGTACCTGCCAGCGTCTCGTCGGCATCGGTTCCTTGCAAGACTGCGGACCTGATCGCCGCCTGATTCCAGGTGCTACCGTCAGCGAACTGGATCTGGTCAATCTGGTAACCATAGGTTGCGTCGTTGGTGAAGTGGCTCACCACGCGCAGGCTGTCGGTGGTGCCCAGCACGCGAATGAGCAAGTCGTTACTCTCACGACGCACGCTCACATCCGTCGCATTCAACCCGATCAGCTTCACTGTATCGAGTTTGTCTGCGCGGCCCTCATAGGCGTAGTAGACGCTGTCCTGACCCGAGCCTTTTCCGAACAGGTAAATGTCGTCACCATTCCCGCCGTCCAGCATGTCATTGCCAGCACCACCATCGAGTTGGTCGTTACCGTTGCCGCCATAGAGAGTGTCTTTACCGTCGCCCCCATTCAACACATCATTGCCATCTTCCCCATTCAAGGTATCGGCACCAATACCGCCCGAGAGGGTATCGTTGCCACTACCGCCATTGACGACATCGTCACCTGCTGCTGCGTTGATAATGTCATCGCTGCCGGTACCAGCCAGGGTTTCATCCGCTTCAGTACCTTGCAGCACTTGGGCCTTGATCGCGGTTTGATCCCAGAAGCTGTCATCAGCAAACACAATCCGGTCGACCTGATAACCCGCTGTGGCATCGCTCATGAAGTGATATGTAACACGCAAGGTATCGGTCGTACCGTTGATGCGAATCACCAGGTCATAACCGTCACGCGCCACGCTGACATCAGCCGCATTGAGGTCAACCAGTTTGACCTGGTCGACCTTGCCGACACGGCTTTCGTTGGCGTAGTAGATCGTGTCCTGGCCCGAGCCCTTGCCGAACAGGTAGGTATCGTCTCCGGTGCCACCATCCAGACGATCATTGCCGGCACCGCCATCGAGCACATCATTTCCGGCGCCGCCGTTAAGGGTGTCATTGCCTGCGTCACCATTGAGGTAATCGTCACCCTCATCGCCGTTTAGCGAGTCGGCACCGTCCCCCCCCAACAGCCTGTCCTGCCCTGCACCGCCGTACAACGTATCGTCGTCTATGCCGCCATCGATCAGATCGTCGCTGGCAAAACCGGTCAGGACCTGGGCTGCGTCACTGCTCTTGAGCACCTGCGCCTTGATGATCGATTGATCCCAGTTACTACCATCGGCAAACTGGATGCGGTCGATCTGATAACCCGAGGTCGCATCGCTCATGA
>NZ_MTSA01000023.1:0-67854 GCF_002157375.1 Pseudomonas syringae
TCGGACGCAGAGCGTCCAGAACGGCATGCCCACGCGGAGCATGGGCACGATAGGTGTTCTTCCAATCGACTCTCGTTCCTCACGCTCCAGCGTGGGAATGCCTTGCGTGACGCTCCGCGTCACAGATCCTCGCCACGCCGTAAACCGAAGACCGGACGCGGAGCGTCGATAGACCCTCAAACCCGTCAGTGTTGCACGCACCTTAAACCAGCCCTTCCTTCTGCAGCTCACTCTTCAGATACGCGTAGTAAATCGGCCCTGCCACGACGCCTGGCAGGCCGAAGGCGGCTTCGAACAGCAGCATCGCCAGCAGCAACTCCCACGACTTGGCATTGATCTGCCCGCCGACGATTCGCGCATTGAGGAAGTATTCGACCTTGTGGATAACGATCAGGTAGCCCAGCGCGGCCAGCGCGACCCAGATCGAGATCGACATGCCGACAATGAAGATCAGCGTGTTGGACATCAGGTTGCCCACCACCGGCAACAGGCCGAGCAGAAAGGTCATGATGATCAGGGTTTTGGTCAACGGCAGGTGAATCCCGCACAGCGGCAGCACAATGGCCAGAAACACCGAAGTAAACGCGGTGTTGAGCAGGGAAATCTTGATCTGGGCAAACACGATATTGCGAAACGCACGACTGAGCAGATACAGGCGGTCAAACAGCGCGGCGGCCAGGGGCTTGCGCACATGGTCGGCGGAAATACGCTGCAAGGCGATGATTGCGCCTAGTACCATACCGATCAGCATGGTGACGAACATATGTGCAGCACCCTTGCCGATCAGTTGCAGCTCACCCACATGCTTCTGCAGCCACAGCCCGAGGGAGACCCGGAACTCCGCCGCGCTGGCAGGCAAATACGCATCAATGAACGGCGGCAACTGACCACGGGCGCGGTCTACAAGGACCATGAACTTGTCCAGCGACGCGCCCGGATTCTCGGCCTCATGCAACACAAAGCTGATGACACCCGCAAATATCAGCGTCAGCAGGCTGACGACAACGGTGCCCAGCAGCGCCACGGCCAGCCAGCGGGCGCGTTCGCCCGAGATAAGCCGCTGCAACTTGGGCGTCAGCATGTTGACCAGCTCAAACACCAACAGACCGGCCAACAGGCTGGGCAACAACTTGAAAGGCAACACCAATAACAGGCCGCCAAACACAAGGATCCAGCTGGCTATTAACACCTGACGCGCAGAAAACGTTGGCATAGACCCTCAAAGGGCGACACAAGGAAGGAGGGCAGTCTGCCAGCCTTCTCAGCCGAGAACCAGTGATGCGAAAGGCGTAAAAAGTGCGGCGCAATCATCAGTCCGATGATCGGCTCGATATCCGCGCGAAAGTGCAGTGTTTACTGACCCCGCGCGGACAAAAGGCAACAACGACCTGCGCCGGAAAATTATTTCTTCTTGAGACAATCGCTCATGAAGCTTTTGCGAGCATCGCCCTTGAGGGCTTCGGCACTGGCCGTCGCATTACAGGTTTTCATCTTTTCCTGCTGCGTGGCAGCCGGAGGCGGCGCGGCTTTCAGGCACGTGCTCATGAATGCCTTGCGCTCGTCACCCTTGAGCGACCTGGCGCTGGCGTCAGCATTACAGGTGGTCATTTTGTTCTGCTGCGCGGTGGCAGCAAAACCCTGGGCAGAACACATCAGGCCAACAAGCAACAAAGGGATACCGAACTTGTTCATTGATCGACGCTCCACGTCCGCTGCGCCGGACGGCACAGGCTCGGAATCAGTGTAGTCAGCCATTGCACCGCATGACGGGCCACTGCGTATTGCCGCTGGTCTTTGCGACAAACAAGCGGATAATTACCCCTCGCACTCATGATGATTCCCCCATGCAATACGCTTTCCCGCTGATCACCGTGCTTATCTGGGCGATCAATACGGCTGTCACCAAGGCTTCATCCGGGGTGATCTTCCCGGCTGAAATAGGCTTTTACCGCTGGGCGCTCGCCGGACTGCTGTTCACCCCGTTCATGCTCAGGCCCGTCTGGGCCAACCGTGCCGCGATCAAACCGGTGCTGGGGAAAATTTTCATCCTCGCCGTACTGGGCACTGCGCTTTATCAAAGCCTGGCGTACTTCGCTGCCGGCCTGACCACCGCCACCAATATGGGGATCATTCAGTCGCTGGTGCCCATGATGGCGCTCGGGTTGTCCATCGCCTTTCTGGGCACACGGCTGACCTCTGGCGCGCTGTCGGGAGCCATTCTGTCATTCGCAGGCGTCGTGGTCGTGGTCTCGGCGGGCAATCCGGCTCAGTTGATCGAGCATGGCGTCAACCGTGGGGATGCAATGGTGCTGGTGGCAGCGGCGTCCTATGCGATTTACAGCACGCTGCTGAAAAAGTGGCAACTGCGGCTCCCGCCCCTGCACTTGCTGTATGTGCAAATTCTGCTGGCGATTATCGTGCTGCTGCCGCCCTTCATGTTGTCGCCAAAGGCAGGCTTGAACGCGAGCAATATTCCGATGGTGCTGTACGCAGCCATTCCCACCTCCATGCTCGCGCCCTGGCTGTGGATGAAATCGATCATGCGCCTGGGGCCCAGCCGCACGACGTTGTTCTTCAACCTGATGCCCATCGCCACGGCCTTGATTGCCGCGGCGACATTGGGCGAACAGCTGGCGCTCTATCACCTCGCCGGTGGAGCGCTGACCCTGTGCGGGGTCATCCTCGCGGAACGCTGGACGACTCCGCTGCGTTCAAAGCCGGATTAGGCAGTCGCGCTGCCGTCACTGCCCTCCAGGCTATGAATCGACACATCGGTGATGCCGGCCGCGTGAGGCATACCGGTTTCGCCACCTGGCAGCTCGTCCAGCTCCACATGATGCTTGAGCGCCAGCTCGTGAACCACTTCGATAATGGGCACGTCCAGATTCTCGATAACGTCTACGTGGTGCTCGCCGAGCAAGGTGTACTCGATCTCATACAGTTCTTTATCGCTCATCGCATCTTCCTGGCCGTCACTGAGGATCGGCTGATTAACGAACTACGGTCTGACAACCCTACCGATGACCGAGCCTAGGCCGAACTGAAACGCTCGGCCATGCCATCAGATTGACCTCAGTGTTTGATGAACGTGCCAGCGATTATCGGGCGTTGCACTTTTTTGCCGCGGCCGGGGCATTCCGCTTCAAGAAAGCATCACTGCGCCTACAAAATGCTGCCTCATCGCCATCTTTTTTTCGAACTCTCACACCCCTTCCCTGCTCCAAGGCATACCGGGCCAAGACCGGCTCTGACATGTGGAGCAATAACGATGTACAAAAAAATCCTCGCAGCGACCTTTGTATTGGCAACGATGGCTGGCTGCAGCAACACAACCGTGCAGAACCCGGTGGACTACGTCACTTATCGCAACGAACCGCTGGTCAAGCAGGTCGAAAACGGCATGACCCGTCAGCAGGTGCTGACCATCGGCGGCGAGCCTTCGACCACGTTTGAGCGTAAGGTCAACCCAGGCACTTGCAACAACTACGTGCTGTACAAAGACGGTCATAAACAGGTCTACCACGTCAGCTTCAACAGCGACGGCCGCGTGACCAACAAAGGTTTCATGACCTGCGAACAGCGCGAGAAGAACGAAAAAGCGATGTAAGCGTTTAATAAAATCACCGTATAAAAGCTCGACGCCTTCTGCGTCGGGCTTTTACGTGCTTGATATATAACCAGTAAACTCACGATTAGACATTGCGTTTCAAATTGCCCGTTGCGCCTTGAAACACGCATAAAAATTTGGTGTCATGGCCACTCACTGACACATGCTCACACTGCACCCACAGATTACCAAGGAGAGGTAAATATGGCTTTCGACGCCTTTATTCAGATCGCCGACATCCCGGGCGAGGCGCTGGACGAGAAGTACAGCCAGTGGATCGAAATCACCGGTTATAACTTTGGCGTCAACCAAAGCACTTCCGCCACCGCCAGTTCCTCGGGCGGCGCTTCATCCGGTCGTACCACCATGACCCACTTCACGTTCACCAAGTACCTCGACAGCGCCAGTTGCAAGCTCATGGAGGCCAGCTGCGCAGGTCAGCACCTTAAGGAAGTCAAGCTGGTACTCTGCCGCGCAGGCACAGACAAGCTCAAATACTATGAAGTGGTGCTTGAGGAAGTCATCATCGCCGACTACACACAGAGCGCGAGTTCCGGCATCCCTGTCGAAATCGTACAGCTCAATTACGGCCGCATCAAAACCACCTACACCCTGCAGAAACGTGTCGATGGCACAGCAGGTGGTAACGTGGCCGGCGGTTGGGACCGGATCAATAATAAAAAGTACTCGTGAGGCATGACCATGGCCGAAGCACGATCGTTCATCAACCCTAGAACACAGACTTTTGACTCTCTGAAAACGAACCTTGCGCTGCCAAAGAACAGCAAGGCCAAGTTCGTCGCCCTCAATTCCCACATCTCGGGCGGCGTCGTCCTGCCCGGCGAGATGGTTATCGTCGGCGACGCGTCCACCCCCTCGTCCACTGCTCAGGAAGCTTTCCTGATGGCCAAGGCTGCACAGGTGCATACGGCTTTGCTGGTCAATGGCACTGGTGGGGATGACTTTTTTCTTGAGAATTTTGAGCTGCTGCAGCGAGCGATATCTTTCACGTCGATAGGCATAGGCGCCGGAAGTGATGCTTGGAGCACGCATCTAAAATCTATCAAAGAATCGCTTCAAAACATCGAGACGCTGTACCAGCAACATATGGGTTCTGGCACCATGACCCAGCGAGATGCCTTCTATGTCAAGCGAACAGAGCTGTTCATGAAGCTTGACAAACAACTAGGTAATTTTCTGGCCTATGGATCAGGACTGCGCAAAGAGGGCTCGATCAAAAGGATGCTTGGGCTCTCAACCAGCAGCTATATGCATACCGGAGAAATCGCGGGATACGCTGACAAGGTATCTGGCGTGGCCAACGCCGCCAAGTGGATCAAAAGAGGAACGTATATCGGGACTGCGCTTGAAGTGGGCTCCACTGGGCTATCGATTCACAAGGCGTGTGCGGTAGGTCGCGAGGAACAATGCCGTAAAGCGAAGTACGTGGAGGGTAGCGCTCTAGTGGGGAGTTTGGGTGGAGCGAGCTTGGGCGGGGTACTCGGAGGCGGTGCGGGCACCTTTACCTGCGCACTTGTACTAGGCGTGGCAACAGGTGGACCAGGTGCGTTAGTTTGCGCAGTGGTCGGCGCAGCCGCCGGCGGATACGTTTTGGGAGAAGTGGGTAAGGCTCGCGGAGAAGTCATCGGCGAGTACATATATAATGAGGTGAGCGAGTGACTAATATAGAGCCGGGTCTATTAGGCATCGCTATATTTTTACCAATGATCTTTAGTTTGCTCGTCATCGCTTATGTCGCGCACACTCACGTAGACAGAATCGAAGCGCAGCTATCAAAGTCTTCATTTGTCTCAACAAACCGGAAAGCACTGTCCGCAGGCGGCTTACCTGGAAAGCTCATACGCATCAGCTCTATTGCTTTTCTATTGGTATTCCCTGCTCTCTCCGCCCGTAGAGGCTTGGCCGACGCTGATGAACTAAACCGGTTCCCCTCCAACCTGAAAAGAGCGTTACTGATACCGTGGACAGCCCTACTGATATGTGCAGTCGCGCTAATCATTCTTTAGTCTGATCCTGAGAAAACAGGGGCTTATGGATGTGGAGGAAGTGAAAGGTTTTCCCGAAAAATGAAGTACCTGATCTTTGTTCCGCGGACGACGCAAATTGTAAGAGTGATAGCGCTAATCTGGTTCACTCGGTGGGTCGTTCCCCGAGCCTGATGTCCAGAGGTGAGCGCGTTGTGAGTAACGCCACGGCAGTAGTCTTCACTTTTGCCTGACTCGTTTCCGGGGATGAAACGAGTACGCCGCGCCCCGAAGAACCCTCCAGAGCGCAGCATCAAGGCCAACCAACAGGTTGACGCTTAGAAAACCAGCTTGAACAGGGCGATAACCACGACCAGGCCGATCAGAAAGATGATGCCGACGGTGCTTCCCAGGAATTTAAGCATTGTATGTATCTCCACGAATTTATTTGGGTCTCTTGCTTGGGACCGCGCCAGTTCGCGCTCGTTTCTTATATTTTTACATTTAGTCACATCCGTCCTTGCCAGCGAAAATCCGATAAAACTTTCCGGCTCCGTCGTACTCACAATCCTTGCTGATCTTGCCGGGCAACACACAGAGCGAGACACCAAAACCTGATGAGTCCTGGAGATAAATGATGAATTCTGCACCACAGTCACAGCTATCCGATGTCCAAACCCTGCGCCAGCGTGCGCGCCAGAACGTTGAGAATGGTGCGGTCACTGAAGGCTACAGCGCCGACCGCGAGACCGTGCTGCGCCTGCTGAACGAGTCGCTGGCGACCGAGCTGGTCTGCGTGCTGCGCTACAAGCGCCACTACTACATGGCGTCCGGCCTGAAGGCCAGCGTTGCTGCGGAAGAGTTTTTGGAGCATGCCACCCAGGAAGCCGAGCACGCCGACAAACTGGCCGAGCGTATCGTGCAGTTGGGCGGCGAGCCGGAGTTCAACCCGGACCTGCTGTCGAAGAACTCTCATGCACAGTACGTTGCAGGCAACACACTGAAGGAAATGGTCTACGAGGACCTGGTCGCCGAGCGCATTGCGGTCGACAGCTATCGCGAGATCATTCAGTACATCGGTGACAGCGATCCGACAACCCGTCGCATCTTCGAAGAAATCCTTGCTCAGGAAGAAGAGCACGCCGACGACATGGCGGACATTCTCGAAGGCCTGTAACCCGCGTCAGAAAGCAAAAAGCCAGGGCCTGTGTCCTGGCTTTTTTGTGGGCGAATAGCGTGGGGTCACTTCCCCATCAACAGCTCAAGCCCTCGGTGCAAGGGGGTCGGCTCGTCCATCGTGAAGTGTTCCAGCAAACGCTGGTTACTGGCGCGGGAATGCTTGATGTCTCCCGAGCGCGGCGCTTGATAGGTGACATGCGGCGGTGTGCCGACGACGTCTGAAAGCGCCGACAACAATTCATTGAGCGAAGTGGTTCTGTTCAGGCCCACATTGATGGCGTCTTCAATGGCGTCTTCTCGCGACAAGGCTTGCAGCAGCAGCTTGAGCAAGTCACCCACGTAAAAGAAATCACGTGTCTGCTCGCCATCGCCAAACACGACAATCGGCATGCCCTTCTGGAGACGTTCGGCAAAGATGCTGATCACGCCGGAATACGGCGAAGACGGATCCTGGCGTGGCCCGAAGATATTGAAGAAGCGAAAGATCACCGGTTCCAGACCGTGCTGGCGCCGGTAGAAGTCCAGATAGAACTCGCTGGCCAGCTTGTCCGACGCGTAAGGGGTCAGCGGCGCTTTGGTGGTGTCTTCAGTGATGGCCTCGCCTTCACCGTTGTTGCCATAGACCGCCGCGCTGGAGGCGAAGATCACGCGTTTGATGCCGGCTTCGCGCATCGCTTCGCAGACATTCAGCGTACCGATGAAGTTGCTTTGATGGGTGCGCACCGGGTCGTCTACCGACGCTTGCACCGAGGCGACCGCGGCGAGGTGTACGACCGCCTGGCAACCCAGCGCCACGCGTTTGACCAGCTCGGCATCGGCCACGTCGCCTTCGATCAGCTCGACCCCGGGATTGTCGAGCGGCAGATTGCTGCGCTTGCCGGCCGAGAGGTTGTCGAGGATACGCACGCGGTGCCCGCTGGCAAGCAACGCGTCGGTCAGGTGCGAGCCGATGAAGCCCGCGCCGCCAGTGATCAGAACAGGTGCATCAGACATGTCGATAATACCGATCCAGCAGGCTTGGCAAGCCGGCCCGCCAGGCGCGGGGCTTGATGCCGAAAGTGTGGAGAATTTTCTTGCAGGCGAGCACCGCGTGTTGCGGCTCCTCGGCGGCGTCGGGTCGCGCGGCATGGGCCTGCGCGGTAGGCGATTCGATAGCCAGCGGGTGTGACAGACGCGCTTCTGTGAGCACCGCCTGCCCTAGCGCCAGCGGCGTGGTCGCCTCGTGCCCGGCGTAGTGGTATGTCCCCCACAGCGGTGCCTCGCAATCGAGTTGTTTGACGACCGAGATGAGCACCCGTGCCGCATCGTCGACGGGCGTCGGATTGCCACGTCTGTCATCGGCCAGTAACAATTCGCCGGGCTCTTTGGCGCGCGACAGAAAGCGCCCCAACACGCCGTCGGCGCTGTCATCCAGCAGCCAGCCAAAACGCACCAGCACATGTTGCGGGCAGGTCGCGCGCACGCTTTGTTCGATACGCCACAGCGCCTGGCCACGCAGCCCCAAAGGCACGGGCTCGTCTTTTTCGCTGTAGGCCGTTGCACGCGAACCATCAAACACGCGGTAGCTGGAAGGCTGGACCAACGTGATGTTGTGGTGCTGACACAACTCGGCCAGACGCTCTACAGAGCGTTCCTGGTGAGTCAGACGCGCTTCACTCACGGTCTCCGCCTGGAACCAGTCGAAGTAGTAAGCAAGGTTGATCAGGGCATCGGGACGGGTGTCGTCGAGCAGTTGCGTGAGGCTCGCCACGTCCCAGCCGTCTTGCGGGGGACGTGGTGCGAGGAAGCCAATATCTTCCTCGGCACCCAGACGAATCAGCGCCTGCCCGAGGGCATTCCCGCCGCCCAACAGCATAAGGCGCATTCGCATAGAGTCAGCAGGCTCGGAATCAGGTAATCAAACGAACAATTGAAAAACGCCTGCAAACATAACACGTTGGCTGCCAACCCCCAACAGTTGAGCAGCCTGGCTGGGGCGATGACGCTACAACCAGGCGTTGCAGCGACCCGACATCACGCATTGCCCTTGGGCAGACTGAGGGGTGCCGACGGGGTGGCGGCAGCCGGGTCCGTTGGCGCTGGCGGTCCTTCGGCCTCGGTGCCGACCTGCGGATTATTGAAGCCCGGCCCCATGACCATCTGTGGATAAGTCTGCGCGAAACGCACGTTGGGGTTTTTATCCACAAGCCGCTTGAGGCGCTCGTTGAACGCGCGCCCGACCGCGTATTGCCCGCCTGACGAGGTACGGAATTGCGCGGTCAGTACCACGCCGTTCAGGTCCATGCGATCAACACCGAAGACTTCAAGCGGGCCTTGCAGGTTGTGCTTGAGCAGGATGTCATCACTGATCGACTGGCCGGTTTCGCGGATCAGCGCCAGTGCGTCATCGATATCCGAGTCGTAAGTGAACTGCACGGAGAAGAACGCGTAGGCGAATTGCCGTGACTGGTTGGTGACCGCCTTGATCTGCCCGAACGGCACCGAATGGACGAAGCCCTTGCCGTCACGCAGGCGCACGGTACGAATGGTCAGGCTCTCTACCGACCCGGAATGGCCCGTACTGAGCACCACCCAGTCGCCGACCGAGAAGGTGTCCTCGATAATGATGAACAGGCCGGTGATCACGTCCTGCACCAATTGTTGCGAGCCGAAACCGATGGCCAGACCGACCACACCGGCACCCGCCAGCAGCGGCGCAACATTGATCCCCAGGTTGGCCATTGTGGTGATTGCGCAGATCACCACCAGAATGATCTTCACCGCATTACGCAGCAGCGGCAGGATGGTCTTGATTCGCGTGCTGGGCTGACGGCCGCTGCGAAGATTGACCGGCGGCTTGAGGGCTTCCTGGATCGCGGTGTCCAGCACCACCCACAACAGCCAGGTGACCACAAATATCAGCCCGATGCTGCTTAGCGAGTCGCTGATCACACGGCCCAGCGTGTTGCGTTGGGCGAACTCGAACATCGAGAACCCCCAGATACGGCCCAGCACTTCGATGAACGTGATCGCGAGCGCGATGCGCAACACCGCATACACCAGGCTCAGCAAGCGCGCCTTGTACACATGCCCGCCGCGCCCAAGGGATTCGGCGGGTTTGAACAGGTGCTGGAACACCGTGCTCAGAAACACCGTGGCAATCAGCAAAATGGTGGTGAACAGCGCGCAGCGCAGCGCTTCCTGGCTGTCCTCGCCAGCCCCGATCAGGTTGATCGCCGAGACCAGGATCATCAACAGAATCGGCAGGTGCCACAGGTTCGAGAATATCTTCAGCGACTGTTGCAGCGCTGGCCGTTGCAAGCGACTGCTTAACGACCGATTGCGAATCAGGTGCGCCACCGGGCGGCGTACCTTGATGATCAACATGCAGAACACCACCGACGCAAACAGCCCGGTGAACACCGCAACGCTGGTGGTGACGTTACTGCCCAGTTGACGGGCGATTTGCGGGCTGGTCAGTGCATCGCTCAGCGCTGCCAGAAAGCCCACCACGAATAACGGCTTCGGCGAGTAGCGGCGAATCATACGCACTGCGGCACGCTTGTGGCCGGAGTTGAACATCACGATCACGCAGAGCAGCACCGACGTGGAGACGATGCCACTGCTGGTGGCGTAGGCGAAGCAGAGCGCCAACGCCCGGCCGACCGAGGACGGCATGAAGTGGCTGACATACAGGGTCAGCGGCAGGCAGATAATCGCTGGCAAGGTGAACGGCATTACATATTTGAGCAATGCCTGACTGCGCGCTCGAACCTGCATGAACGGTGTTCGGCACAAGCGAACGGCGAGAAAACGGCCCAGCGTGGTCAGGACCGCAAACGATCCGATCCACACGAACGACAACGCAAGGAAATCCCCCACCACGCTCCAGGGCGAACGCGTGGTGCGTTTGTTGACCAGCTTTTCCAGCTCGTCAGCCGCACGGTCGGCGCGCAATCGCCAGGCGTCGAACAGGTTGTCATCCAGATTGAGCTTTTCCTGAACGTCATCAATGCTGGTGCTGATTGCACCCAGCAAACCGCCCTGCACCAGCAGCTCTGCAGCCGGGTCATCGGTGGCGGGTTCTGCTGCTGCGTCCGTCTTGTCGGCGGCCTTGTCATCCGCTTTTTTGTCCGCTGCCTTGCTATCGGCCTTGTCCGCCGCCTTGTCGTCAGCGGGCACCGCAGCGCCCATTGGCAGCGCGGGAACATCGGCGGCCTGGAGATTGAAGCTGCCTGCGAATAACAACAGACCCGACAGGATCAAGATTTTCAGCTGAGACGCCACGCAGTTCTCCTTCGATGATCAAGTGCAGGGAGGTTCAAACCCAAGGAACTGATTCCTGTTTGCCCGGCAAGTTCGTTTTGCACAGGGAAATACAATGAGCCGATGTTTCAGCGGGTTTCTCTGTTGCAGCGATCAAGCGAGGCCTCTCGGGCGGTCGGACTGAACTATGCATCAGGCCAAATGCCGGAAATGATCAGGGGCATGATAACCGTATGCGCGCAATCCATATGCTCGGCTAGCGTGAAACCTGATTGGCAAGCCAAACCATCTGACACGAGAGGAATCTGCATGAGCACCTTCAAGACCAAAGATGGCACCGAGATCTATTACAAGGACTGGGGCACGGGCAAGCCTGTGCTGTTCAGTCACGGCTGGCCGCTGGATGCGGACATGTGGGAATACCAGATGCAGCACCTCAGCAGCAACGGCTATCGCACCATCGCCTTTGACCGCCGTGGTTTCGGCCGTTCGAGCCAGCCGTGGACGGGCTACGATTACGACACGTTTGCCGACGATATTGCAGAGCTGATCGAACACCTTGATCTGCGTGACGTGACGCTGGTCGGTTTTTCAATGGGCGGCGGCGACGTGACGCGCTACATCGCCCGTCATGGCAGCGAGCGCGTTGCCAAACTGGCGCTGCTCGGGTCGGTGACACCGTTTTTCCTCAAGACCGAAGACAACCCCGAAGGCGTCGATCAGTCGGTATTCGACGGCATCAAGGACGGTTTGCTCAAAGACCGTGCGCAATTCATCAGTGACTTTGCGACACCGTTCTATGGCCTGAACAAAGGTCAGAACGTTTCCGAGGGTGTTCAGACTCAGACCCTGAACATCGCCCTGCTCGCCTCGCTTAAAGGCACGCTCGATTGCGTTACCGCGTTTTCTGCAACCGACTTCCGCCCGGACATGGCGAAAATCGATGTGCCGACCCTGGTGATTCATGGCGACGGCGATCAGGTGGTGCCGTTCGAGGCCTCGGGCAAGCGGGCGGCCGAGATGATCAAGGGCGCTGAGCTGAAGGTTTATCCGGGCGCTCCGCATGGCTTTGCCGTGACTCATGCGCAGCAACTGAACGAAGACTTGCTGGCGTTTCTCAAGGGCTGATGCTCTCGTGGAACCGGGAGTTGATGGCCGACTCCCGTTCCCTTCAGAATCACTTCTACAAAATCAATCGGCCTGAACGGTCAACTGATTTTGCTCGCCCAACCCCGCGATGCCCAACCGCATGCGTTGCCCCGCTCGCAGGAACACAGGCTCGGGCTTTACGCCCAGCCCGACACCCGGCGGCGTGCCTGTTGAAATGACATCCCCCGGTTGCAGGCTCATGCAACGGCTTAAATAAGCGATCAGCTGCGGCACCGTGAAAATCAGCGTGCGGGTGTTGCCCTGCTGGTAGCGATGGCCGTCTACCTCAAGCCACAGGTCGAGTGAGTGAGGGTCGGTGATCTCGTCACGCGTCACCAGCCAGGGACCCAGCGGGCCGAACGTGTCAAAGCCCTTGCCCTTGTCCCATGTGCCACCGCGCTCAAGCTGCCACTCACGCTCGGACACATCGTTGATGACGCAATAACCGGCGACATGCTCCATTGCACTGGCTTCGTCGATGTTACGCCCGCCCTTGCCTATCACCACGCCCAGCTCCACTTCCCAATCGGTCTTGAGCGAGCCACGCGGAATTTCGACGTTATCGTTCGGGCCGCAAATAGCACTGGTCCATTTGTTGAAGATAATGGGTTCCTTCGGCGCTTCCATATTGGATTCAGCGGCATGGTCAGCGTAATTCAAGCCAATGCAGATGAACTTGCCGACCTGCCCGACGCAGGCACCGATGCGCGGCTTGCCCGGCACCCGCGGCAGGCTCGCGGGATCGAGCGCAGCCAGACTGGCAAGACTGGCCGGGCTCAACGCATCGCCTGCAACATCCTTGATGTGCGCGGACAGATCACGGACATGGTTTTCGTCATCCAGCAGACCGGGTTTCTCCGAGCCTTTTTCACCGTAACGTAACAGTTTCATCAAGTTCTCCTGTTGCTGTCGAAGCTGCGAAAGCGGATTCAGAGTGCGCGGCGATGCGCATTCGCAGTGAAGGTAAATTCACTGTTCTCGGACAAATAGCATTGCGGCACATGCACTGACCAATGAAATCGGCAGTCATTGACATTGGCCAGCCGTTCGATTAACCGCACCTCCAAGGGTTGCCATCGAAGAGGCGTCGAGCGAAAGAAAAACAGGATCAGACGTGGCCGGTCATAATTAATACACACAGTGAGTATTAATATCCTCACCAGCTGAAACGAGCCTTGCGTCACGCCGCCTGGTTCGTACTCTTTCGATGGTGAGCTGATCTCATGTCAACGCTGATATTGCACCGCCGACTACCACCGCCTGAGCATCGCCCGTGGCCTGAGCCGCCTGCCGGGGTGCGCGTTGTGGCGCCCTCGTCGCTGTTCGTACCACCTCGTGACAGCGTCATCTCTAACGCATGGCCGAGCAGTGCGTTGGCGATATCGGTGGCGGTCGGGCTGCATGCGGCGCTGGCGTTCTGTTTGTGGGCGGGCCACCCGCAAGCGCCCGAACCGACCCCGCCCATGCCGATCACTGTGCAGTGGATGCCACCCCCGGTAACCCCGCCAACCGCACAACCGACGCCGCAGCCACCCGAGCCAGCGCCTCAACCAGAAGCTCAACCGCCAGCGCCATTGCCCAAGGCTGCTCCCGCCGAGCCAAAACCCGCCGAGACGCCCAGGCCCAAGGCACAGGCCCGGTCCGTCCCGGTAAAAACACGGGCGAAAACCGTAGCGCAGGCTCCCTCGACAGCACCGACAACGCCCGCTCCGATGCCCGTTGCAACGCCTGCTCCCGCGCCCGCGCAGACCACTACTGCGCCCATCGGGCGAGCGGGTTACCTGAATAACCCGCCACCGGTCTACCCGCCCGCTGCCGCCCGCCGGCATCAAGAAGGCACGACGCTGTTGCGCGTTCATGTGCTGCCCGACGGACACGCCGATCAGGTGCAAGTGCAGCAAACCAGTGGCGTCCCGGCGCTGGATGAAGCCGCGCAGGCTGCCGTTCGGCAATGGACCTTTATTCCCGCCAAACGCGGCGCTACCCCGGTTGAAGGCTGGGTCAACGTGCCCCTGGCTTTCAAACTCGCACCTTGAGGCTTACGTCATGAACACCGCTTACGCCGTACTCATTACCCAGACTTCGATGATCCTGCTGGTGATTTTCTCGCTGGCCACCTGGGCGCTGCTGCTGGGCAAGACGTTCCAGCACTGGCGACTGGCCCGCCAGAACCGACGCTACGCCACGCAGTTCTGGGCCGCGCGCGACCTGCAAAAGGCGCTGCAGATGCCCAACGGCGAAGGCAGCCTGGCACGCTTGACCGATGCGGGCGCGCACGCTCTCGCCGCGCCCCATGACTCGCCCGACCTCGGCCACAGCTGGAACCGTCAGGATTTGCTGGAGCGCAGCCTGCGCCAGCAGATCCACAAGGAACGACGTCACCTGGAGAGCGGCATGATTCTGCTCGCCTCGATCGGCAGCACCGCGCCCTTCATCGGCCTGTTCGGCACCGTGTTCGGGATCATTCATGCGCTTACCGCAATCAGCCAGGCCAAGTCAGCCAGCATCGCGGTGGTCGCCGGGCCGATTGGTGAAGCGCTGGTCGCGACCGGTGTCGGTATCGCTGTCGCGGTGCCCGCCGTGCTGGCTTACAACTTTTTCGGGCGCCGCATGAAGCTGGTGATCGCGGACCTGGACGAGTTTGCCGTGGACTTTCTCAACCTCTCGCAACGCAACGCCTTCCGGCTGCAACCCGATAATCGCGACAAGGCAGCCCCCAATCTGAAAGGAGTGATCTGACATGTCCTTTTCCACTTCCAACGATGACGCTGCTATCAGCGACATCAACATCACGCCGCTGGTGGACGTGATGCTGGTGCTGTTGGTGACGTTCATTGTCACAGCGCCGCTGCTCACTAACGCCATCCCGCTGGACCTGCCGCAAACCGTCGCCACCACCTCCCTGGACCAGGCCAGCCCGGTGGTCGTGAGTGTCGACGCCACGGGCGGTGTGTTCATCGACAGCGAAGCAACGTCGCTGGAGCAACTGCCGGGCGCTTTGCAAAACCTGCACGACAAGAACCCGGACGTCGCGGTCAGCCTGCGTGCCGATCAGGCAACGGGCTATGGACGGGTGGCTCAGGTGCTGGCCTATGTGCAGAAAGCCGGAATCAGTCGCCTGTCAGTTATCACCGAAAGCCCCTGAAACAAAATCAACCGTCCCACTCAATGACACACGCCGCCAGCGCGGCCCCCTGACGCCCCAGGAAAACTTTTCATGAACAATCGATCGATACCGCGCGTCTCTCGATTTCCGGTAACGCGTCTCGCGCTGCTGATTTCATTGAACTCCATGTGCCTGATCAGCCCGTTCATTCAGGCTGACGACAACGTGCCCGCACCTGTCACGCCGTCCACCCGCGAAGACGCTGCGGCCACGACGCTGGGCACCGTTTCGGTGATCGGTCAGGGCGAAACGCGTCAGGTGCAGCGCGTCACGCAAAAAGACGTGAAAGCGTATTCCGCAGGCACCAGCCCGCTGAAAGTCCTGCAACGCTTGCCGGGGGTGAACTTCCAGTCCGGCGACCCGCTGGGCCGCGAAGAAGGCAGCCAGCGCATCAGCCTGCGCGGCTTCGACATGCACCACCTGGGTTACACACTGGACGGCGTCACCCTCGGCAACATGAGCTTCGGCAACTTCAATGGCCTGAGCATTACCCGAGCGATCATTGCGGAGAACATCGCGGCCAGCGAAGTGGCGCCCGGCATCGGTTCGCTGGGCACGGCGTCAAACAGTGACCTGGGCGGCACCATCCAGTTCACCAGCTCCAACCCGGATAAAGCGTTTGGTGCGCAACTGTCACAGACCTTGGGCAGCTACGACACCTCACGCACATTCATGCGCGTCGACACGGGCGAGTACAACGGTCTGTCCGCTTACGTGTCAGGGGAAAAGTACGACGCCGATGCCTGGAAAGGCCACGACAATCCGCAAAAGTCCGACGCTGTGAACGCCAAGGTCAATTACGACTTCGGCGACAACCGCGTGAGTTTTTTTCACAGCACCTCGTCTCACGACGAAGCCAACCTGCCGAACCTGTCGCAAAGCATCATTCAGCGCCTGGGTTACAACTGGAGTTACTACACACCGGACTGGCCCCGTGCAGTCAATGCGGCCAACGGCATTTATACCGGCGGCGTCACCAGCGCGGGCGATGCCACCTACAACGCCAGCAGCCTGCGTGATGACGAACTGGACATCCTCAACGGCAACTTCTCGCTGACCGATGACCTGGTGCTGGACGCCACCGTCTATCACCATCACGACTCAGGCCGGGGTAACTCCTATTACCCGTTCATCTACACCAGTGGCTCGACAACGGTGCCGAGCAATTCGATTCGTAGCACGGTGTACGGCATTGACCGAACCGGTTTCCAGAGTTCGCTGACCTACTTCCTGGGCCAGCACGAAATTCAGGGCGGGTTCTGGATTCAGTCCAACAAGAACGACATTGCCCGCTACCTGTTCGACACCACCAACGCCACGCCGCAAAACCACATTGTCAAAACCAACGGCCTGCCGCTGGCGGCCACGGTGCTGGACCAGAGTTACAACGACCTGACCCGGCAATTCTATTTGCGTGACACCTACACCCTGCTCGATGACCGCCTAAAACTTGAGTTCGGTGCCAAAAACACCGTCACCACGTCAACCGCTGAAGGCAAAGGTGGCGGTTATGCCAGCGGCTCACTGGAGGCGCGGGACAGGTTCCTGCCGCAAGTGGGCGCGACCTACAAACTGGATGGGGACGATGAAGTCTTCACCTCGTATTCGGAAAATATGGCGGCATTCCCGAGTGGCGGCTACAGCCCGCTCTTCACGACGCAGACCGCCGTAGATGCGCAGAACGGTTTCAAAGACCTGAAGCCCGAAACCTCAAAAACCGTCGAACTGGGCCTGCGTCGCAGCACCAAACTGTATTCCGCCTCCGCCGCCCTCTACACCACTAAATTCGACAACCGTCTGGTGGCGATCACCAACTGCACCGGCATCGTCATCTGCCAGAACGGCGTGGCCAACGTCGGCTCGGTCACCAGCCGCGGCCTGGAACTCTCGTTCGGCCTGACGCCCGACGAACACTGGCGCTGGTCCAACTCGATGTCCTATAACCGCAGCACCTACGATGATGACTACGCCAGCGGCGGCAGCACCGTTCACGTGAAAGGCAAGACCGTCGTAGACTCGCCAAAACTCATGTATTCAAGCAACCTGGACTGGAACTGGGAACACTGGAACGCCGGCCTTCAAGGCAACTACGTCAGTAAGCGCTATTACACCTACACCAACGACTCCAGCGTCAGCGGCTACTGGCTGGCGAACGCCAACCTTGGGTACGAGTTCGGCAAACTCGGCGCCCTCAAAGACACCACGGTATCGCTGAACATGGTCAACCTGTTCGACAAACGCTACATCTCCACCCTCAACACCGACGCCAGCGCGGCCACCGACCCTTCCGGCAATTTGCAGATTCTCCAGGTAGGAACGCCACGCAGCGCGTTTGTGACGCTGGGGGTTAAGCTGTAATTATTGCTAATGGTGGACGGGCGAAGGATCGTTCGATCCGCCATGCACATTGAGTCACGTTGCGCGACTCACTCCTGTGGTGGCCATGCTCTTATGGGAACGAGCTTGCTCACGAAGGCAATCTTCCAGTCGATGCACAGCCAGCGTTGGCTGCTAGCGCTCATGGCGACGAATAGCGCACCGTGCGGCATACTCTGCACCTATGTATAGCGCCGACCTTTATCTGGACATCACATGACACCCAACGCAGAACTCTACAACCCGTCCACCGAATACGCCGACAAACTGATCTCGCGCATTGGCCAGACCCCCTCATGGATCGCCAAGCGCATCGGCGTGACGGACAAACGCATCCGCTACATCCTTGATGGCGAAAGGACCGTGAAGGGCGAGACCACGCCGATTCAGATGACGTACACCGAGCAGTTCGCGCTGGAGTGTCTGGTGGCTGAAGCGGTAGCGCTGAGGAGATAGGGGTTTTGTGGCGGCTGTGTTTATGGACAACGCAAGGGATCTGCCATGACTAAGACACCTTCCTCTGGCCGAGGAGATTTGCTCCGCGCACTGACTTTTATTCCGCTGGGCCTGTGTCTTCTTTGCCTTGCGGTTTGGCTGGTCGACAATCGGCTTGGCTTTCTGGCCCAGGCGCAACGCGCCGAAGGGCATGTCAGCGCCCTGAACGCAGGCGGCAGCCATCCACAAATTGATTTCATCGACGCTACGGGCAAAGCGATCAGCTACCCCGAGAGCGGGTTTATATTCGGTTACGCAGTGGGCGACTCAGTGACGGTGTTTTACCGCACCGAAGCATCCTCCCACACCGCGATCATTGGAGATCGTGGCGCGCTATGGGGTGCGAGCCTGCTGGCGGGCCTGCTCGCAATCGTGTTCACCGCAGGGGGCGCCTACCGCATGGCCGCATGGATTCGTCGGCGCCAAGCGACGCGGCCCCTATAAGGACACTCTCACATGCAATTCCATTAGCGGTGACTGAGAGTGGCTGGCGCTACAAGACTGCCCGCACTCTTTAGACGCGTAATCCAGCCAGTTAATCTGTTCGCACAACGCCTGCTCAAGTAAGGACATTATTTGAAGAGCGCGCTTCTGCCAGAGGCGGGCTGCTCATTTACTAAAAGGGTTTGGCGTATCGATCATCGGTTGTGGCTGCGAATGGAACACTGGATCACCTGATCCAGCCCACCGAAGGGATGATGCAACCATGAGATGATCGGTTTCTGCCATAGAGAGTTGCCATGCACATAATAATCGATGACACCTACAGCTCACAAAAAATACCAGGTTCAACCTACGTGACCGGGGATCGACGGACCCATGTGGCCGTTGCCATTCCAGATGACCAAGTCCTGTACCTGCGAACAGAAATGCGCAGTTGCCTGGAATACCTGCAGCGAAACCATAAGATTCAAGCCAATGAGTTTCACTTTGTAGATATTTATAATCGGAACGGCCCTTGGAAAAGTCTAGTCAACAAGGAAAACCTGGGAATTTTTGATTTTTTTGCGTCTATTTATGAAAAATATAATTGGAAGGTACATATACAAACCGTCGACGACCGCACACTCAGCGATCATCCCTCCCTTCAAACTGAGGGCATCATTGATGGACTGGACATTTCCAAACGCTCCGATTTATCGCTTTTTCTTCTGCTCGTACGGCTTAAGAGTCTCTACACCATTGAAAAGCACGGTCAGCTAACACTCATTGTGGATAACCGCACTGCCGGAGAGCAAGGAAAACCCGTTGGACACGGTCTTTTTTCTGGCGCGGGGCGATCATTTAAAGGCTCTTTCGAGTCTTCTGAGAGAGAGCCACTTCTGCAGATCGCAGACTTCATCGCCTTTTGTATTAATAGATCTACGCACCTTGGCCTTAAATCCAGCCGAACAGAAACAGACTATGCGTTTCTCGAGTTGATCGCTGACATGAACATTAACTGTGATGACCTCCAGAAAGTTAAGCTAAAGAAAGGATTTTCCACATCAGATGTTGATGAGCATCATCGGTTGGACAGGGTCTCGAAAGGATTAGAGTAACGTGGAGGGCCAGGCAGCGCTGCGTAGGGGAGCGCTGCTCGAAACGATATCGTTTGAGCTCAAGTTCGTGAGGTCTCGACTATTACTTCGAGTCCGAGACTCGAAAGCTGAATAGCATGGGTTGACCTGTCCGCTGAGACACAACGTCGGGGGCGGGACAGGGATAACCATCGCGGCGATCAGCCGAATGCAACCATCAACATCAAACAAAAAACCGTTCCTTCAACGGCACCAACGCCGCGCCAATGGCCGCCGCGTCCCCGTAGGTCTCACTCAGCAGTAACTGAGGCCTTGGCGGTGGCGAGTGATAACGATGGGTACCCCAGAAGGTTGTCGCAGCGATGAGGCGTCTTCCTAACTCAGGCGGTAATTGCCCGCCAAACACCACAGCCTGTGGATCGAACAGCCCGGCCAGTGCATTGACCAGGCGATCCAGCGTTGGCTGGATTCGCTTTAGCCAGTTATCCACACCCGGCCAGTCGGGGTCGAAGCGCGCGCGCAGGTCTTCGATGGAATCCACCTGTATGCCGTTCTGGTGCAATTCATCCAGCAGATAGCGCAAGGCCGGCCGGTTTATCGATTCTTCGTCGTTGTAAAGGGTGATCTCGCCTGCGTTGCCGTGGCTGCCGAAATACGGTTTGCCGTTAATGACCACGCCTGCGCCAAAACCGAAGTTGAACGACAGGTAAATGAAGTTGCTGGCCCAGGCGCCGACGCCCACCAGGCTTTCGCCGATGGCTGCGGTGGTGGCGTTGTTCTCCAGCCAGACCGGCATGCCGAAGCGTTCTTCGAGGACGGGTTGTAAATCCATCAGTGACCAGTCGCGCAGCGGCTCGGGCGCGTTGACCTGACGGTTGTGCAGGAAAAACCCGGCGATGGCGAAGCCTATTCCGATCACCCTGTCCGCCTCGATGCCATTGCGTTGCAGGATGCGCTCGATGGTTTTCTCCAGCGAATCCAGCGTGCTGTTGCGGCTTAACGGCGGCGTGCGCAAGGTGACTTGCTCCAGCACGTTGCAGCCCAGGTCGGCGACGCAGACCACGGCCGAGTCCGTGTTGATCGAGACGCCGATGGCATAGACCGCCTCATTGACGAGTTCGATACGCGGACTGGGCTGGCCTCGGCCATTTTTCACGCGCTCGCCACTGCGCAGCAGTCCGCGGCTGATCAATTCTTCGATCAGCCGGTGAACCGACTGCTGCGCCAGGTCCATTTCGGTCGAGACCGAAGCGCGAGTGATCGCGCCTCGCCGACGCAGGATATCCAGCAATTTGCGTTCATTGAGGCTCAACGGGGAGCGTGTGAGCGGCGGCGTTTGGAGGTCGAGAGGCATGGAGTCAACACGTCAGAAGAGGATGAAAGCAGTCGGCGTGTGGAGCAGTGTATCGCTCGTCGTCGATTGCACACTTCAATCATGAAAATTTAATAAAGGTCCCACAGGTCACAAATACTACACACAACCTGTATTAAATGGCATGCAGTTCTTGCGGGTGACCTCATGCCTTTCCTTCATAAATTGTTACCTGTGCTGGCGCTGCTGCCACTCGCCACACATGCCTTCGCCGCACCCGCCGAGTTCTGGTACAGCCATGGCGGAGCGGCCGGTAGCGCCATCGCCGACTTGTGCAAGCGCTTCAATGCGCAGCATGAGGAAGGTGACCGCCTGCAGTGCATCCGTCAGGGCACTTACGAACAGACACTGCAGAAAACCGTGGCGGCTTATCGCGCAGGCATTGGTCCCGCGCTGGTAGAGATTTACGACGTCGCCACGCCTGACATGTTGCTGGGCGGTGCCACACGGCCCGTCGAAACCGTGATGGCCGATCAACAGCGAGCCTACTCGAGCGACACCTTTCTGCCAGCACTGCGCCACTATTACGCTGACGATCAAGGCGTTCTGGCCGCCCAGCCTTTTGCGGTCTCGACTGCCGTGCTTTATACCCATCGAAACGCGCTGGCAGCAGCAGGCATCAAACAGCCGCCCGCCACCTGGGAAGCATTTGCCACGGCGCTGCGTGCTCTGAAGAAAAACGGTCATGCCTGCCCTGTCGCCACCGCGTTCGCGCCGTGGATCTGGCTGGAGCAAACCAGTGCGGCGCAAGGTACGGATGTCGTGACGCCTGTCTACGGGACGGATCGCTACCAGTTCGACAAGGGCACGCACTTGCGACTCATGAATGACCTTGCGCAATGGACCGCCGAGGGCCTGGTTCGATACGAGGATTCGACCCGCAGCGGTCAGCAGGCGCTGGCGTTCGCCACTGACGACTGCGCGATGCTGCTGGACTCGACCGGGGCATGGAATGTCCTGCACAGCGAACTCGCGTCCGATATCGATGTGACTCCGTTGCCGGTCTACGCCCATACGATGCGCAAGGCCAATCTGCCTGGCGGGTCTTCACTGTGGGTGATGCGCGGGCATACAGCGCGTGAGTACCGGCTGGTCTCGGAATTCCTGGCGTTCGCGCTGCTGCCTGAGAACCAACTGATGTTCAGCGCACGGACCGGCTACTTGCCAGTCACTCAGGCCGCCGCTGCGACGTTGCAGTCCACGTCAAAGAAACCTTCGGCGATGACGGTCGGGCTGACGGTACTCGATGACATCGACGGTCAGCCGTCCGCCCCGTTGCGCTGCGGCTTCATCACGCTGATGCGCCTGATCTGGTCGCAAGAAATGGAAAACGCGCTGGCGGGCCGACAAAGCGTCGATCATGCCCTGCGCCAGTCCACCTTGCGCGCCAATGAGCTGCTCGGCCTGTTCCAACAGATGCATCAGCCTCAGACCGGCCAACCGACAAACGAGGCGACCCCATGAAGCCCCGCGCGCATTTTCCGCAGCCGCGTATGGCGCTGCTGTTTGCCCTGCCGCAACTGCTGGCGCTCGGGCTGTTTTTCTACTGGCCTGCGATTCAGGCACTCTGGTGGTCGTTTCATCTGGTACCACCCTTCGGCGGTCACGAAGTCTTTGTCGGCCTGAGCAATTACTGGCGTGTTCTGAAAGACCCCGGCGTCCTTGCGTCACTGGGCTCGACGCTGGTGTTCAGCCTGTCGAGCGTGGTGTTATCGATCCTCATCGCGCTGGTGCTTGCCTTGTGCCTTGAGCTGAAATTGCGCGGCAATGCCGTGTTTCGCAATCTGCTGATCTGGCCCTACGCCGTGTCAGGCGCAACCATCGGTATCGTCTTTCATGTACTGGCCAACCCGGTAATGGGCATTTTTGTTTGGCTCAACGCGATAGCGCCCGGTACTTGGGCGCCCTATGCCAACCCGATGCAGAGCCTGCTACTGTTGATCGTGGCCTACGCGTGGTGCCTGGTGCCGTTCAACTTTGTGATGCTGGTTGCGAGCCTGAAGTCGGTGCCAGACGACTACCTCGCCGCCGCAGCGCTGGACGGCGCCAGTCCGCTTCGACGCATGCTGGATATCCAGTTGCCGTTGATCGCGCCGTATCTGTTGTTCGTGTTCGTTATCGATCTGCTGGAAAGCCTGTCCAACAGCTTTGGACTGGTCGACACCCTCACCCACGGCGGGCCGGGCGATACCACTAATGTACTGGCCTACAAGATTTACACCGACGGCTTCATGGGGCTGGATCTGGCGGGCTCGTCCACGCTTTCAGTGCTCATGCAACTGGCAGTCGTGGTATTGAGCGTGGCCCAGTTCAAACTCATGACCCGCCTCAAGCAGCGCGGGGTGAAAACATGATCGAACACAACCGGCTGCTCAATGCGGGCGCTTACCTGTTACTCACCCTCGGGCTGATATTCGCGCTGGGGCCGCTGTATATGGCGGTCTGCTCGGCGACAGTCAGCAATTCTCAGTTGTTCAACCAAGGCCTGGCGGTGATACCCGGCGACCAACTGCTGGTGAACCTGCAGCAGGTGACACGGCGTCTGGACTTGCTGCGCTTGCTGGGCAACAGCCTGCTGGTTGCTACGCTGGTGGTAGTCGGCAAGCTGGTGCTGTCGGCGTTGACGGCTTTTGCGATGGTGTATTTTCGCAGCCGTTATACCTCAGTGATTTTTTTCGCCGTACTGGGCGCGTTGTTGCTGCCGCTGGAGGTGCGCATCATCCCGACCTACGCCGTGGCGAGCGATCTTCTTGGCCCTGTGCGCGCCCTGGTGCAATGGCTGGGCATCCAGTGGCTGCCGATACCCACTATCAATTTGCTGGACAGCTACCCCGGCCTTGCCCTGCCGCTGATTGCCTCGGCCACCGGTACTTTTCTGTTCCGGCAGTTCTACCAGACATTGCCGGCCGAACTGGTCGAAGCCGCGCGCATGGACGGCGCCGGCCCGTGGCGATTTTTTATCGACATCTTGCTGCCTCTGTCGAAGACCAACTTCGCGGCACTCGGCACGCTGGTGTTCATCGGGGCCTGGAAGGATTACCTGTGGCCGCTGGTCGCGACCAATCGCGAGGTCATGCGCACGTTGGTGCTGGGTGTCGCCAGTTTTCTGCCGACCGACACCACACAAATTCCCGAATGGAACCTGCTGATGGCCGCCGCCGTGGTCAGCATGCTGCCGCCTCTTCTCGTCATTGCGTTCATGCAGCGATGGTTTGTCAAAGGCCTGATCGGAGTCGGTAAATGACCGCGCTTACCCCTATTGCCTGCGCTCCGGACATTGTCCTCAAAGGCCTGCACAAAACCTACGGTGCCGGGCACATTCTTCAAGGCCTCGACCTGACGTTCAAAGCGGGCGAGCTGAGCGTCATCCTCGGCCCGTCCGGCTGCGGCAAGTCCACACTGCTGCGTCTGGTTGCCGGCCTGGAAGATGTCAGCCAAGGGCAGGTATTGATGGGTGGTCGGGATGTCACCCGACTGCCGCCCAAAGAGCGCCGCTGCGCAATGGTGTTCCAGAACTACGCGCTTTATCCGCACATGAACGTGGCCGAAAACATAGGCTATGCGCTGAAGCTGGCCGGCGTTTCACGCAAGGAGCGCGAACAGCGTATCCAGGCATGTGCCGCGTCGCTGGGGCTGCAGGACCTGCTGCAACGCAAGCCCGGAGAACTGTCGGGCGGCCAGCGCCAGCGTGTTGCCATCGGACGGGCGCTGATCCGCAAACCGCCAGTGCTGCTGTTCGATGAGCCACTGTGCAATCTGGACAGCGCCTTGCGTCATGAAATGCGCCTGTTGATCCGGCACCTGCATCAGCAGACCGGTGCCACGATCCTGTACGTCACGCACGATCAGACCGAAGCGATGACGCTCGCTGATCGCGTGATGATTCTCAACCGGGGGCGCGTCGAGCAGGTGGGTACGCCGGCGGATATCTACGACCAGCCGGCCAGCACCTTTGTCGCCGGCTTCATCGGCACTCCGCCCATGAACCTGCTGCCCGTGCATTGCCTGGATGACAACGTGCTGATGCTCGCCGACGGACAACGCCTGCCCGTCAAACTCGGTTTTGCGACCAACCGCGTAGGCAAATGGCTGATCGGGCTGAGGCCTGAAACCTTCACGCTGAATCAGGAAGGTGTCACGGCGACGGTCGAGTCCTCGGAAAACCTGGGCAGTCACAGCCTGCTGTATTGCCAACTGGCCGGGACCCGTTGCGTTATCAGCCTTTCCGGACGCCAGCATCTGATGCCCGGCACTCAGGTTCGGCTGGCAATCCATCCCACGCCCCTGCTGTTCGATATCGAGAGTGGCCAACGCCAGCTCGTTTCCTTTTCCCAACCCGCCAAGTGACCGTCCATGCCCAAACACGCTCCCCTCGTCCGCTCGTCGCTGATCGCTCACCGCGGTGCCAAGGCCTACGTGCCGGAAAATACTCTGCTGGCCCTTGAGAAAGCTGCGGAGTGCGGCGCTCAATGGGTCGAAATCGATGTGAAACTGACACGCGACGGTCAGCCCGTGGTCATTCATGACGACCTGCTGGACAGAACCACCAACGGGCGCGGTGCAGTAGTGCTGCAGGATCTGGACGCCCTCCGCAAACTGGACGCGGGCAGTTGGTTTGCCCCTGAATTCGCGGGCCTGCAAATCCCGACCTTCGAAGAGGTGGTGGCCTGCGCCTTGCGCCTGAACCTTGGGTTACAGGTTGAGCTCAAGCCGACCATTGGCGACGACGTCGAGACAGCAGAAGTCGTCATGCCGATCCTCAAACGACTGTGGCCGACCGACAACGACGCGTTATTCGTCTCCAGCTTTTCGGTGCGCTCACTCACCGCCGCGCGCCGCTTATGGGCCGACGTGCCGCTGGCCATCGCTTCGGTCCTCGCGCCTGCCGATCCGGTTGCCCTGCTCGCCGAATATGACTGCCGGATACTGCATGTACTTGACGACATGCTCGATGACCATCACCTTGAGCGCCTGAAAAGCAGCGGCATCGAGTTTGCCGTTGCGACCATCAACAGCCCGGGACGTGCGCGCTACCTGCTTGAACACGGCGCACAGTCCATCCTCAGCGATTACCCGGACCTGCTGAACCTGCCAAACGGAGGCTGTCTACAATGAACAACCGACTCAGCGTCGCCATGCAAGCCGTAGAAAAGGCCACCGGCCTGGCCATGTCTTATTTCAACGATCGCCACACGCTCGACGTCACCACCAAAAACCCGCAAGACCTTGTCTCCCGCGCTGACTTTGAAGTTGAACAACTGCTTCGCGCCGAACTCAGCAAACACTTCCCCGACGACGCCATCCTCGGCGAAGAAATGGGCGGTGGATTCATCACTGACGGTTGGGTCATTGACCCTATCGACGGCACCGGCAATTACCTGCGCGGCACACCGCTGTGGGGCATTGCCGTCGCGTACATGTCAGCAGGCGTGCCCGAAATCGGCGTCGTCGCCTACCCGGCGTTGGGTTACACGCTGGCAGCCCGCACCGGCGATGGCTTGCTGCGCAACGGCGTCCCTTTTGTCCGTCCGCAACCGCCAGAACACCTGCGCATCGCTGGCGTGGGCGAAAATACCCGCTGGGACGCCGAAGAACTGGGCAAATTACAACTGAGCCTTCGCCAGCAAGGCTGGGGCCTCGCAGGCTACCGCTGTGCAACCATCGGCCTGGCCTTCGCCGCGCTGGGGCAAACGGACGGGTACATGGAGAAATTCACCAGCCTGTGGGACATCGCAGCGGGTGCAGTGATTTGCCGGGAAGCCGGGTTGCTGTGTGAAATTGAGGGTGAGCAGAAGCAAGGGTCGATGACCGTGATGGTCGGTGGCGAGGAATTGATGAAGATTTTTGCGGGATGATCAAGCAGAGCGCGCATCAGGCCCAATGAAGGTTTGCAGGTATTTGCGCGGCCAAGGGTTCGATAAAGCAAACGTGCTATCGAACCCCTTGGCGTGTACCTGACAGGGCAATAACTGCACTACGGCTTTTCTCCAACGCCCCATCGGTTCGCACGAAAGAATGACGCAACATCGTTGAACCTGACGCCCATTTCCCGCATCGCCCGATGCGCGTGCCTGGCGGTCAGTTGCCGAACATAAAACGGTTCGCCGACAACAAAGTGATGGATCCCGTGAGTCGACCCAAAGTTGACACAAAATAACTGCAGCGGCCAAAACCAAGGGGTATTCAAGACCTGCGTCTGAGTGATCACGTTGTGATGATCAACATCGCCATAATAATGAATATTTGAAGTAATAAAATGAAGACAAAAGCTTCTCAGCACATTGGGCGCAATGAGCACAACGACCAGCGTGTTCATTACCGTTACCCATTCACTCAGCCCCTGCGCGGCGGCAAACAACCCCGCCGCGCCATTGAAGTAGTCCACGGTATGAAACGCCAGAAAAACATACCATATGCTCCAGCTCAACACGGTAAGCGGAACATAGGCCTTGGCACCGGCAAGCAACAGGTTGATCTTGTTTTGCCAGCCCGTTTCACGCGCGATCATCACGCTGGTTGAAAGCATCAAGTCGCAGATCATGAAAAATCGCAAGACACCCCACGGGGTGCCATTGGACAGCGTACGCTCTTCCAGATCAGCTTCAGTGCCGGAAAATTTATGGTGGTTGAAATGGTGCTGGCGCCGAACCCACGGGTTGATCGTCGTGGGCCTGGCGAGCCAGGCCAACCCGAGCATCAGGTTATGAACGATACGATTCTTACGAAAATACATGTAGTGAATCAGGTCGTGCTCCAGCTCGTGAGTCAATGAGGCAAAGAAAGCATTTGCCAGAACGCACACCCACCAGGGAATCACCTGCTGGATATAAAGAACCGCGCTGACGGTCATCCCCAGCAAGGCGAAACAGAGGATGCCTGCACCCAATGCATTTTGCATTTCTAGAACAGGATGGTTTTTTCTAAGTTCAACTGACGCCGCTTTTATTACTTTTTGAATATAGGCTGTTTTTGCTGCCGGGGTGGCAGTAACGCAGTCCAACGAGTCCATGTCAGCTCCTTCGCTCCCTGCCAGTGGGGAGCTGACGTGAAGACTAGACCGATGATTTTTAATCGAGAAATACTTGTTTGGAATAAAGCACGCGGTGTCACGAGAGCGCTTGAAAAAACAACCTTAACGTCATGTCCGAGACATCGGTTTAGCACCGTTGACGCAGTTAAACCGTCATTACCGGGAACGACCCACTGCGCCCGCACGTCAGACCTGCATCGACTCACTGAAAAGGTACAGCGCAATGGACAAGACAATCACCCCGGACCAGTTGGCGACCACTGACCTTAGGTCAGTCAACGAGATATGGCTCGGCGGGACTCATACGCAGTTGTGCCTGTGGCGTGGCGAACAAATCGTCACCCACGACATGCTCAGCGAGGGCACTCACGATCAGAACGTACGGCGCCTGTGCTTGCAGTTGGTCAACCCTGACGACAAGGCTGCGGTGGCCAACGCGGAGGCAATCGTGCGCGAGCGGCTGGAGAAAATGGGGAGTGAGGGCGAGTTTTATCCGGCTGAAGATGTGGACACCCATCAGTAATCGCTGATTAGAGACGACCCAGCAGGTCTCGGGTCAACCTCAACAACATCACACCCTCACGATGCTTAGTGGCGTTCTTGCGCGAGGGCGCACGGCGTGATCGGTTTACGGGCCTTTGGACACCGCAAAAAAAGCCCTCATGGCTTTACAGCGCAGAGGGCTTCGTTTTGATCACGTAAAGCGATGATTCAAGCGTGTCCGGCCATCGAACGGGTCAATGACCGTGGATGATCCTAGAACGGAATATCATCATCAAAGCTGTCAAAATCAGCAGCTGGCTGCGGCGCTTGTTGTTGCGGCGCTGGGCGGGAGTCGCGTTGTTGTGGCGGCTGCTGGTTGTAGTTCTGCTGAGGTGCAGACTGCTGCGGCGCCGATTGTTGTGGGCGCGACTGCTGTGGGCGAGGAGCGGACTGGTTGTAGTTACCACCGCCCTGACCTTGTTGAGCGTCGCCCTGAGGACGGCCACCGAGCAGTTGCATGGTGCCTTGCATGTCTACGACGATTTCAGTGGTGTAACGCTTGATGCCGTCTTTTTCCCACTCGCGGGTCTGCAGCTTGCCTTCGATGTAAACCTGCGAACCCTTGCGCAGGTATTCGCCGGCGATTTCGGCAACCTTGCCGAACATCGAAACACGGTGCCACTCGGTCTTCTCGACCTTCTGGCCGCTCTGCTTGTCAGTCCATTGTTCGCTGGTTGCCAGACTCAGGTTGGTCACGGCGTTACCGTTAGGCAAGTAGCGAACTTCGGGATCCTGGCCGCATGTACCGACCAATATGACTTTGTTAACCCCACGGGCCATAACGTTCTCCTAGGCTTCGCACGCTTCTGAGACTGGATTGACCAGCTGTTCGAGAGAGGCACGATCCAATAATTTTGTGTCGAGTTTTATGTAGATGGCTGCCTCTTCAGCAACCACCACTGCATCTGTCACGCCGGCTACGGACATCAAACGCTCCGCCAGGCCTGCTTCACGCTGCGCCTGCGGCGACAACGGCAGACGCAGGCTGGTCACGTAAGGCGGCTCTCGCATGGTCACTGCGAAGGCCAACCAGACAGCGGCCATGGCTGCACCGCCAAGGAACACCACATCCAGCCCGCCATGCTGGAACAACCAGCCGCCCAGTATCCCACCTGCGGCCGAACCAAGAAACTGGCTGGTGGAATATACCCCCATCGCCGTGCCTTTTCCGCCGGCCGGTGAAACCTTGCTGATCAGCGACGGCAAGGACGCTTCCAGCAAATTAAATGCCGTGAAGAATACCACTGTTCCGATGACCAGTGCCCGCAGCGTGTCTCCGAATGCCCAGAAGAATAGCTCAGCCAGCATTAAAACGGTGACGGCGCCGAGCAGAACACGCTTCATTTGACGTTTCTTCTCGCCGTAAATGATGAACGGGATCATGGCGAAGAAGGAAATCAGCAAGGCGGTCAGGTAGACCCACCAGTGCTCTTCCTTGGGCAAACCGGCTTTTTCGACCAACGCCAGTGGCAACGCCACGAAGCTGGACATGAGCATGGCGTGCAACACGAAGATACCCAAATCCAGACGCAGCAGGTCCGGGTGACGCAAGGTCGCACCCAAAGCCTGTTTGGCGACACCGGATTCCCGGTGCAGCAACGGGCCGTTGGCTTTGGGCACGACGAAAGCGACGATCAGAATGCCCAGCAGCGCCATCCCGCCGGTGGCCAGGAACAGACCTGACAAACCAAACGCACCAGTGATCACCGGACCGACAACCATCGCGACGGCGAACGACAGGCCGATGGTCATGCCGATCATGGCCATCGCCTTGGTACGGTGCTGCTCGCGGGTCAGGTCAGAGAGCAAAGCCATGACGGCGGCAGAAATCGCCCCCGCGCCTTGCAGGATGCGTCCGGCAATAATTCCCCAGATCGAGTCGGCATTGGCTGCCACCACGCTGCCTATCGCAAAGATGATCAGCCCGAAATAAATGATCGGTCGTCGGCCGATCCGGTCGGAAAGTATTCCGAACGGGATCTGCAGCACCGCCTGTGTCAGGCCATAAGCGCCGATTGCCAGACCAATCAGGGCAGGACTCGCGCCCGCCAGGTCCATGCCATAGGTTGCCAGGACCGGCAAAACCATGAACATGCCAAGCATGCGGAACGCGAACACCAGGGCCAGACCGCCTGCTGCGCGGGTCTCGCCGCTACTCATACGCTCGCTGTGGGTGTCGTGCATGGAATAACCTCGTGTGAACCGGCGGCGATTCTACCAGTCCCATCGTTGTACAGCACATACGCGACGCTTTGCCGCGTAATGGCTCGGAGCCTTATACTCCGTCGTTTATGCCCGCCAAGCGAGGCCGCAGTGGACAAGATCCTGATACGTGGGGCACGAACCCACAACCTGAAAAATATTGACCTGACACTTCCCCGCGACAAACTGATCGTTATCACCGGGCTCTCCGGCTCAGGCAAGTCTTCGCTGGCTTTCGACACGCTGTACGCCGAAGGGCAACGCAGATACGTCGAGTCGCTGTCGGCCTATGCCCGGCAGTTCCTTTCGATGATGGAAAAACCGGACGTCGACACGATCGAAGGTCTGTCGCCTGCGATTTCCATCGAGCAGAAGTCCACGTCGCATAACCCGCGCTCGACCGTGGGCACCATTACCGAAATTTACGACTACCTGCGCCTTCTTTATGCGCGGGTTGGACAGCCTCGCTGCCCGGATCACGATATTCCGCTGGAAGCCCAGACGGTCAGCCAGATGGTCGATCTGGTGCTGACCCAGCCTGAGGGCAGCAAGTTGATGCTGCTGGCTCCGGTCATTCGCGAGCGCAAAGGCGAACACCTTTCTGTCTTTGAAGAACTGCGCGCCCAAGGATTTGTAAGGGCGCGGGTCAATGGCAAGCTGTGTGAGCTGGACGAGCTGCCGAAGCTGGACAAGCAGAAGAAGCACTCCATCGATGTGGTGGTGGACCGTTTCAAGGTCCGCGCAGACCTGCAGCAGCGTCTGGCCGAGTCCTTTGAAACCGCGCTGAAGCTGGCGGACGGCATTGCCCTGGTTGCGCCGATGGACGACGAGCCTGGCGAAGAAGTGATTTTCTCTGCCCGCTTCGCCTGCCCGATCTGCGGCCACGCCATCAGCGAGTTGGAGCCCAAGCTGTTCTCCTTCAACAATCCGGCCGGCGCATGCCCGACCTGTGACGGCCTGGGCGTGAAGCAGTTCTTCGACATCAAGCGGCTGGTCAACGCCGAACTGACGTTGGCCGAAGGGGCGATACGCGGCTGGGACAGGCGTAACGTCTACTACTTCCAGATGCTGGGTTCGCTGTCCAAGCACTACGGCTTCAGCCTGGAAGTCCCGTTCAAAGAAATCCCGGCCGACATGCAGAAGATTCTGCTCAACGGCAGTGGCTCGCAGAGTGTGGATTTCCGCTACCTGAATGACCGTGGTGACATCGTCAAGCGTGCGCACCCGTTCGAAGGCATCGTGCCGAACCTGGAGCGCCGCTACCGGGAAACCGAATCGGCCACCGTACGTGAAGAGCTGGCCAAGTTTCTCGGCACACAGCCCTGCCCTGATTGCCGCGGCACTCGCTTGCGTCGTGAAGCGCGTCATGTGTGGGTGGGTGAAAAAACGCTACCTGCAGTCACCAGCCTGCCGATTGGCGATGCCACGCATTATTTCGACACCCTGAAACTGACCGGACGACGCGGCGAAATTGCCGACAAGATCCTCAAGGAAATCCGCGAGCGCCTGCAGTTTCTGGTCAACGTCGGCCTGGACTATCTCACCCTTGATCGCAGCGCAGACACGTTGTCCGGTGGCGAAGCGCAGCGTATTCGCCTGGCCAGCCAGATCGGTGCGGGTCTGGTCGGGGTGATGTACATCCTCGATGAGCCGTCGATTGGCTTGCACCAGCGTGACAATGATCGATTGCTGGGCACGCTCAAGCACCTGCGCGATATCGGCAACACGGTGATTGTGGTCGAGCACGACGAAGATGCGATTCGTCTGGCCGACTACGTGGTCGATATCGGCCCGGGCGCCGGCGTGCATGGTGGCCATATCGTTGCGCAAGGCACGCCAGACGAAGTGATGGCGCATCCTGACTCACTGACCGGCAAGTACCTGTCAGGCCGTGTGAAGATCGCTGTGCCCGCCAAGCGCACGCCTCGCAACAAGAAGCTATCGCTGACGCTCAAGGGAGCGCGTGGCAACAACCTGCAGAACGTCAACCTCGAGATCCCGATTGGCTTGCTGACCTGCGTGACGGGTGTTTCGGGCTCGGGCAAATCGACACTGATCAATAACACCCTGTTCCCGCTCAGCGCCACGGCGCTGAACGGCGCGACAACGCTTGAAGCAGCGACTCACGACAGCATCAATGGCCTGCAGCACCTGGACAAGGTCGTCGATATCGACCAGAGCCCTATCGGTCGTACGCCGCGTTCCAATCCAGCGACCTATACCGGGCTGTTCACACCGATCCGCGAGCTGTTCGCCGGTGTTCCGGAGTCTCGTTCACGTGGCTATGGCCCAGGCAGATTCTCGTTCAACGTCAAAGGTGGTCGTTGCGAGGCCTGCCAGGGCGATGGCCTGATCAAAGTCGAGATGCACTTCCTGCCGGACATTTATGTGCCGTGCGATGTGTGCAAGAGCAAGCGATATAACCGCGAGACGCTCGAGGTCAAGTACAAGGGCAAGAACATCCACGAAGTGCTGGAAATGACGATCGAGGAAGCGCGCGCGTTCTTCGACGCCGTCCCGGCGCTGGCGCGCAAGCTGCAAACGTTGATGGATGTGGGGTTGTCCTATATCAAACTGGGGCAATCAGCCACGACCTTGTCAGGTGGCGAGGCGCAGCGGGTCAAGCTGTCTCGTGAGCTTTCCAAGCGCGACACGGGCAAAACGCTGTACATCCTCGACGAGCCGACCACTGGCCTGCACTTTGCCGATATTCAGCAGCTGCTGGATGTTTTGCATCGTCTGCGCGACCACGGCAACACTGTGGTGGTGATCGAGCACAACCTGGATGTCATCAAGACAGCAGACTGGCTGGTAGACCTTGGTCCGGAAGGCGGTTCGAGAGGTGGGCAGATCATCGCGACCGGCACACCTGAACAGGTTGCCGAAATGGAGCAGTCTTACACCGGGTACTATCTGAAGCCTCTGTTGATCAGGGACAAGGCTTAACCGGCGTAGCAAAACAGGCCCGACTTCAGTCGGGCACCGAAAACAAAAAAGCTCCTGTCACGTATGTGCAGGAGCTTTTTTATGGACGCTGAATCAGAACTGCGATTGCAGGTAATTCTGCAGGCCGATGGACTTGATCAGCCCCATCTGCTGTTCCAGCCAGTACGTGTGATCTTCTTCAGTATCGGCCAACTGAACGCGCAGGATTTCACGCGTCACGTAGTCGCCGTGCAGCTCACAGAGCTCGATCCCCTTGCAGAGGGCGGCACGTACCTTGTATTCCAGGCGAAGATCGCTGGCGAGCATCTCAGGGACCGTGGTGCCGACGTCGAGATCATCAGGACGCATGCGCGGCGTGCCTTCCAGCATCAGAATCCGGCGCATCAAGGCATCAGCGTGTTGCGCCTCTTCTTCCATCTCGTGATTGATACGTTCATAGAGCTTGGAAAAGCCCCAGTCTTCGTACATGCGCGAATGAACGAAATATTGGTCACGAGCTGCCAATTCGCCCGTGAGCAACGTGTTGAGATAATCGATTACTTCCGGGTGGCCTAGCATCGCAACAAACTCCTGCTTCAAAGGCAGTAGTTTGAACCAAGCGCCGCGCGAGGTCACTCGGAAAAACGCAATAAACCGACAAAAAGCGGCGAAATTACGCCGTTAAGAAGCGAAAAACCGTCTAAATGAGGGCGGTTCTGTTTCTCACTTCGACTCAATCCGAGAATGACAATACGGACGATTGGCACTGAGGTTTGGCTTTTCGGAATAGCAGACAACAAAAAACCGGGCACTAGGCCCGGTCTTTTGTTCAAACTGATGTCTTATTCAGCGGCTTCTACAGAGCCACCGACAGGACGATCAACCAACTCGACATACGCCATAGGCGCGTTGTCGCCAGCGCGGAAACCGCACTTGAGGATACGCAGGTAGCCGCCCTGACGGGTTGCATAGCGCTTGCCCAGATCGTTGAACAGCTTGCCGACGATTTCTTTCGAACGAGTACGGTCGAAAGCCAGACGACGGTTGGCAACGCTGTCTTCCTTGGCCAGGGTGATCAGCGGCTCGGCAACGCGACGCAGTTCCTTGGCTTTTGGCAGGGTAGTTTTGATCAGCTCGTGCTCGAACAGCGACACCGCCATGTTCTGAAACATGGCTTTGCGGTGAGAGCTGGTACGGCTCAGGTGACGTCCACTTTTACGATGACGCATGGTTCATTCCTTACCAAACTCGCGTTCGGTGATTACGACGATCAGGCCGTAGCCTTGTCGTCCTTCTTAAGACTTGCCGGCGGCCAGTTGTCGAGGCGCATGCCGAGGGAGAGACCACGAGAAGCCAGAACGTCCTTGATCTCGGTCAAGGATTTCTTGCCCAGGTTCGGAGTCTTCAACAGCTCTACTTCGGTGCGCTGAATCAGGTCGCCGATGTAGTAGATGTTCTCCGCCTTAAGGCAGTTGGCCGAACGCACGGTCAGTTCCAAATCGTCAACCGGACGAAGCAGGATCGGATCGATCTCGTCTTCCTGTTCGATGACCACTGGTTCGCTGTCGCCTTTGAGGTCCACGAACGCAGCCAACTGCTGTTGCAGAATGGTTGCAGCGCGACGGATTGCCTCTTCAGGGTCCAGAGTACCGTTGGTTTCCAGATCAATAACCAGCTTGTCCAGGTTAGTACGCTGCTCGACACGGGCGTTTTCCACCACGTATGCGATACGGCGAACCGGGCTGAACGAAGAATCGAGCTGCAAGCGACCAATGCTGCGGCTTTCGTCTTCATCGCTTTGACGCGAGTCTGCCGGTTCATAACCACGACCACGAGCTACGGTGAGCTTCATGTTCAAGACGCCGTTAGACGCCAGGTTAGCGATTACGTGATCGGGGTTAACGATCTCGACATCATGATCCAGCTGAATATCGGCAGCGGTAACCACCCCCGAACCCTTCTTCGACAAGGTCAGCGTAACTTCGTCTCGACCGTGCAGCTTGATAGCCAGACCTTTAAGGTTCAACAGGATTTCAATGACGTCTTCCTGTACACCTTCGATGGCGCTGTACTCATGAAGTACACCGTCAATCTCGGCCTCGACTACTGCACAGCCGGGCATGGAGGACAACAAAATGCGGCGAAGCGCGTTGCCCAGGGTATGGCCGAAACCACGCTCGAGAGGCTCGAGAGTGATCTTGGCGCGGGTTGGACTGACAACCTGCACATCAATATGGCGGGGTGTCAGGAACTCATTTACCGAAATCTGCATGGATGCACCTATTTTCTAGCC
Source organism: Pseudomonas syringae (assembly GCF_002157375.1). Taxonomy (GTDB): domain Bacteria; phylum Pseudomonadota; class Gammaproteobacteria; order Pseudomonadales; family Pseudomonadaceae; genus Aquipseudomonas; species Aquipseudomonas syringae_T. The sequence continues at coordinate 36,088 of NZ_MTSA01000023.1, forward strand.
CTTACTTGGAGTAGAGCTCGACAATCAGGCTTTCGTTGATGTCGGCGGATAGATCACTGCGAGCTGGTACGTTCTTGAAAACGCCCGATTTCTTCTCAGTGTCTACTTCTACCCATTCTACGCGGCCACGTTGGGCACACAGATCGAGAGCCTGGACAATACGCAGCTGATTCTTAGCCTTTTCGCGGATAGCAACGACGTCGCCAGCACGAACCTGATAAGAAGGAACGTTAACGGTTTTGCCGTTTACGCTAACCGACTTGTGCGAAACCAATTGACGGGATTCGGCACGCGTCGAGCCGAAGCCCATGCGGTATACAACGTTGTCCAGACGGCATTCGAGCAGTTGCAGCAGGTTCTCGCCTGTTGCACCTTTCTTGCCGGCGGCTTCTTTGTAGTAGCCGCTGAACTGACGCTCGAGAACGCCGTAGATACGACGGACTTTTTGCTTTTCACGCAGCTGAGTACCGTAATCGGACTGGCGACCGCGGCGTTGGCCGTGGATACCTGGAGCTGCTTCGATGTTGCACTTGGATTCGATAGCGCGAACGCCGCTCTTCAGAAAGAGATCGGTGCCTTCACGACGAGCAAGTTTGCATTTTGGACCAATGTAACGAGCCATTTCTTACAGTCTCCTGGATTACACGCGGCGCTTCTTCGGCGGACGGCACCCGTTGTGCGGGATTGGCGTCACGTCGGTGATGCTGGCGATCTTATAGCCACAGCCGTTCAATGCACGGACAGCGGATTCACGACCTGGGCCTGGACCCTTGACATTGACGTCGAGGTTCTTCAGACCGTACTCCAGCGCAGCTTGACCAGCACGTTCAGCAGCTACTTGAGCAGCAAACGGGGTGGACTTGCGCGAACCACGGAAACCCGAACCGCCGGAGGTAGCCCACGAAAGAGCGTTACCTTGACGATCGGTAATGGTGACGATTGTGTTGTTAAACGACGCGTGGATGTGGGCGATGCCATCAACCACTGTCTTTTTAACTTTTTTACGAGGACGAGCAGCAGGTTTTGCCATGACTAAATTCCTGTCGTTGCGCTGGTGCGATTACTTGCGGATCGGCTTACGCGGACCTTTGCGAGTACGCGCGTTGGTCTTGGTACGCTGACCGCGTACTGGAAGACCCCGACGATGACGCAGACCGCGGTAGCAGCCCAGGTCCATCAAGCGCTTGATTTTCATGTTGATTTCGCGACGCAGGTCACCTTCAGTGGTGAACTTCGCCACTTCGCCACGCAGCTGTTCAATCTGCTCATCGCTCAGATCTTTGATTTTCACCGCCGGGTTGACCCCGGTGGTTGCACAAATTTTCTGTGCAGTGGTGCGACCAACACCATAGATGTAGGTCAGCGAGATAACAGTATGCTTGTTATCTGGAATGTTAACGCCTGCAATACGGGCCATTCAGTGGGACTCCAATTGACAGCTACCTACGCCCCGGAAGCCAAGAAATAGGGCGCGAGATAATATCGCTGTAGTAACAAATAATCAACCCAGCAGCGCACTAGCTGCTGGGCTTAAGCACAAATCACAATCAGCCTTGGCGCTGCTTATGACGTGGTTCCGCGCTGCAAATTACTCGAACAACACCTTCGCGGCGAATAATCTTGCAGTTACGGCACAGCTTTTTCACCGATGCACGAACTTTCATCACCAACTCCTCGAACCTTAGGGGTGCTTCAGCGCAGCATACCGCCGCTGCCACCGTAGCCCTTCAGGTTGGCTTTCTTCATCAGGGATTCATACTGGTGCGAAACGAGGTGAGATTGCACTTGCGACATAAAGTCCATCACAACCACGACCACGATCAGCAACGAGGTCCCGCCAAGGTAGAACGGAACGTTTGCCGCGACCACCAGAAACTGGGGAAGCAGACACACGGCCGTCATATATAGAGCACCGAACATGGTCAAGCGAGTCAAAACGCCATCAATATAGCGTGCCGACTGCTCACCTGGACGAATACCCGGAATAAAGGCACCGGACTTCTTCAGGTTTTCCGCTACGTCTTTCGGATTGAACATCAACGCCGTATAGAAGAAGCAGAAGAAAATAATCCCTGCACTAAACAGCAGAATATTCAACGGCTGACCAGGAGCGATCGACTGCGAGATGTCCTGCAACCAGCCCAAACCTTCAGACTGACCGAACCAGGAACCCAACGAAGCCGGGAACAGCAAAATGCTGCTCGCGAAAATGGCTGGAATTACGCCAGCCATGTTCACTTTCAACGGCAAGTGGCTTGTCTGCGCGGCGAAGACCTTGCGGCCCTGCTGACGCTTGGCGTAGTGAACAGCAATACGACGCTGACCACGCTCAATGAACACCACAAAACCGATGATCGCTACTGCCAGCAAACCGATCGCAACCAGAGCGAAAATATTGATATCACCCTGCCGTGCAGACTCGAAAGACTGCCCTATCGCTCTCGGAAGACCAGCGACGATACCTGCGAAAATCAACATCGAGATACCGTTGCCGACACCACGTTCGGTAATCTGCTCGCCCAGCCACATCATGAACATCGCACCTGCCACGAAGGTAGTTACGGCCACAAAGTGGAAACCCAGGTCCCCAGAAAACGCAACGCCCTGACTCGCCAGGCCAACGGACATGCCGATAGCTTGAACCAGAGCCAGGACAACAGTGCCGTAGCGGGTGTACTGGCTTATCTTACGACGGCCAGCCTCACCTTCCTTCTTCAACTGCTCCAGCTGCGGGCTGACGGCTGTCATCAGCTGCATGATGATCGACGCCGAAATGTACGGCATGATCCCCAATGCAAAGATGCTCATCCGCTCCAGCGCGCCGCCGGAAAACATGTTGAACAAGCTAAGAATGGTCCCCTCATTCTGTCGAAACAGTTCTGCGAGTCGGTCCGGGTTGATACCTGGAACCGGGATGTGTGCGCCTATTCGGTAGACGATAATCGCCAGGAACAGAAAACGCAGACGAGCCCAGAGTTCAGACATACCGCCCTTGCCGAGCGCAGAGAGAGCACCTTGCTTAGCCATTTATTCCTCGAACTTGCCGCCAGCTGCTTCGATAGCCGCACGCGCACCTTTGGTGGCGGCGATACCCTTGATAGTGACAGCGCGAGTAACTTCGCCCGACAGCATGATTTTCACACGCTGTACGTTCTGGTTAATCACGTTGGCATCTTTCAGGGACTGCACAGTTACGATGTCGCCTTCCACTTTAGCCAGCTCGGACAGACGCACTTCTGCGCGGTCCATGGCCTTCAGGGAAACGAAACCGAATTTTGGCAGGCGACGATGCAGCGGCTGTTGGCCGCCCTCAAAGCCCGGAGCAATGGTGCCACCGGAGCGGGAGCTTTGACCTTTGTGGCCACGACCACCGGTCTTGCCCAAACCGCTACCGATACCACGGCCCGGACGATGCTTTTCGCGACGGGAACCCGGCGCTGGACTCAGATCATTGAGTTTCATCGATTAACCCTCGACTCGCAGCATGTAGTAAGCCTTGTTGATCATCCCGCGATTTTCGGGAGTATCCAGGACTTCTACAGTGTGACCGATGCGACGCAGACCCAAACCCTTAATGCACAATCTGTGATTAGGGATGCGGCCGGTCATGCTTTTGATCAGCGTTACTTTAACGGTAGCCATGATCAGATGATCTCCTCAACACGCTTGCCACGTTTGGCAGCGATGGACTCAGGAGACTGCATGCCCTTCAAACCCTTGAAAGTGGCGTGAACCACGTTTACAGGGTTAGTCGAACCGTAGCACTTGGCCAATACGTTCTGCACACCGGCAACTTCCAGCACTGCGCGCATTGCGCCGCCAGCGATGATACCGGTACCTTCAGAAGCAGGCTGCATGTACACCTTGGAGGCGCCATGAGCAGACTTCATTGCGTACTGCAGGGTAGTGCCGTTCAGATCAACCTGAATCATGTTGCGACGAGCAGCTTCCATCGCCTTCTGGATCGCAGCAGGCACTTCACGTGACTTGCCACGGCCGAAGCCAACACGCCCTTTACCATCACCCACTACGGTCAACGCAGTGAAAGTGAAGATACGGCCGCCTTTTACGGTTTTGGCCACGCGGTTAACTTGAACCAGCTTCTCGATGTAGCCTTCGTCGCGTTTTTGGTCGTGATTTGACATAACTTAGAACTCCAGCCCGCCTTCACGAGCAGCATCAGCCAGCGCTTTGACACGGCCGTGGTACTTGAAGCCAGAACGGTCGAAAGCGACTTGCGATACACCCGCGGCTTTCGCGCGCTCGGCGACCAGCTTGCCAACCTTAGTGGCCGCGTCGATGTTGCCAGTGGCGCCATCACGCAGTTCTTTGTCCAAAGTCGAGGCACTTGCCAGGACTTTGCTGCCGTCGGCCGAGATGACCTGGGCATAAATGTGCTGCGAAGAGCGGTGCACGCAGAGACGCACGACTTCTAGCTCGTGCATTTTCAGGCGTGCTTTGCGAGCGCGACGCAGTCGGGTAACTTTTTTGACGGTCATTTGCTATGCCCTACTTCTTCTTGGCTTCTTTACGGCGGACGACTTCGTCCGCGTAACGCACACCTTTGCCTTTGTAAGGCTCAGGACGGCGGAAGTCGCGGATCTCAGCGGCCACTTGACCAACCAACTGCTTATCGATACCGCGAATCAGGATATCGGTCTGGCTGGGGGTCTCAGCGGTGATGCCATTCGGCAATTCATAGTCCACCGGGTGCGAGAAGCCAAGTGCAAGGTTCAGGACCGTGCCTTTTGCTTGCGCCTTGTAACCAACACCGACCAGCTGGAGCTTACGCTCGAAGCCTTGGCTTACGCCCTGGACCATGTTGTTAACCAGTGCACGAGTGGTGCCGGCCATTGCGCGGGTTTGTTGATCGCCATTGCGAGCAGCGAAACGCAGCTCACCAGCTTCTTCAACAATCTCAACAGACGAATGGACGTTCAGTTCTAGAGTGCCCTTAGCACCCTTCACCGAAAGTTGCTGGCCGACGAGTTTGACTTCGACGCCGGATGGCAACTTAACGGGGTTCTTAGCTACGCGTGACATGCTTATCCCCCCTTAGAACACAGTGCAAAGCACTTCGCCACCGACACCGGCAGCGCGCGCAGCACGATCCGTCATCACACCTTTACTGGTGGAGACGATAGACACACCAAGACCGCCACGAACTTTCGGCAGATCATCGGAGGACTTGTACTGACGCAAGCCTGGGCGGCTGACGCGCTTAACCTCTTCGATGACCGGACGGCCTTCGAAGTACTTAAGCTCGATGGACAGCGAGGATTTAACTTCGCTGCTGATCTGATAACCCGCAATGTAGCCTTCGTCCTTCAGGACTTTTGCTACAGCAACCTTCAACGTGGAAGATGGCATGCTTACGACGGGCTTTTCAGCCATCTGGGCATTACGGATACGAGTTAGCATGTCCGCTAACGGGTCCTGCATACTCATGGGCTAGACGCTCCTAAAACAAAATAATTAGCCTTGCGGCTACAGCTTGATCGCCGAGAACTTCCGGGCAAGTGAAAACACGGGCTCAGGCGAGCCGGCAATTCTAGCCCTACCCCGGAAATGAATCAAGCCCCAAAAGGGGCTTGATTCAAATTCAGGCTCCGGCCCGACCGGTGACTTTCGCAACCGGAAGGGACGAAACGAGAGGTGCGCCTTACCAGCTGGCTTTAACCAGACCTGGAACGTCGCCACGCATAGCCGCTTCACGCAGCTTGTTACGGCCGAGGCCGAACTTGCGATAGACGCCGTGTGGACGACCAGTGATGCGGCAACGGTTACGCATGCGCGCAGCGCTTGCATCACGTGGTTGCTTCTGCAGGGCTACGGTAGCTTCCCAACGCGCTTCTGGACTGGCGTTCAGATCAACGATGATAGCTTTCAGCTCTGCACGCTTCTTGGCGTACTTGGCAACGGTGAGCTGACGCTTCAGCTCACGGTTTTTCATGCTCTTCTTGGCCATTTTCCTACTCCAATCAGTTGCGGAACGGGAATTTGAAAGCACGCAGCAATGCGCGACCTTCGTCATCGTTCTTGGCAGTGGTGGTCAGGGTAATGTCCAGACCGCGGAGAGCATCGATCTTGTCGTAATCGATTTCCGGGAAAATGATCTGCTCTTTTACGCCCATGCTGTAGTTACCACGACCATCGAAGGACTTGGCATTCAGGCCGCGGAAGTCGCGAACCCGAGGCAGGGAGATCGACAGCAGACGATCCAGGAATTCATACATACGATCGCGGCGCAGAGTCACTTTGACGCCGATCGGCCAACCTTCACGGACTTTAAAGCCAGCGATGGATTTCCGAGCGTAAGTCACAACGACTTTTTGACCGGTGATCTTTTCCAGGTCAGCCACAGCGTGCTCGATGATTTTCTTGTCACCGATCGCTTCGCCCAGACCCATGTTCAGGGTAATTTTAGTAACGCGCGGAACTTCCATCACGTTCGAGAGCTTAAGTTCTTCTTTAAGCTTCGGAGCGATTTCCTTCCGGTAAATCTCTTTTAGTCGTGCCATGGTCTTCTACCTAGCAGTGTTCAAGCATCAACCGCTTTTTGGGTCGACTTGAAGACACGAATTTTCTTGCCGTCTTCAACTTTGAAACCAACGCGATCAGCCTTGTTGGTTGCGCCGTTGAAAATGGCGACGTTGGAAGCGTGCAGTGGCGCTTCTTTCTCGACGATACCGCCCTGTACGCCCGACATCGGGTTTGGCTTGGTATGACGCTTCACCAGGTTGATCCCACCAACGACCAGACGGTCGTCAGCGAGAACCTTGAGCACCTTACCGCGCTTACCTTTGTCTTTGCCGGCGATCACGATGATCTCGTCGTCACGACGAATCTTTTGCATTTCGGATCTCCTTAGAGCACTTCTGGGGCGAGCGAGACGATCTTCATGAACTTCTCAGTACGAAGTTCACGGGTCACTGGCCCAAAGATACGGGTACCGATCGGCTCTTGCTTGTTGTTCAACAGAACAGCAGCGTTGCCATCGAAGCGGATGATGGAGCCGTCTGCACGACGAACACCATGGCGAGTGCGGACTACGACAGCAGTCATCACTTGGCCTTTCTTCACCTTGCCGCGAGGAATTGCTTCCTTGACGGTCACTTTGATGATGTCACCGATACCAGCGTAACGACGATGGGAGCCACCCAGCACCTTGATGCACATAACACGGCGAGCGCCGCTGTTATCGGCCACATCGAGCATGGATTGAGTCTGAATCATATAATTTCTCCGACCCCTAGCCCTTAGACTTCCACAGCGCGTTCGAGGATATCAACCAACGCCCAAGACTTGGTCTTGGCTACGGGACGGGTTTCACGAATAGTGACCTTGTCGCCGATATGGCATTGATTGGTTTCGTCGTGTGCGTGCAGCTTAGTCGAACGCTTAACGTATTTACCGTAGATCGGGTGCTTTACGCGACGCTCGATCAGAACGGTGATGGTCTTGTCCATCTTGTCGCTGACAACACGGCCAGTCAGCGTACGGACAGTTTTTTCGGCTTCAGCCATGATTACTTACCTGCCTGCTGGTTGAGCACAGTTTTCACGCGAGCGATGTCACGCTTAACTTGCGAGAGCAGATGAGACTGCCCCAACTGGCCAGTTGCTTTCTGCATACGCAGATTGAACTGGTCGCGCAGCAGGCCGAGCAGTTGCTCGTTCAGCTGCTGTGCTGATTTTTCACGAAGTTCATTCGCTTTCATCACATCACCGTCCGCTTAACAAAGGAGGTGGCGAGCGGCAGCTTTGCAGCAGCCAGGGCGAAAGCCTCACGCGCCAGCTCTTCAGTAACACCCTCGATTTCATACAGGACTTTGCCTGGCTGAATCTGGGCAACCCAGTACTCCACGTTACCTTTACCTTTACCCATCCGAACTTCGAGTGGCTTTTTGGTGACAGGCTTGTCCGGGAACACACGGATCCAGATCTTGCCGCCACGTTTAACGTGACGGGTCAGAGCACGACGCGCTGACTCGATCTGACGAGCGGTGAGACGACCACGAGCTACAGACTTCAGCGCGAACTCGCCGAAGCTGACTTTGCTACCGCGCAGTGCCAGACCACGGTTGTGGCCGGTCATCTGCTTGCGGAACTTCGTACGCTTTGGTTGCAACATTTGGCGTACCCCTTACTTAGCAGCTTTTTTACGAGGCGCTGGTGCTTGTGGTTTCAGTTCTTCTTGGCGACCACCAATTACTTCGCCTTTGAAGATCCAAACCTTTACACCGATCACACCGTAAGTGGTGTGAGCTTCGTAGTTGGCATAGTCGATGTCGGCACGCAGGGTGTGCAGTGGCACACGACCTTCGCGATACCATTCAGTACGTGCGATTTCAGCACCGCCGAGACGACCGCTCACTTGGATTTTGATGCCTTTGGCACCAATGCGCATGGCGTTCTGAACAGCGCGCTTCATAGCGCGACGGAACATTACACGACGCTCCAGCTGCTGAGCTACGCTCTGCGCAACCAGCATACCGTCGAGCTCCGGCTTACGGATCTCTTCGATATTGATGTGCACAGGCACACCCATTTGCTTGGTCAGGTCCTGACGCAGTTTCTCAACATCTTCACCTTTCTTCCCGATAACGATACCTGGACGAGCGGTGTGGATGGTGATACGTGCTGTCTGAGCCGGACGATGGATATCGATACGGCTGACGGACGCGCTTTTTAATTTGTCTTGGAGGTACTCACGCACTTTCAGATCAGCGAACAAATAGTCCGCATAAGTCCGACCGTCTGCGTACCAGACGGAGGTGTGCTCCTTGACGATTCCCAGGCGAATGCCAATGGGATGTACTTTCTGACCCATCTCTTCGACTCCGTTACTTGTCAGCAACCTTGACAGTGATATGGCAAGACCGCTTGACGATGCGATCAGCACGGCCTTTAGCACGTGGCATGATGCGCTTCAGCGAACGCCCTTCGTTGACGAAAACGGTGGAGACCTTAAGGTCATCAACGTCTGCGCCTTCGTTATGCTCGGCGTTGGCTACAGCCGACTCCAGCACTTTCTTCAGGATCTCGGCGGCTTTCTTACTGCTGAAAGCCAACAGGTTGAGCGCTTCGCCCACCTTCTTCCCGCGGATCTGGTCGGCGACCAAGCGGGCTTTCTGGGCGGAGATTCGAGCGCCCGACAACTTAGCGGCTACTTCCATCGTTCCTTACCCCTTAACGCTTGGCTTTCTTGTCTGCCACGTGCCCACGATATGTGCGGGTACCGGCAAACTCGCCTAGTTTATGGCCGACCATGTCTTCGTTCACAAGAACGGGAACATGTTGACGACCGTTATGCACTGCAATGGTCAAACCGACCATTTGTGGCAGGATCATCGAACGACGCGACCAGGTTTTAACTGGTTTGCGATCGTTCTTTTCCGCCGCCACTTCGATCTTCTTCAGTAGGTGAAGATCAATAAAAGGACCTTTTTTCAGAGAACGTGGCACTGTCGTATCCCTCTATTTACTTGCGACGACGGACGATCATTTTGTCGGTACGCTTATTACCACGAGTCTTCGCGCCCTTAGTCGGGAAGCCCCACGGCGATACCGGATGACGACCACCAGAGGTACGACCTTCACCACCACCATGTGGGTGGTCAACCGGGTTCATGGCAACACCACGAACGGTTGGGCGAACGCCACGCCAGCGTTTGGCACCAGCTTTACCCAGCGAACGAAGGCTGTGCTCGGAGTTCGAGACTTCGCCAAGCGTTGCACGGCATTCAGCCAATACTTTACGCATTTCGCCGGAGCGAAGACGCAGGGTAACGTACACACCTTCACGAGCGATCAGCTGTGCCGAGGCACCAGCGGAGCGAGCGATCTGTGCGCCTTTACCTGGCTTCAGTTCGATGCCGTGTACGGTGCTACCAACTGGAATGTTGCGCAGTTGAAGAGCGTTGCCTGGCTTGATAGGTGCCAAAGCACCTGCAATCAGCTGGTCACCAGCACTCACGCCTTTAGGGGCAATGATGTAGCGGCGTTCGCCGTCTGCGTAAAGCAGCAAAGCAATGTGTGCAGTACGGTTTGGATCGTATTCGATACGCTCGACGGTGGCAGCGATGCCATCCTTGTCGTTGCGACGGAAATCGACCAGACGATAATGCTGTTTATGGCCACCACCGATATGACGGGTAGTAATACGACCATTGTTGTTACGACCACCAGACTTCGATTTTTTCTCGAGCAGCGGTGCGTGAGGAGCGCCTTTATGCAGCTCCTGGTTGACCACCTTGACCACAAAACGGCGGCCAGGGGAAGTCGGTTTGCATTTAACGATTGCCATGATGCACCCCTTCCTTACTCAGCACTGCTGCTGAAATCGAGATCTTGGCCTGGCTGAAGGGAGATAACTGCCTTCTTCCAGTCATTACGCTTGCCCAGACCGCGAGCAGTGCGCTTGCTCTTACCCAGAACATTCAGGGTAGTAACACGCTCTACTTTCACGCTGAACAGGCTTTCGACGGCCTTCTTGATTTCCAGCTTGGTTGCGTCAGTAGCAACCTTGAAAACGAACTGACCTTTTTTGTCTGCCAGAACCGTAGCCTTCTCGGAAACGTGCGGGCCAAGCAGAACTTTAAATACGCGTTCCTGGTTCATCCCAGCAGCTCCTCGAATTTCTTCACGGCCGACACAGTGATCAACACTTTGTCGTATGCGATCAGACTAACTGGATCGGAACCTTGAACATCACGTACATCGACGTGCGGCAGGTTACGAGCAGCCAGGTACAGATTTTGGTCAACAGCGTCAGACACGATCAGGACGTCAGTCAGGCCCATGCCAGTCAGCTTGTTCAGCAAATCTTTGGTTTTCGGTGCTTCAACAGCGAAGTCCTGAACCACGACCAGACGATCAGTACGAACCAGTTCAGCAAGAATGGAGCGCAGAGCTGCGCGATACATCTTCTTGTTGAGCTTCTGAGTGTGATCCTGAGGACGAGCTGCGAAAGTGGTACCGCCGCCACGCCAGATTGGGCTACGGATAGTACCGGCACGAGCACGGCCAGTACCTTTCTGACGCCACGGGCGCTTCCCGCCACCACGAACGTAGGAACGGGCCTCTTGCCGCTTGCTACCCTGACGACCGCCAGCCATGTAGGCCACGACTGCCTGGTGAACCAGCGTCTCGTTGAATTCGCCGCCAAATGTCAGTTCGGAAACTTCGATTGCCTGAGCGTCATTTACATTTAATTGCATGTCAGCTTCCCCTTAACCGCGAGCCTTGGCTGCCGGACGTACAACCAGGTTGCCGCCAGTAGCGCCAGGAACAGCACCCTTGACCAACAACAGATTGCGTTCAGCGTCCACGCGCACTACTTCGAGGGACTGCACGGTCACGCGTTCAGCGCCCATATGACCGGACATTTTTTTGCCCTTGAATACACGACCAGGAGTCTGGCACTGGCCGATAGAGCCTGGGACGCGGTGGGAGACGGAGTTACCGTGGGTATTGTCTTGACCACGGAAATTCCAACGCTTGATCGTACCCTGGAAGCCTTTACCTTTGGACTGACCGGTTACATCAACCAGTTGACCAGCAGCGAAGATTTCAGCGTTGATCTGATCGCCAGCCTGGTAGTCGCCTTCTTCAAGACGGAATTCCATGACGGTACGACCGGCGGCTACGTTCGCCTTGGCGAAGTGACCAGCCTGAGCGGCTGTAACACGCGAAGCACGACGCTCGCCTACAGTGACTTGCACTGCACGATAGCCATCGGTTTCTTCGGTTTTGAACTGAGTGACGCGATTCGGCTCGATCTCAATGACCGTGACCGGAATGGAGACACCTTCTTCGGTGAAAATACGGGTCATACCGCATTTACGACCGACTACACCAATAGTCATGTTGTAAACCTCATGAGTGTACGGGGCTTTCACCCGCTATGGCCGCCCATTTCAGAGCGTTACACGACTAAGACCCAAGTCTTAGCCGAGGCTGATCTGAACTTCCACACCGGCCGCAAGATCAAGCTTCATAAGCGCATCAACGGTTTTTTCCGTTGGCTGAACAATGTCCAGAACGCGTTTATGAGTACGGATCTCGTACTGGTCGCGCGCGTCTTTGTTGACGTGCGGAGAAACCAGAACGGTGAACCGCTCTTTACGGGTCGGCAGTGGAATCGGACCACGCACCTGTGCCCCAGTACGCTTCGCGGTTTCCACGATTTCCTGGGTTGATTGGTCGATCAGGCGATGGTCAAAAGCCTTCAACCTGATACGGATTTGCTGGTTTTGCATTGGATTCAGACTCCAGATTGCTGTTCCCACCGAGCGCAATACGCCCGTTAAAAGGAGGCGCAATTCTATAGACGTGCTAAGAGGGTGTCAACCCAATAAAAAAGCCCCCGCAGTGCGGGGGCTCTTTTTGGGAATCAACGCTTACGCGATGATTTTGGCTACGACGCCAGCGCCGACGGTACGACCGCCTTCACGGATTGCGAAACGCAGACCATCTTCCATTGCGATTGGCTTGATCAGGGTAACGGAAACTTTAACGTTATCACCTGGCATAACCATTTCTACGCCTTCCGGCAGTTCGCAGCTACCGGTTACGTCGGTAGTACGGAAGTAGAACTGTGGACGGTAGCCTTTGAAGAACGGAGTGTGACGACCGCCTTCTTCCTTGCTCAGAACGTAGATTTCAGCTTCGAACTGAGTGTGCGGCTTGACGGTGCCTGGCTTGACCAGAACCTGGCCACGCTCAACGTCGTCACGCTTGGTGCCGCGCAGCAGGACGCCACAGTTCTCGCCAGCACGACCTTCGTCGAGCAGCTTACGGAACATTTCAACACCGGTGCAGGTGGTGACGGTAGTGTCACGCAGACCAACGATTTCCAGTGGATCTTGAACCTTGACGATACCGCGCTCAACACGACCAGTCACAACAGTACCGCGACCAGAGATCGAGAATACGTCTTCGATTGGCATCAGGAACGGCTTGTCGGTCAGACGAACTGGCTCTGGGATGTAGCTGTCCAGAGTTTCAACCAGTTTACGAACGGCAGTGGTGCCCATTTCGTTGTCGTCTTTGCCTTCCAGAGCCATACGAGCAGAACCGATGATGATCGGAGTGTCGTCGCCCGGGAAATCGTAAGTGCTGAGCAGGTCGCGAACTTCCATCTCAACCAGTTCCAGCAGCTCAGCGTCGTCTACCAGGTCAGCCTTGTTCAGGAAGACCACGATGTACGGAACGCCTACCTGACGGGACAGCAGGATGTGCTCACGAGTTTGTGGCATCGGACCATCAGCAGCCGAACAAACCAGAATCGCGCCGTCCATCTGGGCAGCACCGGTGATCATGTTCTTCACGTAGTCAGCGTGACCTGGGCAGTCAACGTGAGCGTAGTGACGGATCAGCGAGTTGTATTCAACGTGCGCAGTGTTGATGGTGATACCACGAGCTTTTTCTTCTGGTGCGCTGTCGATCTTGTCGAAGTCAACACGAGCCGAACCGAAAACTTCGGAGCAGACGCGAGTCAGAGCAGCGGTCAGTGTGGTTTTACCGTGGTCAACGTGACCAATGGTGCCAACGTTGACGTGCGGAAGGGAACGATCAAATTTTTCTTTAGCCACGACAAATAACTCCTAGCCTAAAGGCGCTGAATCAGCCTTGTTTTTTGGTTACAGTTTCAACGATGTGCGTCGGCGCTGTATTGTATTTTTTGAATTCCATAGAGTAGCTTGCGCGACCCTGAGACATGGAGCGAACGTCGGTCGCATAACCGAACATCTCACCCAACGGAACCTCGGCACGAATCACTTTGCCGGAAACCGTATCTTCCATACCCAGAATCATGCCGCGACGACGGTTAAGGTCGCCCATCACGTCACCCATATAGTCTTCAGGCGTAACAACCTCTACCGCCATGATCGGCTCAAGCAACTCACCACCGCCCTTCTGGGCCAGCTGCTTGGTCGCCATGGAGGCAGCCACCTTAAACGCCATCTCGTTCGAGTCGACGTCATGGTAGGAACCATCAAACACGGTAGCCTTCAGGCCGATCAGCGGATAACCGGCAACAACGCCGTTCTTCATCTGCTCTTCGATACCCTTCTGGATAGCCGGGATGTATTCCTTAGGAACAACACCACCCACCACTTCGTTTACGAATTGCAGACCTTCCTGACCTTCGTCAGCAGGTGCAAAACGGATCCAGCAATGACCAAACTGGCCACGACCGCCGGATTGACGAACGAACTTGCCTTCGATTTCACAGTTCTTCGTGATGCGCTCACGATAGGAAACCTGAGGCTTGCCGATGTTGGCTTCGACGTTGAACTCACGGCGCATCCGGTCAACCAGGATGTCCAGGTGGAGCTCGCCCATGCCAGAGATGATCGTTTGACCAGTCTCTTCATCAGTCTTGACGCGGAAAGACGGGTCTTCCTGAGCAAGTTTGCCCAGTGCGATACCCATTTTTTCCTGGTCATCCTTGGTTTTTGGCTCAACAGCAACCGAAATAACCGGCTCCGGGAAGTCCATACGAACCAGAATGATTGGCTTGTCAGCGTTGCACAAGGTTTCACCAGTGGTGACGTCCTTCATGCCGATCAAGGCCGCGATGTCACCAGCGCGTACTTCCTTGATCTCTTCGCGAGCGTTTGCATGCATTTGCACCATACGACCCACGCGCTCTTTCTTGCCCTTGACCGAGTTGATCACACCGTCGCCGGATGCCAACACGCCCGAGTAAACACGGACGAAGGTCAGGGTACCCACGAATGGGTCAGTAGCGATCTTGAACGCCAGAGCCGAGAACGGCTCGTTGTCGTCTGCATGACGCTCCATCAAGATTTCCTCGTTATCAGGATCGGAACCCTTGATAGCAGGAATATCGATTGGAGCCGGCAGGTAGTCGATCACGGCGTCGAGAACCAAGGGAACACCCTTGTTCTTGAAGGAAGAACCGCAAACAGCAAGAACGATCTCACCAGCGATAGTACGCTGACGCAGAGCGGCCTTGATTTCCTCGTTGGTGAGCTCTTCACCCTCGAGGTACTTGTTCATCAGCTCTTCGCTGGCTTCGGCCGCAGCCTCAACCATGTTGCCGCGCCACTCGTCAGCCAGTTCCTGCAATTCAGCAGGGATAGGCTCGCGACGTGGAACCATGCCTTTGTCAGCATCATTCCAGTAAACAGCTTCCATGGACATCAGGTCGATCTGACCCTGGAAGTTGTCTTCAGCACCGATAGCCAACTGAATCGGCACCGGCGTGTGGCCCAGACGCTGTTTGATCTGAGCAATTACGCGCAGAAAGTTAGCACCTGCACGGTCCATCTTGTTCACGTAAACGATACGCGGAACACCGTATTTGTTGGCTTGACGCCATACGGTTTCGGACTGAGGTTCTACGCCGGAAGTACCACAGAACACAACGACCGCGCCGTCGAGTACACGCAGGGAACGCTCAACTTCAATGGTGAAGTCAACGTGGCCCGGGGTGTCAATGACGTTGAAGCGGTATTGGTCTTTGTGCTGCTTCTCGGAACCCTGCCAAAAGGCAGTAATAGCAGCAGAAGTAATGGTAATACCACGCTCCTGCTCCTGAACCATCCAGTCCGTGGTCGCGGCGCCATCATGCACCTCGCCCATTTTGTGGCTTTTGCCGGTGTAAAAAAGGACGCGCTCGGTGGTGGTGGTTTTACCAGCATCCACGTGAGCGACGATACCAATGTTACGGTAGCGGCCAATCGGAGTAGTACGAGCCATAAAGCCCTCGCAAAATTAGTGACGCTGAAATTAGAAGCGGTAGTGCGAGAAAGCCTTGTTGGCTTCAGCCATACGGTGCACGTCTTCACGCTTCTTAACCGCAGCACCTTTACCTTCGGCGGCGTCCATCAGTTCGCCAGCCAAACGCAGAGCCATGGATTTCTCACCGCGCTTGCGCGCGAAGTCTACCAGCCAACGCATTGCCAGAGCATTACGACGGGACGGACGAACTTCGACAGGAACCTGGTAAGTAGCACCGCCTACACGGCGCGACTTTACTTCGACCAGCGGAGCGATGGCGTCGAGAGCTTTCTCGAAGATTTCCAGGGGATCGCTGTTCTTACGTTCTTTAACCTTTTCCAGCGCGCCATAAACGATACGCTCGGCAACGGCTTTCTTGCCGCTTTCCATCACGTGGTTCATGAACTTGGCCAGAATCTGGCTGCCGTATTTTGGATCGTCAAGCACTTCGCGCTTGGCTGCTACGCGTCTTCTTGGCATGGATAAGCCCTCAAACGGTCTTCAGGTTAGCTCGGGACCACCATCCGTAGAAGGATGCGCCCGACCTTACTCTTATCGACTCAGAAAAATAGAAATCTGCAATTTCAAACAGAAGCCAAAGACTACTTAGGCTTCTTGGTACCGTATTTCGAGCGACCCTGGTTACGGCCTTTAACGCCGGAAGTATCCAGAGAACCACGAACGGTGTGATAACGAACACCTGGCAAGTCTTTTACACGACCGCCACGGATCAGTACCACGCTGTGCTCTTGCAGGTTGTGACCTTCACCACCGATGTACGAGGAAACCTCGAAACCGTTGGTCAGGCGCACACGGCAGACTTTACGCAATGCCGAGTTAGGTTTTTTCGGCGTGGTGGTATACACACGAGTGCATACACCGCGACGTTGCGGGCAGTTCTGCAGCGCAGGCACGTCGGATTTCTCGACGATACGCTTACGCGGCTGACGTACCAGCTGGTTGATAGTTGCCATCTACTAGCTCCACTGTTGTCTTGCGACGCTATTGTCTTACAAGAAAAGCAAATGACGAGGCACAAGCCCCGCCAAATTTAGGGGTACAAGAGTCTAAAGAGGATCCCGCCCCCAGTCAAGACAAAGCCCCGGCCGCTTCGTCCGGCAAACAGCACATGATGTGCCGCCCGCCGAATGAAAATGCCGAGGCTTTGGTCTTAATTACCGCTGGAGTTCAACGCTTCAGTCAGAGCGGCTTCTACTTCGCTCGCGCTGACACGGGTCGGTTTGTCCATTTCACGGCGGCGCTTGCGCTCGCTGTGGTAAGCCAGACCGGTACCGGCCGGGATCAAACGACCCACAACCACGTTTTCCTTCAGGCCGCGCAGGTAATCGCGCTTGCCTGTCACAGCCGCTTCGGTCAGTACGCGTGTGGTCTCCTGGAAGGAGGCCGCGGAGATGAACGACTCGGTGGACAGCGATGCCTTGGTGATACCCAGCAACACGCGAGTGAACTTGGAAACAAACTTGTCTTCCGTGCTCAGACGCTCGTTTTCTACCAGTACGTGAGTCAGCTCCATCTGGTCGCCCTTGATGAAACTGGAATCGCCAGACTCGGCAATCTCAACTTTACGCAGCATCTGACGCAGGATGGTCTCGATGTGCTTATCGTTGATCTTCACGCCTTGCAGACGGTATACGTCCTGAATCTCGTTGACGATGTACTTGGCCAGCGCACTGACACCCAACAAACGCAGGATATCGTGTGGATCGCTCGGACCGTCGGAGATAACTTCGCCGCGGTTCACTTGCTCGCCTTCGAAGACGTTCAGGTGACGCCACTTCGGAATCAGCTCTTCGTACGGATCGCTACCGTCGTTCGGAGTAATGACCAGACGGCGCTTGCCTTTGGTCTCTTTACCGAATGCGATGGTACCGCTGACTTCTGCAAGAATCGACGCCTCTTTCGGACGACGCGCTTCAAACAAGTCGGCAACACGCGGCAGACCACCGGTGATGTCACGAGTCTTCGACGTTTCCTGTGGAATACGAGCGATAACATCACCGATCGCGATTTGCGCACCGTCAGCAACACCAACGAGGGCGTTCGCCGGCAGGAAGTACTGAGCCGGTACGTCTGTACCTGGCAACAGCAGATCCTTGCCATCCAGACCGACCATCTTCACAGCAGGACGGATGTCCTTACCGGCAGCCGGGCGATCTTTCGCGTCAAGCACTTCGATGTTGGTCATACCGGTCAATTCGTCTGTCTGACGCTTGATCGTGATGCCTTCTTCCATGCCGACGTACGTAACAGTACCTTTCATCTCGGTGACGATTGGGTGAGTGTGCGGATCCCACTTGGCCACGATCGAGCCAGCGTCGACCTTGTCGCCTTCCTTCACCGAAATCACTGCACCGTAAGGCAGCTTGTAACGCTCACGCTCACGACCGAAGTCATCTGCGATTGCCAGTTCGCCGGAACGGGATACTGCAACCAGGTGACCATCGACACGCTCTACGTGCTTCAGGTTGTGAAGACGGACAGTACCGCCATTCTTCACCTGAACGCTGTCAGCTGCCGAAGTACGGCTTGCCGCACCACCGATGTGGAACGTACGCATTGTCAGCTGGGTACCCGGCTCACCGATCGACTGTGCAGCGATAACGCCGACAGCTTCACCGATGTTGACCTGGTGACCGCGAGCCAGATCGCGACCGTAGCACTTGGCGCAGATGCCGTAGCGGGTTTCACAGCTGATTGGCGAGCGAACGATGACTTCGTCGATGCTGTTCAGCTCGATGAACTCAACCCACTTCTCGTCTACCAGCGTGCCAGCAGGAACGATGATGTCTTCTGTACCCGGCTTGAACACATCACGGGCGATGACTCGACCCAGTACGCGCTCACCCAACGGCTCTACAACGTCACCGCCTTCAATGTGCGGAGTCATCAGCAGACCATGCTCGGTACCGCAATCGACCTCGGTAACCACCAGATCCTGAGCCACGTCTACCAGACGACGGCTCAGATAACCGGAGTTAGCGGTTTTCAATGCCGTATCCGCAAGACCCTTACGAGCACCGTGAGTAGAGATGAAGTACTGAAGTACGCTCAAACCTTCACGGAAGTTCGCAGTGATCGGTGTCTCAATGATGGAGCCGTCAGGCTTGGCCATCAGACCACGCATACCGGCCAGCTGACGAATCTGGGCAGCAGAACCACGCGCCCCGGAGTCAGCCATCATGTACATCGAGTTGAAGGATTCCTGATCAACTTCGACGCCGTGACGATCAATAACGCGCTCTTTGGACAGGTTCGACATCATCGCTTTCGAGACTTCGTCGTTCGCCTTGGACCAAAGGTCGATTACCTTGTTGTACTTCTCGCCCTGAGTGACCAGGCCCGAAGCGTACTGGCTTTCGATCTCTTTAACTTCTTCGGTGGCTGCGTCGATGATGCGAGCTTTTTCATCCGGGATAACGAAGTCGTTAACGCCGATGGATACGCCCGAAATGGTCGAGTAGGCAAAACCGGTGTACATCAACTGGTCAGCGAAGATAACGGTCTCTTTCAAACCCACCACGCGGTAGCACTGGTTGATCAGTTTGGAGATCGCCTTTTTCTTCATCGGTTGGTTGACGACGTCGTAGGACAGGCCGGCCGGAACCACCTGGAACAACAGCGCACGGCCGACAGTAGTGTCTACGATACGGGTGTTCTTGACGCTGCCACCATCACGGTCGTTGACCGTTTCGTGGATACGAACCTTGACCTTGGCGTGCAAAGCCGCTTCGCCGGCGCGGAATACGCGATCGACTTCCTGCAGATCCGCAAATACGCGACCTTCGCCCTTGGCGTTGATCGCTTCGCGAGTCATGTAGTACAAACCCAGTACAACGTCCTGCGAAGGAACGATGATTGGCTCACCGTTAGCTGGCGACAGAATGTTGTTGGTCGACATCATGAGCGCACGCGCTTCAAGCTGGGCTTCCAGCGTCAAAGGTACGTGAACGGCCATCTGGTCACCGTCGAAGTCGGCGTTGTACGCGGCGCAGACCAGCGGGTGCAGCTGGATAGCCTTACCTTCGATCAGAACCGGTTCAAACGCCTGGATGCCCAGACGGTGAAGCGTTGGCGCACGGTTCAGAAGCACCGGGTGTTCGCGAATCACTTCAGCGAGAACGTCCCATACTTCCGGCAGCTCGCGCTCGACCATTTTCTTGGCAGCTTTGATGGTCGTGGCCAGGCCACGCATTTCAAGCTTGCCGAAGATGAACGGCTTGAACAGCTCGAGAGCCATTTTCTTCGGCAGACCGCACTGGTGCAGACGCAGCGTAGGACCTACGGTAATAACCGAACGACCCGAGTAGTCAACACGCTTACCGAGCAAGTTCTGACGGAAACGACCCTGCTTACCCTTGATCATGTCAGCCAGGGATTTCAGAGGACGCTTGTTCGAACCGGTAATAGCGCGACCGCGACGACCGTTGTCGAGCAGAGCATCGACCGCTTCCTGCAGCATGCGCTTTTCGTTGCGCACGATGATATCGGGAGCGGACAGGTCCAGCAGACGCTTCAGACGGTTGTTACGGTTGATCACTCGACGATACAGATCGTTGAGGTCGGACGTCGCGAAACGACCACCGTCAAGCGGAACCAGAGGACGCAGATCTGGCGGCAGAACCGGCAGAACGGTCAGCACCATCCACTCAGGGAGGTTGCCGGAACCCTGGAAGGCTTCCATCAGCTTCAGACGCTTGGACAGCTTCTTGATCTTGGTCTCGGAATTGGTTTGCGGAATTTCTTCACGCAGACGGCCAATTTCGTGCTCCAGATCGATAGCGTGCAGCAGCTCGCGGACAGCTTCAGCACCCATACGGGCATCAAAGTCATCACCGAACTCTTCGAGGGCTTCGAAGTACTGCTCGTCATTCAGCAGTTGGCCCTTTTCAAGGGTCGTCATGCCTGGATCGATAACGACATAGCTCTCGAAGTAGAGAACGCGTTCGATATCACGCAGGGTCATGTCCATCAGCAAGCCGATACGGGACGGCAGCGATTTCAGGAACCAGATGTGCGCGACTGGCGAAGCCAGTTCGATGTGAGCCATACGCTCGCGACGAACCTTGGCCAGAGCCACTTCGACACCGCACTTTTCGCAGATAACACCGCGGTGCTTCAGGCGCTTGTACTTACCGCACAGGCACTCGTAATCTTTTACCGGGCCAAAGATCTTGGCGCAGAACAGACCATCACGCTCAGGCTTGAACGTACGGTAGTTGATCGTTTCCGGTTTTTTAACTTCACCGAACGACCAAGAGCGGATCATCTCAGGCGATGCAAGTCCGATACGGATTGCGTCGAACTCTTCGACTTGACCCTGGTTTTTCAGCAAATTCAGTAGGTCTTTCAAGGCTTTCCTCCTGGCGGAGCAGGGGAGCAGGCAATACCGCCCTGCCCCCGATTCGCGTCACGTGTTATTCGGTTTCCAGATCGATATCGATACCGAGCGAACGGATTTCTTTGATCAACACGTTGAAAGACTCGGGCATGCCCGGCTCCATACGGTGATCGCCGTCCACGATGTTTTTGTACATCTTGGTACGACCGTTCACATCGTCCGACTTCACTGTGAGCATTTCTTGCAGAGTGTACGCCGCGCCGTATGCTTCCAGCGCCCACACTTCCATCTCCCCGAAACGCTGACCACCGAACTGTGCCTTACCACCCAGCGGCTGCTGGGTAACCAGGCTGTACGAACCAGTGGAACGCGCGTGCATCTTGTCGTCCACCAAGTGGTTCAGCTTCAGCATGTACATGTAGCCAACAGTTACAGCGCGCTCAAACTTGTTGCCGGTACGACCGTCAAACAGCTGCATCTGGCCGCTTTCCGGCATATCTGCCAGCTTGAGCATTGCCTTGATTTCGCTCTCTTTGGCACCGTCGAAAACCGGGGTAGCCATCGGTACGCCGTTACGCAGGTTCTTGGCGAGGTCCAGAATTTCGCTGTCGGAGAGGTCTTCAAGCGTTTCCTGACGACCACCGATTTCGTTATAGATCTCGTTGAGGAACTTGCGCAGCTCAATCACTTTACGCTGCTCTTCGAGCATGCGGTTGATCTTCTCGCCCAGACCTTTGGCCGCGAGGCCGAGGTGAGTTTCGAGAATCTGACCAACGTTCATACGCGAAGGTACGCCCAGCGGGTTGAGGACGATGTCTACCGGAGTGCCGTTGGCATCGTGCGGCATGTCTTCAACCGGCATGATCACGGAGACCACACCCTTGTTACCGTGACGACCGGCCATCTTGTCGCCCGGCTGGATGCGACGACGGATTGCCAGGTAAACCTTGACGATTTTCAAAACGCCTGGAGCCAGGTCATCGCCTTGCTGCAGTTTGCGTTTCTTGTCTTCGAATTTGTCATCCAGAAGGCGACGACGATCAACGATGTAAGCCTGAGCTTTCTCGAGCTGCTCGTTCAGAGCGTCTTCAGCCATGCGCAGCTTGAACCACTGACCATGCTCAAGACCGTCGAGTACTTCGTTGGTGATTTCCTGACCTTTCTTCAGGCCAGCACCGCCTTCTGCTACGCGACCTACCAGTGCAGAGCGCAGACGTTCGAACGTAGCGCCTTCGACAATACGGAACTCTTCGTTCAGGTCCTTGCGGATCTCGTCGAGTTGCGACTTCTCGATGGACAGGGCACGCGCATCACGCTCGACGCCATCACGGGTGAAGACCTGAACGTCAATGACCGTACCCTTGGTGCCGGTTGGCACGCGCAGGGAGGTGTCTTTAACGTCGCTGGCCTTCTCACCGAAGATCGCGCGCAACAGTTTTTCTTCTGGAGTCAGCTGGGTCTCGCCTTTCGGAGTGACCTTGCCCACCAGGATGTCACCAGCGCCAACTTCAGCGCCTACATAAACGATACCGGCTTCGTCCAGCTTGTTCAGAGCAGCTTCACCCACGTTCGGGATGTCAGCTGTAATTTCCTCAGGCCCAAGCTTGGTGTCACGCGCCACACAGGTCAGTTCCTGAATATGGATCGTGGTGAAGCGGTCTTCCTGAACGACACGCTCGGAAAGACAGATGGAGTCTTCGAAGTTGAAACCGTTCCAGGCCATGAACGCGATGCGCATGTTTTGACCCAACGCCAGTTCACCCATATCGGTGGACGGACCATCGGCCATGATGTCGCTACGCTGAACACGATCACCCTTGCTGACCAGCGGACGCTGGTTGATGCAGGTGTTCTGGTTCGAACGGGTGTATTTGGTCAGGTTGTAGATATCTACACCCGCCTCACCTGTTTCAACTTCGTCATCGGCTACGCGAACAACGATACGACTGGCATCAACCGAATCGATCACGCCACCACGACGGGCCACGACGCAAACGCCGGAGTCGCGAGCAACGTTGCGCTCCATGCCGGTACCTACCAGCGGCTTGTCGGCACGCAGGGTGGGTACAGCCTGACGCTGCATGTTCGAACCCATCAATGCACGGTTGGCGTCATCGTGCTCGAGGAACGGGATCAGCGACGCAGCTACCGAAACTACCTGCTTGGGCGAAACGTCCATCAGGGTGACATCGGCTGGCGCCTTGACGGTGAACTCGTTCAAGTGACGCACAGCAACCAGCTCGTCGATCAGCTCTTGCTTGTCGTTCATTGCGGCCGAAGCCTGGGCAATGACGTGGTCCGCTTCTTCGATTGCCGAAAGGAAAACGATTTCTTCGGTTACCAGACCTTCCTTCACCACACGGTAAGGGCTTTCAAGGAAGCCATACTGGTTGGTGCGGGCATAAGCCGCCAAGGAGTTGATCAGACCAATGTTCGGACCTTCCGGCGTCTCGATCGGGCACACGCGACCATAGTGAGTCGGGTGAACGTCTCGAACCTCAAAGCCGGCGCGTTCGCGGGTCAGACCACCAGGGCCGAGTGCAGAGACACGACGCTTGTGAGTAATCTCCGAAAGCGGGTTGTTCTGGTCCATGAACTGGGAGAGCTGGCTGGAGCCGAAGAACTCTTTGACCGCCGCCGCAACAGGCTTGGCATTGATCAGGTCCTGAGGCATCAGACCTTCGCTTTCTGCCATGGACAGACGCTCTTTGACCGCACGCTCAACACGGACCAGACCTACACGGAACTGGTTCTCGGCCATCTCGCCTACGCAACGAACACGACGGTTACCGAGGTGGTCGATGTCATCGACGATGCCTTTGCCGTTACGGATATCAACGAGGGTCTTGAGAACCGCTACGATGTCTTCCTTGCACAGCACGCCCGAACCTTCGATTTCGGTACGACCGATACGACGGTTGAACTTCATACGACCTACAGCAGACAGGTCATAGCGCTCAGGACTGAAGAACAGGTTGTTGAACAGCGTTTCGGCAGCATCTTTGGTCGGTGGCTCGCCAGGACGCATCATGCGGTAGATCTCGACCAGCGCTTCCAGTTGGTTGCTGGTGGAGTCGATCTTCAGCGTGTCGGAGACGAACGGACCGCAGTCGATATCATTGGTGTACAGCGTCTCGATGCGAACGACCTGAGCCTTGGCGATCTTGCCCAGAATCTCGGTGTTCAGCTCGGTGTTGCACTCGGCAATGATCTCACCAGTGGCTGGATGCACGATGACCTTGGCAGTCGTACGGCCCAGGACGTAGTCCAGAGGTACTTCCAGCTCTTTGATCCCGGCTTTTTCCAGCTGGTTGATGTGACGGGCAGTGATACGGCGACCCTGCTCGACAATGACCTTGCCCTTGTCGTCCAGAATGTCCAGAACGGCAATCTCGCCACGCAGGCGCTGAGGCACCAGTTCCAGGCTCAGGTTTTCGCCGCGCACATGGAATACGTTGGTGGTGTAGAACGCATCGAGCACTTGCTCGGTGGTATAACCCAGCGCGCGCAAAAGTACAGACGCAGGCAGCTTGCGACGACGGTCGATACGGACGAATACGCAGTCTTTCGGATCGAACTCGAAGTCCAGCCACGAACCGCGGTAAGGAATGATACGAGCGGAGTAAAGCAGCTTGCCGGAGCTGTGCGTCTTGCCACGGTCGTGGTCGAAGAATACGCCAGGCGAACGGTGAAGCTGAGACACGATAACGCGCTCGGTACCATTGATTACAAAGGTACCGTTTTCAGTCATCAGGGGGATTTCACCCATGTAGACTTCTTGCTCTTTGATGTCCTTGATCGCTTTGTTCGACGATTCTTTGTCGAAAATGATCAGACGGACCTTGACTCGCAAAGGTACAGCGTAAGTCACACCGCGCAGCACGCATTCCTTGACATCAAATGCCGGTTCGCCCAAGCGATAACCTACATACTCCAGCGCAGCATTGCCGGAGTAGCTGATGATCGGGAAAACGGATTTGAAGGCTGCATGCAGACCGACGTCGCGGAACTGATCTTTGGTCGCTCCCGCCTGCAGGAATTCGCGATACGAATCCAGCTGGATGGCCAAGAGATACGGCACATCCATTACGTCCGGCAACTTGCTAAAGTCCTTGCGGATACGTTTTTTCTCAGTATATGAGTAAGCCATCAGCGTTCCCCAGCTTGGTCACCTGCTTGTTTGGCTCCCTCCCGACGGAAGCAGCCAGAAAATCTTGCAAACCCCTTGGTTTGCGCCACCGCCATCGGTGGATACCACACGTTACAAACGTTGACAGCGCCAATCGTCTATAACGGAAAAAGGCCGGTGGCAAAAGCCACCAGCCATCAGCCTTTCGCTAAACGCGTGGGCTGGACACTCAAAATCGATGCTTATTTCAGCTCGACTTTAGCGCCTGCTTCTTCCAGAGTAGCTTTGGCTTTGTCAGCTGCGTCTTTGGCAACAGCTTCCAGAACCAGTGCTGGGGCGCCATCAACGACTGCCTTGGCTTCTTTCAGGCCCAGACCGGTCAGCTCACGTACTGCCTTGATCACGTTAACTTTCTTCTCGCCAGCTTCCAGCAGCATGACGTTGAATTCAGTTTGTTCTTCAACAACAGCAGCAGCGGCAGCCGGGCCAGCAGAAGCGGCAGCAGCGGTAACGCCGAACTTCTCTTCGAATGCCTTGATCAGTTCTACAACCTGAATAACGGACATTTCAGCTACGGCGTTAAGGATATCGTCTTGAGAGATAGACATGACTCAATTTCCTGAATTGGGGGACGGCCTACGCGACCATCAAAATAAACAAAAATACGCGAAAAGATCTGACTCAGCCTTAAGCTGCAGCTGCTTCTTTTTGGTCGCGAACAGCCGCCAGAGTACGAGCCAATTTGCTGGTAGCGCCTTGAATCACGCTCATCAGCTGAGAAATTGCTTCGTTACGGGTCGGCAAGGTTGCCAGTACGTCGATCTGATTAGCTGCGAGGAACTTGCCCTCGAACGCAGCTGCCTTGATCTCGAACTTATCCTGACCTTTCGCGAATTCCTTGAACAAACGGGCAGCAGCGCCAGGATGTTCGTTGGAGAACGCAATCAAGGTCGGGCCGGTGAACACGTCGTTGAGGACACTGAATTCAGTGTCAGCAACAGCGCGCTTGAGCAGGGTGTTACGTACAACGCGTACGTAAACGCCAGCTTCACGAGCCTCTTTACGGAGTCCGGTCATAGCGCCGACTGTCACACCACGGGCATCAGCCACGACAGCGGACAGACCAGCTTTGGCAGCCTCGTTGACTTCAGCGACGATGGCCTTCTTGTCTTCGAGTTTAATTGCCACGGGTTTAACTCCTGCTTGTTACCGTTTCATCCGACCGGAGTCAGATGTCGTTTTGGTGTCTGATTCGGTAAGGAACCGGGAGCACCATCTGCGTAGGCTTGAGGTTTAAGACTTGCGTCGCCTACGGTCTTGGATAGCCCCCGCCAGGCAGGGACCCCAATCTTTCAAACGGCGCGGCAAACAACGCCGCGCCATTTTTGTCTTACGCTTCCAGCGAACCTTGGTCGATGACCAGGCCCGGACCCATGGTGGTGCTCAGGGTGATGCGCTTGACGTAAATACCTTTCGAGGAAGCAGGCTTGATACGCTTCAGATCAGCGATCAGGGCTTCAACGTTTTCCTTCAGCTTGATTGCGTCGAAACCGACCTTGCCAACGGAAGTGTGAATGATGCCGTTTTTGTCGGTGCGATAACGAACCTGACCAGCCTTGGCATTCTTGACGGCGTTAGCGACGTCAGGAGTAACAGTGCCGACCTTAGGGTTAGGCATCAGACCGCGAGGACCGAGGACCTGACCCAACTGACCGACAACACGCATTGCGTCAGGGGACGCAATAACTACGTCGTAGTTCAGATCGCCTGCTTTCATTTCAGCAGCCAGATCGTCCATACCAACGCGATCAGCACCAGCAGCCAAAGCAGCTTCAGCAGCAGGGCCCTGGGTGAAAACTGCAACGCGTACAGTTTTACCGGTGCCGTGCGGCAGTACGGTAGCGCTACGAACGACCTGGTCGGATTTACGAGGATCAACACCCAGGTTGACAGCAATATCTACAGACTCGCTGAACTTGACAGTCGACAGCTCGGTCAGCAGGGCAGCAGCGTCTACAAAGTTGTAGGATTTGCCAGCTACGATCTTTTCGGCGATTGCCTTTTGACGCTTGGTCAGCTTAGCCATTACACACCCTCCACGTTAAGGCCCATGCTACGAGCGGAACCGGCGATGGTACGCACGGCCGCTTCCATGTCAGCTGCAGTCAGATCCGCATTTTTTGCTTTAGCGATATCTTCCAGCTGAGCACGAGTCACGGTGCCAACTTTAACGGTGTTCGGGCGAGCCGAGCCGCTGGTCAAGCCTGCAGCTTTCTTCAACAGAACCGATGCAGGGGTACTTTTTGTTTCGAAAGTGAAGCTACGGTCGCTGTATACAGTGAT
Organism: Pseudomonas syringae; assembly: GCF_002157375.1. Lineage (GTDB taxonomy): Bacteria > Pseudomonadota > Gammaproteobacteria > Pseudomonadales > Pseudomonadaceae > Aquipseudomonas > Aquipseudomonas syringae_T. The sequence goes on from NZ_MTSA01000023.1 coordinate 63,674, forward strand.
GATCACTGGAGTCGGCAAGCCAGGCTCAATACCCTGAGTACGGGCGTTGAACGCTTTGCAGAATTCCATGATGTTCACACCGTGCTGACCCAGAGCAGGACCAACGGGCGGGCTTGGGTTAGCCTGAGCGGCTTTCACTTGCAGCTTGATGTATGCGGTTATCTTCTTGGCCATGAGGCACTCCAATTACGGGTTCAAGCGCCAACAAAGGCTCCCCGGTTACTTACGCGTATATCCCAGTGACGAAAAAACCCCACAGCCTTAAGCTGCGGGGTATGGGATTTCAGCCCAGCTAGACCTTTTCGACCTGACTGAACTCCAACTCTACCGGGGTAGAGCGTCCGAAAATGAGCACCGCCACCTGGATACGGCTCTTTTCGTAGTTAACTTCTTCAACCGTGCCGTTGAAATCCGCGAACGGCCCGTCGGTGACACGAACAACCTCACCCGGCTCGAACAGCGTTTTCGGCTTCGGCTTGTCGCTACCGTCAGCAACACGACGCAGAATTGCTTCTGCCTCTTTGTCGGTGATCGGAGCTGGCTTATCGGCAGTACCGCCAATGAAGCCCATGACACGCGGGGTGTCCTTGACCAAGTGCCAAGTACCCTCATTCATGTCCATCTGAACAAGCACATAACCAGGGAAGAACTTACGTTCGCTTTTGCGCTTCTGGCCATTACGCATTTCAACCACTTCTTCAGTGGGAACCAGAATTTCGCCGAAGCCATCTTCCATGCCTGCCAGCTTCACACGCTCGACCAACGAGCGCATGACATGCTTCTCGTAACCCGAGTAAGCATGCACTACGTACCAACGCTTAGCCACGGGACACCCTTAGCCAACTATCAAGGAAACAAGCCAGCCGAGCAGGGAATCAAGCCCCCACAACAGCAACGCCATAACCAGCACAACAGCCACAACGATCAACGTGGTTTGCGTGGTTTCTTGGCGAGTAGGCCAAACGACTTTACGGATCTCTGCGCGAGCTTCTTTCGCCAAAACGAAGAAAGCCTTACCTTTGCCAGTCTGCAAGGCTACAAATGCAGCTGCAGCAGCAATCACAAGGAGAGCGAGAACACGGTACAGGATCGGCTCAGCAGAGTAATACTGATTACCGACAACACCCACGACAACCAAAACGACTACCAGGAGCCACTTCAGCAAATCAAAGCGAGAGTCTGATGCTTCAGCCTTGGGATTCATCTACGGAGATCCTGTGAAAAGAAAGCCAGATTACATCTAGGGAATCTGGCAGGTCAGGAGGGAATCGAACCCCCAACCTACGGTTTTGGAGACCGTCGCTCTGCCAATTGAGCTACTGACCTAAAAGCAAAATCAGGCCGACCATTATGCGGACCTGACGAGAGTTTTTCAACACCTTATTCAGAACAGACCACCCCAAAAGCGGAATCTGAACAGAGCATCAAGCAGGCCTAAGACAACAAGCCCACCTAAAACAAAGGCAGATATTTTCATATCTGCCTTTAGCAATGGAGCTCTTGAGCGGATTCGAACCGCTGACCTCACCCTTACCAAGGGTGTGCTCTACCAACTGAGCTACAAGAGCAAAATCACAGTGCATAAGCTGCAAGCTTGGAGCGGGTAGCGGGAATCGAACCCGCATCATCAGCTTGGAAGGCTGAGGTTCTACCACTAAACTATACCCGCGCAATTTGCAGCTCGCGCTAAATCTGGTGGAGGGGGAAGGATTCGAACCTTCGAAGTCGTAGACGTCAGATTTACAGTCTGATCCCTTTGGCCGCTCGGGAACCCCTCCTAAGCGAGGCAGCATTCTCAACTCATGCCACCCTTCTGTCAACCTTTTTCTCAGTAAAAACCTGAGGTTACATGCGTTGACTACTGCTGCTTAGTTCGTGAGACTTTCACCTCACTGCGAAGCGGGCGCCATTCTATGTAAACTAATCGACAGTTGCAATGCCCTCACATGACATTATTTGATTTTTTAACTGAGGGAAATCCTGACTCAACTGCTTGATCACGCCAGCCTCCACGAGACGACGGCTCTCTGGAGTGATTTTCAACCAGTACACCGCTGAACTGTTTGACTGAAACGAGCGGAATTGCGACTGGATGTCCAGACTGTTGAGTCGCTGCTCAACCAGGCGAGCCTCTTCCGGCCGGGCAAAGCCACCGACATAAAGACACTTTGCGTCGACATCGTTCGCCGCACCACTCGCATCCGACTCACTGAGGAGCCGAATATCCTGCTGCGGGGGGCGATGCAAGGATAAAGGCATGACCTCCTTTGCCCTGAGAGGAGCTTCCTGCTGGTGCCATACGTAGTAAAGGCCATTGAGCATCAACAGGAGAAGAAATAACCAACGCATAACTACCTCAATGCAAAGGGCAAGCGAGAGCCAGGCCCACGAACACCAGATCAGGAGCAATCCGCGCTTCCGGCAATACATCCCTGACCAGTGAAGCATCGCCACCTGTCACGAAGATAATGAAGTCATCCCCCCAGTACCCGCGAGCAATCTCAAGCTGTGTCAACGCGAACCCCCTGAGCATCAAAGAACAGCCGCGCTCCACTGCCTCTGCAGTCGCCCGCCCCGGCACCAGATGAACAAGGGCCTTTTCAGCCTCAATGTCGTCATACCTGATGCGACGAGTGTGTGTACGCAACTGATTGCGCATCAACGGCATACCAGGGCATATGAAACCCCCGAGATGAGCCCCGCCGGCATCGACAAAATCAGAGGTCACCGCAGTCCCCAGATCAATGACCAGGCATGCGCGCCGGACGAGCTGATAAGCACCAACCAAAGCCAGCCAACGATCCAGCCCAAGACGCGCGAATTCGTCATAGCCGTTGGTCACACCCGCAAGCTCACGCGCGGGTGCAGCACAGACAGGCGTCACCGAGAAAGCATCAACAAGGACGGTGACAAGCTTTGTCGTCTCTTCTGCGCTGCGCACACTGACCAAGCGACATTCTGTGAATGAAACGCCAGGAAGCTTGCTGAGGCTTTCCAATAAGGCAGCATCCGAGTCCACCACGCCACCACTGACTACTACTGCACCTTTTTTGGCCGCTACTCGCCACTTGATGAAGCTATTGCCACAATCGAGCTCAAGAATCATCACGCAACCTCAGGCTGAGCTCGCCACCGCTAAAGCTCTTCTCAACACCACCGACGTCCAGGCGCAGTGCTCCAAGCGAGTCGATTCCCAGCACCACACCCTCCACAACCTCAATCCCCGAAAGCAGCTTTACTGCCGCCCCCTGCCAAAGATGGCCTTGCTCCCATGCGCTCTGAAACGCAGCAAAACCCTCTTTGCGGTGTATAGCCAGAAGCGTATCGAGCTGACAGCTTATGCGAGCCGCGATATCGTTTCGATCAGCAAGATGTCCCGTCTCCAGACGAACAGATGTCCACAACTGATCGACCTCGGCCGTTGCCCGCATGTTCACGTTAACCCCTATACCGATGACCACATGACACACGTCGGCCGGATCGCCGATAAGCTCAAGGAGGATGCCGGCAATCTTCCGCTTCCCGACAAGCACATCATTAGGCCATTTAAGCCCTGCCCCTTGAACCCCTATATCACGCAGTACATTCATCACAGCAAGCCCCACTAACAGGCTAAGACCTTCAAGCTGACGCATCCCGCCGTCAATCCGCAATACCAGGCTGTAGTATAGATTTTCAGCAAACGGGCTTACCCACTTGCGACCTCGCCGCCCCCGCCCAGATGTCTGCTGCTCGGCCACTACAAGCAAGGGCATTGAAGCGCCTTGCGCAATCAAACGTATGGCTTCGGCATTGGTTGAGTCGATCGTGCCGTGAACTCGCACCGACCAGCCCGTCGGGAGTCCCGCTTGGGCGATGACAGAAGGATTTAGAAGAGAAATGGGCGTCGCTAGTCGATAGCCGCGTCCGCGCACCTTGTGAACTTCAATGCCGAGATCAAGCTCAAGCTGCTGAAGCTGCTTCCACACAGCACTGCGGCTAACGCCCAGAGCTTTTCCCAGGACCTGACCGGAATGAAATGCACCATCAGCAAGAAGCGTTAACAAAGTAAGCATTTAGATTCGCCTTGCAATAAGGCACGCATCATAGCCACGCAAGGGCATGATGCATAGAAACGAAAACGTGTTTTCAAAGCGGGGATGGCGAACGCCATAAAAACAAAAACCCTCAACGCGTCAGCG
>NZ_MTSA01000024.1:0-55407 GCF_002157375.1 Pseudomonas syringae
AGTTGAGATTTATCGTTCCCTACGCTCCAGCGTGGGAATGCAGTTCTCGACGCTCTGCGTCGCCAAGAGGACGCAGAGCGTCCTGAACGGCATGGCGACGCGGAGCGTCGCACGATAGTTGAAATAAACGCGGCGCGGCGCACTACAGGTTTGCTGCAGGTTGGTAGATCGCGGGCAAGGAAGCGCTACGGCCGAATCTGCGCCAGGCTCGCTGGCTGGATCACGCGCTTGGCGTTGAGGTAGGCGCGCTGCCAGTAGGGTTTGTCGAGGCTGTCGAGTTTGACCGTGCCTCCGCTGGCCGGGGCATGCACGAAGCGGCCTTCGCCGACGTAGATGCCTGCGTGGGAGACCTGCGAGCCACCGGACGTGGCGAAGAACACCAGATCCCCTGACTGCAATTGCTCGCGACGAATATTCGGCGCGCCCATCACGATCATCTCGCGGGTGGAGCGTGGCAGGGAGATACCCGCCGCATCCCGATAGACATACCCTATGAGACCGCTGCAATCAAAACCGGAGTCAGGCGTGTTGCCGCCCCATCGATAAGGCGTGCCGACAAGCCCCAACGCGCGAAACAGCACGTCTTCGGCAGCCGGAGAGAGAATCTGGGGAGGTGCGGTGACCACCGGACGCTGAACGATCCGGGGCGCTTTGGGCGGAGGCGGCGCGCTGGCACAGGCGCCTAGCAACGCAGCAACAGAGATGACTATCAGGCGCAAAGCAATCGACATACACACAACAACCTGATCCGGGTGCGGCTTACGCTGCCGAGAAGCTCAAAAACGCAGAAAGACCCGAAGGTCTTTGTCAGCGATTTCTATTGGTTCACTTGTTCACGTTGCGCCGCTTTGGCGCGGTCTTGACTGTAGTCGATGTCATCGCTGTTGTCTGCGTGTCAGCCGCTGCAGATTTTACAGCCACTGTACCGGGCGCCATCGCCAAAGGCCGCTTGGCCTCGATGAAGGTCTTGCTCCAGTAGGCATCATCGAGGCTGTCGATGCGCACCCCGCCGCTGCGGCGGCTGCTGGAATGAATGAATTGCTGATTGCCAGCGTAGATCGCTGCATGGCTGACACGACCGCGGCCGCGGGTGCTGAAGAACAGCAGATCGCCAGGCTTGAGGTTGCCGCGCGAAACCAGCGGCGCGTCAACGTTGATCATTTCACGAGTGGAGCGCGGCAGGCTCATGCCAGCCTCTTCACGGAACAGATAACCGATGAAACCGCTGCAATCGAAGCCCGAACGGGTCGACGTGCCGCCGAACTGGTAGCGCGTACCGATCAGCGACTTGCCGCGTTCAAGGATACTGTCGGCCAGAACCGGCAGTTTGTAAGATTTGTTGTCAGCGAACTGAGCCAGTTCGTCTTCAGTGGCCAGTTCGTCCTGCAAGGCTGCCGCATCAGCGCGACGGGCTGCGGACTGTGCCGTTACCGTGTTCTGGTAATGCGGAACCGGCTGAGCCTGCTCTTGCTGTGCAACCGGCATATTGGCCGAGCAACCGAAGAGGAAGGTGACAAGTGCGAGAGGCACGAGGGGTGCGAAGCGAACAACTTGCATGGGCACAACCGTGGCTGACTTCTAAGAAGCCGAGACTATGCCCGCAATCAAAGCGATTTGCAAATTCAATCGAACTAGATGTGACTTATGAGTTCGGCCATGACATGTGCCGCGCGGCACTGCAGAAAAACGTCCATTTGCGCGCTGTGATCAGTGGGCTGTGGATTGATTTCTGCGGTAAATCCCCCGGAAACACGGGTGCGGATGACCGGCTCATGAATGTAGGGGAAGCTGGCGGTGGTGCCGATACTCAACACCGCGTCATAGCCTATAGCCAGTTGTTCATACAGTGTTTCCAATGCCCTTTCCGGGAGCATTTCCTGAAAAAGAACGACGGGCGGTCGCAGAATGCCACTACAGCTGCGGCATAACGGCGGCAATGGACGCTGCAAATGCTCACTCAGTTGAGAATCCTGCGCACCACACGACTGACAGAACAACGGCGAAAGCTGCCCGTGAATCTCGATCAGGCGCTCGGGCGGACTGCCAGCGGCGCGATGATAACCGTCGACATTCTGGGTCAGCACCCAGCACTCGGGTTTGAGGCGCTGCAACTGGGCGATGGCGTAATGAGCCACATTGGGCTCGCCGCCCAGGCACGCCTTGCCCAGTTCGGCGATATATTTCCAGCACAGTTCAGGGTCACGGCGCAGCATCGGCCCGGACAGGGCCACTTCTATCGGCAGGCCGTCATCCGTCTTGCCGTTGTAGAGCCCGCCGACGCCGCGGTAGGTCGGCAACCCGGAATCCGCCGACAACCCGGCGCCAGTGATCACCAGAATCCGCTTTGCATGGCGTAACGCTGCTGCGGTTTGCAGGATCAGCGCCTGATCTACCACCCAAGCGTCTCTTTAAGGAAGGGAATGGTCAGCTTGCGTTTTTCCTGAAGCGAGGCCTGATCGAGGCGCTCCAGCAATTCGAACAAGGCGCTCATGCTGCGCGTACCGCGCGTCAGGATGAAATGGCCGACATCGTCGGTCAGGTGCAGGCCGCGGCGTGAGGCGCGCAGTTGCAGCGCTCGCAGTTTGTCCTCGTCGGACAGCCCGCGCATCTGGAACACCAGCGCCATGGTCAGACGGGATTTGAGGTCGGGGAGTTTGACCGGCAGTTCGCGAGGCGACTTGGACGCTGCAATCAATAGACGACGGCCGCTATCACGCAAACGATTGAACAGGTGAAACAGGGCTTCTTCCCAGTCCGGCTTGCCGACCACGGCTTGCAGGTCGTCGAGGCAGACCAGCTCGTACTGTTCAAGGTGGTCGAACAGCTCGATACCTTCATCGATGACTTCCGCCAATGGCAGGTACACCGCCGGCTCGCCCATCTGCTCGAAACGCAGGCACGCTGCCTGCAGCAGATGCGTGCGCCCTACTCCGTCCTTGCCCCACAGGTAAATGAGGCTTTCCGTCCAGCCGGCATCGGCTTCGCACAGCCGCTCGACATAGCCGAGTGCAGCGGCATTGGCGCCTGGATAGTAATTGACGAAAGTGGCGTCATCACGCAGACGCACACTCAGGGGCAGCTGAATCGGTTTCATGCTGACTAACGGCTCATGCAAACCGTCAAGGGCCTCTGTGTAAAGTACGCGAAGTTTATACCCGTGAGGCGGGTCGCACAATGCGACAGACCTCAAGCAAAATCAAAGGTTTGCAGCAGCGCGGCGAATGCGGGGATGGAGAAAGGAGGTTTGGCGCGCGGCCCACGCCATTCCAACGGCCTCTTGCGCAGCGCTGCGCAGAGGCCGTGTTCAGCTTACAGCTCCGGATCTTCCGCACCGGCGTAGATTTCCGAGTCCTTGTAGACGTCGTGCATGTGGCGCACCAGCACCATGATCACCGCCGCGACCGGCAAGGCCAGCAAAATGCCGGTGAAACCGAACAGTTCGCCCCCTGCCAGAATCGCAAAAATCACGGCGACCGGGTGCAGACCGATGCGATCGCCCACCAGCAGCGGCGTGAGCACCATGCCTTCGAGGGCCTGACCGATCATGAACACCGCCACGATCCCCATCATCGGGTACAGGTCACCCCCGAACTGGAACAACCCGGCCACCAGCGCCGAACCGATGCCGATCACGAAGCCCATATAAGGCACGATGGCAGCCAGACCGGCGATCACGCCGATCAACAGCCCCAACTCCAGACCGACCAGCATCAGACCGGCCGCGTAGATCACACCCAGCCCGACCATGACCAGCAACTGGCCGCGAATGAACGCCCCCAGCACTTCATGACATTCGCCCGCGAGTTTGACGATCTGGCTTTCACGCTGGCGCGGCAACAGACCACGAATCTTGCCGGTCATGATGTCCCAGTCACGCAACAGATAGAAGCAGACCACCGGGATCAGCACCAGATTGGTCAGCCAGCCGATCAGCGCCAGGCTGGACGCCGTGGCCTGCGACAGCACGACGGAGACGATGTCCCCGGCCTGCCCCATGTGCTCGGAAATGGCCGCCTTTATCTTGTCGAACTTCCAGAAGCCGTCCGCCAGACCAAACTTCGCCTGCACCCACGGCATGGCCGAATGCTGCAACCAATCGAGGATCTGCGGTGCCAGCTCGTACAGGCGAAACAGCTGCTTGGCCAGCATCGGTACCAGCACCAGCAGCAAGGTCATCAGCACCAGCGTGAACAGGCCGAAAACTGCCACCACGCTCAAGGTTCTGGACAAGCCCGCACGCTCCAGACGGTCCACCAGCGGATCGCCCATGTACGCCAGTAGCAACGCCACCAGAAAAGGAGTGAGGATCGTGTGCAGCAACACCACGAAAGCGACCAGCAAAGCCAGCCCGCCGATCCAGAACCAACGCCGCGTATCAGTCATCAACATCCCTCAACCCAATGGAAAAGCGTTCTTGCCGAATTACCAGCGGAAATACAGCTGTGGCGCAGACGCCGGGACAATCATCGGCGCCTGAGCGGGTGCAACGGGAGCGGCCGCATCGACAGGCGCAGCGGGCGCTGCCGCAACCTCACTGGCAGGCACTTCCTGCAGTTTGGCCAGCGACATCTGCGAGCGTAGCTGATCGGTGCTGCCACTGACGTCGAACACCATCCGGTCACCCTCGACAGAACTCAGACGCACGCCGAACGGTTCAAGTAACTGAAGCAGTTGCGCATAACGCTCAAGTGTCATGCCTTGCACCTGGATCGACAGGCCGGTAGACGCACCGGGCTTGGTCACAAAGCGCGGGGCCAGACGCTCGCTCACGGACAACAGCACCGCGTCGGCCAACGCTTCGGAGGTTGCACCCGTCGCGGTGCCCTGCTCGCGTTGATCGCCCAGCCACAGGCGCCATTTGCCCTGCCATTGCCCGGCGTCTTCCTTGGCATGCACCGCCAGGATCGCGTCGGCGCCGTAGCGCTCGGAGGCTTCCTTGAGCGGCGCCGGATCGGTGGCCTCCAGCGTCTTGGCATTGCCGATACCTTGTTCACCCAGGTCGGCAAGCGGCAAGCGCAACGGCAGACCCCGGTGCTGTGCGGCGCGTCGCAACGGTTCGGCAGCCGCCTGACCATCGCCGACCAGGTTGGCGCCTTCGACCGAGTCGTTCAGCCACCAGCCCAGAATCGACGGACGGTTGCTGCCCCAGATCGACAACCCGGCGTCACGCAAGGCGCGCTCAGTGGTTGCCGGATCGAAATCCACCAACAGGGTTTCCGGCGGACCGGCTTCATAGCCGTACTGGCTGATGATCTGCTGCGGGTCCTTGCGCAACGCGGCGATGGCTGAACCCTGCACCGCCTTGGCGTCGCCGGTCAAGCGCAGCACCAGCGTGTCGACGGCGGCCTGGGTAGCGCGAGTGCGCTCGTCGGGCGACTGACCGTTGACCGGTTCACGCACCTGATAAAGATTGCTCACCGTTTCGGCAAGGCTGGGAAGGCTGATCAGGGATAGACAGCCGACGAGAAGGATTCTGGAAAAACGCATGGACAGTTCCCGAACGGAAAAAAGTAAAAGAAGCAGCTTCAGGAGGTACACAGCCTGGGACAGCCGTGAGCCACCAATCATTCAATTTCGGCATAAAGTACACCTTAAACGTCTGCACTCGCACTGATCGTACCGGCCAGAACAGGTTTATTTAGTGCAACACGGCCCCTGTTGTCGGCGCAAGGATGGCCCCTAGGGAGCAAGCCTGATAAAATCGCGCGCCTTCGCAGACCGGCAATCGCCACGGCCCAACCTTAACATCGCCTTGCAACGCGGTGCTGAACGGGTCCTAACGCAGCGGTCGATACCTCCGAATCCCCCCTAAAGGCCTGGATTTTCTATGAGCAAGCAACCCTCCCTGAGCTATAAAGACGCCGGTGTAGACATCGACGCCGGTGAAGCATTGGTCGAACGCATCAAGAGCGTCGCCAAGCGCACCAAGCGTCCGGAAGTCATGGGCGGCCTGGGAGGTTTCGGCGCCCTTTGCGAAATCCCGGCGGGCTACAAGCAACCGGTTCTGGTTTCCGGCACCGACGGCGTGGGCACCAAGCTGCGCCTGGCCCTGAACCTGAACAAGCACGACAGCATCGGCATCGACCTGGTCGCCATGTGCGTCAACGACCTGGTGGTGTGCGGCGCCGAGCCGCTGTTCTTTCTCGATTACTACGCCACCGGCAAGCTCAACGTCGAAACCGCCACTCAGGTGGTGACCGGAATCGGCGCGGGCTGCGAACTGGCCGGCTGCTCGCTGGTCGGCGGCGAGACCGCTGAAATGCCGGGCATGTATGAAGGCGAAGATTATGACCTGGCAGGCTTTTGCGTCGGCGTCGTGGAAAAGGCCGAGATCATCGACGGCTCGAAAGTCGCTGCCGGTGACGCCCTGCTTGCCCTGCCATCGTCCGGCCCGCACTCCAACGGTTACTCGCTGATCCGCAAGATCATCGAAGTCGCCGGTGCCGACATCGAAAACATCCAACTGGACGGCAAGCCACTGACCGAACTGCTGATGGCGCCGACCCGCATCTACGTAAAACCTTTGCTCAAGCTGATCAAGGAAACCGGCGCGGTCAAGGCGATGGCCCACATCACCGGTGGCGGCCTGCTGGACAACATCCCCCGCGTTCTGCCGCAAGGCGCACAGGCGGTGGTCGATGTCGCCAGCTGGCAGCGTCCGGCCGTCTTCGACTGGTTGCAGCAGCAAGGCAACGTCGAAGAGAACGAAATGCACCGTGTGCTGAACTGCGGCGTCGGCATGGTCATCTGCGTGGCTCAGGAACACGTCGAAACAGCCCTGAACGTTCTGCGTGAAGCCGGCGAGCAGCCGTGGGTGATCGGCCAGATCGCTACCGCTGCCGAAGGCGCTGCACAAGTCGAGCTGAAAAACCTCAAGGCGCATTGATGCCAGCCATCTGCGAGGTCGTGGTGCTGCTGTCCGGCACCGGCGGCAACCTGCAAGCCATGATCGACAGCTTCAAGGACGAGGCCAGCCCGGTCCGCATCCGCGCGGTGATTTCCAACCGTGCCGATGCGTTCGGGCTGCAGCGCGCCAGAGACGCGGGCATCGAAGCCTGCGTACTGGATCACACCGCCTACGAAGGTCGCGAGGCCTTCGATGCGGCGCTGATGGAACTGATCGACACGTTTCAACCACAACTGGTGGTACTGGCCGGATTCATGCGCATCCTCAGTGCAGGGTTCGTTCGTCACTATCAGGGGCGCCTGCTGAATATTCACCCTTCCCTGCTGCCGCGTTACAAAGGCTTGCACACGCACAAGCGCGTGCTGGAGGCCGGCGACGCCGAGCATGGGTGCAGCGTGCATTTTGTCACTGAGGAACTCGATGGCGGCCCACTGGTCGTACAGGCAGTTATTTCGGTACAGTTGGACGACACGCCAGCGGCGCTCGCGCAACGGGTTCACGCTCAAGAGCACCGTATTTACCCACTGGCTATTCGCTGGTTTGCCGAAGGTCGATTGGCCCTTGGTGAACATGGCGCATTACTGGATAACCAGTTACTCCCGGCCAGCGGCCATCTGATTCGACATTAGGAGATATTATGCGTCGCGCTCTGCTCTTCGCTTTCGCTCTGCTCGCATTGCCTGCCGTACAGGCCGCAGACCTTCAACCCTTCTCCGCCAGCTACACCGCCGACTGGAAACAGCTGCCGATGAGCGGCACCGCCGAACGCAGCCTGGAAGCCGGCGCCAACGGCACCTGGACCCTGAGTTTCAAAGCATCGATGATGATCGCCAGCCTGACGGAAGTCAGCACGCTGAAGGTCGACAAGGACACCCTGCTGCCACAGACCTACAGCTTCGAGCGTAGCGGCCTGGGCAAATCCAAGAAGGTCGATCTGGCCTTTGACTGGAACACCAAGTTCGTCACCGGGACCGACCGTGGCGATGCAATCAAGCTGCCGCTTAACCGGGGCATTCTCGACAAGTCCACTTATCAGCTGGCGTTGCAACACGACATCGCCGAGGGCAAGAAGAGCATGAGCTACCAGGTCGTCGACGGCGACGAAGTGGACACTTATGACTTCCGCGTACTGGGCTCGGAAAAGGTCACCACTAAGACCGGCCAGGTCGACGCCATCAAGGTCGAGCGCGTGCGTGACCCGACGCAAAGCAAGCGCACCACCGTGCTGTGGTTCGCCAAGGACTGGGACTACCTGCTGGTCCGCCTGCAACAGGTTGAAACCGACGGCAAGGAATACAACATTGTGCTGCTCGACGGCACCGTCAACGGCAAGGCCGTCAAAGGCACCTGATTGACCTGACCGCCGCCGCGACACAGAGCCCCGCTTTCAGCGGGGCTTTTTTATGCCTTCTCGTTCCGCACGGCCCAGTGGAATGCCCTTCGTACCGCGCCGCCTGCTCAAGACCGGACGCGGAGCGTCCAGAACAGCGCTACCACGCAGAGCGTGGGAGCGATAATGCACGGACTCGCTACCACGCAGAGCACGGGAGCGATAATGCACGGGCTCTCGCTCCGCACGCTCACGGCACATGAAAAATCCTTCACTTAGCCATGAATCCGCTGAAAGCCTCGCCATACGTGGCCTGTAGCCACACTGACGATTTATGAACCGCCGGGAACCTGAACGGGCTATTTACTTAGGCAGCTAACAACTTCTATAAAAGAGTCCTGCGACACATCGCCGCAGTATCCAGAGGCCTAACCATCAAGGCCATTAAAGTCAGGAGCTTACTACTATGACTGTCAGAGTTACTGAACGCGACGACGCCCACCTCTCCCACGAAGCCGTAGCCGACGGCATCCAGATCTGGGATGTGCATCAACAGGACCAGCTCGTGGGGATGTTCCACGTCGAGGCCGAGGCCCTTCGCTACAAGGAAGAGCTGGAAGCGAAGGAAAGCCAGGGCAATCACTGAGCACCTTCCCTGAACCAGAAACCCCAAGAACAAGAAAAGACAAAACCCGCAGAATGCGGGTTTTGTTTTAACCGGTCAGCGGGTTACCACATCAGGTCATCGGGCACCTGGTACGCCGCGTACGGATCATCGGCATCCGGCGCTTCGGTCGGCGTGTTGAGCAACACGACACGGCGCGGGTCGCGCTCCTGAATCTTCAGCGCAGCTTCGCGCGGAATGATTTCGTAACCGCCACCGTGATGCACGATCGCCAGCGAGCCACTGCTGAGCTTGTTGCGCACCAGCGCATTGACCGAGATCCGCTTGACCTTCTTGTCGTCAACGAAGTTGTAGTAGTCCTCGGTGATCAGCTTGGGCAGGCGTGACACTTCGATCAGTTGCTTGACCTGAGCGGTACGCGCCTTCTGCTCGACCTTCTCTTGCTGCTGACGGTTCAGTTCCTGGTCACGCTTGGCCTTCTCGGCCATCGCTTCCTGAGCCGCACGCTTTTGCGAGTCGTCGGCCTGAGCCTGCCCTTTGTGTACCAGACGCTGTTCTTTCTGCTTTTCTTTGCCGACCTGCTTGGCCTGCTTTTGGTTGACCAGACCTGCCTTGAGCAACTGATCGCGAAGGGAAAGGCTCATTGTCTACTCACTTATGCCGTTACCGCACGCTCAGCCGCAGCCGGGCGTGCTCTTTTCCTGACGTTTGGCTTCGCCCCACAACGCATCCATCTCTTCGAGTGTGTACTCTTCAATGGGACGCTGAAGGTGGCGCGATGCCTGTTCAATGAATCGAAAGCGTCTGTCGAATTTGCTGTTGGCCGCGCGTAACGCCGTTTCCGGATCAACGTTGAGGTGCCGGGCCAGATTCACGACGCTGAACAGCAGATCACCGACTTCTTCAGCGATGGCTTCAGCATCATTGTCGACCATCGCTTCGAGAATTTCATCGAGTTCTTCACGCACCTTGTCGACCACCGGCAAGGCCGCAGGCCAGTCGAAACCGACCTGTGATGCACGCTTCTGCAGTTTGGTGGCACGACTCAGCGCCGGCAAGGCACCTGGCACATCATCCAGCAGCGACAACTGCTCAGGCACTCCGGACTTTTCGGCGCGTTCCTCGGCCTTGATTTCGTCCCAGCGGCGGTTGACCTGCTCATCGGTCAGACGCGGGGTTTCCGGCGGCGCATACAGTTCGCCGGTCGGGAACACGTGGGGGTGGCGACGCAGTAACTTGCGCGTGATTCCGTCCACCACACCGTCGAACTCGAAGCGCCCTTCTTCCTTGGCCAGTTGCGCGTAAAAGACCACCTGAAACAGCAGGTCGCCCAGTTCACCCTGCAGATGATCGAGATCGCCCTGCTCGATGGCATCCGCCACTTCGTAGGCTTCTTCCAGCGTGTGCGGGACGATACTGGCGTAGGTCTGCTTCAAGTCCCAGGGGCAGCCGAACTGCGGATCACGCAGCCGGGCCATGAGATAAAGCAGGTCCTGAACGGTGTACACGGGGCTCCCGTGGGTCGGCGCTGACACTTACGGCGTCCTGTTTCTGCGTGTTTCGATGATGTTCGGCAACTGGGAGATGCGCCCCAGCAACCGCCCCAGCGCATCCAGCCCCGGAATCTCGATGGTCAGGGACATGAGCGCAGTGTTGTCTTCCTTGTTCGAGCGGGTGTTGACCGCCAGCACGTTGATGCGCTCGTTGAGCAGCACCTGAGTGACGTCACGCAGCAGCCCGGAACGGTCGTAGGCGCGGATGATGATGTCCACCGGATAGGTGAGCACCGGCACCGGCCCCCAGCTGACCTGGATGATCCGCTCGGGTTCGCGACCGCCCAGTTGCAGCACCGAGGCGCAATCCTGGCGGTGGATGCTAACGCCGCGGCCTTGAGTGATGTAACCGACAATCGCGTCGCCCGGCAGCGGCTGGCAGCAGCCAGCCATTTGCGTCATCAGGTTGCCGACGCCCTGAATCTGAATGTCGCCGCGCTTGCCGGGCTTGTAGCCGGTGGCCTTGCGCGGAATCAGCTCCAGCTGTTCATTGACCCGATCCGGCTCGACCTGCTGCTGAGCCAGGTTGACCAACTGCGCCAGCCGCAGATCGCCCGCCCCCAAGGCCGCGAACATGTCGTCGGCGGTCTTGTGGTTGGCCTTGTCCGCCAGTTTGTCGAAGTCGACCTGCGGCAGCGCAAGACGCGCCAGCTCACGCTCGATCAGGGTCCTGCCAGCCGCGACGTTCTGGTCACGCGCCTGCAATTTGAACCAGTGAACGATCTTGGCCCGCGCCCGGGACGTGGTGATGTAGCCCAGGTTGGAGTTCAGCCAGTCGCGGCTCGGCGTACCGTGCTTGCTGGTGATGATCTCGACCTGCTCGCCGGTCTGCAGGCTGTAGTTGAGCGGCACGATGCGGCCGTTGATCTTCGCACCACGGCAGTTATGGCCGATCTCGGTGTGTACCCGATAGGCGAAGTCCAGCGGCGTCGCGCCCTTGGGCAGGTCGATGGCGTGGCCGTCAGGGGTGAAGACATAGACGCGATCGGGTTCGATATCGACCCGCAACTGCTCGGCCAGACCCCCGATGTCGCCCAGTTCTTCATGCCATTCCAGAACCTGACGCAGCCAGGAAATCTTCTCTTCGTAATGATTGGAGCCGGATTTGACGTCGGTGCCCTTGTAGCGCCAGTGCGCGCAAACGCCCAGCTCGGCTTCTTCGTGCATGGCGTGGGTGCGGATCTGCACTTCCAGCACCTTGCCTTCCGGCCCGATGACGGCCGTGTGCAGCGAGCGGTAGCCGTTTTCCTTGGGGTTGGCGATGTAGTCGTCAAACTCCTTGGGAATATGCCGCCACAGCGTATGCACAATCCCCAGCGCGGTGTAGCAGTCGCGCATTTCCGGGACCAGCACGCGCAACGCACGCACGTCGTAGATCTGGCTGAACGCCAGGCCCTTGCGCTGCATTTTGCGCCAGATGGAGTAGATGTGCTTGGCACGGCCGCTGATGTCAGCCGTCACGCCGGTGGCTTGCAGCTCGTTGTCCAGCTCGGACATGACTTCGCTGATGAAGCGCTCGCGATCCAGCCGGCGCTCGTGCAGCAATTTGGCGATCTGTTTGTACTGATCAGGCTCCAGGTAGCGGAAAGACAGGTCTTCCAGCTCCCACTTGATGTGACCGATGCCCAGCCGATGCGCCAGCGGCGCATAGATATCGAAGACCTCGCGGGCCACCCGGTTGCGCTTTTCGTCATCGGCGTTCTTCACCGCACGAATCGCGCAGGTGCGCTCGGCCAGCTTGATCAGGGCGACGCGCACGTCGTCGACCATCGCGACCAGCATCTTGCGCAGGTTTTCGACCTGCGCCTGGCTGCCCAGCACCAGCGACTGCCGGGGGCTGAGGCTGGCGCTGATCGCCGCCATGCGCAGCACACCGTCGATCAGTTTGGCGACCGTCGGGCCAAAGTGCTGTTCGACCTCCGGCAACGGGATCACGCCTTCGCGCACACCGCGGTAGATGACCGCAGCGACCAGAGAATCCTGATCCAGCTTGAGGTCAGCAAGGATTTCAGCGATTTCCAGACCCGTCTGGAAACTGGAGGTGCCTTCTGCCCAATGATTCTTGTGGACCTTGTCGTTCTGCTCGGCTTGCCGGGCAAATTCACAGGCCTGCTTCATGACTTCCCGGTCCAGGACCAGGTCGACGCTGACAATATGATCGAGCCATGCGTCGAGATTGATACTGCCGTCTGTGTTTATCGGCTGGTTCGCTCTCACCTGTACCATGCTGCTTACCTTCCCTACGGCGCGATGAATAGCGCCATCAGTCGCCAGCCTTCTGAGCGAATGCCACTTGCCGGGCAAGCAAGGACCGGCATTCGCGGGCCAGTCGGATTAAATGAGATTCCCTGTCAGCCGCTGGACTCTATCCAATGAAGCCGCTCACTTACTCATTTCAAATAAAGCCATCGCCTCGACATGCGCCGTCTGTGGAAACATATCGAGGATTCCGGCACGTTTTAATCGGTAGCCCTGATTCACCAGCTCGACCGTGTCACGAGCCAGTGTTGCCGGGTTGCACGACACATAAAGCAGCCGCCGGGCGCCTGTTTTGCGGATCTGGCGAACCACTTCGAAGGCCCCGTCACGCGGCGGGTCCAAGAGTACCGCAGAAAACCCGTCCACTGCCCACTCGGCATGTATCAGCGGCTGGGAAAGATCCGCCTGAAAAAACTGCACATTGTGCAGATCATTACTCATTGCGTTGACGGCTGCACGTTCGACCATCGTCGCAACGCCTTCCACCGCCACCACTTCTTTTGCCAGCCCCGCCAGCGGCAAGGCAAAATTGCCCAGGCCGCAAAACAGGTCCATCACACGTTCATCCGCCGCAGGTGCCAGCCATTGCAGCGCTTGCTCGATCATCGCGGTATTGACCGCCGCATTGACCTGAATGAAATCCCCCGGACGCCACGCCAGTTGCAGGTTCCACGGCTCCAGCCGATAGCCCAGCGTATCGCCTGGGCTGACCGGTTGCGGCTCGCCTTCGCCGTGCAGCCAGAGCTGCGCGTCATGCGCCGAACAGAACGCTTGCAGGGTGGCCAGATCGGCCTCTGCCAACGGCGCGGTATGACGCAACAGCAGCGCAGTCGAAGAGCCGCTGAACAGTTCGACGTGACCCAGCACTTGGGGCTTGCTGAAACTTTTCAGCATCGCCGGCAACTGACTCATGACCGGTTGCAAGGCCTGTACCAGCACCGGACATTCCTCGATGCTGACGATGTCCTGACTGGCCGCCGCACGAAAGCCGACGTCCAGCCGTTTGGCCTTGGCGTCCCAGCGCACCGCGACCCGCGCGCGTCGGCGATAGGCCAGTTCGGACCCGCTCAGGGGCGCGGCCCACTCGTCCGGCACCACGTTCGCGACCCGCAGCAATTGCTCGGCGAGCATGCGCTGTTTCAGGGCAAGCTGCTCTTCATAGGGCACGTGCTGAACGCTGCACCCGCCGCAACGCCCGAAATAATCGCAGGCGGGCGCGCGACGCATGTCGCTGGCAACAAACACGCGCTCGGTGCGCGCTTCGACGACCTTGCCCCGTGCATTGAGCACCCGCGCCTCGACCTCTTCGCCGGCCAGACTGCCCGCGACGAACCAGGTCCTGCCCTCGACAAACGCGATGCCGCGCCCGTCGTCAGACAGGCGTTCGATCGTCAGCCGCTGCTTTTTACCGGCAGGCACCTGCACGCTCTTGACGCCGCCGGTGGGCTGGAAGCGCAGGCCTCTTTCATGCTTGGCCATCAGTTGGGCGTGTCGTAGATACCGGTCGACAGGTAACGGTCGCCTCGGTCACAGATGATTGCCACAATCGTGGCGTTTTCGACTTCACGGGCGATGCGCAGCGCACCCGCCACCGAACCGCCGGACGACACCCCGCAGAAGATCCCCTCTTCCCGGGCCAGCCGACGCATGGCTTCTTCGGCTTCGACCTGCCCCATATCGATGATGCGATCAACACGGCTCGACTGATAGATTTTGGGCAGGTATTCGGTCGGCCAGCGACGAATGCCGGGAATGGACGCGCCTTCCATCGGTTGCAGACCGACGATCTGCACGTCGGGATTCTGTTCCTTGAGGTAGCGCGAGGTGCCCATGATGGTGCCGGTAGTGCCCATCGAGCTGACAAAATGTGTGACGGTGCCGGCGGTCTGCTGCCAGATTTCCGGCCCCGTGGACGTGTAATGCGCCTCGGGATTGTCGCCATTGGCGAACTGATCGAGCACCTTGCCACGCCCTTCGGCCTGCATGCGGTCGGCCAGATCGCGAGCGCCCTCCATGCCTTCCTCCTTGCTGACCAGAATCAGCTCGGCGCCATAGGCCGTCATGGCGGCCTTGCGTTCGGCACTGGAGTTGTCCGGCATGATCAGGACCATGCGGTAACCCTTGATCGCCGCAGCCATCGCCAGCGCGATGCCGGTGTTACCGGAAGTGGCTTCGATCAGCGTATCGCCCGGATGAATCTGGCCGCGCAGTTCGGCACGGGTGATCATCGACAGCGCCGGACGGTCTTTTACCGAACCCGCAGGGTTGTTACCTTCCAGTTTCAACAGGACGGTATTGCTGGTATGGCCGGCCATGCGTTGCAGACGCACGAGCGGGGTGTTGCCGACGCAATCGGCGATGGTTGGATACTGCAGGGTCATGGCGTATTCGCGGTCCAGTCTGCGGGGGCGCCTATCATAACGGCAAACGCTCAAAGCCCATATCACGCAAAGTGCGGTAGATATTCCCAAAAGGCATAACGCGCATTTTATGACAGCCTGCGATTGGCGTGGTTTTTGAAGGAAATCGCATCACGGCATGCCCACACCTTCGTTAAATGGCTAAACTCGTCCGCTGATGCCGATACAGACGGGCAGCCGATGCCCGATATCGACAGATTGATACCTGTTGCTGGAGAGAAAGCGTGCTGACCAAGCTGGGTATAAAAGGCCGTGTGCTGCTGCTGACAATTTTGCCTGCCAGCCTGATGGCCGCGACGCTGGGCAGTTATTTCACCTGGATGCAGCTCAATGAACTGCAAAGCCAGTTGCTGCAGCGCGGCGAAATGGTCGCTCAGGACCTGGCGCCTCTGTCGGCCAATGCGCTGGGGCGCAAGGACAAAGTGCTGTTGAGCCGTATCGCCTCGCAGACACTTGAGCAGACCGACGTGCGCGCCGTGTCGTTCCTGGATGTTGATCGCACGCCTCTGGCCCACGCCGGCCCGACCATGATCAGCCCGGTGCCAATCGGCAACAGCTCGCAACTGCTCAGCTCCACCGGCAACGACGCCACCCGCTACCTGCTGCCGGTGTTCGGCCATCAACGGCACCTGACCAGCCCGATCATCCCCGCCGAAGCCGACACGCTGCTGGGCTGGGTCGAGCTGGAAATTTCCCACAACGGCACTCTGCTGCGCGGCTACCGAAGCCTGTTCGCCAGCCTGCTGCTGATTCTCACCGGGCTGGCCGTTACCGCCACCCTGGCCGTGCGCATGAGCCGGACCATCAACGGCCCGATGAGTCAGATCAAGCAGGCGGTGTCACAACTCAAGGACGGCAACCTCGAAACCCGCCTGCCGCCGCTGGGCAGCCGAGAGCTGGACGAGCTGGCGTCAGGCATCAATCGCATGGCGGCCACGCTGCAAAACGCGCAGGAAGAACTGCAGCTCAGCATCGATCAGGCCACCGAAGACGTCAGGCAAAACCTGGAAACCATCGAGATCCAGAACATCGAGCTGGACCTGGCGCGCAAGGAGGCGCTCGAAGCCAGCCGAATCAAGTCGGAGTTTCTGGCCAACATGAGCCATGAAATCCGCACGCCATTGAACGGCATTCTGGGCTTTACGCACCTGCTGCAAAAAAGCGAACTGACGCCGCGCCAGTTCGATTATCTGGGCACTATCGAAAAGTCAGCCGACAACCTGCTGAGCATCATCAACGAGATCCTCGACTTCTCGAAAATCGAGGCCGGCAAGCTGGTGCTCGACAACATTCCGTTCAACCTGCGTGACCTGCTGCAGGACACCCTGACCATTCTTGCCCCGGCGGCCCATGCCAAGCAGCTTGAGCTGGTCAGTCTGGTGTACCGCGACACACCGCTGGCACTGTCTGGCGACCCGTTGCGCCTCCGGCAGATCCTGACCAATCTGGTCAGCAACGCGATCAAGTTCACCCGTGAAGGCACCATCGTCGCGCGCGCCATGCTGGAAGATGAAACCGAAGAACACGCGCAATTGCGCATCAGCGTGCAAGACACCGGGATCGGCCTGTCCAGTCAGGATGTGCGGGCGCTGTTCCAGGCCTTCAGCCAGGCGGACAACTCGCTGTCCCGCCAGCCGGGCGGCACCGGCCTGGGGCTGGTCATTTCCAAGCGCTTGATCGAACAGATGGGCGGCGAGATCGGTGTCGACAGCACGCCGGGCGAAGGCTCGGAGTTCTGGATCAGCCTGAAACTGCCCAAGGCCCGTGAAGACAAGGAAGAGTCGCTCAATATTCCACTGGGCGGGCTGCGCGCCGCAGTGCTTGAGCATCACGACCTTGCACGTCAGGCGCTGGAGCATCAGCTGGAAGACTGCGGCTTGCAGACCATCGTCTTCAACAACCTGGAAAACCTGCTCAACGGTGTGACGGCGGCGCACGAGACACCGGCAGCGATTGACCTGGCAGTGCTCGGCGTCACCGCACTGGAAATATCCCCGGAGCGGCTGCGCCAGCACATCTGGGACCTGGAAAACCTCAACTGCAAAGTCATGGTGCTGTGCCCGACCACCGAGCATGCGCTGTTCCAGTTGGCCGTCCACGACGTTTACACCCAGTTGCAGGCCAAACCGGCCTGCACCCGCAAACTGCAAAAAGCGTTGTCCGAGCTGATTGCCCCACGGGCGGTTCGTGCCGACATCGGGCCGCCGCTGTCGAGCCGTGCGCCTCGAGTACTGTGCGTGGATGACAACCCGGCCAATCTGCTGCTGGTGCAGACCCTGCTCGAAGACATGGGCGCCGAGGTTGCCGCCGTCGAGGGCGGCTACGCAGCGGTCAATGCCGTGCAGCAGGAAGCGTTCGACCTGGTGCTGATGGACGTGCAGATGCCAGGCATGGACGGGCGTCAGGCCACCGAGGCGATTCGCGCCTGGGAAGCTGAACGCAGCCAGAGCTCCCTGCCGATCGTGGCCCTCACCGCTCACGCGATGGCCAATGAAAAGCGCTCGCTGCTGCAGAGCGGCATGGACGACTACCTGACCAAGCCGATCAGTGAGCGGCAACTGGCTCAGGTGGTCCTCAAATGGACCGGGCTGGCGCTGCGCAACCCGGCACCGGAACGCCAGACTGAAGCACTCGAAGTGCATGTCGGCCCGCTGGTACTGGATCACGAAGAGGGCTTGCGCCTGGCGGCAGGCAAACCGGATCTGGCCGCCGACATGCTGGCCATGCTACTGGCCTCTCTCGACGCCGACCATGAAGCCATCCGCACGGCCCGGGCCAATCAGGACATGCTGGGCTTGATCGAGCGGGTTCACCGCCTGCACGGCGCGACCCGCTACTGCGGCGTGCCACAGCTGCGCACCGCCTGCCAGCGCGCCGAAACCCTTCTCAAGCAAAACGCGCCACACACTGAAGATGCGCTGGATGATCTGGAGAAAGCCATCATCCGCCTGGAGGCCGAAGCGCGAGTGTCGGCGTGATGACAGCGCTCGGTCCTCACAATCGGGGTCGATGAGCCCATGACCGGACACCGCTCGCTCCCCACGCTCCAGCGGGGCAATGCCGTTCCGGACGCTCTGCGTCCAACGCTCAATCCAAGGCGCTGCACATCATCGGCTCGACGCCCGATGGGCCTGCCCGCCGTGCAGAGCGTGATAGGATGCGCGCAATTTTTGGAGGATCCATGGCCGAACACGATTTTCGCTACAGCATGCTCAACCCGCAGCACACCCTGACCGAATGCCGCACCTTGGCGCCCGGCCGTTACCAGGTCACTGGCAACGGCGGCTCGCTGCATGACAATGACCAGTTGCTGGTGACCATCAAGGGCAGCAAAAGCCTGCACATGCGCCTGACCGTCGAGAAAGTCCGGCACTTGATCAACCCGCCAGGCCAATGGATTGCAGTGGCCAAAGGCCCGGTATTTGATGAGCTGGCGATCCACCAGTGGCAAGTCCACTGCGACAGCTGCAACGCCGAGCTGAATTTCGAGTTCATGGTAGAGAGCAAGCTGGGCGTCAAGGCGCAGAAACCCGCTGCCGCCGCACGCATCGCGGAGCTGGGCTGGAAAACCGAGGGAGAAAAACACGTTTGCAAGAAGTGCCAGGAGAAGGCGGCATGAAACAGTTTGCGCTCTTGAGCCTGATCGGCGGCGCGCTGCTGGCCGGCTGCACCGCTGACCCGTTGCCGATTCATCAGGATCACAGTTACGTGATGGAATGGATCGGCGAACGCCCGCTGATCGATAACAGCCGTTTGACCATGACCTTGGGGGCCGATGGCCGCGCCTATGGCAATGCCGGCTGCAATCATTGGTTTGCGCCTTACACCCTGAACGATCACACCATCAGCTTCGGCGCAGTGGGCAAGACCCGCAAGATGTGCGCCCCGGCCTTGATGGAGCAGGAACAGCGTTTCATCAAAGCCATCAGCAGCGTGCAACGTTGGGACATTTCACCCATCGAGCAACTGCGCCTGTGGCCTGCGCAAGGCAAGCCGCTGCGCTTCTGGCTCGAAGATAGCTGAGGCTTGCGGTCTTGAGATGACTATCGTTCCAACGCTCCGCGTCACACAGCGGTTCTGCGAAATCAGGTGAGTTGGGGTTCGACTCAGGTCAGCTTTTGATTATCGTGCCGACGCTCCGCGTGGGCATGCAGTTCTGGACGCTCTGCGTCCTCTTTGTGGCGCTTAGCGTCACACAAGGGTTCTGCGATTTCAGATAGATTGAGGTTCGACTCAAGGCACCTTTTCGCCCCTCGGCGAGTTACTTTGATGGGGCCAAAGTAACCAAAGCCCCTGGCTCCGTTTCCGGCCCGACTTCGTCGGGTTCCTTCGCCCTGTCACTGATCCGGGGGTCGCCGCAACGGGCCATCCATGGCCCGGTGCGGCTAGCCTGGCGTCCTGCCAGGCTACCCCCGGATCAGCGCCAGGACTCAGCCGTCACTTACGTCGCACTCTGCGTCGTCAGTGCCATTGCGGTTAAAAAGCACTGCAGTTCGTGACGCTATGCATCACAGCTCTACGTCACACCGCGTAGTCAAGATCGGGCGCGGAGCGTGGCAATTTGCATCCCCGTGCTGGAGCACAGTGAGCAATGATCTCAACTAATGGCGTCTCTGCTCAGCCCTCCCCGCGCAGCGCCTTGAGCTTCTGAATCACGGTCGCCGCCGATTGCTCACCCAGCAGTTGCTCGCGCATCTTGCCTTTGTCATCAATGATGTAAGTCACCGGCAGCGCTTCGGAAGGCGGCAGGCTGTATTGTTCAGCC
The DNA here is from genome assembly GCF_002157375.1 of Pseudomonas syringae. Lineage (GTDB taxonomy): Bacteria > Pseudomonadota > Gammaproteobacteria > Pseudomonadales > Pseudomonadaceae > Aquipseudomonas > Aquipseudomonas syringae_T. Next base: position 19,860 of record NZ_MTSA01000024.1, read on the forward strand.
GGGTCCTGAGCCAGCACGGTGAACTTGATACCCAGCGCGTTCGCGGCGTTTTTCAGTTCATCGCCTTGCAAGTTGTCGAAGTTGACGCCCAGCACTGTCACCTGCTTGTCCTTGAGCTGCTCGGACAGCGCATTGAATTCCGGAACCTCGGTACGGCACGGGCCACACCATTCGGCCCAATAGTTCACCACCAGCCAGTGGCCTTTTATACGCTCGCTGGCGACCTTTTCACCGTTCTGGTCGGTGCCCAGGTCCACGCCACAGCCGCTGAGCAGCAGACTGCCGAAAAGTATCACCGCCGCTGTCAATCGCATTGCCATTTATGTCCTTCCTCGCCTCGTTCCGCCTGCGTGACTGATAGCAGGCTTTCTTATACCCAAGCCACGACTATTGGCCATCCGATATGTCGAACAGCGTCATCACTGGGTAGAATACGCCCCACCCCATACAAGATGCGACCTGCAAATGACCGATCTGACGCTGTATCACAACCCGCGCTGCACCAAATCCCGCGGCGCGCTGGAACTGCTTCAGGCGCGTGACCTGAGCCCGGACGTCGTTCTGTATCTGGAAACCCCGCCCGACGCCGCCACTTTGCGTGACCTGCTCGGCAAGCTGGGCATCAGTGCCCGGCAACTGCTGCGCACCGGTGAAGAGGATTACAAGCAACTCAATCTGGCCGACCCGAGCCTGAGCGACGAGCACCTGATTGCCGCCATGGCTGCCCACCCCAAACTGATCGAGCGTCCGATTCTGGTCGCAGGCGACAAGGCCGTGATTGGCCGTCCACCCGAGAACATTCTGGAGCTGCTGCCGTGAGCACACCTTACATTCTGGTTCTGTATTACAGCCGCAACGGCTCCACCAGCGAAATGGCCCGGCAGATCGCCCGGGGTGTCGAACTGGGCGGCATGGAAGCGCGACTGCGCACCGTACCCGCCATTTCTGCCGACTGTGAAGCGACCGCGCCGGACATCCCGGAAAACGGCGCGCTGTATGCAAGCCTCGACGACCTGAAGAACTGCTCCGGCCTGGCACTGGGCAGCCCGACCCGCTTCGGCAACATGGCCGCGCCGCTGAAATACTTTCTGGACGGCACCAGCAACCTGTGGCTGACCGGCGCACTGGTCGGTAAACCTGGCGGCGTGTTCACCTCCACCGCCAGCCTGCACGGCGGCCAGGAAACCACGCTGATGTCGATGCTGTTGCCGTTGCTGCACCACGGCATGTTGATCATGGGCCTGCCCTACAGCGAAGCGGCATTGATCGAAACCACGGGCGGCGGCACGCCATACGGCGCCAGCCACCACGCCGGTGCGGATGGCAAACGCCCACTGGACCGTCACGAAACCGATTTGTGTCGCGCCCTTGGCCAGCGCCTGGCGAAAACGGCATTGCAACTGGACACGCCGCGCCATTGAATCGGCGCAGCGTGTTCAAGGCATTCCGTTAAATCGCAAACTTGCAGCGCAAGGGCGGGTCTGAGCCCTTGACCTGCCTGTTTAATTCTCTGGAGAACCGATGCACGACTACAAATGGCTGAACGAGTATTGCCTGAATCGATTCGGTTCCGCCAAAGCACTGGAAGCTCACCTGCCCACGCCCAAGACCCCGAAACAACTGCACGCCATCAGCGCCGACCGCTACCTGTCGACCATGGCCCTGCGGGTGTTTCGTGCCGGCCTGAAACACAGCCTGGTGGACTCCAAGTGGCCAGCGTTCGAGGAAGTCTTTTTCCGCTTCGACCCTGAGAAAGTCGTGCTGATGGGGGCCGACCATCTGGAGCGGCTGATGCAGGACGCGCGCATCATTCGCCATTTGGGCAAGCTCAAAAGCGTGCCGCGCAATGCGCAACTGATTCTGGACATCGAACAGGAACACGGCAGTTTCGGCAAATTCATCGCTGAATGGCCTGTCGATAACATCACCGGCCTGTGGCAATACCTCGCCAAACACGGCAACCAGATGGGCGGCCTGTCATCGCCGCGTTTTCTGCGCATGGTGGGCAAGGACACGTTTATCCCGACCTGGGACGTGGTCGCCGCCTTGAATGCGCAGGACATTGTCGACCGCGTGCCGACCAGCAAACGCGATCAGGCCATCGTGCAGGACGTGTTCAACCAATGGCACGCCGAAAGCGGCAGGCCCATGTGCCAGCTTTCAGCGATGCTGTCCTTCACCGTCAACCACTGATCGCGATCAGATATTGACCACATTGACGAACCGCGACGCAGCGGTTTCGTCGATGCGCAGGCTGGTGAAGTCGAACAGGTTGCGGTCGGCCAACTGTGACGGTTGCACGTTCTGCAAGGCGCGGAAGATGCTGTCGGTACGACCCGGCGTCTTGCGCTCCCAGTCGATCAGCATGTCCTTGACCACCTGGCGTTGCAGGTTTTCCTGCGAGCCGCAGAGGTTGCACGGGATGATCGGGAACTGCTTGAAATCCGAATAAGCCTGAATGTCCTTCTCGTGACAGTAGGCCAACGGGCGAATCACCACGTTGCGACCGTCATCGGCACGCAGCTTGGGCGGCATGGCCTTGAGCGAGCCATTGAAAAACATGTTGAGAAAAAACGTCTCGACGATATCGTCGCGATGATGCCCCAGCGCCATTTTGGTCGCACCGATTTCGTCGGCGAAGGTGTACAGCGTGCCGCGACGCAGGCGCGAACACAGCGAGCAGGTGGTCTTGCCTTCCGGAATCAGCTCCTTGACCACCGAATACGTGTCTTTCTCGACAATGTGGTACTCGACGCCCAGTGCCTTCAGGTAAGCAGGCAGCACATGCTCGGGAAAGCCCGGCTGCTTCTGGTCCATGTTGACCGCAACAAGGTCGAACCTGATCGGTGCCACTTTCTGCAGGTGCAGCAATACGTCGAGCAGGGTGTAGCTGTCCTTGCCACCGGACAGGCAGACCATGACCTTGTCACCCTCTTCGATCATGTTGAAGTCGGCAACCGCCTCGCCGGCCAGCCGACGCAGACGTTTCTGCAGTTTGTTCTGATTGACTGAAAGGGTGCCCATTGATGAGAGGTATCCGCTAACGGTGGCGTGAGAAAAGCCGGACATTTTACGCATAACCGACGCATCGTTAAACAGGCTGCGCTCATGCCGTTCAGGCTGGCCACAACGCCGGATCAGAAATGACCATCGGGCAGTCAGCATTTTCAGAGCGTAGCCACATTGCGGCATACTTGGCGCACTGGAGAACCTCAAAGCATGCCCGAACAACTCAATGCCCGCGTCGAAACCTGTTATCAGCAGGCCGAAGCGTTTTTCAAGCGAACCTTCAAACGCCCGGTCGTCAGTTTTCAACTGCGCGGCCAAAAAGCAGGCGTCGCGCACCTGCATGAAAACCTGCTACGTTTCAATCCACAGCTCTACACGGAAAACGCCGAGGACTTCCTGCGCCAGACCGTGCCGCACGAAGTCGCGCACCTGATCGCTCATCAACTGTTCGGTGGCAGCATCCAGCCGCACGGTGAAGAGTGGCAATTGATCATGCGCGGCGTCTATGAGCTGCCGCCGAACCGCTGCCATACCTACGCAATCAAGCGCCGTAGCGTGATCCGCTACATTTACCGTTGCCCGTGCCCGGACAGCGACTTCCCGTTCTCGGCCCAGCGCCACAGCATGGTGCGCAAGGGGCGCCGCTACCTGTGTCGCCGTTGCCGTGAACCACTGGTGTTCAGCGGCGAGACGCGTACCGAATAGCCCACCGGCAATCAGCAGGCATAAAAAAACCCATCCGAAGATGGGTTTTTTCATGCCTGAGGGCTAATCAGACCGTTTTGGTGGTATTCACCGCAGCAGCCGGAGTCGGGCCTTCGGCAACGCCGAGGTCGTCTTCAGGGCGGGTTTCCAGGATGGCGCTGCCACCGGAAGCCAGTTCGGATTGCAGCTTGTCGGTGTCCAGCTCGCCGACCCACTTGGCAACCACGACGGTCGCAACAGCGTTACCCACCAGGTTGGTCAGGGCGCGGGCTTCGGACATGAAGCGGTCGATACCCAGAATCAGCGCCAGACCGGCAACCGGCAGGTGGCCAACAGCCGACAGGGTCGCGGCCAGTACGATGAAGCCGCTACCGGTCACGCCGGCAGCACCTTTGGACGACAGCAGCAACACCAGCAACAGAGTGATCTGGTGAGTGATGTCCATGTGCGTGTTGGTCGCCTGAGCGATGAACACCGCAGCCATGGTCAGGTAGATCGACGTACCGTCCAGGTTGAACGAGTAGCCGGTCGGGATGACCAGACCTACGACGGACTTCTGGGCACCCAGACGTTCCATCTTGATCAGCATGCGCGGCAGGGCCGATTCCGACGAGGAAGTACCCAAGACGATCAGCAGCTCTTCACGGATGTAGCGAACCAGCTTGAAGACGCTGAAACCGTGAGCGCGGCAGATTGCACCCAGCACCAGCACCACAAACAGCACGCAAGTGATGTAGAAGCAGATCATCAACTGACCCAGCTGCACCAGCGAGCTAACCCCATAGGCGCCGATGGTGAAGGCCATGGCACCGAACGCACCGATAGGCGCCAGCTTCATGATCATGTTGATGATGTTGAACATCACGTGGGCGAAGCGATCGATGAAGTCCAGCACCGGCTTGCCGTAGGCACCCAGGCGATGCAGGGCGAAACCGAAGATCACCGAGAACATCAGGACTTGCAGGATATCGCCATTGGCAAACGCGCCGACGATGGTGTTCGGAATGACGTTGAGGATAAAGCCGACGATGCTCTGGTCTTTACCGGCCGTCACGTAAGCCGCGATCTTCGAAGCGTCTAGCGTGCTGACGTCGATGTTCATGCCGGCACCCGGCTGAACCACGTTCACGACGATCAGACCGATCAGCAGGGCGATGGTCGAAACGATCTCGAAGTACAGCAGCGCATAACCGCCGGTCTTGCCGACCGACTTCATGTTCTGCATGCCGGCGATACCGCTGACAACGGTACAGAAGATGATCGGAGCGATGACCATCTTGATCAGCTTGATGAACCCGTCACCCAGCGGCTTGAGGGCCTTGCCGGTGTCAGGGTAGAAGTGGCCGATCAGGATACCGATGACAATCGCTACGATTACCTGAAAATAGAGGGACTTGTAGATGGGCTGACGAGTCGTCATTGCAGTTTTCCTCAAGGGCATCGTCGGCATCGTTACCTGATGCACGCGAGCCTATAAAGCGCTAACCCTCCTGCACTGGAGGGATTTGTTTTGTCGAGCTGCGCAAGGCAGACATCTACCCTCTGAATAGCAATAGCCGTGCCATGCCGTCAAAATGCCATCAAAGCCCCGTCAAGCAAGGCGCATACGGGTAACGATAGACGGAACAGGAGAGATGAGGTGGCGGTTTTCCGCCGTATGGAGGGTAAATAGCAGAAACAGTGGCGGGTATCCGCCTTTCGGCGATCTTGAGGGAAGCAAATCCGGACACCCGCCACCCTGTCTCAAGCGCACAGCACAGCGCGACGGCCTGATTCTCGTTCCGACGCTGCACGCTGATCTTCACTGCGCCAGAAAATGAATCCTGAACGCCGCCCCGCCCAGCGGCGAATCCCCCAGGGTCAGTTGTGCGCCGTAGCTTTCGATGATGTCCTTGACCACCGCCAGGCCAATGCCTTGCCCGGGGTTCTGGCGGTCCAGTCGTTCGCCGCGTTCAAGGATGCGCGCGCGCTGGCTTTGCGGGACGCCGGGGCCGTCGTCTTCGATGCAGAGTTCATCACCGGTCGCAGAGTGCCTGAAGCTCACACGCACTTCGCTCAGGCACAGCCGGTAAGCGTTTTCCAGCAGGTTGCCCAGCATCTCCAGCAGTGCGCCCTCTTCCATATGCACCTGGCAATGTTCCGGCAGGTCGAGGGTGGCATGGACCTGTTTGTCGCGATAGACCTTGTCCAGCGTGTTGCACAGGCTTTCGACCACTGGCCGCAGCATGACGTTATGCCGTACCAGACCGCTCTTGCGCAGGCTGGCACGTTGCAGTTGATAGCCGATCTGCTGGCTCATGCGTTCGATCTGCGATTGCAGAACCCGAGCCTGTTCCACGTCTTCGGGCCGCTTGGCGATGTTTTCACTGACGCCCTGCAACACCGCCAGCGGTGTTTTCAGGCTGTGGGCCAGATCGTCGAGGGAGTCGCGGTAACGAATGCGCTGCTCACGCTCGCTGCGCAGCAGGCGGTTGAGGGAGTCGGTCAGGCGCAACAGTTCGCTGGGATGCTCTTCGCTCAGGCTGTCGCGCACGCCCGATTCGACCTGATCCAGCTCCTGACTCAAGCCGCGTAAGGCACGCAGCCCCCAGGTCAGGCCCATCCACAGCAACCCGAGCAGGACCACCAACGCCGCGCCGAAGCCCAGATAAAGCTTGCGCCGCAAGCCGTCGATGGTTTCCTGATAACCGCGCAGCGGCTGAACCGCGACGATGCTGAAGGCCGCGTTACGGCCGCCAAGCAGGCGAATTTCGACATCGTAGACGAAGTATTCCTCGCCATTGATTTCCTTGACCTTGGTGAACTCGCTGCCCTGCCCGTCATAACTGGGGTGGTAATCGATGTCTTCGCCTTCGGTGGACAGCGAACGCCAGACCATCTGCCCCTGGCGGTTATAGATGTAGCCCAGCAAGCGGCTGCCGGGCAGATTGAATTGTTCGCCGGGCAACACCGACGGCATCATCAGGTGGCCGTCTTCGACCCGTGCGGCGGAAATCATGGTGGTGACATCGGACGCCAGCCGCTGCTCGATTGCCCCGCGTAACGCCAGGCTGAACGCGCCCTGCAAAGCAGGCAGCATCAGCAACATGAAGATCACCGCTAACGTGGCGGCACCCAGCATCAGGCGCAGGCGAAGCGAACGAATCACGTACAGCGCTCATTGAACAGGTAGCCCATGCCACGCACGGTTTCGATGGGTTTGAAGGCCACGCTGCTATCCAGCTTGCGGCGCAGACGACCGACCAGCACTTCGATCACGTTCGGATCGCGCTCGTCGTCATCAGGATAGAGCTGTTCCATCAAGCGCTCTTTGGGCACCACTTGCTGATGATGGAGCATGAGGTATTCGAGGATGCGGTATTCGTAGGCGGTCAACGCCAACGGCTGCTCGGCCAGCGCTGCATGCTTGCGAGCAACAGCGGGCCAGCCGTGATCGTCGACTGAATGAACCCGCTGGAGCGCCGCAGCAGGGCATTGAGGCGCGCCTCAAGCTCTTCGAACTGGAAGGGTTTGACCACGTAGTCGTCAGCCCCGGCAGCCAGCCCTTCGACCTTGTCCTGCCAGTTGCCGCGTGCGGTCAGGATCAGAATCGGAAACGCCTTGCCCAGTGCGCGCAACTGACGAATCAGGTCCAGCCCGCCGATCCCCGGCAGCCCCAGGTCGATCACAGCCAGGTCATGATTGAATTGCGCAACCTGATACAACGCTTCTTCGGCGTTGGCCACCGCTTCCACCACATGCCCCGCTTCGGTCAGACGGGTTCTCAGGTGGTGACGCAGCAGCGCTTCATCCTCAACTACCAACAACTTCATGCAGCTCTCCCAGGCACAATCACAGCCTCAAGACAAAGAATGAAACGACATCGTCGCCTCAGTACTCAACAGGTGGGCGCTGACGGGCACGTGCTGTGTCACATCATAGCTGCCCAGCAGGATTTCGCGGCTGACAGGCACGCCATTGTGAGTCCCTGTCAGGTTGCCGTAAACCGGCGATGAATAGAGTGTCCCCACCGACACGTTGGCGTGGGCCGGCTCTCCAAGCGAGCGCCCCCAGCTGTTGACATCATCCAGGCGCTCGCTGGTCTTGCCGAATTCGATACGCGCAACATCAAGTCTGGCATCGCCAGCCTGCGCCGCTGCACTGCCCCCCAGAAAAGCCAGGGCCAGGAAAAACTTGTTGAGGTTCAACATATCGACTCCTTTTGCGCTCGGGGACGCCGTCAAGGTAGGGCTCAACAGTAATCGCGCCGGGCTGAACCCCGACTGAACACTGCTTGAACCGGCGCTGAACAGTCGTGCGCGCCACGTACGGCAGAATCGGCTATCGTTGGGCGTTCATGCTGCACACACCCGAGAAGGAGCTGAACATGCGTTTGTGGATTGCAATGATCATGATGGGCCTGGCCGGGTTCGCCCAAGCCGCGATCAAGACCGAGCAGATTGATTACAAAAGTGCCGACGGGACAAAACTGGTGGGGTATTACGCCTACGACGACGCCGTGAAAGGCCAGCGTCCGGGGATTCTGGTGGTTCACGAATGGTGGGGGCTGAACGACTACGCCAAGCGCCGCGCCCGTGACCTGGCGGCATTGGGTTACAGCGCAATGGCCATCGACATGTACGGCGAGGGCAAGAACACCGAGCACCCGAAAGACGCGATGGCGTTCATGCAGGCTGCACTCAAGGACAGCGATGCTGCCGACAAGCGCTTTGACGCAGGCCTCGAGCAGTTGAAGCAGCAGCCACAGACCGACCCGGCCAAAATCGCCGCCATCGGCTACTGCTTCGGCGGCAAGATCGTGCTGGACGCCGCCCGTCGCGGCGAACCGCTGCTGGGCGTGGTCAGCTTCCACGGCGCACTGGTCACCAACACCCCGGCCAAACCGGGCATCAAAGTGCCGATGCTGGTCGAGCATGGCGCCAAGGACAGCATGGTCACCCCGGAAAACGTTGCCGCGTTCAAGAAGGAAATGGACGACGCCAAGGCCGACTATAAATTCGTCAGCATCGAAGGCGCCAAACACGGCTTCACCAACCCCGACGCCGACCGCCTCAGCCACGGCGAACACGGCGGCCCGGACATCGGCTACGACAAGGCTGCCGATGAGAGTTCCTGGGCGGACATGAAAGAGTTTTTCAAGAAGATATTTGGTTGAGCGATAGCTGACACTCCGCGTCCGCCCGAAACTGGGAGGACGCAGAGCGTCCAGAAAGGCATGCGACGCAGAGCGCCGCACGATAGTTGATCATCGTTCCCTATGCTCCAGCGTGGGAATGCAGTTCCCGACGCTCTGCGTCGCAAAGGGGACGCAGAACGTCCGGAAAGGCATACGACGCAGAGCGTCGCACGATAGTTGATCATCGTTCCCTACGCTCCAGCGTGGGAATGCAGTTCTCGACGCTCTGCGTCGTCAAGAGGACGCGGAGCGTCCGGAAAGGCATGCGACGCAGAGCGACGCACGATAGTTGATCATCGTTCCGCACGCTCCAGCGTGGGAATGCAGTTCCCGACGCTCTGCGTCGCAACAATGCGTCAATACCAGCGCTGAATATCGATCAAACCGCGCTGTCCCTCATAATCACGAGCGCTGGAGTATCTCCAATGCTCACCTACATCCACATAACCTCTCTTTACCGGGTTATGGTGAATGTAATCGAGCTTCTGCCGCATAACCTTTTCATTCCACACAAGCTCGGCATGAGCCCCCTCCTGCCAGACTTGATAAACCCTGTCACTCTTGTGCAAGCGCTTGACGAACCGCAGACGCTCCAACGTGCTCTCAGCGCTCATTTTTTCGAGGTGATCAACTATCTGTCTGGCGGTGAAGGACTTGAAGCTGTTCACACACTTGTCCAGCTCAGGCGCCTGAGCTACGAAGTGCAGATGATTTTCCAGAACAACGTACCCGTAAAGTCGTAGTCCTTGATGAGCCTGCTGATAACGCCATGCGCTCAACAGAATGTCCACCAGAGCAGGCCGAGTAAAAAGCGGCAACCACTCCACTACCGTACACGTCAGAAAATGAGGTTTTTCAGGTTCTGTGATGGTGTACCTGCTTCGGCCCATGAGTTCATCCTTGAATCGTCAGAAGCCTGAAGGCTACATCCTGATCGAGTGCGCTGGAAACGATGAAAGTGTGACCTGTTTTTATTCGCCAAGAGGACGCAGAGCGTCCGGAAAGGCATGCGACGCAGAGCGTCGCACGATAGTTAAGATAGTTGAGATCATCGTTCCCTACGCTCCAGCGTGGGAATGCAGTTCTCGACGCTCTGCGTCGCCAAGAGGACGCGGAGCGTCCGGAAAGGCGTACGACGCGGAGCGCCGCACGATAGTTGCGATTCTCGTTCCGCACGCTCCAGCGTGGGAATGCGCTCTTCCCTCCGCTCCAATCCCCCGGCAAAATGCCGTCCATGACTCAACGACCCGATCTCCCCATCTGCTGCCCTGAACTTGTCCAGCACTGGCCGCTGCCGCACGCCGTGCCTGGGGCGGTGCTGGTCAGTGGGTATTTTGATCCGCTCAAGCTGGCCGAGGGCGACTTTCAGCGCTGCGCGGTAGGGACTCCGGCGAGCATTCAGCGCTCGGTTGCCAAGCGCCAGGCCGAGTTTCTCGCGGGCAGGCTCTGCGCACGGGAAGCCATGCGCCAGCTGGATGGTCGCCTGCACATCCCCACCCTCGGTGAAGACCGTGCGCCGGTCTGGCCCGGCGATGTCTGTGGTTCTATCACCCACAGCACCGGTTGGGCCGCTGCCGTGGTTGCCCACTCGCGGCAGTGGCGTGGGTTGGGGCTGGACACGGAAAACCTGATGAGCCACGACCGTGCCTCGCGACTGGCCGGGGAAATCCTGACCGCTGCCGAGCTGGCCGACATGGCAGCAGGCCCGCAAGATCAAGTGGCGTTGCGCGTCACCCTGACTTTTTCGATCAAGGAAGCATTGTTCAAGGCGCTCTACCCCATCGTGCAAAAGCGCTTTTACTTTGAGGACGCGCAACTGCTGGAATGGTCCGCCGATGGCAGCGCTCGTCTGCGCTTGTTGATCGACCTGTCCAGCGAATGGCATGCGGGCAAGGAACTGGAAGGCCAGTTCAGCGTGACGGGCGATCACCTGTTGAGCCTGATCGCCGTCGAAAGCTGATCAACCAGGCAGCGGGCAATGTTCGCAGCGTCCGACCCACTCGACCCGATGGCTCAGGCAGCACACACGCCGCTGCCGACGCGGTGGGGCGCCGTCCGGCTGCGGCACATAACACACCGCCTGGAACAACGGATTGCCCTGCCCGTCCGGCCTTTTTCTTTCGTTCAACAGCGCCAGCCCTGCCGCCAGGGACACGTCGCTGCACGTGGCCAACTCGGCAAGACAGCCTTCCAGATAATCCCCGGCGCTGCTCCACAACACCGCGCCCGGCAGTCCGCCATAGGCACTCAACGCCGCAATGAAAGGCTGCAGATGATCGTCAATAAAGCCGGCATACAGTTGAGACGTGGCGGCCGAAACCTCGCCTTGCCCCCTCAGCCTGACGCCGCCCGGCACCCCGCGCTCGTCCAGCGCCACACCCACCTGATCAAGCGACAGCGGCCAGTGCCGGCCATGCACCAGGCTGGCAACCAGCACTGGCGGAATCAGTTGCATGAAATAGAACTTGGCCCATTGCGAGACCAGCACCGGCAACTGGCTGGGCATCAATGCCGGCCCGTACACCCTCAGCAGCAGTTGATCGAGCCGCTCAGCCCGCAGCAGATCAGGCAACGCCACCACCGGGCGCGGATCATCTGACGCGAGCAGTGTGCGGCCAAAACGCGCAAGCGCCCCGCTGAACAGGGCCGAACTCAACGCGGCACCTGCGTACGCGGCCAGGACAGGCTGAAACACGCACCGCCCAGACTGACGCTGTTACCCACCAACGCACGGCCCTCGTGCCAGTTGATGATCCGCCGCACAATCGACAGCCCCAGCCCATGCCCGCCCGACGCTCGGGTGCGGCTGTCATCAATGCGCATGAACGGCGTGAATATCTGCTCCCACGCCTCTTCAGGAACGCCGGGGCCGTCGTCCTCCACGTCAATGCGACACTGCTGCAAGCCCAGTCGATAGCTGATGCGCACTTCGTTCTCGGCATGGCGCATCGCATTGCTGACCAGGTTCTGCACCGCCCGATGCAGATAGCGCGGCTCGGCCTCGACCCAGGCCGGCTGGCCCTCTTCAGGCGTCAGGCAGTCGCCCCGTGTGACCCGCACATCAGCGCGCAATGGCGCCAGTTCGGCGATGACCTGATCGATCAGCGCTTCCAGATCAACCCGTTGAAAATTCAGGGTCGGCGCGCCTTGCTCCAGGCGCGCGTAGGTGAGCATTTCGTCCACCAGCTTGTCGAGGTCCTGAATATCGCTGTCCATGCCACGCATGTACTTGAGCCGCGCCTCTGGCGTGGTGGCATCGCTGACCATCTCCAGCCCGAAACGCAGACGCGCCACTGGCGTGCGCAGCTCATGAGACACCGCCCGCACCAGTTCGCGCTGGATCATCAGCGAGCGCTGCAGGTTCTCGGCCATGCTGTTGAACGCTGCCGCCACGCGCCCCACCGAATCGGAACCCTCGGTGGGCACACGGGTTTGCAGGCTGCCTTGCGCGATCAGCGTGGCGGCGGCTTCCAGTTCCAGCACGCGACGCTCAAGACGCCGCACCAGCAGATACACCACAAGACCGATGAAACACAGCCCCAGCAAGGCGATCAGCAGCAACCAGTGCAGCGGATAAGGATTCATCTGATACAGCGGGCCGATTTCCAGCACCCAGTTGGTGTCGACAATCCCGGCCAGCACGCGGATGGAATCGCCACCCTTGCCCAGCGCCATCACCGTGTCGCCTTCATAAACGCGACGCCGCTGGTCATCGTCCAGGTCGGCCTGATCCAGCGCCAGCAGGTGCAGGTCGAAACCGAACCCCTTGTCGATGCGCAGGGCCTGCAGGCGTGCCGGTTGCTCATCGACCGGAAACCGCACCAGTTCGTCGATCAACAGGTAAATCGTCGCCCGCGCCAATTGCTCGGTGATCTGCTGCACTTCGCCGGTCAACAGCAGCGGCTCCTTGTCACTCAATTGACGGTAGACCTTGGCGGCGTGCGGGCCGATCTGCTCGACCACCACTTGCCCACGGGCCAGCCGACCGCGCGCGCCGCTGTCCAGTTGCGCCTGCTCGATGCTTTGCAGGCTCAAGGGAATCCCCAGCAAACGCTCCCAGACCGCCAGGGCGCGGCGGCGCTCGATGCCGTTGAGCGGAACCAGGTTGTCGGCCATTACGGTAAACGTGCCGTGGGCCAGACGCTCGCGGTACTGCTCGCCGCGCGCCTGGTTGAGCACATGCAGGGCCAGTACGCCGAGCAGCGCGACCAGCACCAACACGCCGAGCATGCCGCCGTATATGCGCAGAAAGATCGAGTTCATCAGGTCAGCCGCTGAACACGTGGCCGCTCATGTCCTGCGCCGCTTCAGGCACAAACAGATAGCCCTTGCTGCGCACGGTCTTGATCAGACGCGGGTGAATGGGATCGTCGCCGATCTTCGGCCGGATACGTGAAATGCGCACGTCAATGGAGCGATCCTGCCCGTCGTAACCCACGCCGCGCAGTGCGGTGAAGATTTCTTCGCGGGACAATGTACGACCGGCGTTGGCCACCAACAGCCACAGCAGATCGAACTCGGCGCCGGTCAGCTCGATGCTCTGTTCGCGCAGCCAGGCCTCACGCAGCGCGTTGTCCACCACCAGCGGCCCGAACACCAGACGGCGCAGCTCGGCAGCGGGCACTTGCGGCGCTTCGCTGCGGCGCAGTAAGGCGTTGATGCGCGCCAGCAGCACACGGGGGTGGACCGGTTTGCAGACGAAATCATCGGCGCCGGTGTCCAGCCCCTGAATCTGATCGGTGTCGTCGGTGCGGGCGGTGAGCATCAGGATCGGCCCGTCGTATCGGTCGCGCACGGTGCGGCAGATGCTGAAGCCGTCTTCACCGGGCAGCATCAGGTCGAGGATCACCAGGTCAGGCTGTTCATCGATGATCCGCGCCGCCGCCAGCGCGCCATTGCCTTCTATGGCCACGCTCAGGCCGTGGTTCTGCAGGTAATCGCTGGTCAGTTCGGCCAGTCGCTGGTCATCTTCGACAATAAGCACGTGCGAGGTGTGTGGCTGCAAAAGAAACTCCTTTGTTGTTTTTGAAACCCACGGCTGCGGCGCCTGATAAAGCAGGGCTGCGACGTCAGGTCGCAGCCTGTTCGCCACCGAGTGTAGCAAGTGGCAGCGGGACCACACCGCTTAGCACATGACATGCCAGATGGCCCTTTTCATGCGTTTTTTTGTGATAGGGTTCGCGCCCTCAAAAATCTGCAACGCGTCGCCAGTGCCGACAAAAAACGGTGACAAACGGTCACGATCCAGTAGTTATGCGGCCTACACGCATGGTGTGCGATTCATACACAAACTACACACACTTTATCCACAGGCCGTGCGTTGCAATTCATGTCCAAAACGCATTATCTTGTAGCCCGACGACGAGGGACACCCTACATGTAGGGTTTTCATTCAGAAACCCAGCACAACTCAATCGACAAGTTCAAGCACTTTTCTTGCGTTTGCGGGGTTGAAATTGAGGCCGTTTTCAGTAACCAGAACGCGTGCGCTCGTACCAGAGCCACGCCGTACACGGTTTGCAACATCGAACACGCATTCTTCAACAGAATTTCAAAGGATCGGGCTTGGCCCGGTCCTTTTTGGCTTCAAAACCTGGAAGCGGTGACAGATTCCGCTTCCGCCTTCGTTTTGGAGCCTTTGGGTCGCCCTTTTGCGACTGGCTGCTCGAAACGAAACGGTGGGCAGCAATGCCCGAACAAACTTAAAGGAACGTGGAGTCACACATGCAAACAGACACAACTCGCGAGAACTCGCCGACCGGCGCGCCGCAGACAAGCCAGACCCCACAGGACCTGTCTGCCACCGCTCCCGGTCAACTGCGCGTGATCAAGCGTAACGGCACTGTCGTCCCTTACACGGATGACAAGATCACCGTTGCCATCACCAAGGCGTTTCTTGCAGTTGAGGGCGGCAATGCTGCCGCCTCGTCGCGCATCCACGACACCGTTGCACGCCTGACCGAGCAGGTCAGCGCCACGTTCAAGCGTCGCATGCCTTCGGGCGGCACCATCCACATCGAAGAAATCCAGGATCAGGTCGAACTGGCACTGATGCGCGCCGGCGAGCAGAAAGTGGCGCGCGACTACGTCATCTACCGTGATTCCCGCGCCAAGGAGCGTGCCGTTCGTGCGCCCGAAGAGCAGGTCCAGGCTCACCCGTCGATCCGCATCACCCGCGCCGACGGCAGCTTCGCGCCGCTGGACATGGGTCGTCTGAACACCATCGTGACCGAAGCGTGTGAAGGCCTGGCTGAAGTCGACGCCAACCTGATCCAGACCGAAACCCTGAAAAACCTTTACGACGGCGTCGCGCTGAAAGACGTCAACACCGCACTGGTGATGACCGCGCGTACCCTGGTCGAGCGCGAGCCGAACTACTCGTTCGTCACCGCCCGCCTGCTGATGGACACCCTGCGCGCCGAAGGCCTGGGTTTCCTCGGTGTCGCCGACAGCGCCACCCATCACGAAATGGCCGACCTGTACGCCAAGGCGCTGCCTGCCTACGTCGCCACCGGCATCAAGTTCGAACTGCTCAACCCTGTGCTGGCCGAATTCGACCTCGAAAAACTCGGCAAGGCGATCAACCACGAGCGTGATCAGCAGTTCACTTACCTGGGCCTGCAAACCCTGTACGACCGTTACTTCATCCACAAGGATGGCGTGCGTTTCGAACTGCCGCAGATCTTCTTCATGCGCGTGGCCATGGGCCTGGCGATCGAAGAGAAAGCCCGTGAAGACCGTGCCATCGAGTTCTACAACCTGCTGTCGTCGTTCGACTACATGTCGTCGACCCCGACACTGTTCAACGCCGGCACCTTGCGTCCACAGCTGTCCAGTTGCTACCTGACCACCGTGCCGGATGACCTGTCGGGCATCTACCACGCCATCCACGACAACGCCATGCTGTCCAAATTCGCAGGCGGTCTGGGCAACGACTGGACGCCGGTTCGCGCGCTGGGCTCGTACATCAAGGGCACCAACGGCAAATCGCAAGGCGTCGTGCCGTTCCTGAAAGTGGTCAACGACACCGCCGTTGCGGTCAACCAGGGCGGCCAGCGCAAGGGCGCTGTCTGTGCCTACCTGGAAACCTGGCACATGGACATCGAAGAGTTCATCGAGCTGCGCAAGAACACCGGTGATGATCGTCGTCGTACCCACGACATGAACACCGCCAACTGGATCCCTGACCTGTTCATGAAGCGCGTCTTCGACGACGGCCCGTGGACCCTGTTCTCGCCCTCCGAAGTGCCGGACCTGCACGACCTGACCGGCAAAGCCTTCCAGGAGCGTTACGAGTACTACGAAGCGCTGACCGAATACCCGGGCAAGGTGAAATTGTTCAAGACCATCCAGGCCAAGGATCTGTGGCGCAAGATGCTCTCGATGCTGTTCGAAACCGGCCACCCTTGGCTGACCTTCAAAGACCCGTGCAACCTGCGCAGCCCGCAGCAGCACGTGGGCGTGGTTCACAGCTCGAACCTGTGTACCGAGATCACCCTGAACACCAACAAGGACGAGATCGCGGTCTGCAACCTGGGCTCGATCAACCTGCCGAACCACATCGTCAACGGCAAACTGGACACCGACAAGCTCAAGCGCACCGTCGACGTCGCCGTTCGCATGCTCGATAACGTCATCGACATCAACTACTACTCCGTGCCGCAGGCCAAGAACTCCAACCTGCGCCACCGTCCGGTCGGCCTGGGCATCATGGGCTTCCAGGACGCGCTGTACCTGCAACACATCCCGTACGGTTCGGATGCTGCCGTGCAGTTCGCCGACACGTCGATGGAAGCGGTCAGCTACTACGCGATCCAGGCGTCTTGCGACCTGGCCGACGAGCGCGGTGCCTACGAGACGTTCCAGGGTTCACTGTGGTCCAAGGGCATCCTGCCGCTGGATTCGCAGCAGATCCTGATCGAGCAGCGTGGCGAGAAGTACATCAGCGTCGACCTGAAGGAAACCCTGGACTGGGCGCCGGTTCGTGCCCGCGTGCAGAAAGGTATCCGCAACTCGAACATCATGGCCATCGCACCGACCGCCACCATTGCCAACATCACTGGCGTGTCGCAGTCGATCGAACCGACCTATCAGAACCTTTACGTGAAATCGAACCTGTCCGGCGAATTCACCGTGATCAACCCGTACCTGGTTCGCGACCTCAAGGCCCGCGACCTGTGGGACTCGGTCATGATCAACGACCTGAAGTACTACGACGGTTCGGTGCAACAGATCGAGCGCATCCCGCAGGAGCTCAAGGAGCTTTACGCGACGGCTTTCGAAGTGGACACCAAGTGGATCGTCGACGCGGCAAGCCGTCGTCAGAAGTGGATCGACCAGGCTCAGTCACTGAACCTGTACATCGCTGGCGCCTCGGGCAAGAAGCTGGACGTGACCTACCGCATGGCCTGGTACCGTGGTCTGAAAACCACCTACTACCTCCGTGCCCTGGCCGCGACCAGCACCGAGAAGTCCACCGTCAACACCGGCAAGCTCAACGCAGTATCGAGCGGCGGCCACGGCCCGGACGACTCGGCGATCACCGCCCCGCGCCCAACCGAAGCTGCACCGGCCGGCCCGGCCCCAGTGCCAAAGGCGTGCGCAATCGACGAGCCGGATTGTGAGGCTTGCCAGTAAGGCAAACCCACCTCGCCCCACAGGAAAAACACAACCCTGTGGGAGCGAGAGGCCAACAAGCCTGACGCTGTACCTGTAGGAGCGGACTTGTCCGCAAAGAGGCCAACAAGCCGAATGCTGACTTGTAGACTCCTGTAGGAGCGGACTTGTCCGCGAAGAGGCCAACAAGCCGAATGCTGACTTGTAGACTCCTGTAGGAGCGGACTTGTCCGCGAAGAGGCCAACAAGCCGAATGCTGACTTGTAGACTCCTGTAGGAGCGGACTTGTCCGCGAAGAGGTCGGCAAGGACACACATGCCCTTGCCACCCTCCTCTTCACCCAAAGGCCTCAAAAGCTAAAAATTCATGTTCCTTGCGCGCAACACCTTAAAAGCAAGCAACACCCCCTCTAGATCCAACAGGTCAGTCCACCCGACTGACCCTCAAGCAGGAGCAGTACACCATGCTGAGCTGGGACGAATTCGATAAAGAAGACGGCGAAGTAGTCGCCAAAGCGACCAACGCCGGTCACGCCAACGAAGCCAACATGGACCGCCTCGACAGCGCCGGTGGCCTCGCAGCCCAGGAAGCCCGCGCCGTCACCGCCGCCGACTCCGCTGCCCTGATCCGCGCCAAGAAAGCGCTGGACGCACTGGACGTCGCTGAAGGCCTGGCCGAACTCGAAGGCGCCAGCGCCCGCGTCGCCGTTGACGAAAAGATGATGATCAACTGCCGCGCCGACCTCAACCAGCTCGTACCTTTCAAGTACGACTGGGCCTGGCAGAAATACCTGGACGGTTGCGCAAACCACTGGATGCCGCAAGAAGTCAACATGACCGCCGACATCGCCCTCTGGAAAAACCCGGAAGGCCTGACCGACGACGAACGCCGCATCGTCATGCGCAACCTGGGCTTCTTCTCCACCGCCGACTCGCTGGTTGCCAACAACCTCGTACTGGCCGTGTACCGCCTGATCACCAACCCGGAGTGCCGCCAGTACATCCTGCGCCAGGCCTTCGAAGAAGCGATCCACACCCACGCCTACCAGTACTGCATCGAATCGCTGGCCATGGATGAAGGCGAGATCTTCAACATGTACCACGAGATCCCGTCGGTCGCCAAAAAAGCAGCCTGGGGCCTGAAGTACACCCGTTCGATCTCCGATCCGAAGTTCGAAACCGGCACCGTCGACACCGACAAAGAACTGCTGCGCAACCTGATCGCCTACTACTGCGTACTGGAGGGCATCTTCTTCTATTGCGGCTTCACCCAGATCCTCTCCATGGGCCGCCGCAACAAGATGACCGGCGTCGCCGAGCAGTTCCAGTACATCCTGCGCGACGAGTCCATGCACTTGAACTTCGGCATCGACGTGATCAACCAGATCAAAATCGAAAACCCACACCTGTGGGATGCCGAAATGAAAGAAGAAGCCACGCAGATGATCCTGCAAGGCACCCAGCTCGAAATCGAATACGCCCGCGACACCATGCCCCGCGGCGTACTCGGCATGAACGCAGCGATGATGGAGGATTACCTGAAATTCATCGCTAACCGCCGCCTGAGCCAGATTGGCTTGAAGGAAGAGTATCCAGGGACTACTAATCCGTTCCCTTGGATGAGCGAGATCATGGACTTGAAGAAAGAGAAGAACTTCTTTGAGACGCGGGTTATTGAGTATCAGACGGGTGGGGCTTTGAGCTGGGATTGATGGTCTCGCCCCCATTTGTCACGAAGGTCTGACACAATGTCACGATAACTTGACTCATGAGGCGTTTCCCTCCCTGCTTTTCAGCAAGAATCGGACGAATCTCAATTTCTCCGAATCTCCGCAACGAATAAGCGTATGAAATAAAAAAGCCACCTGAGCCGCAAGGACCAAGGTGGCTTTTTCGTATAAAGCTTCGGACGTTTTTTGCTGAACAGAGCGCGGAGCCAACAGCCAACTTGCGCTCTATGCGCTTTCCCCCAAATGGAAAGATAAAGCCATGATGTTGACCGAAGCGATAGGCCGCACACAGTAGAAGCGAGAAATTTATCGCACTCCGAATTAATCAATACCGCCCGCCTCCGCCTTAATCGAGGTTTCACGAGTTGTTTGTCTCACCCCCCATAAAAATGTTATCACTCTTGCAGGCAAGGTCGCCCCCTGCCACAAAAGCGTGCCTAGAGTGGATGCCACTGAAACTTGCTTCCAGGTGCACACTAAGCAGCAAGGGGTCCCAAGCCAACCTTAGGCGAAACATTGCTGGCGACTCCGCGATCACCTCCAAATATTCTGGATTGCTGTTCATGCGACGAACAAATACGGATTCTGCGAATTCTCATATCAATCCCATCGCACGTTAATCGGGCCAAGCTCTGGCGCACTGCGCACTCGTAAAGCCCGAGGTACGCTTCGATGACAACAGGTGCCGAACGTTATGATCTACCAGAGGTTCATGGCAGCTATTATGAGGATCATGCCCATGGGAAAAGGATAGGACAAAGCCATCTTAGGCCGCAGAAGACATACCAAGCACGCAGTACTTTTTCCGTTCCAGCGCAATGCACTGTGAGGGGCACGAACATAGTGACCTTACTCTACCCCCATCGAGTGCGACGCATTTAGTCGTGCTCAAGAGTTCTACTAACGCACTGTAAAATAAAGGTTTCAATTCAAAAAACGTTATAGCAGAAACCCTTAATTTTTTTCAAAATTCAGCTTTGACTTTAACTAACGAACGTGGTTAGATTGGATCCAGAAGCCCTCATTCAGATAACACCTGTTCAAAGATCGAGTTGATGGCTGCAATAATTTTGACGCTCAAAAAAGTCAAAAATTTGCCACCGAGTTAGCTGGAGGGCGATGAGCGACGAATCAATGATTTTTAACCAACCCCTATAAAAAATTAGTATCTACGGCGTGGTCATTTCATCGCTATGACATGTAAGCCTAACTGAAATTTCGACTAATCGCTTTTAAGCGCAAAAAACAATACTCAGCAAGTTCGTGCAACGCCTTCGCCATACGGCTTTGGCTAGATGTCCTGATGCTATACGAAACCAGAATAGGCATGCCTGTAAAGCTGACTCACGTTAGTAATAGGCGAGACCTATACGTCTTAAAAATGGCTCTTTCTGACGAGGCTTGATATGACTATTCAAGATGAACAAACCAGACGTTTCAGCTGGGAGCACCTGCTGCTCCGTGCCGCTCGCGACATTTCACTGACAAAAAGCCAGTACGAAACTATCGATGGTAGGTACAACCAGCTGGAAAAAATTCTTTCGGCATCAGCCGATCCATTGCTTGCTGGGGCCCATATTTTCCCACAAGGCTCGATGCGTCTGAAAACAACTATCAACCCTGTTGATGATGCGCCTGAAGATCTCGGTACCATTGATGCCGACGCAATTGTCTGGCTACCCAATGCGGGTGGCGCAGAGGCTACCGCCGTTTTGAATGCAATTGAAAAGCGCTTTAGCGAGGGCACTCGAGTCACAGCGAAAATTGTCCCGCTCCGCCGTGGCATTCGTATCGTATACGCTGACGAGAATCCAGGCTTTCACATTGACGTGACTCCGGCGCGCGCGATAAATGGAAATCGTGAAACCAAGGGTGAAGGCAAGCTGGAGGTGCCCGACCGGGAAATGGGTTGGAAGCCCAGCAGCCCCATTCCATACGCCAACTGGCTTAATGACGCATCTGACAAACATATTGTGCTCAAATCGTTAGCAGGGTTTGAAGCGTTTACGATGGACAGTCGCGACTTGGTCGTAGGTTCGGCAACCCAAGATCCACTTCCAACCTACCAAGATTACGACGACAACGACCCATTGCGTGCGACGATAAAGCTGCTGAAACGGCACCGAGACGAGTGGGCGATTGAAACAAGAAATGAAAGCCACCGCCCGATCTCAGCAGTAATTACCACGCTCGCGACACATGCCTACTTACAGGTGGTGCAAGAATCTCATTTCTTGCCGCTCCGTCCACTGGACGCGATTATCAAGATTGTGGAAAAAATGCCGAGCTTCGTTTCACAGGCGTTCGGACAGTATCAGGTCTTGAACCCCCAAGATTCAGGTGAGAATTTCGCTGAAAAGTGGAATCGGCCAAAAGATGGTGCGGAGTACCGTCAAGCGTTTTATAACTGGCACGCAAGCGCGACAGTTTCGATGATGCTGGGGTTGAAAACCCATGAATCTGAAGAAGCTTTCGCTCGGGCAATGAATTCAAGCTTTGGTATCGGAAAGAAACTGATCAACGAAGCCAATCGTGAGATTCCAAAGAATTGGACCCTACCCGGGCGCAAGGAAGGCACCACGCACAACTCGGTTACTCTGGCCGCTCTAACTGGCATTACAGCCAGTAGTAAACCTCAAGCGAGTGTGAAGCCCGTTGAACGCCTTGGTTGATGCAACTCATAGCCCAGAGGTTGAGCGCGGAGTTGCCGCGCTCAACCAGCTTCTGGGAACGGAAGCTGCCGCCCTTCTAACTCCCGCAAAAACTCGGGACGGCGAAGTCGTCTGTTTTTCTTTCCCTATTCCGTCTGATTACACCGGCAAACCTAGAACATTGCGCATCGCGTTTCCGCGCGATTTCCCTCGCGCATCGCTCAAACTCAATGTAGAGCCCTCCCCTTGGCTTGAGTGGCCCCACGCCATGAAATCAGGGCTATGCCTGCATGGGTTTCGTGAAAAACCTATTACCGGTACGCCAGAAACAGTTGTGCAGGATAGCCTCTCACGCTTTAGCACCATCCTAAATTTCGTCATAGAGGGTTCAGATCCCGACATACGCGATGCCGAGTTTCGCAATGAAATCACCAGCTACTGGAACACTCAGCTTGGCGTATCTCCCCAAGATCTGTTGCTTTTAGCGCGCCCGATATCAGGCTCAGAGCTTTATGCGACTAGCGACCCTCGGCCATCGCGACGAAATCACACTGCATGGCTCGCGACCAGCATTGAAGCACTGAGAATCCATTTCAGACGCATCGCCGGACTTAACGTAAAAATTAGGTCACCTGCGATACCTGGTTTCTACCTAAAGCTGCAGACATTCCCTAGCGTGCGCATCCCTGACGCCGATCGTTTAATTGAATGGTTGACGCCACATCTCAATCCAGACGACTGCAGAAAGTTTCTGGACTGGTTCGCAGGCCATGGATCCTTGGCAAATCGCTGGATCGTATTTGAGCTGCCAGGCCCAGACGGCTCCCCGGTTTATTGCCTAGACGTTCGCTCCTACAGCAAACAACCAGACCACGGCCGTTGGTATGGCTTCCGATCGGCACGTCGATGGTCGGGAAAGAATCAGCCAAATCATGTTCCCGCTCTCGTACGCAGTGCCATCATTAACATTCTTGACCGGAATGACATTCTGTCACGAGATCTTAGCGGCGCTGCCGTAAACTTGGAAAAGGCTCGCGTCGTCATGGTTGGCGTTGGATCGCTTGGCAGCACCGTAGCCCAACAGCTGGCAAGGTCAGGTATCGGCGAGATTATTCTGATCGACCCAGATGTCCTCGAGTCTGCCAACTTAGGGCGCCATGTACTCGGCGCCGATGATTTAGGGAAATATAAAGCCATTGCGCTTGCCGAAAAAATCACTCGCGATCTACCGACCGTTAAAGCCACCCCCTATGTAGACTTCGCGGAAATGCTGCTTATCTCGAAGCCAGGATTGTTCGAAAATTCCGATGTGGTCATCGTTACTACTGCCGACTGGTCATCCGAGGTTGCGTTATGGCGTAGGAAATCCACCGGCACTCGATGGGGTTTACTGCAGGCCTGGAGTGAACCGCACACCCTCATTGGCCATGCCTTGCTGGCTCCAGCGGGCGAATCTGATGGACGCGACCTCTTCGATGACAGTGGTAACTTCAACTTTAAATATACCGAATGGCCAAAAGGTCACGGCGTCATCTCTATCCCGGCCTGTGGCCAAAGCTTCATCCCCGGAGGCGCTTCAGGTATGGCGAACGTCTCGTCCATGGTAGCGCAAACGGCGTTGAGATCCTTGACCGCACAACTCAATGAGCAGACATGGGTTACGACGATCTATAGGCCACATGATGCAGCCGATCGCGGAGGCATCTATAAAGGCCCAAAACTGGAAAATGGGGTCCAACATATTGTCCTAGAGCGAGAATGGCCGACGCCTGAAGGTGTGGAGGCATGACTGCAATTGCATGGAGCTGGTGTTGGCCTGAAATTAACAGCTGTTTGCCTGTGTCCCAAAGCGTTGCTCATGTCTTTAATCAGCACCGACAAGGCTTGTGGCGCTCTGAGCGAGGGGGGCAATTGTTCGTCGATCTTTCCAACCCGAATGGACTGATCATGACGTTGGCCACACCTCCCCACCCAAGAGATAGAGCAGGAAGGATATGGTTGGAGCTCGACGGCGAACGCTGCCAACGGGAGATTGAGTCGGCGAATGCCAAAGGACTTCGACTTGTGGGCTATTGGCACACTCACCCGCAAACCGTCCCTGTAATCTCTCCGACAGACGTAACTAGCTTCTCAAAATTCGCGAGGCGCTATTCCAATGAGCTGCCACACCCGATTGCTGTTATCGTTGGCCAGTCAACCGAACCTAGCGGTATCAAGGCCTGGTCATTCAGAAACGGGGCATGCCTCGAAGCAACGATAAGCGACGATAAGCGACGTTGATTATCCCTGAGCGGCCCTACGGCGGAGCATTAAGTCGAATAGCTCCGCCTGATAGCGGGCGTCATCCAGCGCATTGTGGGTGGCAGAGCCTCGTGGCTGCAATTGTTGCGCCATGTGCGAAGATTTAGTTTGCCTCCACTGAAGGTTGAAAGCCCCCATATAGAAAGCTTTCATGTCAAGAGCTGCAAAGCCAAAAGGATTTTCGCCTAAGTATTTGTGAAAGTAGAAATTCACAAACGACCAATCAAAGGGTGCGTTCAGCCCTACAAAAATCGCTTTTTGGCCGTTTACGTTGACCTGCGAAACCCACTCAGCAAGCTTCTTCATCGCCTCGAATGGCGTAAGGCCTGTTTTAGCTAATTCACCAAGATCGAATCCCGTTACACCTAGGGATTCGGGGTCATGCTTTGGGCTATCCGGCTTTATCTCCAAATAGATCGCATCCTGTGCCCGCCCCACAACACAGGCCCCTAAAGAGAGCATACTAAACTCACCGGGTATCGGCCCAGAGGCCTCGATATCTACAGAAATATAGAGCTCTTCACTTTCCACTAATTTGCTCCTGACGTCAGACGTTGATGCATAGGTTAGAAAGAATATCAGAGCATCACTCTCTGTTCGAGCACCGATGCGCTCACAAGGAAGCCCTACCCCGGACGCCTCACAACAGGAGCCAATTCGATACTGATCAGTGTAAGCAGAGCCCAGCCAATCGGGTTCTGCTTGGACTATGAAATTCGGAAAGCTCTAATTTCTAGCCCCACCGAATTCTGCGTTCACCTATGGCGACCATCTCAGAACCAAGACAGTACTGATTTAGTAATAAATCACTACTGCGCAATAAACCAGCGCACTAGGCGTACGGTGTTCGCGCGAGCCTTGAGTCTACAGTGCTTACTCCATACTTGGATTCCCATTCCTTAAGTGTCTGGTAATTGCCCCCTCAGGTCTCAATCCCCTCCCCGGCATGAGGGTTCTCGCATCCTTCACATTACGGGCCCTACTGGTATTTTTGACTGGGTGAGTATCAATTTCTAACCGAATGGCAGGATCCAAAATCGCAACTACATCACGCATGCTATAACCATGTTCTCCGGACAGTGAACGCAACTTTTCCTCTAACTCAAAGTTCCTGCTTCAGAGCGTTATATTTTTCAAGCTTTCAGACTCTGCCGATTGATGGGCGAACATCTGCTCAAGCGCACGAAATTCTGCGAGCCTAGAAATGGCACACACCCATAGTTAACGAGGGAGTCAACAACATTCAATCATTGCTTGCGAAGTCAACCAAGCCTGATTTTTTCCGCCCTCCTTGAATCGATCAGGGATGATTCATTCTTCAGCGATAAATTAAGCCTATCCCTTTGGTCTCGTCCTCCCAGTTACAGCTGGAAACTTGCAAATCTTGGTGGCTTTTTCGCGCGCCTTCCCTGATTATTTTCGGCAACGACGCACTGCTGTAAGCAGACCCACACACTTCAAAATAAGGATTTATGGATGCTTAAGGAAGAATTGCTGAGCTGGGGACGAAAAATCGTCGACTGGTTCGTTCGCCCCAAAAATATTGGCGTCTGCCTTATCCGCTATGGGACGGTGATTATTGGAGCCTCACTCGCCGGAGGCCTGGTTGGGACAATCAGGTACATAAGCGCATCGACCCAACTGCAAGCAAACATAGATACCACTGGAGGACCAGCTGCGTGGATGGCTATCGCCGCTTTCGTTGTAGGAGTGCTGATGATCTTCGTAGGAGTTCTCCTAAACCTTCAGAGCCAAAAACAGCTGGCCCGGCAACGGGTGCTCTTGCTTGAGCAAAAAGGGCTGTTCAAGATCGATAGCCCGTTGGACGCAGCGGTCAAGAATACGGTCGGAGGCACAGTTGATACCATCCTCGTCGATATACGGGAGGGGGTTATAGAAGGGCGCATCTCTCAACCAGAAATTGCCCTACAAAAGGTAGTGGACGGCAGAGGTGACTTGGTGCGCCGTCTCGATGGACAGAATAAAAACGATATCACGATCGCCTATGGTGGACTCATGCCTGTGCCGTTCACCTTCCTCACTGGCTGCTTGCTGGATGACGAAGGGGGTGGAATCAAAGTGTTCGACTGGGACCGGTTGGGTGCAGGCCAGTGGCGCCTCATTCAAAGTGATGTTGATGACGGGCAGCGACTAGTGGCTGTAACCAACCTCGTCGATGTTGGAGAGCAAATCGTGCTCGCTCTTTCAATATCATATCCGGTCGATGAACCTGCGATAGCAGCTACCTTCTTAAACATTCAAATCATGCACATGAAAATTAATGAGCTGTCGTCCAACGCTCACTGGTCTTTGGAAAAGCAAAGCGCTTTAGCCGAGCAGTTCCTTCAAGTGCTGAAAGAACTTTCTGGCCGAGGGGTGAAGCACATTCATCTGGTTATCGCCGCCCCGAATAGCGTGGTCTTCAATCTCGGGCGTATTTACGACAGGAGACTTTTACCAGCCGCAACCGTTTACCAATACGAGCGTACTTGCATCCCGCCCTATCCATGGGGAGTCGCGCTCCCTTCTCACAGTCTTACTCAGCCAACAATCGTGCACACTCACCGCCACGTTTCAGCAGGCCCTTAGGATTGAATGGCTGACCAACCAAAGCGGAGAGGGAAATTCGCCTCTGTCTAACGTCCAACAACGGGCCGCGCTTATACGCTGGCCCGTTCAATCAACGGCCGATGAGGCCTACTCACTCGCTCTCGGCGATCCAATCGCAATGCCAGGACCTGACGCTGCACTGCATAGCCTGCATCCACATCCAGTCGAGGCATTTGCTCAGCTTCGGAGCTATCGCTAACTCAGAGTGCTGTGAACAAACAAATTCGTAAGCGTCCGGCCAAGACATCTACCCCTCCTCGCAAAGCCAAGGCATGGTATGCACTTAAATTGGTGATGATTGGAAGCTCACAACAGCGTGGCCAACGGCCTGTTCCATGATCGTCATGGAGCGGCTCATTGCCGCAGGGGTGAAGTTGCTACAGAGCGTGCTTGCTCATCTACAGGGTCGCTGCGCTCAAGCCTGGATACGGCCCAGGCGGTGATTTTTGGAATCGTCGGAATTTCAGATCATCCGATCCCACTTCTAGTACGCCGCGCCCATTTCGCATTTCGCATTGCGCGCGGCGTTAGGATGGGCGGCTATGCCTTGCCGACATCACGTATTGATATCGAGATTACGCTGCGGAATCATGTGTGCATTCGGTAGCCAAAACTGAGATCTTTGATCATTTTTATCGTCTTTTCTACGGCATCTGGCAACGGGGCAAAAATCGACTCCAATTGGGTAAAGTAATCTTGTGTGACCGCCCAGAAATGCCCTGGCATTTCGTGATCTGCCAGATTCTCAAACACCCCACCTTTGCCAAAAATCCGTTCCAGGTACATAGCTACCCCATGGAGTTTAGACTGCCAATTCCACGGATAAACATCTTTCATTTCGTCCGACATTTTCATCGAGGGCTGAATGATGGCTGTTCCGTGAGATAGCACGTTTCTCAGTGCAAACAGCACCGTGATAGCTTCTTTAGTTTCCGGCTTGACGGCCTTGTCGACGGACACATCGAGGTACAGTTCGATGTGTCGCTTCAACGCTTCCCACCCTCCACTCATTTCTACTTCGGCTTGAAATTTCGCTAACAGTTGCTCCATTTTATTTAGGGCGGTCTGTCCAGCCGCACTGCCCTGAGCGACTGCTTCGTTGACATCGTGACGAAGCCTGTGGGTGAGAATGCTGCGAAGCGTACCCTCGATGATTGACGCATTGAGGATGAGGATTGCGAACGCGTTATTGTAGTTGACCCAGTCAACTGGATCTTCATTCTTACTCTCAGCACGATAGCTCTCCAAACGCCATAGTCTTCGGTGTTCTAAGCCGAGAGTTTCGTACGCAATAACCAGTGACGATGCCGTTTCGAAAACTTTAAACGCTGCCATAATCTATTCCTTCGAGGGATTGTCCATTGCTCACGCGGCTGGGCCACCGTGCTTTAGGGGAGGGATGGCTCCTTGCGCAGTAATCTGATCGGCTGCGCGGGCTATTTCATGAGTGCTGAGTTAACGACCTCCAAAGCAGAGAAGTCGTCCACTGGTTAGGGCATTGGTTGGTCCGCTGAATGTATCGGGTTCGTATGCCTGCGCCTACCACCGCGCGTGCCCATAGCTTTGGTGGCGATTCAACTTCGTGCCAGTAACAGTCATCGATAATCCCTCTAACAATGCACGGATTGTTCAGGAAGAGCAGTTCTCCCCCTTGGTCCCAATCATTGCCTACGACGACATCGACCAAACGATTCAGTGGGCGAACGACAGTCCGTTCGGTCTGGGTGGTTCCATTTGGGGCCGGGATGTGAAACGCGCTGTTGCGGTCGCCAATCAGATCGACGCCGGTACTGTCTGGGTCAACGAGATACATAACTCAAGCATAGATATGCCGTTCGGCGGTCACAAACAATCCGGCCTGGGAACCGAACATGGGCATGAAGGCCGACTGCTCTTTACCAATCCTAAAGTCATTGCGATTAAGAAGTAGCCCATCGGTGCTCAGCCCACATCTGGCCTGGCTGTCGGTGAACTGAAGGTTCAGGCCAGCTGATTCCTCCTCAGCTAGGAATCAAAACTGGGGGCTCCAGACCGGCGAAATGATCCCCGGCTCGAGCGCCCAGCGCCTAAGGAGGTACCCGAGCTCAAACATTTCCCCGTTGTATACGCGGCCTCCCCACGCATCATGAGGAGTGCTAGTATGCGCCGCTATGTATATAGATACAGGCACACTTTATGGAATCAGCATCTGCTAAGCCGCCAAAAAACACTGCCGAAAAAAATGCTCCAACCAAGTCGAAAGATAAAGGACGCAATGGCGATTTGGGCGAAAGAGACCAGCGCTTATTGTGGGGGCGCGCTGCTGGTAGGTGCCAACGCTGCAACATTGATGTCAGCCGGGATCGTCTGAGCTGGAGAGCCTACAACCTCTCGGAAAATGCTCACGTCACGGCGTCCTCCGTCAATGGTGTCCGTGGAACAACGGAGAATTCTGCGGCTCTTGCTGACAAGCTGGAAAATCACCTCCTCTTATGCCGCGATTGTCACAAGATCATTGATGACAAACGTCGGGGAGAGATGCTTTTTCCCACAGACTTGTTGCTCAAGCTAAAGCACGACCAGGAAGCTTTGGTACAACGTCTCATGGCACTCGCTAAGAAACCGCAGAGTGTAGCTGTCTATATCAGTGCGGCTGTTGGGCAAACACGCCTGCAACCACTTGTGATCGATGACATTAATACGGCAATCGTAAACGCCGGCTTAATCCCAGCGCTAAACCACCCCATCCACATCGACCTGCTTGCCCTTCTTGAAGTCGATACACTTGATAGCGATCCAGCGTTCTGGGCAATGGCAGTCAAGCTGACCCGGCAAAGGCTGGAAGCCAAGATCCTTGAAGGAGCACACAAAAAATTTAGCGAGGTCGAGCATTTCAGTTTATTTGGGATAGCGCCAATCCCTGTATTGGCTTTGCTGGGCAATCTCATCCCTGACACACGTAAGGCCATGATTTACGAGCCCGTGTGGGACGAAATCAACCCCGGTCGCGAACCGCTTCGTCCAATAATCGATATTGATATTCATCAGTATGATCGAGACCCTGAAACTTGGTGCTGGCCTGAAGAACGCAGACAACCTTCGCCGGTCTTCAGCCACCTCCACCGAGCTGGCCCCACTCTCCAAGAAGGTGGCGATATTGCAGTATTATGCGAGTTGTCCTTCCCAACTCACCTGGATTTGGTCGAAGCCGCTCTTCCGGGTGTACCGGTTTACCATTTCTTCGCAAGCGACATAACCCCCGATATCATCCAAGCGCCCGCGGACGTAAAGGCCTTCACGGCCGCATTCAGAAAACTATTAAGCAAGCTTGAGCGTGATCATGGACACAACGCGCATGTGCATGTATTCGGATCGCTACCGATATCCTGTGCCATAGCGCTGGGCCGGATTCAGGTGA
The DNA here is from genome assembly GCF_002157375.1 of Pseudomonas syringae. Lineage (GTDB taxonomy): Bacteria > Pseudomonadota > Gammaproteobacteria > Pseudomonadales > Pseudomonadaceae > Aquipseudomonas > Aquipseudomonas syringae_T. The sequence continues at coordinate 50,054 of NZ_MTSA01000024.1, forward strand.
AAGGAAGCGTTCCGATGACCATCCATAACCTGCAGCAAAATCCGAACCGCTATGAGCGCGGACTCACCTTGCCATCTTAGATCCACAACATTTGTGAGATCCAGCTGTAGTGGTCAACTGATCCCGGACATGACGTTAAGGTTTTTCTCGTACTGAGCGGGCGACAATCCATCATTGAACTGGTGTGGCCGAATCCAGTTGTAACGATGCATCAGGTAATGACTGATATCTCGCTGAGCCTCTTGGGCCGTCATATAGCCCAAGGTCGGTATCCACTCAGTTTTCAAGCTGCGGAATACACGCTCCATCGGCGAGTTATCGTAGCAATTACCTCGGCGACTCATGCTCTGGCGTATGCGGTATCGCCAAAGCCGCTGGCGAAACTGTCGGCTCCCGTATTGCGCGTCCTGGTCGGAATGAAACAGCAGGCACCGAAGCTTGCCGCGTTGCTCATAAGCCATGTCCAGCGCCTTGATCACCAAGTCCGTATCCGGTTTGTTTGAAAACGCCCAGCCCACCACCCGACGCGCATAAAGATCCATAACCACCGCCAGGTAATGCCATTTTCCTTGCGCCCAGATGTAGGTGATGTCGCCACACCAGACCTGATTGGGCGCGGGTACATTGAACTCTCGATTCAAAATGTTCGGAATGTCAGGCCGCTCCACTGTTGCTTTTTTATAAGCATGCGAGCCCGGTTGCTTGCTGATCAATCCCAGTTCCCGCATCAGGCCACGCACCTTGAACCGACCGATTTACTCGCCATCTTCTTGCATCATCGACACGATACTGCCGCTGCCGGCAGCGCTTCGACTTTGCCCGAACAATTCATTGACTCGGCTAAGTAAACGAACCCGCTCGGCGTCTGGAGCCCGACGCCGCTGGCAATAGTTGTAGTAACACGAGCGAGGTATCTCGAACGCTTCGCACAGCAACTCGATCGGCTCATGGGCACCTAGCTGATCGATCAGCGCAAGCGCTCGTGTTCTTCCGACATCAAGAGCGCGGTAGCCTTTTTTAAAATGGATTTCTCCCGCTCAAGACGAGCGATCCTGGCTTCCAGCTCCTGAATTTTCTGCTGCTCGGGCGTCATGGCTTTGCTCTGAGGCGTTACGCCATTGCGCTCCTGCTGGAGCTGGCTCACCCAGCGACGCAGCGCAGATTCCACCACCCCAAGCGAGCGGGCGGCTTCGATATGGCTATAGCCTTGGTCGAGCACGAGGCCTGCGGCCTCGCGTTTGAATTCAGCGGAGAAGGTACAGCGTTGTTTGGACATCAGACACCTCTATCTGGCGATATTCTCGCCTAAATGAGTGTCCGGAATCATTAGACCACTACAACTGAGCATGTCATCAAAGGCAACTGTGCTCAGTTTTGGGGTACTGGCTAACAGGGGGGCTAGCGCTTGGGTTCGTTGTGTTAGGGACGATGGTGTCCAGGTATTGCAACGCGCTCCCAAAAGTCTGGTCATTTTGGTGCCTTAACTCCAAAAGTCCACTAATTTTGACATTGCATGTTAAGTCATCAAGAAAAAAGCGTTAAAAATCAATGGGCCGTATGCTGAGCAAATCTGGAAAGTGGGGCTCGCTTGTAAAACCGTGTTAAGACCTGAAGCCATTTCATCCTGCATGAAATGGCTTCTGAAAAAAGTGTTGCCTACTGGCGGCCTTTTTTACTTCGACGGAACGGGAAGTCCTAAGCAGATGATTTAGAAAACACAGAACCATTAATTGATAGATGACGCATTTCAGTTATTAATGCGGTATCGCCCAAATCAAATATCCCGTATCAAGATCAAACGGAACCACCCACAACCTCAACCCCTCCGAAAACTCAAAAACCGGCAACGCCTCCACAAACGAGGCCCGCTTCGGATAGATCAGCACCAAATCCCCTTGCCCGCCCAGATATTTCTGTCCATACGCAAACAGCTGATAAAAATCCGCCTGATTCAGGCCATAATTTTTGCTGCCAAGCTCGCCGTCCAGCCGCTTCCATTTAGTGTCCAAAACCCAGCTCTTCCCTCCCTGCGTAATCATCAGATCAGGCCGCAGCTGGAAAACCTTCTTGCCCTTATGAGTACACAGATATTCGCTGCTGCGCTGGGTATGCAGCGTTGCATCTGACGGCAGTGAATCCCTCAGGCATGCAGCCACGTAGCGTTCGAACAGCTTTTCCATCGGGAATAGCAAGCTCATGCCCTGCCATTCGCCTGCAATCGCCAGTGGCGTTTGCTGTTGAATGATGAGTTCGCACCATGGCTTTACCGGCTGGTAATGGGCCATGAGCCGGTCGTGGCGCCACTGTTTAAAATCTTGAGTCGTGTCTCGGCTGCTTGGAATCTCTAGCAGTATTGAGCGCAGCTCATGGGATAAGCGCCAGTTGCTGGGATCTTGGGTGGTTTTGCAGACAATATCTAACGCTGTTTTGAGAAGGCGGTTCTCTGCCCGATCTGGTTGGAATATATCGTGGCGGATTTGAAATTGGTGCTGTCGGCCAGGTGGTTGGCGCATCTGGCGGGCGGTGTTGAGTTGGCCACGCAAATACCGCTGTTCTTCTTCCACGCGCTGGTAGTCGAAGCGAAGGCCGCGTTTGATAAGGTGATCGAGTGCTTCAAGAAAGCTGCTCATGACCCATTCAGTCAACGGCGCATCGAAGCGCTGTAACGCGGTTGCACCGACCTTGCGCGTCGGCAGGTCGAGTGACTTCTGAATCATGCGCCTAAGCAAAGCACGGCTTTGCTGAATGCAGTCGCCTTGTTCAAAATGCTTAGGCAGGATTTCGATACGCGTACCGCAGGGTGTCTCCAGCGCGCCAACGTAGTTGTCGAGTTTAAGCCAGCGGCGGCCTTCAACTTGAACCAACGCTGCGCCGGCTTTGCTAAAGCGTGAACTGGTTTCGCATAGCCAGTCGAAGGCCGAAAGCGACACTTGGGCTACATCCAGCGTCGGATTGGCGATATTACTGGTTGTCAGTCGGGCATATTCACGGACCGTGACAGTGGTTTTCACCCCTGCTGCTCGCCGAGAAACTTAATGATTTTGCGTCCAAGGCTTCGCGTGTTCAGCGCTGTGCCCGACGCCGACATAATGGAGATACCGTGTTTGCTCGCAAGCTCGCGCAACAGCGGCTTTGCAGGCTTTATGTACTGACCTCCGCGATACACATCGATACGACCATCGGCAGACTGCCTGATATCTACCCCATCGGTTCTAACGTCCTTAGCCTCCAGAGGAGTACTGGCACTCAGGTTGTGATCAATCACACCCAAATATGACTCAATTTTCTTAAAGGCAGACAGATTCAGCTCCCAACGCTCATTGCTCTGACCCACCGTGACCGCGTCCCCAAATAACGAGATGAGGTCTTGGGTCGGCTGAATCAGAAAACTATTCTCCGGAGCCTTGCGTTGGTCGTTGAGAACCCATTGGATACGCTGCCAATCTTCGAAGAAATACTCCTGGAGCAGCGGCAGGATTTGCCCGCGGAAGATACCTTCCAACCGCTCCAACGTGGGCTCGGCTCTGAGCGGCATGAAGTACGCGTGGCCAAGACAGTGGTCTCGATCAAGCAGGGCCGCTATGCGTTGATTCATCACGCTGAGCAATTCATCGATGGCAATGCCATCAACCTCTATTTCATCAAGCAGCTCTGGATTGGGCGGCACTTCGATAAAGGTGAAACGGCGACGCAAGGCAATGTCCAGCGCGGCCAACGACCGGTCGGCAGTGTTCATGGTGCCTATCAGGTGGATGTTGCCGGGGATACTGAAACGTTCTTTAGAGTAGGGCAGCGTGACTTCCAAAGCCTCGTCTGCGCCTGCTCGCTTGGAAGGTTCGATGAGTGTAATCAGCTCACCGAAAATGCGCGAGACGTTGCCTCGGTTGATCTCATCGATGATCAACACCTTAGCGTCGCTATGTTGAACGGGGGCAGGCTCAAATAAACCCTCCTCGTTTTGCCCCAGCATGTGCTCGACCATCGATGGCAGGAAGTTTTTGTAGCCGTTCACCAAAAACGGATCAAGGATAGAGCCCGGCACTTTCTTGTCCCAACGACCATTGCCCAGCTCTTCGATAGTGAGCGTGCCGGCGTCTACGTAAGAAGCAAGCGTATTCAGCAGACTCATGCCGATGGGAAGGTGTTTACCTTGGGGCTTCTCTATCTCAACCACTTCAGGCGTGGCGCGAGTCACTTTATAGCCTGTGCCGTAGCGATCACCGACCTTGAACGCACGGTACTTTCCGCTCAGTTCAGTCGCAACTGACTCGCAGAGGCTTTTGAAAACGCCTGAAACCACTTCGTACCGGATCTGGCCTTTCTCATCAGTTGTAGCACGAAGCCCTTCGACAAAGTCTTCATAGCTGAAGCTCTGGTGAAAGGTCACAAAGCGCACGTCGCCTGCTGCGAGCAGCTCGTCAAATCGAGTTTTCAGCGCTGATCGGTTATCAAGGTTTTTAGTAAGAAAAGGCTGATCAAGAATCTGCAACGTCGCTTCGACTGTGGCGTAGGTTTTCCCCGTACCGGGCGGACCGAAGAAAATCTGATTGAGCGAAGGCATTGCCGAACGTCCTTGTAGGAAAAGTCCGACAACAGTATCTAGATTGCCAGCATGGGTAAAGCGAAGTCCCGATAGCAACCACTCTGAATGGGTCTTGCGAGCAGTTCGTCAATAGTGGAGCACTTCTCTTTTTCGATGATCCACCGAAAAATTTTCTACGAACAGTGCTTGGAAAAAACGTAGATAATTCAAGGCACAGCGGCCGAAGAACATTCGAAGATCACGCTTGATGACTTATTGACATCATTGCCACCCGTTACCATGATGAGAAAAATGATGTCGCCCGAAGCCATACTGGGCACGTTAGAATTCGATGGCTCAAGGATCGAGGCTCGGGACTTACCTTTTTTCAAGGACAGGGATGAGTGAATGGATCTTTTAGCCAACGTCCCCAAATGGGACGACATCGAGCGAACCCTCGATAACAAATTCAACCATCTGAATCAGTCTTTTGATCAAGGCTGGGAAAGCGCGTCTGATGGTTGGAACGGCTTCACTCGACGAGTGAGTAACGAGGCTACGCTGGCCTTCGGCAGTATCGGCGGAAACCGCATCGAGTCGGTGAGATTGGCGATGGCCAAGTCCTACCCGATCATTCAGCTGAATCTGATGCGCAAGTGGGCGTCCATTGATATAACGGAAATCCTTCCTGTCTTGCTGCAATTGGTCAAAGAGGTCGCCATGATCATGGGCGGCAGCGTTGCCGTCGGGACTCTCGTTGGTGGCGCTGTCGGATCCCTTGCATTCGGGGCAGGCGCTTTACCAGGGGCCATGGTCGGTGGCGGCGTAGGCG
>NZ_MTSA01000025.1:0-51922 GCF_002157375.1 Pseudomonas syringae
ATCATCCACTGCAGCGACGTCACCACAGGTTTCGCCGCACGATTTCCCAGTCAGGTATTGATGAGCAAGTACCTCGCATTCCTGCGCGAGGTACTTCCAGCCAATGTTGAATACACCGAAAAAGCCACGAACTGGTATTAGGGCTGATGAGATTCAGGCTTGAGCCACCCTCGCTCTCGCTGACGTAACTCGCCACCTCGCACCCGACAGCCGACTATCGTTCAGGAACGCTGATATGACTATCCGCATTGCCATTCCCAAGGATTCGTTGCAGATAGCGACGATTCATCTGGAGTCATGGAAAAGTGCCTATCAGGGCATTATTCCCTCTGCCTATATTGATCGGATCACCCTTGAGGCGAGGTTGTCTCACTGGACGCAGGAGATCATGTCAGGCGACTCGGAGGTTTACGTCAAAGTAGACGCGTTTGATCGGGTTCTGGGCTGGGTAGCCACGGGTTCCGACAGGGAACATCCCGAAGACCGTAGCGTCGCAGAAGTACACGCCGTGTATGTCAGCCCCCTGCACACCCGCCGAGGCATTGGGCATGAGTTGTTCTACTACGTAATCCCACGCTTCCAATCCGCTGGCCGCAGTCGGGTCGTACTTTGGGTGCTGGAGAGAAATGCGCCTGCCCTTGATTTCTACCGTCAGCGAGGTTTCGCAGACGCGCCTATAAAAACCAGAGTTATCGAACGGGGCGGCGCCAGGCTGGTCGAGATCAAGCTGGAAAGTCTCTTGACGGCGCCGCCAAGCCTGCCCCTCAATAAGCACTCCCCGTAGGCCTGACCACAATCTCACTCACGTCCACCCCATCAGGCTGATCGATCGCATACACAAGCGCGCGTGCAATCGCATCCGCCTCCAGTGCCACTTTTCGAAAGGCTTTCATCGCCTCACGTGCCGTTTCATCGGAAATCCAGTCGGCCAGTTCTGACTCGACCACGCCGGGGCAGACGACGGTCACGCGGATTTTGTCGGTCTCTTGCCGCAGGCCATCGGATATCGCCCGGACAGCAAACTTGGTAGCGCAGTACACCGCAGCGGTCGGGGAGACCGAAAGGCCGCCGATGGATGAGATGTTGATGACCTGACCATGCCCTTGCGCTTCCATCGTCGGTAACACGGCGGCGATACCGTGCAGCACGCCGCGAACGTTGACGTCGAGCATCTGGTTCCATTCCGCTATTTTCAGCGAGGCGAGTGGGGACAAGGGCATGACGCCGGCGTTGTTGATGATGACGTCGATCTTGCCGAATTCACGTTTGGCGAAGTCGGCAAAGGCCAGCACGTCGGCTGCGTCGGTCACATCCAGCGCGCGGTAACGTGCCGAGCCACCGTGCGACTCGATGTCTGCTGTCAGCGTCTTCAAGCGATCAATACGCCGCGCTCCCAGCACGACATGTGCGCCTTTGGCGGCGATAAGTCTGGCGGCGGCTTCGCCGATGCCGCTGCTGGCACCAGTGATCAGTACAACCTTGTCTTGAATGTTCGACATGAGCTTATCCCCTCGTAAAGTGCCCAGTTGCGGCGTGATGCTCCAACTGAGTGAGAGGGATGCTACGAGTCGGTCATGGCCGCACGCTTGCCGATACCTGCGCCAAGCTTGCCTGTTTCTGTCTGATCGTCTGGCGGGTACTGAGCTACTGCCCAATGGCCGCTATGATGAGCGCGAGGCAAGGGAAGGCGTACAGCAACCTTCGGATGGAGTTATTTGTGGATACAAATGAGGCCGCCAGTCTTCAGGGCAACAGTGTTTACCGTGCTGAAATCATTCGGTTGATCACACAGAGGTTTACGGTGCCCGGTGTCTACGAAACGGCTATCGCGCCGCTGTATGTGATCCGTTGCGACGCGCCGTCCGAATTGATTCACGCTGTCCATCGGCCGGCCCTTTGCTTGATCGTTCAGGGGCGTAAAGAAATTGGGCTAAGTGATGAGCAGTATGTGTACGACTCGCTCAGCTACCTTGTGGTTGCGGTGACCGTGCCCGTGTCCGGGCGGGTGATCGAAGCAAGTTCCGACGCACCTTATCTGTGTATTCGCCTGGATTTCGATCCGGTGCAAATCGCTCAGCTCATCGCCGATGCGCCGCTCAGCGGGGTGCCGGATGAGCCGCAGCGCGGCCTGTTTCTGGACCACATTGACCAGCCGCTGCTGGAAACGGTTCTGCGGCTGGTGCGCCTGCTCGACACCCCTCGGGATATCGGCATGCTTGCGCCTTTGGCACTTCGGGAGCTTTATTACCGGCTGCTGCGTGGCAACAACGGACGCAGGCTTTACGAAATTGCAGTCGGCGATTCGCAGACGCACCGCGTTGCACGTGCGCTCGACTGGTTGAACAGCCATTACACCGAGCCGCTACGCATTGATGAGCTGGCGCGTCTGGCCAATCTTGGCAGTTCGACGTTGCACCACCGATTCAAGGCGCTGACCGCCATGAGCCCGTTGCAGTACCAGAAACAACGGCGTCTGCAAGAAGCCCGACGGCTGATGATCAATGAAGGCCTGGATGTATCCAGCGCCTGCTATCGCGTCGGCTATGAAAGCCCTTCGCAATTCAGCAGGGAATACAGCCGCCAATTTGGTTGCCCGCCTTCAACGGACGTGAGCCGGGTTCGCCAAACCGTCTGACGCCGCTGCATGGAATCAGCGCTGAGGTGCCGTCAGCCGCGCATATTGATCCTGACTGATCCAGCCAGTGAACGAGCGGTCATCCGCGTTGATGAACTCGACCTGAGCCGCGCCATCCTTGAATGCCAGAACCCCGACGACGTCACCTTTGACGATGTAGGCGCCACGAGTGGCCTTGGCATTCGGCGTCTTCTGTAACCACGCCTTGTCAGCCCTGACCTTCACCAGGCCTATCCACGGCTTGCTGGCCGTACGGGTCAGGTCCAGGCCGGTGGCGATATCTGGTATCAGCACATTCAGGCAGCCTGAGTGTTGCTGGCCTTGTTCGATGGTCAGCGTTACCCCGTCAGGCGAGGGCTTTAGTGTTCCCGGATAGGCGCCGTCGGACCAGGAGAACACCGCCACGTCTTTGCCAGCCTCGACATTGCCTTTTAGATAGAACGCGCAACTGAAGGGCGGATCTTCGCCTCGTTCTTCCGCGTAGTAGCCTTCGACTTGATGCTCGGGCGTCACGGCCAGCATCAACTGCTCGTACTTGCCGGAATGCAAAGCCGTGTCCTGGGCGAAGGCGGGTGCGCCGGCACAGAGCGACAATGCGCCCGTCATTAGCCACTGGAGAATGGAGCGTTTGCGCGTCATGTTTTCATTCCGTTGTGAGTAAGATGTTCCATCGAAACCGACAGCTTCCTGGTGGGCATCTTACTGAATGGTTGAATGAAAAGGCATTTTCCTGAGCGGGCGCAAAGCGGTCGAATTGACCCGCTCGTGAAGCCTAAAGTGTCCATCACCTTTCGGCTCCAGACACTTGTTGCGATTACCCGTGAGGGCTACTGATCTGCAACTCCGAAAATGACGTGATATACCCTGCAATGGCGCTGGCGACGACTGTCGGCGGGCTTGCCAGCCATACTTGTCCAGGTCCGGAACGGCCCGGGAAGTTACGATTGATGGCGCTGACGGTGACCTGATCCTTGCGGGTCGATGAGCCAGGACCGCAGTTCGCGCACGCACCGCATGCCGGTTGCAGGAGTTCTGCGCCAAAAGTTTCGAATGCCGAAAGATACCCTTTTTGCTCACAGTAATCGCGTACGTCCACCGTACCGAACTGCAGATAAAGCTTTACGTCGGGGTGGAGCGTTCGTTGATTTTCGAGCGCCCAGTTGATCACTTCGAAGTAGTGATCGAAATCATCCCGCTTGCCGGCAGTGCAGGAGCCGCCGTAAGCGATATCGACATGCACCCAAAGATAAATAGCGGGATCATGCGTCTCCTCCATGGAAAGAGTTCAGGTCGATTAAGCGAAGGCGTCAGGCGATCGGCGTGTATGGGCAGTACGAGGTACGTGTTGCCACAGAGGGGGTGGCAACACGGGACACAACAGTTATCAGGAGGTAAACAGTCTTGCGTCGAGCGTCTTACGTCGAGCTCAGGTCAAGCGCATAATTTTTTTCGACGCGGGGGAACAATGGCGCTGTTAACAGTGCGCAGAACGCTGCTGCCAGCCAGACCACGCCCCAGGAAAAATGCGTCATGAGGGTGGAGGCCGCGATGGGGGTGGCGAACAGCACTACAAACACGCAGGTGTTGCCCATTGCCAGGGCTGTGCCTGCACGGCTCGCCCCTGCCAAGGTGGCCAGTTCGGTGTAGGCAACACCGTGCCAGGCGGACACGCTGATGCCGGCAACCACCATGACGGCGATGATCAGGCCGCTGGCCAGCGCGGTTTCGTTCATGCCGTAGAAGCCGGCTGCCGATACCACTGTGCCCAAGGCCAGAAAGGTCAGGGTGCTCAGCCAGGCACAGGTTTTGAGGTAGGCACGTCGATTTTTGTTTTTGTCGGTCCAGCGTCCACTCCAGATTCTGCTGACAATGGCGCCAATCTGGATAACGGCCAGCGTCGCTGAAATCAGTGTGATGTCGATCTTGCTGAAGTCATGGAAGAACACGGCCGCATAAGTCAGGATGGCGAATTGTGGCGCGCACAGCAGGCCGATGGCCAATACGATCCGCCAGACCCTCAGGTCCTTCAACGGGCTCGCGTTGGTTGCCATGCTCTGTTTTTTTGCCGCACTGCTGGAGAAGTCGGGTTCGTAGAGCCAGAACCAGGCGAACAAGGCGGCTATCAGGCAGAACAAGGCCGATACCGTGAACACCTCGACAAAGCCGTACGTGTAAGCCAGATAAGGCAGCACGACTGCACCCAAGGCGTACCCCCCTGGAACGGCCGTTTGCCGGATGCTCATGGCCAGCCCTCGTTCACCTTCCTTGAACCAGGCCATGATGGCTCGTCCGCTGGCGCCGTTGACGCTGCTGCCGAGCAAGCCTACGACGAACAGGCCTACCGCCAGCAACACCACCGTGGGTGCGAAAGAGGCCAGCATTGCCAATATCAGCAGGGCAATGCCCGAGCTGAGCAGTCCGGTCAGCAATACAGGACGATCACCCCAGCGATCGGTCAGCAAGCCCCACGGGATTTCGCTGACCGCGATACCCAAGCCCAAGACGCCGAGTACAAGCCCCAACTCGCTGTTGTCCAGCTGATAAGTGGCTCGCATATAAACTGCCGTGGCAGGCAGCCCCCCGACGACGCTGGAAAAGCTCGCGTTGGCGGCCACGCCAACACCGAGCACTTTCCATCGGTGACCGTTATCGACAGTCATAAGAATCCCACTATTCAATTAGTTGTTGGCCGTCAGAATCGCATGAGAGTATCGTCTCGAATATCAAATTATTTTGCGTGTTCGTCCCGAAAAGCAGGATTGTCATGAGACCGGTAAATTTTGATTTAGATGTCATGCGTAGCTTCGTAACAGGGGTCGAACTGGGCAGTTTTGCCAAGGCTGCACAAAAGCTTGCACGCTCTACTTCTGCTATCAGCGCTCAATTGAAGAAGCTGGAAGCTCAGGCAGGTTCACCCCTGTTCAAGAAAGCAGGTCGCAAGTTGGCGCTGACGGACACCGGAGAGGTATTGCTCAATTACTCCAGGCGGCTCTTGAGCCTTAACGATGAGACGATGACGGCGGTGTCCGAGCTGAAGCTCAAAGGGTGGGTGCGTCTCGGGTTGCAGGAAGACCTGGGGAGTTTCTTGCCGACGGTGCTCGGACGGTTCGCCAGAGCCCATCCGGACGTGCGAGTCGAGGCGCGTATTGCCCGCAATGCCGACCTGCTCAACCGTATAGAAAACGGTTCTCTCGATCTCGCGGTGGCGTGGGGCGGAGTGAAGAAGAACGGGTATCAGGAGACGATAGTGAACCTGCCCATGCAGTGGATCGGATCGTCTCACCAGTATCTCGACTGGCGTGTCGAATCAGGCAACCCGCTGCCTATCATTGCGTTCGATGCGCCGTGCCCCTTTCATTCAAAGGCCACTGACGCACTGGACCTTGCAGGGATCCCTTGGCTTCTTTCGTTTACCAGCTCCAGCCTCAATGGCCTGTCTGCAGCCACTGAAGCCGGTCTGGGGTACACCATCAGAACATCCCTCGGGCTTCAGGCAGGCACTGAACTGCTTGATACCGAAGAGCGAGGCTTACCGCCTCTACCCTCTATTGCACTGACATTGCACAGGCGAGAGGCAAATCCAAATCCTCTGACCGAACGGTTGTCGAGCATCGTGATACAGGCGATACGAAGTGAGGTCGTCTGACCGCAGTGCTTCTAACCCTTGTTCTTGATGGCTGAGCCGCTTACTCAGCCTTCTCGGCGCCGCCGATCTTTTCTTCCATCTCGGCCATTTTGGCTTCCAGCGCCTCAAGGCGTGCGCGGGTGCGGGCAAGGACGGCCATCTGGCTGTCGAACTCTTCCCGGCTCACCAGATCCAGTTTGCTGAAGCCGCTTTGCAGCAGCGCCTTGAACTGGGTTTCGAATTCGCTGCGGGGTATGGGCGTTTCGCCGTTGAACAGGCGGGAGGCGTGGCCGCTGAGGGCGTCGAGAAAAGCTTTGGGCGCGAGCATGATGATTTTCCTGAATCTGATGGCCAGCAGTGTAACACGCAGCGTCTATAGTCAATTCAGGCGCGACAGGCTGCACGCTTATGGGGCGAGGCGGTGTGCGTCCTGGCACCATTACCGTGCATAACGTTGGCCGGGTGGCGGGTCTCACGGCGCCAAATGCGCCCAAGAACCTGTATTCAATGAATATTCACGAGATGGCAAGCTTTCTGCTTAGTGGCTTATGACCCATGCACTGATGCAGTCGCTGTGACGAATGCAGTGCGGCAGGCGGAGCGGGGATGTGTTTCGTCATACGCGGTTTTTCTGGCGTTGGTCTGGCCTGATCAGGCGGCCGACACGTTACAAAGCCAGGCACTGCGCTTAGACTTGAGTCGGGTTTGTTTTCCTGGGGCAAGTCCACCAAATTCGGGAGAAAGTTTTCATGAAGCTAGTCACTGCCATCATCAAGCCGTTCAAACTGGATGACGTGCGCGAGTCGTTGTCCGAGATCGGCGTGCAGGGCATCACCGTCACTGAAGTCAAAGGCTTCGGGCGTCAGAAGGGTCACACTGAGCTGTACCGCGGTGCTGAATACGTTGTCGACTTCCTTCCAAAAGTGAAGATCGACGTTGCCATCGATGACAAGGATCTGGATCGGGTCATCGAAGCGATAACCAAGGCCGCCAACACCGGCAAGATCGGTGACGGCAAGATTTTCGTGGTCAATCTGGAACAGGCCATTCGCATCCGTACCGGCGAGACCGATACAGACGCTATTTAAGCCGCCAAACCCCAACGCCCCAGGAGAAAACAATATGACTCTGCGTCAATTCGCAGGGCTAGGTGCCCTGTTGTCCCTCGCATTACCTGGTCTTGCCCTGGCGGCTGATCCAGTGGCCGAGCCGGTACTGAACTCTGGCGACACCGCATGGATGCTGACGGCGACCGCGCTGGTCCTGTTCATGACCATTCCCGGCCTGGCTCTGTTCTACGGCGGCATGGTTCGCTCGAAGAACATCCTGTCGGTGATGATGCAGTGTTTCGCGATTACCGGTCTGATCAGCATCCTGTGGGTCGTTTACGGCTACAGCATTGCGTTTGACACAACCGGTATGGAAGCGGGCGTCGTCAACTTCAACTCCTTCTTTGGCGGTATGGGTAAAGCGTTCCTGGCGGGTATCACGCCTGCGAGCCTTACCGGTCCTGCTGCATTGTTCCCTGAGGCGGTGTTCGTCACCTTCCAGATGACCTTTGCAATCATCACCCCGGCGCTGATCGTCGGTGCCTTCGCAGAGCGCATGAAGTTCTCCGCGATGCTGATCTTCATGGGTATCTGGTTCACGCTGGTCTACGCACCTATCGCCCACATGGTCTGGGGTGGCGTCGGTGGTCTGATGTGGGACTGGGGCGTTCTGGACTTCGCTGGCGGCACGGTGGTGCATATCAACGCCGGTGTAGCCGGTCTGGTGGCCTGCCTGGTTCTGGGCAAGCGCAAAGGCTTCCCGACCACCCCGATGGCTCCGCACAATCTGGGTTACACCCTGATCGGCGCAGCAATGCTCTGGGTGGGCTGGTTCGGCTTCAACGCCGGTTCTGCCGCAGCAGCCAACGGCACTGCCGGCATGGCCATGCTGGTCACTCAAATCGCGACCGCCGCTGCCGCACTGGGCTGGATGTTCGCCGAGTGGCTGACTCACGGTAAGCCAAGTGCCCTGGGCATCGCATCGGGTGTGGTTGCCGGTCTGGTTGCCATTACCCCGGCTGCCGGTACAGTTGGCCCGATGGGCGCTCTGATCATCGGTCTGGCTGCGGGTGTGATCTGCTTCTTCTGCGCCACCAGCCTGAAACGCAAACTCGGCTACGACGACTCCCTGGACGCCTTCGGTGTACACGGTATCGGCGGCATCGTCGGCGCCATCCTGACGGGCGTGTTTGCAGCGCCAGCGCTGGGCGGTTTCGGCACCGTGACTGACATCGGTGCTCAGGTCTGGATTCAATTCAAGGGCGTCGCGTTCACCGTCGTTTACACCGCTATCGTGACCTTCATCATCCTCAAGGTACTGGATGCGGTGATGGGGCTGCGTGTCACCGACGAGGAAGAGTCTGTCGGTCTGGACCTTGCGCAACACAACGAGCGTGGCTACAACTTGTAATCAGTCGCCGACGCAAAAAAGAATGCCCGGTCTCCGGGCATTTTTTTTGTCTGATGTTTGCGGATAAACCGCGCCTTTCTGCTGTCATTGATCTTGCCTGTGTCAATGATTTCGGCGCCATGACGCAACGCAGGTAACGATGCTGCAGCAGTCTTCGTTAACTTGCAGGGAAGCCGGTTTATTGCGCGCTTTGCTTTTTTCTCAGTCGAGTTAGAATGCGCGCCGAAGGTGCGGAGAACGGTATGTGGCATCAATCCAGGATTGCCTTGCGGGCGAGGCCCCGCGGGTTCCATCTGGTGACTGACGAAATAGTCGCAGGCTTGCCCCAGCTGCGGGAGTGTCGTGTCGGGCTGCTGCATGTATGGCTGCAACATACCTCGGCTTCGTTGACCGTCAACGAAAATGCCGACCCGGCAGTACGTCGTGACTTTGAGCGTTTCTTCAACCGTCTGGTGCCTCAGGGCGTGGACGGCTACGAACATGACGACGAAGGCCCTGATGACTTGCCAGCGCATTTCAAGGCCAGTTTGCTGGGCTGCCAGTTAGTGTTGCCGGTCACGGCAGGACGACTGGCGCTGGGCACCTGGCAAGGTATTTACCTGGGCGAGCATCGAGACGCTGGTGGGTCTCGTAACGTCCTGGCCACCCTTCAGGGTGAATAGACATAACCGCTGGGGTCAGCGGTTGTTGAATTTTTCCGATCGCCTTAGCAGTTCTCGGCGGTTGGGCTATAACTAATCAGCTTTCGCAAGTCATGAGGTAGAACATGAGCGACGACGATGATACTAACGACGATCTGGTAGACGACCTGGAAGGCGAAGAAGACGGTGAGGAGCTGGCAGCGGCTTCCCCGGAAGACGATACAGCCGAACCAGACGACTCCGACGTTCCGGCGGCACCTACCAAAGGCAAGGCCAAGGCCGCAGTGTCGGTCGAGGAATTGCCTAGCGTAGAAGCCAAGAACAAAGAGCGTGATGCGCTGGCGCGTGCCATGGAAGAATTCCTGGCGAAAGGCGGGAAGGTGCAGGAAGTGGAGGCCAATGTGGTCGCCGATCCGCCCAAGAAGCCTGACAACAAGTACGGCAGCCGACCTATCTAAGGTCAAAAAGCCGTGTGAGAAAAAGCCCGCCGTCGCTGCGGGCTTTTTCTATTGGGCGCATATCGGTACGTTTTTCAGGACCAGCGCGCCAGCACATCCGGCAGCTGCGACAGGTTGTGAATCTCTGCGTCCGGCAGGCGGTCGGCGTCCCAGGCTTTGTTCTGCGGGTTGTACCAGATGGCACGCATGCCTGCCTGTTGCGCGCCCGCAATATCGTCGCTGGGGTGGTCGCCCACATGCACGGCCACGGAGCCATCAACGTTGGCGCGCCGTAGCGCCTCGTGAAACAACGCCGGGTCCGGCTTGCCGATACCGAGGTCTTCAGCGCACAGGGCAAAGGCGAAGTAGTCCGCCAGCCCAAGGCGCCGCACATCGGCATTGCCATTGGTGATAACGCCCAGCATGAAGGTCTTGGCGAGAATTTCCAGGGTGGGCTGCACCTCCGGGAAAATCTGTACCTGATGACGTCCATGCAGAAACACTTCAAAACCCTCATCGGCGAGGTTCTGAGCCTCGTCGGAATCGTAGCCGGCGTCTTCAAGGGCGTGAAACAGCACGCGCCGACGCAGCGCACTGATCCGGTGTTTCAGGGAGGGGTCTGCGATCACCAGCCGCGAGCGGATTTCCCACAGGTGTTCAACGGGGATCGCGCCCAGCTCGGGCGCATGCTCCGCCAGCCAGTCGCGCAGCGTCGCCTCTGCGCCGGCAATGGCAGGTGCTGTGTCCCACAGCGTGTCGTCGAGATCGAACGTCACCAGCTTAATCATCTGCAGATCCTTTACGTTTCGCGCGCGGGTGTGCGTTGTCATAGACCGTCGCCAGGTGCTGAAAGTCCAGGTGCGTGTAGATCTGCGTCGTTTTGATATCCGCGTGACCCAACAGCTCCTGCACCGCACGCAGGTCCTGAGACGATTCCAGCAGATGACTGGCGAAAGAGTGGCGAAGCATGTGCGGGTGCAGGTTCTGCCCCAACTCTCGCTCGCCAGCCGCCTTGAGCCGGACCTGAACCGCCCGTGGGCCGAGGCGTTTGCCTTGCCGGGTCACGAACACCGCGTCGTCCTGCGGGTTGGCCAGCGCGCGCAACGGCAGCCAGGTTTCCAGCGCCCGGCGTGCCTTGCTGCCGACAGGCAATACGCGGGTCTTACTGCCTTTGCCCAGCACCTGCACCAAGCCATCGCTCAGGTCCAGTTGGTCGAGGTTCAGGCCGGTCAGCTCCGACAATCGCAAGCCTGATGAGTAGAACAGCTCCAGAATGGCCTGATCGCGTTGAGCCAGAAAATCATCCTCCACGCCACCGTCCAGCAGTTGAGCGGTACGGTCGGTGTCCAGCGTCTTGGGCAGGCGCCGTTCGCCTTTAGGCGGAGAGAGCCCGTTCGCAGGGTCGTGCTGACAAATGCCCTCACGGTTCAGGTATTTGTAGAAACCACGCACTGCCGACAGCATTCGCGCCAGGCTGCGGGAAGACTGGCCTTGTTGATGCTGACGGGCCGTGAAACTGCGCAGGTGCTGGATATCAAGATCATTCCAGCTCGACAGTTGAGCCTTCTGGCAATACGCCAGAACCTTGCCCAGATCGCGTCGGTACGCTTCGAGGGTGTGGGGCGACACCTGGCGCTCACCGCGCAGGTGCATGCAGTAGGCGTCCAGATGCTGATCCACGGCTAGCGGACCGAGCGTAACGAGTGGGCGAAGCGGGGCAGCAGGCGGCTCAGCACGTCAGCGATATAACTGAGAAACAGCGTGCCGACGGAGCTTTTGTAATGCTGCGGATCGCGGCTGCCGATGGCCAGAACGCCATGCAGGCCCAGATGATTGAGGCTGGCAATGGCGGTCGAACCGACTTCCTTGCCTTGTTCTTCGCCGAACAGAAAGGCCAGCTCATGCTCGCGCAGGGCGCCGCAGATAATCTTCTCGCCGATCAGGCCGCCGATGGCTTTCTGCGCCTCGGCGCCGCTTACCCAGCGACCTACCTGCATCGGCGTGTCGCTGAACAGGATCAGACTGACAAAGGGCACCTGAAAGTCCTGACGCAGGCTGTCTTCCACCGCGATGACCAACTCGTCCAGGCTGGTGGCGTCCATCAGGGCGAGGTTCAGGCGACGGGTTTTCTCGAACAGGCGGTCGTTGTCGCGGGCGACGTCCATCAACTGTGACAGGCGATGGCGCATCTCGATGTTTCGTTCGCGCAACAGTTTGAGCTGGCGCTCGACCAGCGAGACCGTGTCGCCGCGCTGGTGCGGAATACGCATCGACACCAGCAGTTCGTCATGCTCGGCAAAGAAGTCGGGGTGTTCGAGCAGAAAAGCGATGACCGCCTCTGCTTCAAGGTCTGGCGCTGCGGTATCGACGGGCGATTCGCCGGGTGTGCCGGTTGAAGCGGGAGGCTGATCGGTCATCGTATTTACTCGCTTAAAGACGAACTTGGCCTTCGTAGACCCGTGTTGCAGGGCCGGTCATCATCACGGAATGTCCCGGGCCAGCCCATTCGATGGACAGGCGACCTCCGGGCAGGTCGATCAGCAAGGGCGAATCCATCCAGCCCTGGCTGATGGCGGCAACCGCTGCCGCGCAGGCGCCGGTGCCGCACGCCTGGGTTTCCCCTGCGCCGCGCTCCCAGACGCGCAACTGCGCGCGCTGGCGATCCACAACGTGCAGGAAGCCGACGTTGACCCGTGCCGGAAAGCGCGGGTGATGCTCGATCTTCGGCCCCAGTTCATGCACGGGCGCATTGTTGATGTCGTTGACCCGCAACACGGCGTGAGGGTTGCCCATCGACACGGCGGCCATTTCAATGGTCTTTCCGTCCACTTCGACGGAGTAGCAGGTGGCTTGCTCCGGTGCCTGGAAGGGTATCTCTTCCGGAACGAAGCGGGGCGGCCCCATATCGACGCTGATCTGTCCGTCGCTGCGGATATCCAGCTCGATGATGCCGCCTTTGGTCTCGACGCGTATCTGCTTCTTGGCGGTCAGGCGCTTGTCGAGCACGAAACGGGCGAAACAGCGTGCGCCGTTGCCGCATTGTTCGACTTCAGACCCGTCCGAGTTGAAGATCCGATAGCGAAAGTCCACGTCCGGATTGTTGGGCGCCTCGACCAGCAGTAGCTGATCGAAACCGATACCGGTGTGGCGGTCGCCCCACTGTTTGGCGTGCTTGGGCAAAATATGCGCGTGCTGACTCACCAGGTCCAGGACCATGAAGTCATTACCCAGCCCGTGCATCTTGGTAAAACGCAGCAGCATGGGATTACTCCGGCAGCAGGCTTTCGCCAGCGAACAGCTCGGCCACGGTTTCGCGACGACGCACTTCAAAAGCCTGGGAACCGTCGACCAGTACCTCGGCAGCACGGCCACGGGTGTTGTAGTTCGAACTCATGACAAAACCGTAAGCGCCGGCTGAATGCACCGCCAGCAGGTCGCCCTCGGCCAGCGCCAGTTCGCGGCCCTTGGCCAGGAAATCGCCGGTTTCGCAGATCGGCCCTACGATGTCGTAGGCGCGGGCTTCGCTGTCACGCGGACGCACCGCCGTGACGTCCATCCAGGCCTGATACAGGGCCGGACGGATCAGGTCGTTCATCGCCGCATCGACGATGGCGAAATCCTTGTGTTCGGTGTGCTTGAGGTATTCGACACGGGTCAGCAGCACGCCCGCATTGGCCACGATGAAACGCCCCGGTTCGAACAACAGGCCCAGATCACGACCGGCAAGACGCTCGCGCACGGCTTTGATGTAGTCGGCTGCCAGCGGCGGCTCTTCATCGCGGTAACGCACACCAAGACCGCCGCCCAGGTCGATGTGGTGCAAGTGAATGCCGCAATCGCCCAGACGATCAACCAGGTCCAGCAGGCGGTCCAGCGCATCGATGAACGGCTCAAGCGTGGTCAGTTGTGAACCGATGTGGCAGTCGACGCCGATCACTTCCAGATTCGGCAACTGCGAGGCGCGAATGTAAACGTCTTCAGCCGCCGCGATGGCAATGCCGAACTTGTTTTCTTTCAGGCCCGTGGAGATGTACGGGTGAGTGCCGGCGTCCACGTCCGGATTGACGCGCAGCGAAATCGGCGCACGAACGTTCAGTTCAGCGGCCACTTCCTGCAGGCGCTCCAGCTCGTCGGTGGATTCGACGTTGAAGCAATGGACGCCGACTTCAAGGGCGCGACGCATGTCTTCACGGGTCTTGCCGACACCGGAAAACACGATCTTCTCCGCCTTGCCGCCAGCGGCCAGCACACGCTCGAGCTCGCCACGCGACACAATGTCAAAACCGGCGCCAAGGCGCGCCAGGACATTGAGTACGCCCAGGTTGGAGTTGGCTTTGACGGCGAAGCAGACCATATGCGGCATACCGCTCAGCGCATCGGCGTAGGCACGGTATTGCGCTTCGATGTGAGCGCGTGAGTAGACATACGTCGGCGTGCCGAAGCGTTCGGCAATGGCAGACAATGCTACCCCTTCCGCGAACAGCTCACCGTCGCGGTAGTTGAAGGCGTCCATTGGATTCCCTTAAAGGTGCTTGTGCGATTGCGATTTGGCTTGTTCTTCCGGGGTTTTGGTGTCATCCGGCAGATACAGCGGGCCTTTCTGGCCACAGGCGGTAACAAGACAAGCGACCGCGACAAGCGCAGCAAGCGAAGAGATCAGGCGCTTCATGGCGAAATCCTTTGTAAAAGCATTAATTGCGCCCGAGTATACCGACCACCCGGCAGCTTGCCTATGCGAGGGGCTTCCCGTCTGGCAGGCCCGGGAGATTAATGCGTTTCTGTCACAACAACTGACGGTTAGGCTTTGCATTTGCCCGACGGCGTCCGTATCTTGCCCGTTTGCGCCATCAGCAGACACTTATCGAGGTTCCCGTAATGAGTTTGACCGAAGCGCGCTTTCACGACCTGGTCGATGCGACTCAGCAGAATATCGAAGACGTTTTCGATGACAGTGGCCTGGACGTGGATCTGGAAAACTCGGCCGGTGTACTGACCGTCAGGTTCGAAGGCGGCTCGCAGCTTATTTTCAGCCGTCAGGAGCCTTTGCGTCAGCTTTGGCTGGCTGCCAAATCCGGTGGCTTTCATTTCGACTACGACGAAGTCGAGAGCCGTTGGGTGTGCGATTCCAGTGATGAGCTGCTCAGCGAGATGCTTAAGCGTTTTACCCTCGAGCAGGCTGGCGTCGAGCTGGACTTCGACGAGATCTGATCGTGAGCCAGACACCCGTTCGCCCGCCCAAATCGCTTTTCAGCAACGTCAGCCCGGCAGTGGCATCACCTTGTATCAGCCTGTGTCGGCTTGATGAACAGAAGGTCTGCCTGGGGTGTTTTCGACATGTCGAAGATATCCGCGAATGGCGCTCGGCCGATGACGACCGTCGTCGGCAGATTCGCCGTGACGCCGATCAACGGCGCGCTGACGTCGAGACTGGCCAGGCTGCGGGCTGAGACCTTGCCGGGTTGTGTATTTATTGCGCTGTGTTAGTGTCGAAGGCAGCTTCTTCAGACAGAGAAGCCCGTCAAACCCCGCCCACCCGGCGGGGTTTTGTTTTATTCACGGAGAATAAAGGAGTCTGCCCAGACCATGACCACAGCACCTTCGATCATCCTCACCCGACTCGACGTACAGCGTCTTGAGCGCTTTATCGCCAGCCAGGACGAAGACTTGCCGGGCATCCAGGCGTTACAGGCTGAACTGGACCGCGCTGACCAGGTGGTTGGCCACGATGAAGTGCCTGCGGGCGTTGTGACCATGAATTCGCGTGTGCATTGCCGCGAAGAAGTCAGTGGCAAGGATTACCACCTCACGCTGGTCTACCCGGAAGATGCCGGTGCAGAAGGCACGGTTTCGGTCCTGGCGCCAATGGGCTCGGCCCTGCTCGGCCTGCAGGTCGGCCAGCACATCGACTGGCCCGCGCCAGGTGGCAAGACCCTCAAACTCACCTTGCTGGCGGTCGAATATCAGCCGGAAGCGGCGGGCGACTACGAGTAACCCACGTCGCGCCGCACATCCAGGATCAGACGCAGGGCGTCCAGAGCTGCATTCCCATGCGGGAGCGTGAGGAATGAGAGGTGCCCGTCAGGCCTGATCCATCGCCTCGTTCAGCAACTTTTCCAGCTCGGCCTTGTGGCGCAGGAAGAGGATGCTTTGCCCGTGTCGCTCATCCAGCAGGCCGGAGATGTCCAGGTCGGTGATGTAGCAGCGATAGCGCTGAGGCTCCAGGCGTTTGCCGAGGATTTGTTGTGCAACGGCCGCGTACAGCTGATCGCCATACTCCAGCTCGGAAAACTCGCAGTTGTCGCAGTACAGGGTGGTGTTCAACTGCCCCGGCGAGGCTTCTTCGATGATTGCCTGCACGTCGTAAAACGGTTTGTCCGTCGCGGTCGGTGCCAGGCGCTGTTCGACACGTTTGGCAAACCCTGGGCCTGAAGGCTGCACCTGGTAATAAAGGGTCTCCAGGGAAAGCGGCTCGGACGGGTTGTCCAGCGGCAACGAGGCGCCCCGTCGATAGACCAGCGAGTGAAAAAAGCGCTGCAGCGGCAGCAGCAGGCTTTGTTCGTCGTGGTAAGGCACGCGCTGGTGCCAGAGCGAATTGTGTTCGTCCAGCACGTACAGGTCGGCATCCGGTTCGTTGATCCGGTAAAACACCTGAATGCATTCCGGTTGCCCGAGCGGCAGAATCAGCGCCAGGTCGTGGCCGTCCAGCGCCTGGGGGTCGAGGTGCAGAGGGCTGTAGCGCGGCAGTTCCTCACCCAGGTACTTGAACAGCCCCGGCAGGCTGTTGACCACCACATGGCCGACCTGTCCCGGCCTGATCTCCAGAACGTGATACTGCTGCTGCACCTGAATCAGGTAGCGGTGGTTGAGCCGTCTGGCGAGTAACCGTTGCGCAGTGCTGATCAGTTCTTCAACGCGCTGGGCGATGGCCGGTGCGCGGTTATGACAGAAACAACGCACGCGAATCTGCGGCTGATCACCGTTCTCCGGCAAGCTGCCCAGCAGTTCGCTCATGCAATCGAGCAGGGCGTGCGGGCCGTCATAGCGGTTGACCAGCGTTTCGTTCCAGCTATTGAGCGTGATCTGGTCCAGCGTCAGCACCAGGTTTTCCCGAACCCCAGCGTAACTGAGGGCGTCGGTGCGCTCCGTGGTCATCAGAATGTTGAGGTCCCGGTGATGCCTGAGCGGATCGACGCCGACATTGACCAGCAGCAGTATTTCGCTGGGCACGCTCGGTTTGAGCAGTGCGTCGTCGCTGACCTCGGGCAGCGGCAATTCGATGCTCTGCTGCAAGGCGCCCATCAGGTTGAACAGCTCGAGCTCACTCAAATCGCTGGTGCCCGGATGCAGCGCCACGCGGGTCGTGGCGTCGATCACGGTGTTTCGGTGGCACCAGGTCAACAGCTCCAGCAATTCCCGACTGCGCTTGACGGGCGTAAAGTTCGGCCATTCATGAATGCTTAAATTACCGTTGTACAGCGCCCATTGGTGCTTGCCCGGCTCGCGCTTGTTGGGCGAATGCACCAGCGTCAGCGTGTCTTCGGCCAGGTCCGGGGCAATTCCCGGATTGATGTTCTCGACCTTGCCCGCCTTGCGCTCGAAGGCCGCGTAAAGGCGGCGTCCGAGGATGGTCAGGTCGCGGGCGCTGAGCATGTCGGCGGTGCTTTGCGTTCTGGCGAACTGGGTCTGAAAGCGATAACTGTAATTCAGCTCGTTGACCAGCGAGCGGCGCTCATTCGCCACCTGACGTACTTTCCACTGGCTGCGGCTGTCGAGCAGCGCCAGGTGGCGCTCATCCCATCCCCATTCTGCGGTCAGCCGCTCCAGCAACTGGCGCTGCCAGCCGATCCCGCGTTGACGCGTAGGGCCGCTGAGCTTCTTGTTGACCTTCAGGTACAGGCTGCGCCGCACCAGTTCCAGGCGCTCTGGCTCTTTGCGCGCTTGCAGGTGCTCTTCGATGCGTCGGTAAACGACCACATACGGGTCCAGCTCGTCCAGGTCCAGTTGATTGGCGAACACCGCTTGCTTGAAGCGCAGGCTCAGGCACTGAACGCGTGGGTGTTCGCTGGAATACACCTCGATCAACAGCAGCTTGAGCACTGACTTGTAGGGGGATTCAATGCCTTTGAACAGTTGCCACAGCCCGGCGCCGACGAATTCTGCTGGCGGAATATGCGACATCGGGCCGAGATCGAGCACTTCACTGGCCCGAATGAACCGTTTGTTCAGCAGGGTATGGGTGTATTCCTCGTAATTCTGCTCTTCGTAGACCGGCACCATCCACCACATCGGGGTGCGCCCGGCGAGCCAGATCGCGGTGCGATAAAACTCGTCCAGCAGCAGATAATGCTGGGTCGTGCCACAGTCATCGGAGCTGAGCTGCGAGTCGCGATCACCGTTCCTGAAGCGCTGCGGGTCGATCAGGAAAAAATGCGCTTCCGCGCCCATGGTCGCGGCCCACGCTTCGAGTGCCTGGCACTTCTTGCGCAGTTCGGCGACAGCGTCTGCGTCCAGTTCGCTGTCATGGCAGACCCACACGTCCATGTCGCTTTGTTCAGCCTGTGCCAGCGTGCCGAGGCTGCCCATCAGGAACAGGCCGTGAATCGGTCGTGGCGGATTGCCGTGGCGCGCTTTGTACGAGAAAGAGCGCGTCAGGCGCTGTGCTTCGGCCAGTGCCAGTGGGTCAGGCTCATAATGTGAAACGCCAGCCGGCGTGCTGCCGGAAACGTAGCCGGGCAACAGCGGGTGATTGACGTGAAAGAACAGCGGCAGCAGCGTCAGAACACTTTGCTGGCGAGTTGACAGGCCTTCGAGCGCGCGCGCGTATCGCCCGTCATTGAGGGACAGGAAACGGGTGCGCAGCTGGCTGAGAACCTTGCGGTCGATGCCCTCATCCAGGTCGGGGCGAATTTCAGGATTACGCGTCATCGCAACTCAAGGCATCTGGCCTGTGCAGGCGTGGAATTACTGAGCAAGATGGCGAAGAAGGTTTGCAGCCGAGAGAAAGTGGGTTCGGTCGGGTTGTTATTCTGGCGCCAGTCTTCGTTATCGACCGGCAGTCAGATAAGTGAAGGGCCTGCCACGGTTATTTGTGCGCAGGCCCTGCCTCGTTCAGGCGGCCTGTTTTGACACGCTGAGGATGGTCAGCAGGGATTGCGCATGTTGCGCCGCTTCAAGCCCGAGGCTGGTCAGATAACCGCCATCGACCTGGGTCGTCAGCCCTTTTTCGAAGAGTCTTTGTGCTGCTGCAACGGCAGTGGGGGCCGCTACGTGGTGGACTTTGAGGCCTTCCTGGGTGTTTCCCAGATTGAACAGTGCAAGGATTTCCAGTTCGGCAACCAGCTCAGGGGTATACGACATAGGTACTCCAGACTTTTTGTAGTAAGACGACCTCGCCGGCTGGCGGGCAGTGCTCTGGAATCGACGTGTCCGTTCTGCGCTCGTCGGTTCTGAGTGACCGTCAAAGCCGGTTTGGCGAGATAGCCCCGGAGGATTCAGCGGCAGCGGGGCATTTGCAGTGTAGTCAGCGTCTTAAGTGTTTGCAGCATATATATTGCCGGTATGGCCGGCGGACCGATTATTTCTCGGGCGGCAACTCAGGCAGGGCGCGCAGCGCGGCTTCGTACCATTGCGTGTCGAACGCGCGGTTTTGCTCGAGCAGGGCATCGATCTCGATGGCCAGAACGTGTGCCATCATTTCAAGAATGTCTTCGCGCTCGTAGTTGACCAGGGTAAGCATGTTGAACACGGCTTTGGCCGCTGGCGGGTTACCGGATTCGATCTGGTTTTCAATGGCTTCGATCAGGGTCGAGGCGGCAAATTCTTCTTCGTCGTTGTCGATTGCGTCGGTCATGTTAAATCCTCTGATAAGGCGGGCAGTCTAACCGGGGGCCTGAAAACAACAAACCCCGGCATTCCGGGGTTTGTGAGCACAACGGCTGGAGAGTCAATCCGCTGTCGGTTGGCCCAGCGGCACAGGTTCCTTGCTGCGCCAATGCGGCAGAGAGTTCCAGTAACGCTCACCCTTGGCGTCGTCGTACATGCCTTCCCAGCGCGAGATGACCAGCACCGCCAGCGCATTGCCGATCACGTTCAGGGCTGTGCGCGCCATGTCCATGATGCGGTCGACGCCGGCAATGAAGGCCAGGCCTTCCAGCGGGATGCCTGCGCTGCCGAGGGTTGCCAGCAACACGACAAAGGAAACGCCCGGTACGCCCGCAATGCCTTTGGAGGTGACCATCAGGGTCAGCACCAGCATCAGTTGCGCGCCAATCGACAGGTCGATCCCGTACAGCTGAGCAATGAACATCGCCGCAATGCTCTGATACAGCGTCGAGCCGTCGAGGTTGAATGAGTAGCCGGTGGGCACCACGAAGCTGCAGATCGCTTTCGGCGCGCCGTAGGCTTCCATCTTCTGGATCACACGCGGCAGAACGGTTTCCGAACTGGCGGTGGAGTAGGACAGAATCAGCTCGTCCTTGAAGATGCGCATCAGCTTGATGACCGAAAAACCGAACGCCTTGGCGATCAGGCCCAGCACCACGAAGGCGAAGAAGGCAATGGCCGCGTAAACCAGAATCACCAGCTTGGCGAGTGGCAAAAGCGACGCGAAACCGAAGTTGGCGACGGTCACCGCGATCAACGCGAACACGCCGATGGGCGCGTAGTTCATGATCATGTGAGTGACCTTGAACATGGTTTCCGAGACACCCTGAAACAGCTTCACCAGCGGCTCGCGAACCTCGGCTTGCAGGCTGGAAAGCCCCAGGCCGAACAGCACCGAAAAGAAGATGATCGGCAGCATTTCGCCGCGTGCCATTGCGGCAAAGATGTTGGACGGGATCAGGTTGAGAATGGTCTGGATAAAGGCATGATCGTGTTGAACTTCGGCAGTAGTCTGCTGATATTTGGAAATGTCGACCGTGCCCAGCGTGCTCATGTCGATGCCGGTGCCCGGGTGGAACACGTTGGCCAGAATCAGGCCCACCAGAATGGCGATGGTGGTCACAACTTCAAAGTAAAGAATGGTCTTGAGGCCGATACGCCCCAGTTTTTTCGCATCGCCTACGCCCGCGATGCCGACGATCAGCGACGCAACAACGATAGGGATGACGATCATTTTGATCAGGCGGATGAAAATGTCGCCCGCGGGTTGCAGGATATTGCTGATCCACCATGCCTTTTCGGCACTGAAATGGTTGAGCAACGCGCCGACGGCGATGCCCAGTGCCAGTCCGATCAGAATCTGCCAGGCCAGACTCAGCTTTGCCTTCTTCATATTATTACCCTTGTTCAAAGTGGCTTGGGCAAGTCCAAAACCGATGCGCCGAGCGTGCTTTTTCCAGCATTTTCAGGGCAGGGGATCCCTTTGGAAATGTCCCGAGAAGGTCACCGCAGGCGAGCGTCCTGGCTCTGTAGCAGGCGAAAAAAGTCGCAACTATTCCCACGGCACGCGCCGACGTCTAATGCCGTAAACGGCTACCTCATGCCGAATCGGCATACGAATGCGCAAATATGTGTTGATTTATGACCGCCGAGAAGAAGGCGATTTGGCGTAAAGGTGGCTAAAACGTCGTCTTCGGCCTGATAGAGGGAAGTGTGGGGAAGGGCGAACATTGCGTTGCTGAATCGATTACTGAGGGGATTTAACGGATGTACGGTAATCGAGGCGCCCGGACCTGCTTATCCGAAGGCGGCAGGTGGCCCAGGCGCTCGACAATGTTCTGAACGGTCAGCCTTTACCCTTTGTGCGTGTCATGTGCGGGCCGCTGTTTTTTTCCAGGTACTCGATGATCATCCCGGCGACGTCCTTGCTGGTGGTCACCTCAATGCCTTCCAGGCCGGGCGACGAGTTCACTTCCATGACCAGCGGGCCGTGATTGGAACGCAGGATGTCCACGCCCGCCACGCTCAACCCCATAACCTTGGCTGCGCGCAATGCCGTCATGCGCTCTTCCGGCGTGATCTTGATCAGGCTGGCGCTGCCGCCGCGGTGCAGGTTGGAGCGGAACTCGCCTGGCTTGGCCTGACGCTTCATCGAAGCAATGACCTTGTCACCGACCACAAAGCAGCGAATATCCGCACCGCCCGCTTCCTTGATGTATTCCTGAACCATGATGTCCTGCTTGAGGCCCATGAAGGCTTCGATCACCGATTCGGCGGCGGTGGCGGTCTCGCACAGCACCACGCCGATGCCTTGAGTGCCTTCCAGCACCTTGATGACCAGCGGCGCGCCGTTGACCATCTGGATCAGGTCGGGAATGTCATCCGGGGAGTGGGCAAACCCTGTAACCGGCAAGCCGATACCGCGACGTGACAGCAATTGCAGCGAGCGCAGTTTGTCCCGCGAGCGGGCGATGGCGACCGATTCATTGAGCGGGAACACACCCATCATTTCAAACTGACGCAACACCGCGCAGCCATAAAAAGTCACCGAAGCGCCGATGCGCGGAATCACCGCATCGAAGCCTTCCAGCGGTTTGCCGCGATAGTGGATCTGCGGCTTGTGGCTGGCGATGTTCATATAGGCGCGCAGGGTGTCGATCACCACCATCTCATGGCCTCGCTCGATACCGGCTTCAACCAGACGACGGGTGGAATACAGACGCGGATTACGCGAAAGCACAGCGATCTTCATGCAACACCTGAGGAAGTAGAGGCCGGGAACACCGGCTTGTCTTGTACATACGTTATGCCCGGATTGACGACCAGTTGGCCATCGATCAGAGCCTTGGAACCCAGCAGCAGTCGATAGCGCATCGACTTGCGGCATGCCAGTGTGAATTCCACTGGCCAGATACGATCACCCAGTGCCAGCGTGGTGCGAATGACGTAACGCACCTGCGCGTGGCCGTTGGAGCTTTTTATGGTTTTCAAGGCAACCAGTTGCGCTTCACAGCGACGATGCCGCAGCTGAACCACGGTCCCCAGGTGGGCGTTGAAGCGCACCCATTTCTGCCCGTCACGTTCGAAAGGCTCGATTTCCGTGGCGTGCAGGCTTGAAGTGCTGGCGCCGGTATCGATTTTTGCCCGCAGGCCAGCCACCCCCAGGTCGGGCAGCGCCACCCACTCGCGCAGGCCGATAACGGTCAGGTGATCAAATGTCTTCAATGCGATTCCGTATTTCTCAAGACGTCTTCCAGGCTTCGGGTGCTACCTCAGCCAGGGCTTTGAATGCAGGCTTGGCGAACAGATAGCCCTGCATCAGGAAAATGCCGCAATCGGCCAGAAAATCCCGCTCCTCAATGTGCTCGATCCCCTCGGCAATGAGCTTAATCCCCAAGTCCGAACACATTGTGACAACGCCACGAACAATCGCCTGACGCGCGCGATCACGATGAATGTCGCGGATCAGGTGCATGTCGAGCTTGATCAGATCGGGTTGAAAGTCAGCGAGCAGCGTCAGGCCGGAATACCCGGCACCGAAGTCGTCGATTGCCGTCATGAAGCCGAACTCTCGGTATTCGCGCAGAATATTGCTCAAATGGCCTTTACTGCACACATGCTCGCTTTCGATGGTCTCGAAAATCAACCGTTCGACGGGAAAGTCATGCTGCCTGGCCGCTTCCAGCGTGCTGCGGATGCACAGCTCGGGACGATACACGGCATTCGGCAAAAAGTTGATGGATAAACGCTCGGTCATGCCCAAACGTGCAGCACCGGCAATGGCGGTGGTCCGGCAGGTCTGATCAAAGCGATAGCGGTTCTTGTCAGTCACCTGACTCAGCACCGACATCGCACCTTCACCATTGGGGCCGCGGACCAACGCTTCGTGAGCAAAGATCGATTGATCCTGCAGGTTCACGATGGGTTGATAGGCGTAATCAAACGAAAAGCCCAGTTCCGGACTGCCGGTGCAGCCCTCACACCCCTTCCGGGGGGCGGTCAACGAAGTTGGAAATTCTGTCACATCGCACTCCATGTGAGGTCGGGGCAATAAAATGATGAATGGCTGATTTTGACAAGCAAGGATCGGTTACTTCATGTTCGTGGAAGGTTCATGGGGCGGTCGCGTTTCCCGATGGGCCTGATAACGTTCAGACTGCCACACTGATGAGGAATTCAAATGGCGCAAAAGCTGGAAGAAGACGAAAAAGTTCGTCTGGATAAATGGCTGTGGGCGGCGCGATTCTTCAAAACGCGCGCGCTGGCAAAAGCCGCCATCGAAAGCGGCAAGGTGCATTGTCGCGGCGAACGTTGCAAGCCCGGCAAGGAGCCGCGTCTTGGCGATGAGTTTCAGATTCGTATGGGCTTCGATGAGCGCACGGTGGTCGTCGAGGCGTTATCGGTCGTGCGGCGTGGCGCGCCGGAAGCACAGACGCTCTATCGCGAGACCCCGGAGAGCATCGCCAAGCGGGAAAATGCGGCGGCTCAGCGCAAGGCTGGCAATCTGGGCGTCACCACCGATGGAAAGCCGACCAAAAAACAGCGGCGTCAGCTGTTTGATTTTCTTGGCGCCCGGGGCAGCGACTGAAAAAACCGCCGAATGGCAGGCCTGACGGGTGCCCGAAAAGCCATCCGGCTTGGAAGCGCGCCGGATAGCTCCTAAAATGTGCGTCAAACCTTATGGTGCAAAGCACTTTCGAGTGCCGGACGGCGTGCCTCACCGCTGCCGACCATTCATTGTCATTACCTCAGATACCCTCTCCCTATGCATGATTTTCCGGACATCGATTTCACCCAGCGTTTCATCTTCGACGAAAGCGACGTTCGTGGAGAGCTGGTCGCCCTGGAGCGCAGCTACGCCGAAGTGCTGGCCAAACATCCCTACCCGGAGCCGGTCGCGCAATTGCTTGGCGAACTGATGGCGGCTGCGGCGTTGCTGGTCGGCACGCTCAAGTTCGACGGCTTGCTGATTCTGCAGGCGCGCTCCAGCGGCGCCGTCCCGCTGTTGATGGTCGAATGCTCCAGCGAGCGTGAGCTGCGTGGCATTGCCCGTTATGAAGAATCGCTGATAACGGCGGGTGCCGGGCTTCAGGACCTGATGCCCGACGGTTCGCTGGCGCTGACCGTTGATCCGAGCAAGGGCAAGCGTTATCAGGGGATCGTTGCCCTGGACGGTGTCGACCTCTCGGAAAGCCTCTCCAACTACTTCGTGATGTCCGAGCAGCTTGGCACGCGTTTCTGGCTCAAGGCGGACGGTCATCGTGCCCGCGGCTTGCTGCTGCAACAATTGCCCGTCGCGCAGATCGCCGACCCCGAGGAGCGCGCTGCCAGCTGGGAGCATGTCATCACGCTCGCCGACACCCTGTCGGCCGAGGAAATGCTGAGTCTGGACAACGAGACCATCCTTCATCGCCTGTATCACCAGGACCCGGTTCGCCTGTTTGACGTGCAGCCTATCTGCTTCCGCTGCAGCTGTTCTCGCGAACGCTCCGCCAATGCGCTGGTCAGTCTTGGGCTGGAGGACGCGCAGCAGTTGGTGATCGAGCACAACGGCCATATCGAGATCGATTGCCAGTTCTGCAACGAGCGCTACCTGTTCGATGCCACTGACGTCGCACAGCTGTTTGCTGGCGGCGGTGTCGATTCGCCATCTGACACGCGCCATTAATCAACGCGTAAAGAGCCTCAGAATACGGTGTGGGCGCCTCTAATGCTGTTCTGACAGGAGGGTCCTACCATTTCTGGGCTTTTCTGGCATAATCCGGCCCACTTTTACGCTGTAGTAGTGGTTGTTTTTTTACTACAAAACCGTTTGGAGCACTCGGCTACAAGCCGACGGGGAACCTCATGACGCAAACCAACAACGCTGTGTACACCGATCTGAGCACCGACGAACTGGTCAAGGAAGCCCTTGCCCGCAAAGAAGGCGTACTTTCTGACACTGGCGCACTGGTTGTGGAAACAGGCCATCGTACTGGCCGTTCGCCGGCCGATCGCTTCATCGTGGAAGAACCGAGCACACAGGACGCCATCGCCTGGGGACCGATCAACCGCAAGTTCCCGGCCGAGAAATTCGATGCCCTGTGGAACCGTGTCGGCGCCTACCTGGCAGAACGTGAGCGTTTCGTTTCCCATGTTCATGTAGGTTCTGATCCTGCGCACTACCTGCCTGTCAAGATGACCACCGAGACGGCGTGGCACAATCTGTTCGGTCGTTGCCTGTTCATCAACCCTGAACAGTACAACCCGGCTGGCAAGGACGAGTGGGAAATCCAGAACGCGCCATGGTTCGTCTGTGACCCTGAGCGTGACGGCACCAACTCCGACGGCACCGTCATCATCAACTTCGCCGCCCGCAAGGTGCTGATCGCAGGCATGCGTTATGCCGGCGAAATGAAGAAAGCCATGTTCTCGGTGCAGAACTTCCTGCTGCCGGCCGCTGACGTGCTGCCCATGCACTGTGCCGCCAACATGGGCGAAGAGGGCGATGTGACCCTGTTCTTCGGCCTGTCCGGTACCGGTAAAACCACCCTGTCCGCCGACGAAAGCCGTTACCTGATCGGTGACGACGAACACGGCTGGGGCGAAGGCGTGGTATTCAACATCGAAGGCGGTTGCTACGCCAAATGCATCGACCTGTCCGAGAAGAACGAGCCGGTCATCTGGAAAGCCATCCAGCACGGCGCCGTACTGGAAAACGTCGTACTCGATCCGGTCACCAAGAAAGCCGATTACGCCGACAGCAGCCTGACCCAGAACAGCCGTGCCGCTTACCCGCGCGAACTGATCGAAAAGCGCGCACCGAAAAACCTCGGTGGCGAGCCAAACGCTGTGATCTTCCTGACCTGCGACCTGACCGGCGTGCTGCCACCCGTGTCGATCCTCACTGAAGAACAAGCGGCTTACCACTTCCTGTCGGGTTACACCGCACTGGTCGGTTCCACCGAAATGGGTTCGGGTTCGGGCATCAAGTCCACGTTCTCCACCTGCTTCGGCGCACCGTTCTTCCCGCGTCCGGCTGGCGAATATGCAAACCTGCTGATCAAGCGCATCCGCGGCTTTGGCTCCAAGGTTTACCTGGTCAACACGGGCTGGACAGGCGGTGGTTACGGCGTCGGCCAACGCTTCAACATCCCGACCACCCGTGGCGTGATCGCAGCCATCCAGAGCGGCGCGTTGATCGGTGCAGAAACCGAACACCTCGACATCATCAATCTCGACGTGCCGAAAGTGGTTCCCGGCGTAGACACCGGCCTGCTCAACCCGCGCAACACCTGGGCTGATAAAGCGGCCTACGACGAAGCCGCCAAGGCATTGGCCGGCCTGTTCGTGGAGAACTTCAAGAAGTTCGACGTGAGCGACGCCATCAAGGCTGCGGGTCCGAAGTTGTAATCAGCGCTGCCTGAAAAAACCGCCTTTATCAGGCGGTTTTTTTTGCCCTCGTTTTACGCATTTCAGGACCTGTCATTTATTGTCTTGAATATACGTGTGGCCAGGTTGTATCACAACTTCCTTTACCAGGGCGTTGAGCTCTTTACTGTGGTAGAGGTCCAGGCACTTCAATAAATCAAACTTGACCCCTTTTACTTCAGATTCGACCAGCGGGTTTGTGTAGCGTCTGGCCAGATACTGATCAATGAGCGCTTTGACAGCGTCAGGGCTTTTCTCGAGGTCGTAATAAGCCCACTCGCGTAACGCAGTGACACTGCTTCCTGCATCCATCGCGGTGCTTTTATCACCCGTGTAAGCATTCGCTATGCAAGTGGCCAACACCATGTCTTTGTAGTTTTGCTCATACGTCCGCTCCATTCCTTGGGGGGATGAGGTCGAAGGTGCTGCGAGCGCTGCGAGCGCCAGGCATGAAAATAATACGCCTATCGCAAGAGTGCATTTCATTAGCTCAGGCTCCAAAAAATGATTTTGTCTTCTTTACAGCGCTGACCGGATTAATATCAAAAAATATCAGTGCGTTTTGTGGAGAGCAAGTGAGATGTGGATCTTATAAGTTGACGGAGTCAGCTAGCGCAGCTGTAAAAATGTCACAAATCCGAAGGGCATCTCTCTATCTCTTGTGTGAAATTTCCTAGATCATCCAACCCGCTTGCGTCTGGTTTCTCTGGGATCTAGCCTGCGCTTCGTCACTGCAAATTCAGTGACCGGGCGTGAGAACCCGATCTTAGTAGGCGCATCACTCTGTCAGTTGCCGTCGATCTTTATCGATGCATGCTTCATGGCGGCTGTGTGCAGGCAGACTTCGGTCTGGCCGGATGCCTACTGTTCGGTTTCTCACCCTGTACACCGCTGCCACCTTTTGTTGTGTGAGAACGGCAAAGGATGGCGTTCACGACAGTAGGAGCAAAGCCATGGTCAAACTCACGCCAGACCCACCCATTACTCTTGAGGAAACGCTGCTGCGCATCTCCGATCTATTGCGTTGTGCGTCGGCGACAGCGCATGAAGCCAGTGACCAGCTCAGTGGACAGACGCGTGATCTGACATCAACGGTCATCTATTTGCTTGATATGGCTCATGCATTGGTCGAGCGATCACTGGCAAGCGTCGAAATCCGACCGCATCTGGAGTGTCAAGAATAGCGCTCTGGAACTGACCGTTGCGCGAGCGGTACGTTGGCCATGCTTTCGGCCCATGTTGTAATTAAACATCTTCGAGGTCTCCCGCCCGTGTGACCTGCGAAAATGCTCAGGCCAGCGCCTCGACTTGTCGGGGCGTTGGCTTGTCTGGAATACTGGTTTTCTGTTTCTGGTGATGACAAGGAGGTGGTTGTGAGCGCGAACAGCATCGAGATACGACGTTTTGTACCGAGCGATGAGCAGGGCGTGTCGGCACTGATCCTGCCGATCCAGCGTGAAGAGTTCGACATCGCTATCACCGCCGAGGATCAGCCTGATCTGAAAGCGATCCCGGCGTTTTACCAGACCGGCACAGGCGACTTTTGGGTGGCCGTGCAGGGCGAGCGAGTGATCGGGAGCATTGCGCTCAAGGACATTGGTTCAGGGCAGGCCGCGTTGCGCAAAATGTTTGTCGCCGCTCCGTTCAGAGGGCGCGAGTTTTCGGTGGCGGCAAGGCTGTTGAGTCGCCTGGTCGAAGAGTCCACAGGCAAGGGCGTCACCGACGTGTTTCTGGGCACGACCGACAAGTTTCTCGCCGCGCACCGTTTTTACGAGAAGCATGGTTTCAGGGAGATAACGAAGGCGGATCTGCCCGCAAGCTTCCCGTTGATTTCGGTGGACAGCAAGTTTTACGCGCTAGCGCTGGCGCGTTGACGCCTTAGCTGACCACTGAACTGCTTGAGGTCTTCAGGGCCTCCAGCACTGAGCTGTCGCCAGAGGCCAGATTGGCTGCGTAGTTGTTGGGGTATTGCGCTTTTTCGATGGGCGGAAGCTCATCGTAGTGGGCCAGTATCATGAGCAAGGTGTCGGTGCTTTTTCCGGTTTCGTTGTATTCGTCGACGTAGCGTTTAGACATTGCCCTGTTCCAGACCTCTTGCTGATCGTACTTCTCCGAATAAGCAGCTTTTCGTTCATTCAACGTATAGCTACCCCCCTCGTCATACACAATCAAACTGAGCTTATCCTGGGATAGGCCTGCGAACGGGTTCGTTCCTGAGCCATTGGTAAACCGGGTCGCTTGTTTGGCTCTTTCGAGAAGTTCGGGATCTTGAGTGTCAGGCACTTCGGCATCGTGAACAGCTTTGCCTCCGTAATAGCTGCTGTCAGTCAATTTGGCGATGACGTCCTTCGCCAGCGAAGCGAGCTGTTTTGAATCAAGGCGGCTGTCGCGGGCTTCGGCACGCGCTGCGGTATCGTTCAATTGCAGCGCTAATGTTGACAACGTCGCGCTATCAGCATTTTTCGTTGCTGATGAAAGCTCTTTGGCGTCAGTGCTCGCAGCGGCCACGGAGACGGTTTTGGCGACCGTCTTGATCGTGTTGCTGGCTAGAAAACCGGAAATAGAGTTGTTGTCGATCACGATTGCGTCCTTGCAGCATGGGCCACGTCCATGACACGAATACCGGGCGTTGAAGCCTTAGCTGACCACTGAACTGCTTGAGGTCTTCAGGGCCTCCAACACTGAGCTGTCGCCAGAGGCCAGATTGGCTGCGTAGTTGTTGGGGTATTGCGCTTTTTCGATGGGCGGAAGCTCATCGTAGTGGGCCAGTATCATGAGCAAGGTGTCGGTGCTTTTTCCGGTTTCGTTGTATTCGTCGACGTAGCGCTTTGTCACGTCTCTTTTCCACGCCTGTTCAAGGTCGTGGTTTTCCAAATAGGCTGCGTTTCTTTCGTTAACCGTGTAGTCGCCCCCTTCGTCGTATATCACCAGGCGTAGTTGATCCTGGGACAAACCGGCGAACGGGTTTTTCCCTGTTCCGTTGGCAAATTCGGTCGCTTGTCTGGCTCGTTCGATAAGCGCAGGGTCGTCGGTCTTTGGAACCTCGGCGTCATGCAGTTTTCGATTGGCGTAGTAGCTGGTGCCCCCAACCTTGTCGATGATGTCTTTCGCCAGCGTACCCAGCTCTTTGAAGCCGAGGCCGCTATCACGGGCGTCAGCGCGGGCGGCACTGTCATTCAGTTGCTTGGCGAGCGTCGAAAGCGTTGCGGTGTCTGAGTTGGCTGTCGTTGGGGCCAGCTCTTTGACAGTTGTATTCCCGGCTGCCACGGAAGCGGTTTTAGCGACCGTCTTGATCGTGTTACTGGCGAGAAAGCTGGAGATTGAGTTGTTGTCGATCATGATTGCGTCCTCGCAGCGTGGGCCACGTCCATGGCAGTTCTATATGTGCGTATCGGCGTGGAGCGAGCAAACTTGAGTTTTGATCAGGGAGGCGGTGAAGCGTGCGCCGCCAAAAGGCGCGCACGCGGCAGACTTACTTCATTGTGAATTCGGCAGCCCAGGCATAGGTGGAGAGGTTGGTAACGCCGGAGGTCGCGGTACAGATCGCACCACCGCTTGGCGTGGCTGTGCGAGTCCATTTAGGGGTCTTGACGCCACCCGCACCAAACGTGTTGGTGAACGTGGTCGAAAATACGCAGACCTTGGTGCCGATGGTGTATCGAACACTGGCGTAATTGGCATCCGGGGAGATATTGCTCTGAACGGTGTAAACATCGTCCTTGCCCGCAGGGACTGATGCATCAATCGACGGTTTCGCATTCAACTGTGTCGAGGTCTCATTGCTCGTGACGACCTTGTAGACAGCCGCCTCGGTGCTCAGGTTTTTGAAGGTTACTACGACGGGAGGACCCGCCTGAGCCGTTGCGGCTGCAGTCATTGCGGCCAGTGCAAGGGAAGACAGTAAGAGCTTGGGGGATTTCATGGGTGACACTCCTTGGGTTAACGATCAACTTCATGTTGGGTACAGCGTGAAAAACAGAGGGCGACGGCGGTTGCGCCTGAAACAGGGAACCGATCATGCAGGCACAGGGGTACTGAAACAGCCGATACGGTAATTAATCGGATAGTCGAATCAGTGGCTCGTCAGAGGGGGCATACAGGGAGGGCGATGCTGGCAGGTCATTTCGCATGCTTACGTCCATGATAATAAGCCTGACCGGCGTCAGGCTTGAGTACAATCCGTCGTGCCGCTTTGTATCATGCTGAATACAGAGCGCGGTAGTGCATTTAACCGCTTTGCCCAAAAAATAAAATAATAAGAGCTGGCTCTTTTTTAGCTCGGCAGCGTGATCTGTGTTGATGATTTTCAGGCGTGCCCTCGGCATCCGCCGAAGGGCACTTCACAGGGTTAAGTCACCGCATAGAACTTGCGCACGTACCCTGTACTGGTCCATTTGCACGGTGCTCCCTGGGCGACGAAAACGGTGTCGCCGGGTTTCACGACGAGGGTCGGACCGTTTTCGAGGCTCAGCTCTACACTGCCTTCGATCAGGCTCATCAGTTCGTGAATCTTGTGCGGGCGCGAAATGCGTTCGTAGGGCGTTGAGTCCCAGACGCCGATACGCAAGGTGCTTGCCGTGTCTTCGAACAGGTTGTTGCTGCGGCATTGCGGCAGCGCACTGATCATGATGCTCGGGTCTGGCGGTGAGGACGGTGTCAGCAGGGCCAGGCGGTCGAGCGGAACGATGCCGGGTTTGTCTGGCCCGCTGGCCTGAGTGGCGGCGCAGAACGCCCACAGGCTGTCCGGCGCTGCGTCGATGCGCACCTGAGTGCCGCGACCGATCACCGCGCTTTCGCCTGTGCTGACGGTGATGCTGTCAGTGCCAGAGGTCAGGGTGACAGTGCCGCGATGTATCACCAGCATCTCGGTGTAGGGATAGGCTTCTACCGGCAGCGATGTGCCGAAACGAACCACGCCTGCCGCGATGCCCTGATCATCGAGGAATGCTGTGCGACGGCCTTCATCGAACGGGTCGTGGGCGTCGAGCGGGCCCGTGGTGAATTCGGTGTTTACCGGGCTGAGGTCAGCGCGGGCGAGGAACAGTACGGTGGGTTGGGACATTGGGTTGGGCTCCTGCATTCGAAGAGTTGATGATCGTTCCCACGCTCCGCGTGGTAATGCCTCTCGTGACGCGCTGCGTCACCTGTTCAAGACCGGACGCAGAGCGTCCAGCACTGCATGCCAACGCGGGGCATTGGCACGATGATGTTCTTGAGGGCGCTTAACCGATTGCCTGGGTAATCAGCGCAAACTGGCGCACGCCCTGGCCGGGTTGCGGAATGGCGCCCATGCTCATGCACGTCACGCTGTCCACGCGCTTGAGGCCGGCTTCTTCCAGCCAGTCGGCCAGGCCGCAGTCGGTCGGAATGTCGATGCGTACAAAGGCATAAGGCACTTTGGCCAGCAGTTGTTCGATCATGTGTTTGGCCTGCTCGACCGACTGCGCAACCACCGGGCCGATGCACAGGCCTCGCCCGAACGGGCGCAGCAAGGCGAAGGCCTGCAACTGGCCATCGCGTTCGATACCGACGGCGTGTTCGAGGTTGTTCAGCACATCGCCCAGCGTGACCGACCGATCCATACCCGTGCCGGCGCTGCCCAGTTCCACTACACGAGGATGGTCGGCTTCGTTGAGAGGGCGGCAGCTTTCATCGACCTTCAGCTCGGTGGATGTCAGCTGTTGCGCCTGGCCCTGACGCTGCTGGATCTCGCCAAAACGGACAAACCCCATTTTCTCGTACAGCGGCGCACCGGCCAGCGTGGCATTGAGAATGGCCGTGCGTGGCGGAACACTGCCCAACGCCAGTTCCATCAATTTGCGGCCGATGCCTTTGCCTTGATAGTCGTCGCTGACGATCACCAGACCGATGGTGGAAAACGCGCCCTGATGGCAGGCAAATGCACTGCCGATCACGCGACCGTTATGCACGGCGACGAAGCCCTGAGCGACACGTTGCAGCATGGCCCAGTCTTCAAGTCGATGTGGCCACTTCAAGGCAATGGACAGCTCATGAGCATTGCCGACATCGGCTGCGGTCATGGGGCGATATTCAAAGTCGAGGCGTTGCTGAGCGAGCATGACGTGTCTCCGTCCAGAAGAATGCACAGGCAATAAAAAGATACTGCAGAGCTGCTGTATCCCACCTGCGGCGAGAGGTGACAAGAGGCGAGCGAGCATTCGGCAGATTCCGCAAACCGGCGTTCGCCAGACCACAGTTACTGCTTAAATCAGTCGCAGGCCCGGCAGCAAATGCTTGTGGTTTTCTGCGCGGATAAAGCTCTTTATATAGCAGCGGGATTTCGCTTCCTGGCGGATCAGCGTACGGGCGCAGTTTCTGCGGCGCAAACCCCCGATTTTGAGCCTGAGCGCCCTGAAAAGGGTCAAAAAAGCGCTAAAAACGGGGGCTTGCCCAAGGCTGGAGCGCCCCGCAAAGTCTGCTGAGCGCGCACCTTAAAACGGTGGTTTCTATCAAGCAGCCATCACTTTTAACGCCATATGCTGATTTCACGGTGTTGTAATGAGGGTGTGCTGCAGCGTGCATCACCGCCCTTGAGACGAGGTCGGACTGCTCGTCATGCCATGACCTCAACGAACCTTCAGGACCGCACACAATGAGCTTTCTTCGACCAAAATTCATTACGTTCGACTGCTACGGCACCTTGACCAACTTCCACATGGGCACCATGACGCGCGAGCTTTTCGCCGACCGCGTTCCGGCTGAACAAATGGACCAGTTCGTCCGGGACTTCTCGGCGTATCGTCTGGACCAGGTCATGGGTGACTGGATGCCTTATGACGAAATCCTGAAAGTGGCACTGTCCCGTACGTGCAAGCGCTGGAACGTTGAATACCGCGAAGAAGGCCAGCTGTATTACGACGCTGTGCCGACCTGGGGTCCGCATGCAGATGTACCGGCCGGCCTGTCGAAAATCGCCGACAAGATCCCGTTGGTGATCTTTTCCAACGCCAGCGACAGCCAGATCATGTCCAACGTCGAAAAGCTCGGCGCTCCTTTCCACAAGGTCTTCACCGCTGATCAGGCCAAGGTCTACAAGCCGCGCCTGGCCGCTTTCGAATTCATGCTCGACAACCTGGGTTGCGGCCCGGAAGACATCTTGCATGTGTCTTCCAGCTTCCGTTACGACCTGTTCTCCGCGCACGACATGAAAATCAAGAACAAGGCCTTCGTGGCACGCGGTCACGAACAGCCGGCGAACAGTTTCTACGAATACCACCAGATCCCGGACATCGGCGGACTGGCCGGGCTGGTCGGCCTCTAAGGCGGGCAAACCGGGCGACACCGGCATTTTTCAAGGTGCTCTTCCATGAGTGACAAGGGGAACAGAATGCGCAGTGAGTCCTACTGGCTCGACACAGCTCCAGACTTTACCGGTGCCCGGGACGGCGCAGTGGAGGGGCAGGCTGACGTGGTGGTGGTCGGTGGCGGTTTTACCGGTCTCTCGGCAGCGCGTGCATTGGCCTTGAAAGGTGCCAGCGTGGTGGTTCTGGAATCCGGTCGGGTGATCGGTGAGGCGTCTGGCCGCAACGGCGGGCAGTGCAACACCGGCGTGGCCCAG
The DNA here is from genome assembly GCF_002157375.1 of Pseudomonas syringae. Taxonomy (GTDB): domain Bacteria; phylum Pseudomonadota; class Gammaproteobacteria; order Pseudomonadales; family Pseudomonadaceae; genus Aquipseudomonas; species Aquipseudomonas syringae_T. The sequence goes on from NZ_MTSA01000025.1 coordinate 34,670, forward strand.
GACTACGCGTCGTTGAGCGCGACCCTGGGCGCCGATCAGGCGCGTGAGTATTACAAGGCTTACGAAAGCGCGGTGCAGAGCGTCGTCACGGTGGTCGAGCAGGAAAACATTGCCTGCGACATCAAGCGTAACGGCAAGCTCAAACTGGCCGCCAAGCCAGGGCATTACGAAGGGCTGGCGCGCACCTGCGAGCTGATTCGTCGTGAAGTCGATCCCGATGTGGAGCTGCTGTCGGCTCAGGACGTGCGCGCCGAGATCGATTCAGCCGAATTCCACGGCGGCCTGTTGCAGCGCAACGGCGTGCAGATGCACGTCGGTCGGTTTGGCCTGGGGCTGGCTGACGCTGCCGTGCGTCATGGCGCGCGGATGTATCAGGACGCCAAGGTCAAGGACTGGAAGGCCAATCGAGGTGGCTTCGTGGTCAACACCTCGAAAGGCTCTATTCAGGCCGGGCAGGTGCTGCTCGCCACCGGAGCCTGCCAGCACGGCGGGTTGGGCTGGTATCGCCGTCGCATCGTCCCGGTCGGTAGCTTCGTGATCGTCACCGAAGTGCTGCCGCAGGCGCTGATCAACCAGTTGTTCCCCCACCAGCGTTCCTACGTCACCAGCCGCTTGATCGGCAACTATTTCCGTCTTACCCCGGATAACCGTTTGCTGTTTGGCGGGCGGGCGCGCTTTGCAATGTCCAACAGCAGTTCCGATGCCAAAAGCGGCAAGGTGCTGCAGGCGGCGATGGTGCAGATGTTTCCGCAACTGGCCCACATTAAAGTCGATTACTGCTGGGGTGGTCTGGTGGACATGACCTCCGACCGTTTGCCGCGTGCAGGCGAACACGACGGCGTCTTCTACTCGATGGGCTACAGCGGTCACGGCGTGCAGATGTCGGTTCACATGGGGCAGGTGATGGCCGAGGTCATGGAAGGCAAGGCGCAGGCCAACCCCTGGAAAGACCTGAGCTGGCCAGCCATTCCTGGCCATTTCGGCAAGCCCTGGTTTCTGCCTCTGGTCGGCGCTTATTACCGCTATCAGGACAGCCGCCACTGAGTTTTTGTTTGACCGTCGTCGTGTGTGCATGAAGGACGCTCCGGCCAACCGTGAGCAACTCGGAATTTCCCCTTTTCGACAGGTAGAACTGATATGACTGACAAGAAAAACGACTCCACGTTGATCACAGGTGAAGACAGCCTGCGGGTTTTCGAAGGGCTCAATCGCGGTCTGTCGCGTCGCGATGCATTGCGCATGCTGGGTGTTGCAGGTGTGGTTGCGGCAGGCTCCAGCAGCCTGTTCAGCGCCGCGGGCAAGGTGTTTGCCGATGACGCGGACGCTCCGGTAAAAGGCAAGCCAGGCGGTCGTATCCGTGTGGCCGGCATGTCCAGCTCGACGGCTGATACGCTGGACCCGGCCAAGGGTGCGCTGTCCACCGACTACGTTCGCCATTTCATGTTCTACAACGGTCTGACCCGCTTCGACAGCCATCTGGTTCCGCACATGGAACTGGCCGAGAAGATCGAAAGCGACAACGCGACGGTCTGGACCGTGACCCTGCGTCAGGGTGTGACTTTCCACAACGGCAAGGCGCTGAGCGCGGGCGACGTGGTGTTCTCCCTGTCCCGTCACAAGGACCCGGCCACCGGCTCGAAAGTGCTGCCACTGATGGCGCAGTTTTCCGAGATCAAAGCCACTGGCCCGCTGGAAGTGCAGATCACCCTCAGCTCGCCGAACGCCGAGCTGCCGTCGATCCTCGCGGTCTCGCATTTGCTGATCGTGCCCGAAGGCACCACCGACTTCAGCAAAGGCATCGGCACCGGCCCGTTCACCGTCAAGGAGTTCAACCCTGGCGTGCGTTCGGTCAGTGCGCGTAACCCCAATTACTGGAAACCGGGCCTGCCGTACCTCGACGAGATCGAATTCATCGCCATTGCCGATGAGCCATCGCGGGTCAACGCGCTGCTGTCCGGCGATGTTCACATGATCAACGAGGTCAACCCGCGTTCGACGTCGCGTATCGCGGCGAGCGCCACGCACCGGGTTGTGGACGCGCCGTCCGGCAACTACACCGACCTGATCATTCGTCAGGACCAGATGCCCGGCAAGAGCCCGGAATTCACCGAGGCCATGAAATACCTGCTGGACCGTGAACAGGTCAAATCAGCGGTGTTCCGCGGCTACGCCCGGGTGGGCAATGACCATCCGATCTCACCCGGCTCGCGCTACTTCAACGCGGATCTGCCGCAGCGTGCCTACGATCCTGAAAAAGCCAAATTCCTGCTCAAGAAAGCCGGCATGGAAAAGATCACTATGGCCGTGGCGGCATCGCCGGCTGCGACCGGTTCGGTGGACATCGCCGTGCTGCTGCAACAGTCCGCTAAACAGGCCGGTCTGACCCTCAACGTCAACCGTCTGCCAAGCGATGGCTACTGGTCCAACCACTGGATGAAGCACCCGCTGAGCTTCGGCAACATCAACCCGCGACCGAACGCCGACGTGATCTTCTCGCAGTTCTTCCAGTCCACCGCACCGTGGAACGAGTCCGGCTGGAAGAATGACCAGTTCGACCAGTTGCTGCTGCTGGCCCGTGGCGAAACCGACGACGCCAAGCGCAGCAAAATGTATGGCGACATGCAGGCACTGGTCAGCCAGAACTGCGGCATCGGCATTCCGGTATTCATCAGCAACATCGATGGCGTGGACAAGCGTATCCAGGGCTACTCCAGCAATCCGCTGGGCGGCTTCATGGGCTACATGTTCAGCGAGCAGGTGTGGCTGGACGCGTAAATGCAACGCTGGATCGAGCGGGAGGATGCAGATGAATAGCAACACACTCTGGTTGATCGTGCAGCGCTTCGGCGCGGCGATTGTGACGTTGTTGATCGTTTCCATCGTGGTCTTCGCCATTACGGCGGTGCTGCCTGGGGACGCGGCGCAACAGGCTCTTGGGCAATTCGCGACGCCTGAACAGGTCGCGGCATTGCGTACAAAACTGGGCCTGGATCAACCCGGCGTGGTGCGTTATCTGCATTGGCTGACCGACCTGCTCGGTGGCAACTTCGGTGAATCGGTGTCCAACGCGATGCCGGTTTCCGACCTGATTGCCGGACGCTTTCCGAAGACCCTGATGCTGTCGGCCACCACCGCGCTGGTGTCGGTGCCGGTCGCGCTGGCACTGGGCATCGGTGCCGCGATGTACCGCGGCAGCCGCCTCGATGGCGCGCTGAATTTCATTACGCTGACGCTGGTGGCGGTGCCCGAGTTTCTGGTGGCCACGCTGGCCGTGCTGATTTTTGCCGTCAACCTGGGCTGGCTGTCGGCCTTGTCCTATGGCGGTGATGTCAGCTCGCCCTGGCAGTTCATGCGCACTTACGCGTTGCCGGTGATGACCCTGTGCTGCGTGATCGTGGCGCAGATGGCGCGCATGACCCGCGCTGCGGTCATCGATCAACTGGACAGCCCGTACGTGGAAATGGCCCGCCTCAAGGGCGTCGGGCCGGTTCGTATCGTCTTGCGTCACGCCCTGCCGAATGCCATCGGGCCAATCGTCAATGCGGTGGCGCTGAGCCTGTCTTACCTGCTGGGCGGGGTGGTTATCGTTGAAACCATCTTCAACTACCCCGGCATTGCCAGCCTGATGGTCGACGCCGTGACCAACCGCGACATGGCGCTGGTTCAAGGCTGCACCATGCTGTTCTGTTCCGCTTACCTGGGTCTGGTGCTGATGGCCGACCTGTGTGCAATTCTTTCCAACCCGAGGCTGAGAACCCAATGACTGAATTCATTGAGAAATCGATGCCTGTTGCGCCGGAACCGGTGCCACGCAAAAAAGTAGCCCGCCCGACCTCGTGGCTGGGCCTGCTGGGCGCGACGGTGTGCTTCATCTGGCTGATGGTCGCGCTGTTCGGCCCCTGGCTTGCGCCGCATCCCGTGGGTGAAGTGGTGTCCGACAACATGTTTGAAAACATGAGCGCGGCGTACCCGTTCGGCACGGACTACTTGGGCCGCGACATGCTCAGCCGAGTGTTGGTCGGCGCGCGCTTCACTGTGGGTCTGGCGTTGATCTCTGCCGTACTGGCCAGCGGCATTGGTACGCTGTGTGCGCTGCTGTCGGTGGTCGCGCCCAAATGGCTGGACGAAATTATCAGCCGTCTGATGGACGCGTTCATTTCGATCCCGAGCAAGATGCTGGCGCTGATCATGGTGTCGGCGTTCGGCTCGTCCGAAGTGCTGCTGATCTGCACGGCAGTGCTCAGTTACACGCCGGGCGCCTTCCGTATCGCGCGCAGCATGGCGGTGAATATCGAGGCGCTGGAATACGTGCAAGTGGCGCGTACGCGGGGTGAAGGTCGCGTGTATATCGCCTGTCGGGAGATCCTGCCGAACATGCTCAACCCGGTCATGACGGACTTGGGCCTGCGGTTCGGTTTCATCGTGTTGCTGCTCAGCGGCATGAGCTTCCTCGGGCTGGGCGTGCAACCGCCCGATGCGGACCTGGGTTCATTGGTGCGCGAGAACATCGGTGGCCTCAGTCAGGGCGCCCCGGCCATCGTGATCCCTGCGCTGGCGATCGGCACGCTGACCATCGGCGTCAACCTGTTCATCGACCGGTTGGCCTCACGGCGCGGTCGCCGCTCGGGAGGGCATTGAGATGAGCCAGTTGATTCGAGTGCAGGACCTGCGTGTGGTCGCCGATGGCGATCACGGCGAACTGGAGATCGTCAAAGGCGTCAGCTTCTCGCTGGAAAAGGGCGAGGTGCTGGCGTTGATCGGCGAGTCCGGCTCCGGCAAGACCACCATCGCGCTGGCGCTGCTGGGTTATGCCCGGCGCGGCTGCAAACTGGCCGGCGGCGTGGTTCAGGTGGGCGAGCACGACATGCTCAGCCTGCCGGAAAGCCAGTTGCAGGGCCTGCGCGGCAACCGTGTTTCGTATATCGCACAAAGCGCGGCAGCGGCGTTCAACCCGGCGAAAAAACTGATTGATCAGGTGATCGAAGGTGCGCTGATTCATGGTCTTGGCACGCGTGCAGCGCTGGAAGCCAAGGCTGTTGAACTGTTCCGCGACCTGGCGTTGCCCAACCCTGAAACCATCGGTCGGCGTTACCCGCACCAGGTGTCGGGCGGCCAATTGCAGCGGGTCATGGCGGCGATGGCGCTGATCAGCGATCCGTTGCTGGTGATCCTCGACGAACCGACCACCGCGCTGGACGTCACGACGCAGATCGATGTGCTGCGCGCGTTCAAGCGGGTGGTCCGCGAGCGTGGCGCGACGGCGGTCTATGTTTCTCACGACCTGGCTGTCGTGGCGCAGATGGCCGACCAGATTGTCGTGCTCAACGGTGGGCAGATTGTCGAAACCAGCAGCACCGCCGCGCTGCTCAGCGGTCCCGAAGAGGCCTATAGCCGCAGCCTGCTGGCGGCGGCGCGCCCGGACAGGATACTGACCCCGGCCAGCGAGGTGGTCAAAGACACCACGCTGTTGACCATCAAGGGCCTGACCGCGGGCTACGGCAAAAAGAACCTGCAAGGCATGCCGATGATTCGCGTGCTGGAAGACATCGACCTGACCATCCGCCGTGGCCAGGCCGTGGGCGTGATTGGCGAATCCGGTTCGGGCAAGTCGACCCTGGCCCGTGTGGTTGCCGGTCTGCTGGACCCGGCCCACGGCAGCCTGACGTTCGACGGTGCCGAATTGTCCGGCTCGCTGACCGGTCGCACCGAAGAGCAGTTCCGGCGCATTCAGATGGTGTTCCAGAATGCCGACACTGCGCTCAACCCGATGCACAGCGTCAGTGCGATTCTCGCCCGACCGCTGAAAATGTATTTCGGCCTCAAGGGCAAGGCGCTTCGCGAGCGTATCGACGAACTGATGGACCTGGTGCGTCTGCCTCGCGAACTGGCCGAGCGGCGTCCCAATGAACTGTCGGGCGGGCAGAAACAACGCGTCAACCTGGCCCGCGCCCTGGCGGCCAAGCCAGACCTGATTCTCTGTGATGAAGTGACCTCGGCGCTGGATACCGTGGTCGGTGCCTGCATCCTTGAACTGCTCGGTGAATTGCGTCGCAAGCTGGGTGTGTCTTACCTGTTTATCAGCCACGACATTTCCACGGTGCGCGCCCTGTGCGACGACATCGTGGTGATGTACAGCGGCCACAAGGTCGAAGAGGGCAGCCGTGAGGCGTTCAGTCGCGTGCCGTTCCACCCTTACACCGACCTGCTGGTGCATTCGGTGCCGGAGCTGCGTCAAGGCTGGCTGGAGAGCTGTGGCGTGACTACCGGCAAGCTGCCGCCCATCAGCGCGCCGGCCAACACGCCGGAGCTGTGTACCTTTCTCAATCGCTGCCCGTCCCGTGTTGAAGGGGTGTGCAACAAGACTGCGCCGGATCGTCGCCTGATTGCAGGCGGCAGTGAAATCCTTTGCCATCGCAACAGCGACGAGCTTGAGGCCGTGCAAGCAGACCTGAACCCTATGACCGCAGGAGCCTACGCATGAGTGGCCGTTTTGTGAGGCTGGGCGAGCGTGATCGTCCGGTCGTGAGCCTGGTGGTCGACGGTGCGCCCATCGAAGCCTTGCAGGGCGACACCCTGATGGTTGCGCTGCTGACCCGCAAAGCCGCGCTGCGCCAGTCCGAGTTCGACCCCGGACGGCGTGCCGGCTTCTGCCTGATGGGCGCCTGTCAGGATTGCTGGGTCTGGACCCGCAGCGGCGAGCGGCTGCGCGCCTGCTCCAACGAAGTCCGCGACGGACTCGACATCGTCACCACCCAGCCGGAGGCGAAATGGCCACTTCTTCACGGTTAGATGTTCAGAACCCTGCCAGCCCGAGAGTCGTCATCATCGGCGCTGGCCCGGCGGGCACCCGTTGTGCGGAAACCCTGCTGGCGGCGGGCATCAAACCGATCCTGATCGACGAGAACCGGCGCGACGGCGGGCAGATCTATCGTCGCCAGCCGGAAGGCTTCAAGCGTGATTACTCGGCGCTGTACGGCACCGAAGCGACCAAGGCGCGCGACCTGCACGAAAGCTTCGACCGTCTGCGCACGCAGATCGACTATCGTCCTGACACCCTGGCCTGGAACCTGACGCAAGGCGAGCTGTGCTGTGCCAGCCAGGGCGTACACACGGTGGTCGAATACGACGCGCTGATGCTGTGCGCCGGTGCTACCGACCGATTGATGCCGATCAAAGGCTGGCAGCTGGCAGGCACCTACAGCCTGGGCGGCTCGCAGATTGCGCTCAAGGCACAGTCGGTTTCCATTGGCAGCCGCGTGGTCTTCATGGGCAGCGGCCCGTTGCTCTATCTGGTCGCCAGCCAGTACGTCAAAGCCGGTGCCGATGTGGCTGCCGTGCTCGACACCTCGCCCTTCAGCAAGCGCCTCGGCGCGATGCCCAAATTGCTGGCGCGTCCTGGGCTGCTGTTAAACGGCATGAAGCTGCTGGCGCAGTTGTACAGCGCCAAGGTGCCGGTGCATCTGGGCGTGCAGCCCGAAGAAATTCTAGGCAGCGAACAGGATGGCGTGACCGGCGTTCGGGTAACACTCGCCAACGGCAATGCGCTGACCGTCGATTGCGATGCACTGGCGCTGGGGTATCACCTGCGTCCGGAAACTCAACTGGCCGATCTGGCCGGATGCGGTCTGCGCTTCGATGAAGCGTCCGGGCAGTGGGTGCTGGCGGTCGACGAAGAAGGTCGCACGTCGGTCAAAGGTGTTTACGCCGCTGGCGACGGCGCGAAGATTCGCGGTGCCGACGCCGCCGAGCAAGCGGGGCGGCTGGCGGCGATGGCGCTGCTGGACGACCTTGGCCGGCCTGTGGATAACACGCGGCGCGAAGCCGTGCGCAAGAATCTCGTCGTCATGGACCGCTTTCGCGTCGGGCTCGCCGAAGCCTTCCCGTGGCCTGCCGCTCAGGCCGCTGCGCTGCCGGACGAAGCGATTGTCTGCCGCTGTGAAATGATCAGCGCGGGCGAACTGCGTGGCGTCGTGCGTGAAAAAGGCGCGTGTGAAGTCAACCGCGCCAAGGCGTTCAGTCGGGTCGGCATGGGCCGTTGTCAGGGCCGTTATTGCTCGCAGGCCGGTGCCGAAGTGATTGCAGCCGAAGCCGGTGTGCCGGTCGAGCAGGTCGGTCGTCAGCGGGGTCAGGCGCCCGTCAAACCGTTGTCGATGTTGGTGGACGAGGTGACGTCATGAGACAGCCTAAAGTCGATGTGCTGATTATCGGTGGTGGTTTCATGGGCGCTGCGTCGGCGTTTTTTCTGCGTCAGCACGGCAAGTCGGTGACGCTGCTGGAGCGCGACGTGATCGGCCAGTACGCCAGTGGCGTGAACTTCGGCAACGTGCGGCGTCAGGGTCGTCACTTGGGGCAACTGGAACTCGCCAATCGTTCCAGAGCGTTGTGGCAGAAGCTGCCGCAACTGATCGGTGAAGACCTGGAATTCCTGCCCAGCGGTCACATGCGCGTCTGCTATCGTGAAGACGAAATTCCCGAGCTGGAGGCCTATGCAGCGGCCCCGGAAGCGCGGGAACTGGACCTGAAAGTCTACCGTGGCAAAGAACTGCACGAACGCTTTCCGTTTCTCGGCCCGGACGTGAAAGGCGGCTCCTATGCCCCGCACGACGGTCACGCGAACCCGCGTCTGGCGGCGCCAGCCTTTGCGCGTGCTGCCATTCGTGCCGGGGCGCGGATCGAAGAACGCACTGAGGTGGCTCACGTTGAAAAAGTCGGTGGCGTGTTTGAAGTCACCACCACGCAAGGCCACATTTTCACCGCGGACCAACTGCTGATTACTGCCGGCGCGTGGGGCCAGAAGCTCTCTGCGCAATTCGGCGAACCGGTCCCGCTGGAGACCAATGGCCCGCAGATGGCCGTCACCGAGCCGGTGCCTTACGCGCTGCCGACGGTGATCGGCGTGTTCACCAAAATCCCTCACGAAGTGATCTATTTCCGGCAGATCGCGCGCGGCAACATCATCATCGGGGGTGGCTTTCGCAGCAAGCCGGACATGGTCAATCGCCGCGCCTATGTCGAGCCGCGCAGCATCATCAATCAGGTGCAGCAGATGCGTCGCCTGCTGCCCGGCGTCGGTAATCTGAACATCATCCGCGTGTGGAGCGGGATCGAAGGCTACACACCGGATTCACTGCCGGTGATAGGCCGCAGCGGCAAGGTCGATGGTCTTTTTTACGCGTTCGGTTTCTGCGGTCACGGTTTTCAGCTCGGCCCGGGCGTGGGCGACGTGATGGCCGAACTGATCAGCACCGGCACCACCAGCACCTCGATCAGCCCGTTCGACATTCGCCGTTTCGACCTCGTCACAGCACCAGCGAGTAAAGCCTCATGAGCCCCCGTGTACTGGAAATCCTCAAGCGGTTGATTGCCTTCGACACCGTGTCGTCGGAGCCGAACATGGCGCTGATCGAATACGTCCGTGAGCTGCTGGCCAGCAAGGGCATCGAGTCGTTGATCGTCAAGGACGAGACCGGCAAGAAGGCCAACCTGTTCGCCAGCACCGGCCCGCGTGACGTGCCGGGCGTGCTGCTTTCCGGACACACCGATGTGGTGCCGGCTGCTGGCCAGGCGTGGACCCTGCCACCGTTTCAGGCGACGCTGCGCGACGGGTGTATCTACGGGCGCGGCACCTGCGACATGAAAGGGTTTATCGCCCTGGCCATCGACGCCATGCTCGATGCGGCGGACATGACGCTGATCCGTCCGCTGCAACTGGCTTTATCCCACGATGAAGAAATCGGCTGCGTCGGTGTGCGACGGCTGCTGGATGTGTTGCATCTGGCGCCAGTGCGTCCGTTTCTGTGCGTGGTGGGCGAGCCGACCCTGATGCAGTTCGCGGTCGGGCACAAAGGCAAAGCTTCGTACCGCACCTTCTGCCGGGGGCAGGAAGCGCATTCTTCACTGGCGCCCCGGGCGGTCAATGCGATTCATCTGGCGAGTGATTTCATTGCCGAACTGCGCAAGAGTCAGAAACAGATCGAGCAGCAGGGCGCGCGCGACGAGGGCTATGACATCCCTTACAGCACGGTACACATCGGACGTATCGATGGCGGCAAGGCGCTGAACATTGTGCCTAATCTTTGCACGATGGAATTCGAATACCGGAACCTGCCCGGGGACAATCCCGAACGGTTACTGGAGCAATTGCGCGAGCGCGCCGAAGTGCTGGTCCGCGAGGCGCGTCAGCTGTCAGGCGTGGCCGCCATCGAGATCGAAGTCATGAACGAGTACCCGGCGCTGGAGACCCACCCCAGTGTGGAAGCGGTGCGCATGCTGCATGCCTTCGCCGAACCCGGCACGCAGCACGTCAAGGTGTCCTATGGCACTGAAGGCGGGCTGTTCGCCGGACGGCTCAACGTGCCGGTGGTGGTTTGCGGGCCAGGTTCTATCGAGCAGGCGCACAAGCCGGACGAGTTTATCGACGAGAGCCAGATGGACGCGGGCGAGCGGTTTTTGCAAAGCCTGCTGGGCTCGCTGAAGCAGTAGAGGCTGCCGTCCGGGCGTCAATTTCAGCATCGGACGCTGCCGTTATCCTGCTTTCAGCATCCTGGACTGCGGCGTCTGCCTAGACTGGCAGGTATCCCGAAACAGGACTCGACCATGCTCAAGAATCAGTTGAAAGACCCCAGCCTGCTGGTAGAACGCGCCTATGTGGATGGCCAGTGGATCAGCGCCGACGACGGTGCGGCGTTGACCATCACCGACCCGGCAACCGGCGAAACGCTCGCCCGTGTGCCGGCCCTGCAAGGTCCAGAAACCCGTCGTGCCGTCGAAGCCGCCGACCGCGCCTGGCCGGCGTGGCGTGCGCGTCCTGCCGCCGAGCGTGCGGCGCTGCTGGAGCGTTGGCATCAGGCGATGCTCGACAACGTCGAAGACCTGGCATTGATCATGACACTCGAGCAGGGCAAGCCACTGAACGAGGCGCGTGGCGAGATCCGCTACGGCGCCAGCTTCGTCAAATGGTTCGCTGAAGAAGCGCGTCGTGCCTACGGCGAAACCATTCCGACACCCAGCGCGGATCGTCGCTTGATGACGCTCAAGCAGCCCGTCGGTGTCTGCGCGGCAATCACGCCGTGGAACTTCCCCAACGCGATGATCACCCGCAAATGCGCGCCGGCTCTGGCCGCGGGCTGCCCGATCATCGTCAAACCTTCGGACCTCACGCCGTTGTCGGCCTTGGCCCTGGCCGTGCTGGCCGAGCGTGTGGGCATTCCGGCTGGCGTCTTCAACGTGGTCACCGGCATGCCCGCTGGCATTGGCGAAGAGCTGACCGGCAACCCGGTGGTGCGCAAGATTTCCTTCACCGGTTCCACCGCGGTCGGCCGTCTGCTGATGCGCCAGAGCGCCGAACACATCAAGCGCCTGAGCCTGGAACTGGGCGGCAACGCGCCGTTTATCGTCTTCGATGATGCCGATCTGGAGCAGGCGGTGGCGGGCATCATGCTCAGCAAGTTCCGCAACGCCGGGCAGACGTGCGTGTGCGCCAACCGGATTCTGGTGCAGAACGGCATTTATGATCGTTTCGCTGCACGTCTGGTGGAAGAAGTCGCCAAACTCAAGGTCGGCAACGGTCTGGAAGAGGGCGTGACGATTGGCCCGCTGATCAACCCGGCAGCCGTCAGCAAAGTGGCCCGGCACATTGATGATGCGCTGAGCCAGGGCGCGACGCTGCTGCATGGCGAGCGTCCGACAGGCGACAGCCAGTTTGTCCAGCCGACAGTGTTGGGCGATACCCATGCGGGCATGCTGCTGGCCAACGAAGAAACGTTCGGCCCGGTCGCTCCGCTCATGCGCTTCACCGACGAAGCCGAGGCCCTCGCACTGGCCAACGCCACACCCTACGGTCTGGGTGCTTATTACTTCACCCAGGACCTGCGCCGTTCATGGCGTTTCGGCGAGGCGCTGGAGTTTGGCATGGTCGGCCTCAACACCGGCATCATCTCAATGGAAGTCGCCCCGTTCGGCGGCATCAAACAATCCGGCCTGGGCCGCGAAGGCTCCAGCTACGGCCTGGATGAATACCTGGAAGTGAAAGCGTTTCATGTGGGTGGGTTGTAGCAGCGCAGTACAACTGACTCTCGTGCCCATGCTCCAGGCACATCGTCATACACAAGCCCTGGAGCGCCCGAAATAAAGGGCTTCAAGGCTTCTGCCCGAAGGGCGTGAGGGCAAACGTGTTCGCTCACTCTCGTGCCCATGCTCCAGGCTCATCGTTATACAAGCCTTGGAGCGCCCGGAATAAAGGGCTTCAAGGCTTCTGCCCGAAGGGCGTGGGAGCGAACTTGTTCGCGAAGACGGTGTGTCAGTCGATGCATTTTCGGCGGTCACACTAACCCTTTCGCGAACACGTTCGCTCCCACGGCCTCCGGCCAGAATCAAAAGCGGACGTGTGTATAACGATGAGTGCTCCGCGTCGGCACGATAATCAGCTAATAACCCTGCCCGCGATCCACCTGGCCTTGCATCGCTTCACCGCGCTCAAAGCGGCGGATATTGTCGAGCAGCCCGGGGAAGGCGCTTTCCGGTTGGGTCATGGCCGCGACGTGCGGCGTCAGCAGGATTTTCGGATGTTTCCAGAACGGATGGTCGGCCGGTGCTGGCTCCTGCTTCAGCACATCCAGCACGGCAGCGCTCAGTTGGCCGCTGTCCAGCGCTTCAAGCAGGTCGGCCTCCACCAGATGTCCGCCACGGCCCATGTTGATCAACGCAGCCCCTTTGGGCAATCGATCAAACAGCTGACGGTTGAGGATGCCTTCGGTCTGCCCGGTCAGCGGCAATACACACAGCAGAATGTCGCACTGGGCGAGAAACTCACCGAGCTGCTCTTCACCCGCGTAGCACATCACGCCTTCGACCTGATGCGCGCTGCGTGCCCAGCCTGACAGCTCGAAACCGAACGGTTTGAGACTCGACAGAATATGCTGCGCTTGCAAGCCCAGGCCCATCACGCCGACCCGACGCTTGTGCGCCGGTATCAATGGCTGGGCTTTCCAGAGCCCTTCAACCTGCTGCTGTCGATAACGCAACATCTCCCTATGCAGGCTCAGCACCGCAAAGGTCGCGTACTCGCACATCCCGTGGCTGATGCCCGGGTCCAGCAGGCGAACCACCGGCAGGGATTTTGGAATGCGGCTCAGGTCCAGTTGATCCACACCGGCTGACAGGGCAAACAGCACTTTCAGGTTCGGCAGCAACTCCTGCAGATCGTCAGGTGCCAGCCAGGCGCCCAGGTAGTGGATGTCGGCCGGGTCGCCGATGTCCGGCCATACCCGCCATTCGATGTCAGGTGCGTGCTCGGCAAACAGGACGCGCCAGCGTTCGGCGCGTGCGGGATCGGCTTTGTAGAGCAGGGCGGGCATGGGCATTTCCTGAGCATGAAAGTGGAGCCCCATCATGCCGCAAATCGGGAGCAGGATCTGTCGAAACGCCCGTTTACAGAGCGTTGCAGCGCCTGAAAAGCAGCGTTGCCCGGCAGATTGCGTGGTGCTCGCGGGGCATGAAGGAATCTGCCGTTTGTGAGGGGAAAAACAGTCGATATGGACTTCTGAGGGGCGAAGTTCGGCGTAGATCATTTCGCTGAACGCTTAACCTGAACACCATCGCAGCCACCCCGCCGGCTGCCTGGCCCATGATAGGTAAAACCATGAACAGCAAAGTCGACGATACCCCTCATCTGCTTCGTCAGCGCGATCAGTTTGTGCCGCGTGGCATTGTCACGGCCCACCCGTTGGTCATCGACCGCGCTCTGGGTTCCGAATTGTGGGACGTCGATGGCAAGCGCTACCTGGATTTCGTGGGCGGCATTGGCGTCTTGAACATTGGTCACAACCATCCGAACGTGGTCAAGGCGATCCAGGCCCAACTGACCAAGGTCACCCACGCCTGTTTTCAGGTGGCGTCCTATCAGCCCTACGTCGACCTGGCCAAACGCCTGAGCCTGATCATCGCCGGTCAGAGTGGTATCGATCACAAAGCGGTGTTCTTCACCTCCGGTGCCGAAGCGGTGGAAAACGCGGTGAAAATCGCCCGCGCCCACACCAATCGCCCGGCGATCATCTCGTTTCGCGGCGGCTTTCACGGCCGTACGCTGCTGGGCACGACGCTGACCGGCATGAGCCAGCCGTACAAGCAGAACTTCGGCCCGATGGCGCCTGAAGTGTTCCACACGCCTTACCCGAACGAGTACCGCGGCGTGACCACCGAGGTGGCGCTGGCGGCGCTGCATGAGCTGCTGGCGACTCAGGTTGCACCGGATCGTGTGGCAGCCATCCTGATCGAGCCTGTGCAGGGCGACGGTGGCTTCCTGACCGCGCCGGTCGAATTCCTCAAAGCCTTGCGTGCTCTGACCGAACAACATGGCATCGTGCTGATTCTCGATGAGATCCAGACCGGTTTCGGTCGTACCGGCAAGTGGTTCGGTTTCGAACACTCCGGCATCCAGCCTGACCTGGTCACCGTTGCCAAAAGCCTCGCGGGCGGGATGCCGTTGTCGGGCGTGGTCGGGCGTGCCGAGATCATGGACGCACCGCTTCCGGGCGGCCTGGGGGGCACTTACGGCGGCAATGCGCTGTCCTGCGCCGCTGCGCTGGCGGTGATCGATACCTATGAGCAGGACAACCTGCTGGCGCGTGGCGAACAATTGGGCGAGCACTTGCGCGCAGGTTTGCTCAAGCTCAAGCATCGTTACAGCTGCATCGGCGATGTGCGCGGCACCGGCTTCATGCTGGCCATGGAAATGGTCAAGAACGACGCCGCGCGCAGCCCGGACGCCGACCTCAATCAGAAGGTCATCGATCAGGCGCGCATCGGCGGTCTGTTGGTGATCAAGTGTGGCGTTTATCGCAACGTGTTGCGCTTCCTGGCACCTCTGGTGACCACTGAGCAGCAGATCGATGAAGCGCTGACCATTCTCGATGCCGCCTTGGCACGAGTATTGAAATCCAGCTAAGCACAGGCGTGATCGCGGTTGTCGTCAGACGCCGCGGTTGCGGGTGCTGGGATCACTGAATGGAGACGTTGCCAGCCATGGGGCTTATTGATTACCGCGCACTGTTGATCGACTGCGATGAAGTACTGGTGGATCGTGATTCAGGTATCTGGTCGGCGTTGCAGCCCTTGCTGGATAACGGCGTGGGTACACCGGACAAAGACCGGATGATGACCGAGTTCAACGAGGTCATCGATACGCTGTATCCACGCTTTGGCGAGCTGGGTTTCAGCGGTCTGCTGTGTTTTGCGCATCGTCAGCTGGCCGAGCGCCTTGGCATCAAGGCCAGTTGGGAAGAGGGCATGACCTTCGCCCGCTCGGTGCCGAACTGGACGCTGTTCGAGGACGCACCGGGCGCGATGCTCTACCTGCGCAAGTTCTACCGATTGCTGGTCTACGCCGACCGCGACTTGCAGGATCGCGGCATTTTGTGCGAGCGGTTGGGGCTTGAGCCTGACAGCCTGCTGTCGTTGACCACGCACCCACTGGACGATCCACGCTGGCTCGCCGACATGGATCTTGCTCCCGGAGAAACCCTGCGCGTGTCCCGCCCTCCGGCCTCCGCGCTGGCGACCGGCGGCCTGTGCCTGATCCGTCGTGGTCGTGAACAGCACAATCAGCCATGCACGGCTGACCTCTGCATCAACAGCATGGCGGATCTCGTTGCTCAGCATCAGCTGTCTTTACGGCGCTGATTTTGCTAGAAGGTAGGCAACGTGAATGGCAATGCATGAGGTAGGTAATGGAAGGCTTGGTCAAACTGGATCGGATTGATATCAATATCCTGGTAGAACTCCAGAAAGACGGGCGCATGACCAACGTCAGCCTGGCCGACGCCGTCGGGCTTTCCGCGAGCCCTTGCCTGCAACGTGTCAAACGTCTTGAGTCGGCGGGTTACATCTCCAGCTACAAGGCGCACCTGAATCTCGCAAAAATCACTGAATCGGTCACCGTGTTCACGGAAATCTCCCTGAGCGACCACAAGCGTGAAGACTTCGCCAAATTCGAAGCCAATATTCGCCATGTGGACGAAGTGCTGGAATGCCATCTAATCAGTGGCGGCTACGACTACCTGGTGCGCTTCATGACCCGCAGCATTCAGCATTACCAGGAAGTGATCGAAGAACTGCTGGACAAGAACATCGGCATCTCCAAGTACTTCAGCTACATCGTCATCAAATCCCCGGTCATGAAAGATGGCGTGCCACTGCGCAAACTGTTGCGCCATTGAAACGGCGTAACGTGTGGATGTGGGTTCAAATCCAGACCGCATCCCACAAGGGATAATCCCCTATCTTGCTCACCAGCCCTGCACGCAGCGGATTTGCGACGATGTAGCGAGCCAGACCGACCATGTCCTGCTCATTGCGCACAGCCTGGTCGTGATACCCGGACTGCCATAGGGTGTGGGGCTGCGCTCTGATTTTTCCGATGGCGATCGAACTGCGTGCTTTAAGTTGTTGCATCAACTTGGGTAGATCATTCTTTTTGAGCTCAAAAAGCCAGTGAACGTGGTCAGGCATTACGACCCAGGCAAGCGACTTGACCTGTTCCTGCTCTTCGCATCGTCTCAGCTCTCGCACCAGCAAGCGCCCGAGATGAAAATCGGCGAATACAGGTTCGCGTCCTCGCGTCACTGAAGTCACCATGTACACCTGGCCTATTTCGGAATATCGGCCCGTACGCAAACGTCGTGACGCAGAGTAAACATGCATTCCCTTGCCCTCAAAGTCATTTCAACGTTGAACGTTAGCGCTTGATATCGGGATCAACGGAGGAATGATTTACAGCATGTAATACGGCAGCGGATGAGTGGAGGTTTATGGGGGCTTGGGAACGGATGAGTGGAGGTAGATGAGTGCGTGGGAGCGGACTTGTCCGCGAAGAGGCCCGGCCTGCCACCCACATTCGTTGTTTGATAATCAGCCTTCGTGGATAAGTCCACTCCCACGGCAGCAGATGAGTGGAGGTTGATGAGTGCGTGGGAGCGGACTTGTCCGCGAAGAGGCCCGGCCTGCCGCCCACATTCGTTGTTTGATAATCAGTCTTCGTGGACAAGTCCACTCCCACGGCAGCGGATGAGTTGAGGTTGATGGGTGCGTGGGAGCGGACTTGTCCGCGAAGAGGCCCGGCCTGCCACTCACATTCGTTGTTTGATAATCAGCCTTCGTGGACAAGTCCACTCCCACGGGAGCGGACTTGTGGAGGTAGATGAGTGCGTGGGAGCGGACTTGTCCGCGAAGAGGCCCGGCCTGCCACTCACATTCGTT
>NZ_MTSA01000026.1:0-50460 GCF_002157375.1 Pseudomonas syringae
GTTCTCTGACGGCAGCTCCTTGGCGTTTGAGGATCTTGTCACGATGAAGGATCAGCTGCTAGAGATCAAGAATTCGACCGGGACCTTCGGGAATGACACGCTGAATGGATCGGCTCGCGCCCAGACCTTTGATGGCAAGGGCGGCCAGGATGTGATCCACGGTGGCGGTGGCAATGACACCTTTATCTACAATGCTGGTTATGGCTACCTGGAGATAGATAACGCATATGCCGCCGGTGACGTGCCCGTTCTGAAGTTCGGCGCCGGTATCACAGCGGCGTCATTGACGGTTACAACCACTCCATCCGGCAATAGTATGGTGATTACCGACGGCATCGAAGGAGATCAGGTCGTGCTGGACTACAGTCTTCTTTATCCTAACAATGGTGTTAAGCAGATTCAGTTTTCAGACGGTAGTAATATGACAGATTCTCAGTTGATAGATTTGATTGGGATTAATTCCCATGAGAATGTTGTAGATCACGTAAGTTAACATATGCTGCAGCCTAGTTTCAGCGAAGGTGCTAAGGAACTAAGCTGCACAATAATAGTCAGTTAGGTTAAGTTTGAAAAGTGCATAAGTAAATTGGTCGAGCTTTGCTTGACGTTTCTGGTCAGAGGAAAAGTGAATATGATGATTTCATCTCTGCCAATTGACACCATGGTTCCTACTCGGAGGGATTCCATTCTCAGGACAAATGAGGTGTAGCGCTTTTAACTGCGTGAATTGAGTTATAGTTAAGCCAAATTTACGCAAGATTAAAAAGACTTTTAAAATAAAAGTCTTTCTTCAATTTTTTGGTTCGCCGCGGGAACGTCGCCGCGAGGTTTATTGCTGTGCTAGTGCTGTTTTACGCGTACGCCAAGGTCAACTTCTGCGTTCACAATCTTTTTGAGCCACCCCCAGCTCTGGTAGGGGTCACCGCGTCCTCGCAGGTGCGTGTACCGGCGTAGCGAATTCCAGTCACGATGGCCTGAGACGCTCGATACCCTAGGTATATCCCAGTCCATTTCGAAAAGCCTGCTTATGCCGTCATGTCGCATGTCATGAAAGCGCAGATCTTTCAGCTCTAAATACTTACAAGCTCGCGTGAATGCGGCAGATATCGAATCTGAGTTGTAGGGAAAAATCTCTAGGCACCCTTTAGGCATGCTCTGCAGGATCGCCCAGGCTTCGTCAGGAACGTGGCACCAGACGTCGTTGCCGATCTTCTGTCCAGGATTCTTCATGTCTCTGACCAGCACAGCCTGGCGTTTTTCATCCAGATCGTCCCAGCGAATGCGAGTGATTTCTTCCTGCCTACGCGTGGAAAATATTGCGAACCCCAGTACTTTGGGCATATTGATCGAAGACGGCTTACGTATCTGCATCTCAAAAAAATGAGTAAACAGAGCGTCGAGCTCGTCCTTCGTAGGTCTCCGAGTACGCTCTTTGCTCTTGCTGACCATTCCCAATTTACGCAGGACGATCCGCGCGTCCGACATCGCGTGAGGGGCAACGTCGTATCCCCATGCTGGCTTTGCTACGGACAGCACCGCTCCGAGATGCGACAGATCATTGCCTACGGTTTGCGCCTGGACTCCGCCGCCTTCCTTGCCCATTCTCCACTGCGCATACTCAACCAGCTTCTGACTGGTCAAATCTGAATCTGCTAACTCTCCCAGCCAGCTCTCGCTGATGGCGGTAAGGGTCGCCCGCTTGGTCTTACCCAGAAGGCGAACCTTCTTGTACTCGTCAAGGTATCGATCAATCATCTGTTTGACGCTGACCGTCTTGCGGTTCATGCGCTCAATCGCACCCGGTACGGCCAGCTCTGCCTCAGGTCGCTCCATCCACGCTTGATCGACCTGCTTGCGCTCGAACGTTTGAGTTTCCTGATAAACTCGCTGATCGTCTCGGTTGGTCCGCATCTGCGTGCAGTAAGCAGTACTGTCCTCGCGCTTGCGTGGTCTGATCGCTGCCCTTTTTGAATGGGTACATTTCTGATTTGAGCTGTTAGACGTACCGACAGCTCTCGGAAAACAAGCAAAAATGGCCATAAACCGCTGCCTTAAAGATCAGTATTGATGAGCATCGAAAAAATAGAAGCCCCAGCAACAATCAGCGATTCGGCTGCGGCACTGTCCCGCCGCTTCTCCGTCGCCCCCATGATGGACTGGACCGATCACCATTGCCGCTACTTCATGCGTCTGCTGTCCAAACACGCATTGCTGTACACAGAAATGGTCACCACGGGGGCCTTGCTGCATGGTGACCGTGAGCGGTTTCTTCGTCATCACGAGGCGGAGCATCCGTTGGCGTTGCAGTTGGGCGGTAGCACGGCGGCGGACCTGGCGGCGTGTGCGCGGCTGGCTGAAGAGGCGGGCTATGACGAGGTCAACCTGAACGTCGGTTGCCCGAGTGACCGGGTGCAGAACAACATGATCGGCGCATGCCTGATGGCTCACCCGCAGTTGGTGGCTGATTGCGTGAAAGCCATGCGTGACGCGGTAGGTATTCCGGTCACGGTCAAGCACCGGATTGGCATCAATGGCCGTGACAGCTATGCCGAGTTATGTGATTTCGTCGGCACGGTGCAGGAAGCGGGTTGCCAGAGTTTTACGGTTCACGCGCGCATTGCGATTCTTGAGGGGCTGTCACCCAAGGAAAACCGGGATATCCCGCCGTTGCGTTATGACGTGGTTGCGCAGTTGAAGTCCGACTTTCCTGATCTGGAAATCGTCCTCAATGGCGGTATCAAGACGCTGGAGCAGTGCAGCGAGCATTTGCAGACCTTTGAGGGTGTGATGCTGGGCCGCGAGGCCTATCACAACCCGTATCTGCTGGCGCACGTGGATCAGCGGTTGTTCGGCAGTGTCGCGCCGGTCATCAGCCGTCACGAGGCACTGGAGGCGATGCGGCCTTACATTGCGGCGCATATCGCCAGCGGTGGCAACATGCACCACGTCACTCGGCATATGCTCGGCCTCGGTCTGGGGTTCCCGGGCGCACGACGTTTTCGTCAGTTGCTGTCGGTCGATATCCACAAAGCGGAAAATCCGATGCTGCTGCTCGATCAGGCGGCGAAGTTTCTCGAAGGCCATTGATCGACCGCGCCGAGGGTGCCGGTTGTTGCGGGTCAAAAGAAGCGCTTATTCCAGTGGCGGCGCTGTCGGGCTCGGGCTATGTTGTGGGTATAACCCCACAAGGAAAACCCCACATGCACAAAGTCCTGGTCCCTTTTGACGGCTCGGAGCACGCCATGCGAGCCCTCGGTTACGTCATCGAGCTGTCTGGCGATCTCACCAAGTCACTTGAAGTGCATGTGCTGAACGTGCAGGCCAGCCCCATCGATTACAGCCTCTATCTGGCGCCTGACATGATCGAGGGTGTGAAAGCCGGGCTCACCAATGAAGGCAAGCGCGTGCTGGACGATGCCGTGGCTCTTCTGGCAGCCGCTGGCGTGCCGTTTGAGGCCCACGTCGATCTGGGCAACGTCGCCGAGCAGGTCGAAGCCGCCGTTCAGCGGCTCGGTTGCGATGCGGTGGTGATGGGCACTCGCGGGCTTGGCAACTTCGGCGGCCTGTTGCTGGGCTCGGTGGCCACGCGCGTGATCCATGAAGTGTCGGTGCCCGTGACGCTCATCAAATAAGAGGTTGCCTCACTGCTGCGCAGGCGTTCGTGTCTGGCGCAGCAACTCGATGTGTTCCGGTGGCACCAGTTTGCGCAGAGATTTGTACAGCGCGCGGGTTTCCAGCAGGTTCCAGATGCGCAGCATGGTTTCCAGGGCATCCAGCGGTTTGCTGATGAAGTCCCGCGCGCCCAGTGCCAGGGCACGCAGGCGGGTGTCGCGTGTCGCATCGGCGGTCAGGACCATGATCGGCAGGTAGTCATTGGCCGGGATGCGGCGGTTGAGCTGTTCCAGCACCGCGAAGCCATCGAACTCGGGCATGTGCAGATCCAGCACCACCAGGTCGGGCTCGAAACTGTTGAACAGGTCCAGCGTGCGCAATGGCTCGGTGCTGCTCAGCACATTGGTCAGTCCCTCTCGGGCGAGCAACTGTTCCATCAGGTCGAGGTTGGGCCGCTGGTCGTCAATGATCAGGATACGAAAGTCTCCGCTCATACGGGCTCCGGCAAGTACTGGTCCAGGAGGGCAAGAAACACCGGCACCTGAATGGGTTTGATCAGAATGGCCGTGGCTCCGGCCTGTTTCAGTTCGCGTTGGGTGTTGACGCTGGCGTCGGCAGTAATCATCAGAACCGGCGTGTTGACCGTCGCCGGCAAGCGCCGCAACCGCTGCAGCACCTCCATGCCCTTGAGGTCCGGCAGGTTGAGGTCCAGCAAAATCAACTGGGGCGCATGCTGGCGGGCCAGGTCCAGACCGAGCTGGCCTTGCATGCTCGACAGCAGTTGAATGCCCGGTCTGCGCTGCAGCAGCGTTTCGATCAGGGCCATGCTCGACAGGTTGTCTTCAATGCACAGCAACTTGCCATGATACGCCGGACGGGCGGCGGGCCGGGAGGCCGGGGCCGTATCAGGTGCGCGCGGCACCGGGACGGCGGGCGGGTGTACCAGCACACACGGCAATTCAAGGGTGAAGCGGCAGCCTTCGTTCGGTGTGGTGTCCACTGACAGCCCGCCGTGCATCATTTCCAGCATGCTCTTGCTCAGCGCCAGGCCCAGGCCGGTGCCTTCGACGCTCGGGTTGGCATCCAGCCGTTCAAAGGGCTTGAACAACTGACCGATACGTTCTGGCGCAATCCCGTAACCGGTGTCCACCACGCTTACCGTGACTCGTTCTTCTGATTGCCCGACCTCAATCCACACCTTGCCATCGGGCCGGTTGTACTTGATGGCGTTGGACAGCAGATTCAGCAACACCTGAATCAGGCGCTGGCGGTCAGCGACCACGCCGAGTTCGTCAGGCAGTTGTGGCGATTCGCGCAGCTCGATGTTGGCGTCGGCAGCCATCGGCGAGACCAGCACCAGCGCCTCTTTGAGCACGCTCGACAACGGCACGGGTTCGAGGCTCAGGGACACATGCCCGGCTTCGATTCTGGCGATGTCGAGGACTTCATTGATCAGCTTCAGCAAGTGCTGGCCCGCTCGCAGAATGTGCCCCACCTGGGGTCTCTGGCTGGCGGGCGAGTCCATGTCCAGCAACTGGGCAAAACCCAGAATGGAGTTCAGGGGCGTGCGCAGTTCGTGGCTCATGCGCGAGAGGAATTCACTTTTTGCCCGGCTGGCACGCTCGGCCTCTTCGCGGGCGGTGCCCAGAGCGATTTCGGCCACACGGCGATCGCTGATGTCACGGGTTATCTTGGAAAAGCCGCGCAGTTCATCATGGCTGTCGTATTGCGCGGTGATGACCACGCTGGCCCAGAAACGGCTGCCGTCCTTGCGGCGGCGCCAGCCTTCTTCGGTGTATCGCCCGTTGACCGTGGCTTCGTGCAACGCCATGTCGGGGTGTTGCGGGCATTCCTGAGGCAGGTAAAAGACCGAGAAATGCTGGCCGATGATTTCCTGTTCGGTGTAGCCCTTGATACGTTCGGCACCCGCGTTCCAGGTGGTGACGTAACCCTCGCGGTCCAGCGCGAAAATACCGTAATCCTTGACGCCTTCGATGATCAGGCGCAACCGTTCTTCGTTATCGCGCAGCGCACGCTCGCGTTCGGCCAGCAATTGACCGGCCTCGACCAGGCGCGTACCGAGTTGACCGATCTCATCTTTTTCCGGGGGCTGCGGTAATAAAGGGTGGCCCAGAGCCAGGCGCTGAGCATTGCGCTGCACCTGATGCACCCGCGCCACAATGCCTTTGGACAACATCAGCACCGCGAGAATGGCGCCGAAGATGCCGCAGGCTGCGGCCAGCAGCGTCGAGCGCAACAATCGCTCGCGGGTGGCCGCCGCCGCTTCCGTACGTTCGGCGAGCAGGGCGTCTTCGCGCTCGCGCATGATGCCGATCCGTTCGCGCAACTGATCAAGAACGTACTTGTTTTCAACCAGAATGCTCGCAACGGTTGTGCGGTCCTCCATGCTCATCGAGCGCAGCTTTTCCAGGCCGTCGACTTTGGTGTGAATCAGCGGGTCGATGGCTTTCAGGTGTTCACGCATCTGCTCGTCACGCACATTGGTGTTGAGTCGGGTCAGCGCTGCATCGATACGCGGTTGCGCGTTGATGTAGCCGGGCAGAAAGTCTTCCTGATGGGTCAGCAGATAGCCACGCACACCTGCCGCCGCTTCTGCGATCTGAGTATGAAGCGTCTGAATGTCGCCCTGGACCAGCAGCACGCGCCGCACATCTTCCTCCGCCTGCGCGGTCTGGCGTTCGGCGATGTAGATGAGCACCAGCGAAAACATGAGCATCGCCAGCGGCAGGGAAATCGCCACCAGCGCCTTGCCTCGCAAGGGAAGGTCTTCCCAGCGGCTGCTGCCCGATGCACTCATTGCCAGTCGCTCGTCGATTGGCTCACCAGACCGAGTGCCACACCGCGCACTGCCGCCTGGGTGCGGTCCGAGGCGCCCAGCTTGCCGATCACTTTTTCCACGTGCGCCTTGGCGGTGCCGGTGGTGATGCCGAGTTTTTCGCCGATTTCCCGGTTGCTGAAGCCGCCCGCCACCAGCCCCAACACCTGGCGCTCGCGAGGCGTCAGGGCGACCGGCGCGCTCCCGCCACCGGTGTTGCGTTCGGTCATGCGCCGCAGCAGGCGCGCACTCACGGCGCTGTTCAACGCTTCTTCGCCACGTGCCACGCGTTGCAGGCCTGCAATCACTTCATCGCGGCTCGCGTCCTTGAGCAGATAGCCCACCGCGCCCGCGCTGATGGCGGCTTCCAGGTGGTCGGTGCTGTCGTCCATGGTGAAAATCACCACTTTCAGGCCCGGCATGCGCTGCTGAAGAATGCGTGCGGCGCCGAGTCCGTTGAGCACCGGCATGCGGATATCGAGAATCGCGATGTCCGGTTGCAGCGCCTGGCACAAGTCGATGGCCTGCTGGCCGTCTGCCGCCTGACCGACCACCTCGAATTCCGGATGGCCCGCCAGCAGCGAGACGAACCCGGTTCGGGTCACTTCATGATCGTCTGCCAGAACCAGTCGCACGGTGTCAGTCATGTCATTGCCTTGTCTGCGTTGAAAGGGACGATGGCGCGTAATCGTGTGCCACGCCCGGGACGGCTGACGCAGGTCAGGTGGCCGCCCAGAAGGCTGGCGCGTTCCTGCATGGCCACCAGCCCCAGTTTTTGAACGCCAGCGCCATTGAGTGGCTTTTCGGTAATAAAACCACGGCCGTTGTCTTGCAGCCTGAGTGAGAGCTTGTCCTCACTCAGTTCCAGCGCCAATTCTACGCAACTGGCGTGGGCGTGCTTGAGCACATTGTTGATGCCTTCCTGAGCAATGCGAAACAGCGCGATCTCCAGGTGGCTGGGCAAGCGGGTCAGGGAGCGCGCGGTCCACTGCACGGCGATTCCCGCTTCACGCAGCCGGTCGGCTTCCTTGTCGACCGCCTGCAGCAGGCCGAAATCATCCAGCACACTCGGGCGCAGGCCACTGATCAACTGCCGTCCTTCGCCAACGCAATGCTGCGCCAGCTTGAGAATGGCTTGCAGGTCGGCGTCCAGCGGTTCGGGCAGGTCCGGGCAACGACCGGCGAAACCCTGCAGGCGCTGGTGCAGCCCGGCGAGGGTCTGGGCCAGCCCGTCATGCAGGTCGTAGGCCACGCGTTTGCGTTCGTCTTCCTGCGCGGTGAACAACTGACGAACCAGCTCGGACATGGTTCGCTCCCGGGCCACCAGCGCGTCGAGCAGACGGTTGTTCTCCAGGTGCGCTGCGAGCAGCGTGGCGAGCAGTTGCAAAGACTCGATGTCTTCGTTGTCGGGCGGGTTGATGGCGACACTATTGGCCAGCAGCAGCGCACCGAAAGCCCCGTCGTCAGCACCGCGCAACGGCAACAGCAGCACACTGGGCGAGTCGGTGCCGGAGCGTTCCAGCCACTGTGGGCCGATAACCCGCGGGTCGGCGACGGTTTCAAGGCTGTTCAGGCGTTCCCCGCTGCCGTGGCTGGCGGTGGTCTGCACGCCGTTGCCGGCCCCCCATTCCAGCAACAGACCGTGGTCCATGGCCACGAACGCGCAAGCGCGCTGCAAGACGCGCTGGCGCATGGCTTCAGGTGGCAGCTGGGTCAGTTCCTGGCCGGTGTCGACCAGCAGACGCAGGCGCGCGGCGCGACTTTGCGACTGGCGATACTGATTACGGATGGCCAGCGCACTTGCCGGATCGTGGGGAGGGCTTTGCATGAGGGACTCCAGCGAAGGTCTGTCAGTGCGGGCATAGGGGGAAGTGACGCTATTAGAACTCTATCAGGAGGTAAAGCCCATCTGCCGGTTGGCATACACAGATAACCCCGGTTGGCCGATGGCGCGCCGGGGCGGGGCGGGCAAAGTAGCACTCACTGAATCCCTGAACAGATCCCCCGTAGGAGAGTAGCGATGAAAACCAAATTGACCGCCCTGGCCCTGTTGCTGGTTGTGAGCGCCCCGATGGTACAGGCCGCTGCCCAGCCGTCCGGCTACACGTACCGCATGGTGGCCGAGCAGCCAAGCAACGTGAATGACAAGGAAATCGCCGGCTTGTTCGACCGCTGGAACAAGGCCCTGAAGACCGGGAACTCGCAAACGGTCGTTTCCCTCTACACGCCGGACGCCGTCCTGCAGCCCACGGTCTCGAACAAAGTGCGTGCAACGCCGGCTGAGATCAAGGACTACTTCGATCACTTCCTGGCGCTCAAGCCGGCCGGTGAGATCAACTACCGGGAAATTCGTCGGCTGGGCCCGGACGCGGCCGTGGACAGCGGTGTCTACACGTTCACCCTGACGGCCGCTGACGGCAAGAAAAGCACGGTGCAGGCGCGTTACACCTTCCTGTACCACCGCGTTGGCAATGAGTGGAAGATTCTCAACCACCACTCCTCGGCCATGCCGGAAGTGCAGCCTGAATATCAGGTCAGCCGCTGATCGATCAACAGACCGTCAGGCTGAAACAAAAAAACCGGAGCCAGTGCTCCGGATTTTTTTGCGTGCGTGAATGTTCCGCGATCAGGCTTCGGCGCTGGCGCCATTGACCTTGCGGCAATGAATCAGCGCATCGCGAATCATGAAGTTGACCAGTGTCGGCGATACGCCCAGCTCTTTGGCGATGTCTTTCTGCGGCACGCCGTGCAGGCGGTACATTTCGAACGCGTAGCGGGTGCGGGGCGGCAACTCGCCCAATGCATCGGCAATTTTCTCCAGGCTGGAGAAGTTGATGTGTGAGGTTTCTGGCGACGCACCCTGAATCACCACGTTCAGCCCCTCGGCCTCAGGGCCGGTGTATTTCTGTTCCAGTGCCTGCTTGCGGTAATGGTCGATGGCCAGGTTGCGCACGATCTGAAACAGATAGCTGAGTTGCGCCTTGAAGGTCAGCGTGGCCTGGGGCGCGGAACGCAGTCGGAAGAACGCATCCTGCACCACGTCTTCGGCGCGGGACCGGCAGCCGACGATGCGCGCGGCAATCTTGACCAGCAGCAGGTAGTTATCAACGAACGCCTGGAGTAACGGTGAGTCGCACTTACTTGTGATTACGTGTTCCGTCATGGAATTCACCTTGCTGCAAAACCAATGGGGGGGAGGGCCGCAAGAGGAGCAGCGCCGTCACATGGGGCAACAAATTAGCCTTAATGATAATTATTGTCAAATGCGAAAGCCAATCAGCGCACTTTAAAAGGGCGGCGCTGTGCATTGCGCGCCAGCAACGGACACCCTCCACTAATTATTTGCAGACGCCATCCGTTCTCATTGGTGACAGGCCCGACCACGGTTGCGGCCAAGGAATACCTCAGGAGAACCCCATGCGTTTCGATCACGCGCATCGCCGCTTTTACATCCGCGCCCACCACCGGACGGTTTCGATATGAGCACGCCCGTGAGCCTGACGCTGTTCTGCCTGCCGTTCTCCGGCGCCAGCGCGATGTTCTACAGCCCCTGGCGTCGCAAATTGCCCGAGTGGCTGAACGTGCGACCGCTGGAACTCCCCGGTCGTGGCATGCGCATGGATGAACCGTTGCAGACCGACATCGTGCCACTGGCCAACCATCTGGCCGACCAGATCAGTGCCGAACTGGACAAGCCCTATGCGCTATTCGGCCACAGCCTGGGCGGGCTGTTGGCCTTCGAACTGGCGCATGCGCTGCGCGAGCGAGGCCTGCCCGCGCCACTGGCGTTGTTTGCCTCGGCCACTGCCGGCCCGGTGCGCCGCGACGTTAGCGAATACGCCATTGCCAAGACCGACGAACAACTGATCGCCCGATTGCGCACGCTCAAGGGCACCCGCGAAAACGTCATCGCCAACGAAGAACTGATGCAGTTGATGTTGCCAATCCTGCGCGCTGACTTTCTGCTGTGCGGCAGCTTTGTGTACGGCGAGCGCGAGCCGTTGAGCGTGCCGATTCATGTGTTCGGCGGCAAGCAGGACAGCATCAGCGTCGAGCAACTGCTCGACTGGCAGGAAGAAACCTGCACCGGCTTCTCGCTGGACATGTTCGAAGGGCATCACTTCTATCTGGTCGACGAACAAGCGCCATTGCTGCGTCATCTGCGACGGTATTCCGAGCAGCACCTGGCCCGTTGGCGCAACAGCATTTCACGGCAATTGAACCGGGCCGCCGGTTGACCGTTTCCGGCTCTTTTGCCTCACGCGCGGCCCCACCCCAAGGGCGCGCGTCTTTCTTGACATTCAGATCTTATCTGGCACGCCGGATCTAGCAGGAACCCCATCATGGATGCGTTTGAACTCCCCGACACCCTGGCTCAGGCCCTTCAGCGTCGCGCCTCGCAGACGCCGGATCGGCTGGCCCTGCGTTTTCTCACCGACGAGAAAACCCAAGGGCTGGTGTTGACCTACCGTGATCTGGACCTGCGCGCGCGCACCATTGCCGCGGCGCTGCAACGTCAGGCCGTGCCGGGAGATCGAGCGATTCTGCTGTTCCACAGCGGTCCGGATTATGTCGCTGCGTTTTTCGGCTGCCTGTATGCCGGAGTCATTGCAGTGCCGGCCTATCCGCCGGAATCCAACCGTCGCCATCATCAGGAACGCCTGCTGTCGATCATCGACGATGCCGAGCCGCGTCTGGTTCTGACCGCCTCTGATGTGCAACCGGCCCTGTTGCAGATGGATGAGCTGGCCGCTGCCGATGCGCCGCCGTTGCTCTGCGTCGATACGCTGGACAGCGCGTCGGCTGAAGGCTGGCAGGGCCCGTCATTGCACGCCGACGACATCGCGTTCCTGCAATACACGTCGGGCTCGACGGCCTCGCCCAAGGGCGTGCAGGTCAGTCACGGCAATCTGGTTGCCAACGAGCTGTTGATTCGTCATGGCTTCGGTATCGATGTCAATCCGGACGACGTGATCGTCAGCTGGTTGCCGCTGTACCACGACATGGGCCTGATCGGCGGCTTGCTGCAGCCGATTTTCAGTGGCGTGCCGTGCATCCTGATGGCGCCAGCCTATTTCCTCACACGGCCGTTGCGCTGGCTGGAAGCGATCAGTGAATACGGCGGCACCATCAGCGGCGGGCCTGATTTTGCCTATCAGCTGTGCAGCGCACGGGTCAGTGATTCGGCGCTGGAGCGTCTGGACCTGAGCCGCTGGCGCGTGGCGTATTCCGGCTCCGAGCCGATCCGTCAGGACAGCCTCGATGCCTTTGCCGAGAAGTTCGCCAGCTGTGGTTTCACGCCGGACAGCTTCATGGCGTCCTACGGCCTGGCCGAAGCCACGTTGTTTGTGGCAGGCGGCAAGCGCGGTAAGGGCATTCCCTCGTTGCGTCTGAATACGCAGGCCCTGGCGCGGCATGTGGCAGAGCTGGGCGACGGTCAACCGGTGATGAGCTGCGGCACCGGGCAGCCGGGGCACGGCGTGTTGATCGCCGACCCTGCCACGCTGCACGTGCTGGACGAAAACCATGTTGGCGAAGTCTGGGCCTGCGGGCCGAGCATCGCCCACGGCTACTGGCGCAACCCTGAAGCCACCGCCAAAACGTTCGTCCAGCATGACGGCCAGACTTGGCTGCGCACCGGCGATCTGGGCTTTCAGCGGCATGGCGAGCTGTACATCACCGGTCGTTTGAAAGACATGCTGATTGTCCGTGGACACAACCTGTACCCGCAAGACATCGAAAAGCTCATCGAGCGCGAGGTCGATGTGGTGCGCAAAGGTCGCATCGCGGCGTTCGCCGTCCATCAGGACGGCAGTGAAGGCATCGGCATCGCCGCCGAAATCAGCCGCAGCGTGCAGAAAATCCTGCCGCCCGAAGCGCTGATCAAGGTCATCCGGCAATCCGTGGCCGAGGCCTTTCAAGAAGCGCCGAGCGTTGTCGTGCTGCTCAACCCGGGCGCACTGCCCAAGACCTCCAGCGGCAAACTGCAGCGTTCGGCTTGCCGCACCCGTCTGGCCGACGGCAGCCTCGACAGCTACGCCTTGTTTCCCGCGACCGACACGACTCGTCAAACCCCAGGCCTGAGCACCGGTTCGGACCTGCACGCGCAGATCGCCAGCGTCTGGTGCGAGCATTTGCAGTGCGAGCAGGTCAGCGCGGACGGCCATTTCTTCCTGCTGGGCGGCAACTCGATTGTCGCCACCCAGGTGGTGGCCCGGCTGCGTGAAACACTGGGTATCGACCTGAACCTGCGCTTGCTGTTCGAAGCACCGACGCTGGCAGCCTTTG
This sequence comes from Pseudomonas syringae, assembly GCF_002157375.1. Lineage (GTDB taxonomy): Bacteria > Pseudomonadota > Gammaproteobacteria > Pseudomonadales > Pseudomonadaceae > Aquipseudomonas > Aquipseudomonas syringae_T. Next base: position 12,737 of record NZ_MTSA01000026.1, read on the forward strand.
CTGCGCAGATCGAAGCGCTGCAGGTCGCCGCATCGCAAGGCGACCTTCAGGCGCAGAACGCTATCGTTCGCCTTCCGGGCAGCGAGCATTTGCCGCAGTCGCTGGCGCAGAACCGCTTGTGGTTCCTCTGGCAACTGGACCCGACCAGCAGCGCCTACAACATTCCTGGCGGGCTGTACCTGCGTGGCGAGCTGAACACCGAAGCACTGCGCAGCAGCTTCCAGCGCCTGATCGAGCGTCACGAATCGCTGCGCACGCGCTTCTACGAGCAGGACGGCATTGCCCTGCAACGCATCGACGCAGCGGGTGAATTCCAGCTGCACAGCATGGATATCAGCGAATTGCCGGGCGACGAACGCCAGGCGCGTGCGCTGGCAATCCGTGAAGAACAGGCGCGCCTGCCGTTCGATCTGCAAAACGGCCCGTTGCTGCGCGTTGTGCTGTTGCAACTGGACGAAGAAGAGCATCAGTTGCTGGTCACGCTGCACCATGTCATTGCCGATGGCTGGTCGCTGAATGTGCTGATCGACGAGTTCTCGCGCCTCTATGCGGCGGCCGTTCAGGGGCAGACCCTCGAACTCGCGCCTTTGCCGCTGCGCTACGCCGATTACGGCCAATGGCAGCGTGAATGGCTGGCCCAGGGCGAAGCCGAGCGTCAGCTCGATTACTGGAAACAGCAACTGGGCGACGAACAGCCAACCCTGGCGCTGAACACCGATCACCCGCGTTCGGTACGCCGCCAGCACAGCGCTTCTCGCTACAGCGTGCGCCTGAGCGCCGAGCTGAGCGCTGCGGTGCGTAACACGGCGCAAGCCTGGCAATCGACACCGTTCATGTTTTTGCTGGCCGGTTTCCAGACCTTGCTGCATCGCTACAGCGGGCAGACCGACATTCGTATCGGCGTGCCCGGTGCCAACCGTCCGCGGCATGAAACCCAAGGCTTGATCGGCTTCTTCATCAACACCCTGGTGCTGCGTGCGCAACTGGACCCGCGCCTGCCGTTTTCGACCCTGCTGAGCCAGACCCGCCAGGCCGCACTCGACGCCCAGGCGCATCAGGACGTGCCGTTCGAACAACTGGTCGAGGCGTTTCCGCAGGCGCGTGAGCATGGCTTGTTTCAAGTCATGTTCAACCACCAGCAACGCGACCTGAGTGCCTTGCGTCGTCTGCCGGGGCTGCTCGCCGAAGAGCTGCCGTGGCACAGCCGCGAGGCCAAATTCGACCTGCAATTGCACAGCGAGGAAGACCGTAACGGTCGCCTCAACCTGTCCTTCGACTACGCCGACGAGCTGTTCGAGCGCGACACCATCGTGCGTCTGGCCCGGCACTACGTTCAGTTGCTGACCCAGGTCAGCCAGCAGGCGCAGGTCGCGTTGGGCGACGTGCAATTGCTCGGTGCCGATGAACTGGCCGAACAGACGCAGTGGAGCGCCGCCGCCTGCACGCCTGCGCAAAGCTGGTTGCCTGAATGGCTGGAGCGCCAGGCGCTGCACACCCCCGAGCGGATTGCGCTGATGTGGGAGGGCGGCAGCCTCGATTTCGCCAGCCTGCATGCCCAGGCCAATCGCCTGGCGCATTACCTGCGCGACAAGGGCGTCGGCCCGGACGTCAAGGTGGCGATTGCCGCCGAGCGTTCACCGCAATTGCTGATCGGCCTGTTGGCGATCATCAAGGCCGGTGGCGCTTACGTGCCGCTGGACCCGGATTACCCGACTGAACGACTGGCCTACATGCTGCAAGACAGCGGCGTCGAACTGTTGTTGACCCAGAGCCATCTGCTCGGCGATCTGCCGAGCGCCGAGGGCGTCTGTACGCTGGCGATGGACACGCTGCACCTGGACAACTGGCCGGTCAGCGCGCCGGGCCTGCACCTGCATGGCGACCATCTGGCGTACGTGATTTACACCTCCGGCTCCACCGGCCAGCCCAAAGGCGTCGGCAACACCCACGCTGCACTGGCCGAGCGCCTGCAATGGATGCAGGACACCTACGCGCTGGATGAAACCGATGTGCTGATGCAGAAGGCACCGATCAGTTTCGACGTGTCGGTGTGGGAATGCTTCTGGCCGCTGATCACCGGTAGCCGACTGCTGCTGGCAGGCCCAGGCGAACACCGCGATCCGCATCGCATCGCGCAATTGGTCAACCAGTACGGCGTGACCACGCTGCATTTCGTACCGCCTCTGCTGCAGCTGTTCATCGATGAGCCGTTGGCGCAGCAGTGCGGCAGCCTGCGTCGCCTGTTCTCCGGTGGCGAAGCGCTGCCGAGCGAGCTGCGCAACCGTGTGCTGGAGCAACTGCCGGGCGTGCAGCTGCACAACCGTTACGGCCCCACCGAGACCGCGATCAACGTCACACACTGGCAGTGCCAGCGTGCTGATGGCCTGCGTTCACCCATCGGTCGTCCGCTGGGTAACGTGCTGTGCCGGGTGCTGGACAGCGAACTGAACGCGCTACCACGCGGGGTGGCCGGGGAGTTGTGCATCGGTGGCATCGGCCTGGCGCGGGGTTACCTGAACCGTCCGGGCCTGACCGCCGAGCGCTTTATCGCCGACCCGCTGGGCCAGACGGGCGAACGCCTGTACCGCACGGGGGACCGGGTGCGCTGGGCGGCAGACGGCGCGCTGGAATACCTCGGACGTCTGGATCAGCAGGTCAAGCTGCGCGGCTTCCGCGTCGAACCGCAGGAAATCGAAGCCTGCCTGCTGGCCCAGCAGGGCGTCGGGCATGCCGCTGTGCTGGTGCGCGAAACCGCCGCTGGCCCGCAACTGATCGGTTACTACACCGCCGAAGCCGGGCAGGACGTTCAGGCCGAGCGCCTCAAGTCGGCGCTGGCGCTGGAACTGCCAGACTATATGGTTCCGGCGCAACTGGTGCGCCTCGACAGCATGCCGCTGAGCCCGAGCGGCAAGCTGGACCGCCGCGCCTTGCCCGAGCCGCAATGGCAGACCCGCGAACACGTCGAGCCGCAAACCGACCTGCAAAAGCAGATCGCCGCTGTCTGGCGGCAAGTGCTGGGCGTGCAGCGTGTCGGCCTGCGCGATGACTTTTTCGAGCTGGGCGGGCACTCGTTGCTGGCCACGCAGATCATTTCCCGGGTGCGTCAGGCGTGCGACATCGACCTGCCGTTGCGGGCGTTGTTCGAAGCCAGCGAGCTGGGCGCATTCGCCGAACAGGTGCAAACCCTTCAACAGTCAGGCGCCCGCAACAGCCTGCAACCGATTGCCCGCGTCGACCGCAGCCAGCCGGTGCCTTTGTCCTATTCGCAGCAGCGCATGTGGTTCCTCTGGCAGATGGAGCCAGACAGCCCGGCGTACAACGTCGGTGGCATGGCGCGTTTGAACGGCGTGTTTGATATCGAGCGCTTCGAGGCCGCGCTGCAAGCCTTGATCCTGCGTCACGAAACCCTGCGCACCACCTTTCCGAGCGTCAACGGCGTGGCCTGCCAGAACGTCTCCGAGCAGACCGGCCTGAGCGTGCAATGGCAGGACTATTCGGCGCTGCCTGCCGAGGTTCGTCAGCAGCGCATTCAGGCGCTGGCCGACAGCGAGGCGCATCAGCCCTTCGATCTGGAAACCGGGCCGTTGCTGCGGGCCTGTCTGGTCAGGGCTGCGGAGCTGGAGCATTACTTCGTCCTGACCTTGCATCACATCGTCACCGAAGGCTGGGCGATGGACATTTTCGCCCGCGAGCTGGGCCAGCTCTACGAAGCATTTCTTGACGGCAAGCCGTCTCCGCTGGAGCCGCTGGCGGTGCAGTACCTTGATTACAGCGTCTGGCAGCGTCAGTGGATGGAAGCCGGCGAGCGCCAGCGCCAGCTGGATTACTGGACCGCGCAACTGGGCAACGAACACCCGCTGCTGGAGCTGCCTGGCGACCGGCCGCGACCGGCTGTGCAAAGTCATCAGGGCGAGTTGTACCGCTTCGACCTGAACCCCGAGCTGGCCGCCAAAGTCCGCGCTTTCAATGCCCGCAACGGTTTGACCCTGTTCATGACCATGACGGCCACGCTGGCGGTGCTGCTTTATCGCTACAGCGGCCAGAATGACCTGCGCATCGGTGCGCCGGTGGCCAACCGGATTCGTCCGGAAAGCGAAGGGCTGATCGGCGCGTTCCTCAACACCCAGGTGCTGCGCGTGCAGCTCGATGGCCAGATGAGCGTCGCGCAACTGTTCGAGCAGGTGCGCCATACGGTCATCGAAGGCCAGTCGCATCAGGACTTGCCGTTCGATCATCTGGTCGAAGCCCTGCAACCGCCCCGCAGCGCAGCCTACAACCCGCTGTTCCAGGTGATGTGCAACGTACAGCGCTGGGAATTCCAGCAGAGCCGTGAGCTGGCGGGCATGACCGTCGACTACCTGGTCAACGATGCCCGCGCCACCAAGTTCGACCTCAATCTGGAGGTCACCGAACTGGATCACCGCCTGGGTTGCTGCCTGACCTACAGCACCGATCTGTTTGACGAACCGCGCATCGCGCAAATGGCCGAACACTGGCTGAACCTGCTGCAAGCGTTGCTCACCGACCCGCAACAACGCCTCAGCGAGTTGCCGCTGTTGCAGGACGCCGAGCGTCAGCATGTGCTCGACAGTCTCGGCGTCGAAGCGGGCGAGCAACGCCTCGATCAGTGCATTCACAGCCTGTTCGCCGAGCAGGCCCGGCGGCGTCCACAGGCAGCGGCGCTGACGTTTGCCGGCCAGACCCTGAGCTACGCCGAGCTGAACGCCCGCGCCAATCAACTGGCCGGAATGCTGCGCGAGCGCGGCGTCGGCCCACAGGTACGTGTCGGCCTGGCGCTGCCGCGCTCGCTGGACCTGGTGGTCGGCCTGCTGGCGATCCTCAAGGCCGGTGGCGCCTACGTGCCACTGGACCCGGAATACCCGCTGGAACGCCTGCATTACATGATCGAAGACAGCGGTGTCGGTCTGCTGCTGAGTGACCGAGCGCTGTTTGCTGCGCTGGGCGAGTTGCCTGCCGGTGTGGCTCGCTGGTGCCTGGAAGACGATCAGCCGTTGCTGGCGTCATTCTCGTCCAATGAGCTGCCGTTCATCAGCCTGCCGCAGCATCAGGCGTACCTGATTTACACCTCCGGTTCGACCGGCAAGCCCAAAGGCGTGGTGGTGTCCCATGGCGAGATCGCCATGCATTGCCAGGCGGTGATCCGTCGCTTCGACATGCAGCCGGACGACTGCGAGCTGCACTTCTATTCGATCAATTTCGACGCCGCCACCGAGCGCCTGTTGGTGCCGTTGCTCAGCGGCGCACGTGTGGTGTTGCGCGCTCAGGGGCAATGGGACGCCGAAGAAATCTGCACGCTGATTCGCGAGCAGCAGGTCAATATTCTTGGTTTCACGCCCAGTTATGGCAGTCAGTTGGCGCAATGGCTGGCGACTCAGGGCCAGACCTTGCCGGTGCGCATGTGCATCACCGGCGGTGAAGCGCTGACCGGCGAACACTTGCAGCGCATTCGTGCAGTCTTTCAGCCGGAACTGTTCTTCAACGCCTATGGCCCGACTGAAACCGTGGTGATGCCGCTGGCCAGTCTGGCGCCGCAGCAACTGGACGAAGGCGAAGCCAGCGTGCCGATTGGTCGTATCGTCGGCGCGCGCGTGGCCTACATTCTCGACGCCGATCTGGCGCTGGTGCCGCAGGGTGCGAGCGGCGAGCTGTACATCGGCGGTGCCGGTCTGGCGCAGGGCTATCATGAGCGCCCCGGCATGACCGCCGAGCGTTTTGTGGCTGATCCGTTCGCCAGCCACGGCGGGCGTCTGTACCGCACCGGCGACCTGGTGCGCCAGCGCGCCGACGGGTTGGTGGAATACCTGGGGCGTATCGACCATCAGGTGAAGATTCGCGGTTTCCGTATCGAACTGGGTGAAATCGAAACCCGGTTGCTGGAACATGAGGCCATTCGCGAAGCGGTGGTGCTGGCGCTGGACACGCCGTCGGGCAAGCAACTGGCCGCCTACCTGGTCAGCGATGTGGCCGGGCAGGGCGATGTGCAACAGGCGCAACTGCGTGAAGCGCTGAAGTCGCACCTCAAGGCGCAACTGCCGGATTACATGGTGCCGACCCACCTGATGCTGCTCGTCAGCATGCCGCTGACGGCCAACGGCAAGCTGGATCGCCGCGCGTTGCCGGCGCTGGACCCGGAACTCAATCGTCAGCATTACATTGCGCCAGCCAGCGAAATGGAGCAGCACCTGGCAGCGATCTGGTGCGCTGTGCTGAATGTCGAGAACGTCGGCGTCAACGACAACTTCTTCGAACTGGGCGGCGACTCGATCCTGTCGATTCAGGTGGTCAGCCGGGCGCGTCAGGCGGGTATTCATTTCAGCCCGCGTGACCTGTTTCAGCATCAGACCGTGCAGACCCTGGCCGCTGTGGCGACCACCCGCGAACTGATTCAGGCCGAGCAGGGCCTGCTGCAAGGCAAATCTGCCCTGACACCGATTCAGCACTGGTTCTTCGACACGCCGATCCCCGAGCGCCAGCACTGGAACCAGTCGCTGGTGCTGGAACCGGTCAGCGCGCTTGATCCACGTGTTCTGGAACAGGCATTGCGCGCCGTGCTTGAACAGCACGACGCCTTGCGCCTGAGCTTCACCGAACAGAACGGCACGTGGCAAGCCGAGCACCGCGCGGTCATCGCCGAAACGCTGCTGATACAAGCGCGGGTTGCCGACATGGCCGAATGTGCGGCCCTTTACGCCGACACCCAGCGCAGCCTCGACCTGCAAAACGGTCCGCTGCTGCGTGCGTTGCTGGTCGACGGCCCTCAGGGCCAGCAACGCCTGCTGATGGTCATTCACCATCTGGTGGTCGATGGCGTTTCGTGGCGCGTGCTGCTGGACGATCTGCAAACGGCCTATCGTCAAGCAAGCGAAGCCATGCCGATGCGCTTCGCCGCCAAAACCAGTGCGTTCCGTGACTGGGCGGCGCGCTTGCAGGCGTACGCGGGCAACGAATCGTTACGTGAAGAACTGCGCATCTGGAAACGCCAGTTGGGCGGCCCGGCGGCGCAGTTGCCGTGCCACAACCCACAGGGCGGCCAGCAGAACCGTCATGCGCAAACCGTCAGCGTGCGACTGGATGCCGAGCGCACCCGGCAACTGCTGCAACAGGCGCCCAGCGCTTACCGCACGCAGGTCAACGACCTGCTGCTGACGGCGCTGGCGCAGGTGATCTGCCGCTGGAGCGGGCAGCCATCGACGCTGATCCAGCTGGAAGGTCATGGCCGTGAAACCCTGTTTGACGACATCGACCTGACCCGTACCGTGGGCTGGTTCACCAGCGCTTATCCGCTGCGCCTTACGCCGGCACTGGCTGCCGACGCAGCGCCGGGTGACTCGATCAAGGCGATCAAGGAGCAACTGCGCCAGGTGCCGCACAAAGGCCTGGGTTATGGCGTGTTGCGCTACCTGGCCGACAGCGCCAGCAAGGCTGCCATGCAGGCGCTGCCGGTGGCACCGATCACCTTCAACTACCTTGGCCAGTTCGACCAGAGCTTCGCCAGCGATGCGTTGTTCCGCCCGCTGGAAGAGTCGGCGGGCGCGGCTCACGATCCGCATGCGCCGCTGCCCAACGAACTGAGCATCGACAGTCAGGTGTATGGCGGCGAACTGCTGCTGCGCTGGACCTTCAGTGCCGAGCGTTATCAACCTGCCGCCATCGAAGCGTTGGCGCAGGATTACCTGAACCAGTTGCAAGCGCTGATCGCCCACTGCCTGAGCGATGGCAGCGGCGGGCTGACGCCTTCGGACTTCCCGCTGGCCGAGCTGGATCAGGCGCAACTCGACGCGCTGCCGGTCCCGGCCATTCAGATAGAGGACGTCTATCCGCTGACCCCGATGCAGGAGGGCATGCTGTTGCACACCCTGCTGGAACCCGGTACCGGCCTGTATTACATGCAGGACCGCTACCGCATCAACAGCGCACTGGACCCGGAACGTTTTGCCCAGGCCTGGCAGGCGGTGATCGCCCGTCACGAAGCGCTGCGTGCCTCGTTCTGCTGGGACATCGGCGAAACCATGCTGCAGGTCATCCATAAACCGGGCCGCACGCCGATGGATTACCTGGACTGGCGCGACGTACCGGCAGACCAGCAAGAGCCGCGCTTGCAGGCCCTGCTCAAGTCCGAGCGCGAAGCCGGTTTCGATCTGCTCGATCAGCCACCGTTCCACCTGCGCCTGATCCGCGTCGACGAAGCGCGCTACTGGTTCATGATGAGCAACCACCACATCCTCATCGATGCCTGGTGCCGTTCGCTGCTGATGAATGACTTCTTCGACATTTACACCGCGCTGGGCGAAGGCCGCGAGGCGCAACTGACCCCGGCACCGCGCTATCGCGATTACATCGGCTGGCTGCAACGCCGTGGGCTGGTTCAGGCGCGTGACTGGTGGCGGCACAACCTGCGTGGTTTTGAACGGCCAACGCCGATCCCCAGCGACCGTCCGTTTCTGCGTGAACATGCGGGTGACAGCGGTGGCATGGTGGTGGGCGACTGTTACACCCGCCTTGATGAACGCGACGGCGCACAACTGCGCGAACTGGCCCAGCAGCATCAATTGACCGTCAACACCTTCGCTCAGGCGGCGTGGGCCTTGACCCTGCGGCGCATGAGCGGTGATCGCGACGTGGTGTTCGGCGTCACCGTGGCCGGTCGGCCGGTGGAACTGCCGCAGATGCAGCGCACCGTCGGGCTGTTCATCAACACCATTGCCCTGCGCGTCGGCATGCCGGGTGCAGACCAGCGCTGCACGGTTCGCCAGTGGCTGAGCCAGTTGCTCGACAGCAACATGCAGCTGCGCGAGTACGAGTACCTGCCGCTGGTGACCATTCAGGAAAACAGTGAACTGCCCAAGGGCCAGCCGCTGTTCGACAGCCTGTTCGTGTTCGAAAACGCGCCGGTGGAAGTCTCGGTGCTGGACCGCGCGCAGAGCCTCAACGCCACCTCGGATTCCGGCCGCACCCACACCAACTACCCGCTGACAGCGGTCTGCTATCCGGGTGATGACCTGGGCCTGCACCTGTCTTACGACCAGCGTTATTTCGACGAGTCCACTGTGCAGACCATGCTCGGTGAGTTCAAACGCCTGCTGCTGGCGCTGATCGAAGGTTTCCACGGCGACATGGCCGAGCTGGCGCTGGTCAGTGAGCAGGAGCGTACGTTCCTGATCGAGGGCTGCAACCAGAGCGAGCAGGCTTACCCGCTGGACAAGAGCTATGTCGAACTGTTTGAAGCGCAGGTTGACGCGCATCCCGAGCGCACGGCGGTCAGTTGCCTGACCCATGAAGTCAGCTACGCCGAGCTGAACATCGCCAGCAACCGATTGGGCCATGCGCTGATCAGTGCCGGCGTCGGCTTTGACCAGCCGGTGGCGTTGCTGGCCGAGCGCGGGCCTGAGTTGCTCGGCATGATCATCGGCAGCTTCAAGGCCGGTGCCGGTTACCTGCCGCTGGACCCGGCGCTGCCGAACTCGCGGCTGAGCGGCATCATCGCCCAGAGCCGCACGCCGGTGCTGGTTTGCAGTGCGCTGTGCGTGGAACAGGGTAGGGCGTTGCTTGATGCGCTGCCCGCGTCTGATCGCCCGCAGTTGCGGGTCTGGGAAGACGTGCAGCAGAGCCCGTTGGCGCAGCACAATCCGGGGCGTTACAGTGCGCCGGATAACCTGGCTTACGTGATCTTCACCTCAGGCTCCACCGGCCTGCCAAAAGGCGTGATGGTCGAACAGCGCGGCATGCTCAATAACCAGTTGAGCAAGGTGCCGTACCTGAACCTGAGCGACAGCGATGTGATCGCCCAGACCGCTTCGCAGAGTTTCGACATCTCGGTCTGGCAGTTCCTCGCCGCGCCGCTGTTCGGGGCGCGGGTGGACATTGTGCCGAACGACATCGCCCGTGACCCGCTGGCCCTGTTGGCGCATGTTCAGGCGCAGCGCATCAGCGTGCTGGAGAGCGTGCCGTCGCTGATTACCGGCCTGCTCGCCGAAGAACAGGCCACCCTCGACAGCCTGCGCTGGATGCTGCCGACCGGCGAAGCCCTGCCGCCCGAACTGGCCAGCCAGTGGCTGCAACGCTACCCGGCTATCGGTCTGGTGAACGCCTATGGTCCGGCTGAATGCTCCGATGACGTGGCGTTCTTCCGCGTCGATGCCGACTCGACACGCAGCGCGTATCTGCCGATCGGTTCGCCGACCGACAACAACCGCCTGTACCTGCTCGACGACGCGCTGGACCTTGTGCCGCTGGGCGCCGTCGGCGAGTTGTGCGTTGCCGGGGCCGGGGTGGGTCGCGGTTATGTCGCGGACCCATCGCGCACGGTGCCGGTGTTCGTGCCGCATCCGTTCGGTGCGCCGGGCGGACGTCTGTACCGCACCGGCGATCTGGCACGGCGGCGCAAGGACGGCGTGCTGGAATACGTCGGCCGGGTCGACCATCAGGTGAAAATTCGCGGCTATCGCATCGAGTTGGGCGAAATCGAAACCCGCTTGCTGGAGCATTCGGCAATCCGTGAATCGGTGGTGCTGGACATCGACGGCCCGCTGGGCAAAGTGCTGGCGGCGTATCTGGTGCCACACACTGCCCTGCAGGATCACGATGCGCTGCGAGACGCGCTTAAAGCTCACCTCAAGGCCAGCCTGCCGGACTACATGGTGCCTGCGCATCTGGTGATTCTGGACGCGATGCCACTGACGCCGAACGGCAAGCTCGACCGCAAGGCCCTGCCTGCGCCGGACGTCAGCCAGGCGCAGCAGGATTACCTCGCACCACAGACGGAAATGGAGCAACAACTGGCGACTATCTGGGCCGATGTGCTCAAGGTCGAACGTGTGGGCGTTACCGATAACTTCTTCGAACTGGGTGGGCATTCGTTGCTGGCTACTCAGGTCGTCACCCGTGCGCAGAAGCTGCTGCAACGTAACGTGCCGTTGCGGGCAATGTTTGAATTCAACACCGTTCAGGCGTTGGCCGGACATCTGGAGAGCCTTGGCGAAACGCAGGTCGACGAACAGAAATTCGACCGGCTTGCAGACTTGATGGCGGAGCTGGAAGGGTTCTGATCAGCCTCTGGTCGGCGTGCTGGCGCTGCGGATAAAAAACTCGTCACCGGGTGTAAATCCGCAGCGCGCTGGCGCGTTTTCAAGGGAAGAAACAAACGCCTGAACCGGCATGACCCACCGTCATGCATCAGGTCATTCAGCCAGCGTATTGAGGGTTGCACAGATGTCAGTCGCTACCAGGTTTATCGATGAGCCGTTGAACCGGATATCTCCGGCAGCGACCGAGACGCTCTATCAGTTCGACGAGTCGCCATTGCTGGCCCGGCAGAGCCGCCAGGAATCCAATGCGCGCAGCTACCCACGGCGTATCCCGCTGGCGCTCAAGCGCGCCAAGGGCATTCACGTCGAGGACGTCGAAGGGCGGCGTTTCATCGATTGCCTGGCCGGCGCGGGCACACTGGCGCTGGGGCATAACCATCCGGTGATCATCGAAGCAATCCAGCAAGTGATCAGCGATGAATTGCCACTGCACACCCTGGACCTCACCACACCGGTCAAAGACCGGTTCGTGCAGGACCTGTTCGGCCTGCTGCCGCAGGCGCTGGCCAGCGACGCGAAAATCCAGTTCTGCGGCCCGACCGGCACCGATGCGGTGGAAGCAGCGTTGAAACTGGTGCGTACCGCCACCGGGCGCAGCACCGTGTTGTCGTTCCAAGGCGGTTATCACGGCATGAGCCAGGGCGCGTTGAGCCTGATGGGCAGCCTGGGGCCGAAAAAACCGCTGGGTGCCTTGCTCAGCAGTGGTGTGCAGTTTTTGCCGTACCCCTACGATTACCGTTGCCCGTTCGGGCTGGGTGGCGAACAGGGCGTGCGCGCCAACCTGCATTACCTGGAAAACCTGCTGAATGACCCTGAAGCGGGCGTGCAGTTGCCGGCAGCGGTCATTCTTGAAGTGGTGCAAGGCGAGGGCGGGGTGATCCCTGCCGACCTCGACTGGCTGCGCGGTGTGCGGCGTATCACCGAAAAGGCCGGGGTGGCGCTGATCGTCGATGAAATCCAGAGCGGCTTTGCGCGCACCGGCAAGATGTTTGCCTTTGAGCACGCCGGGATCATTCCCGATGTGGTGGTACTGTCCAAAGCCATCGGCGGCAGCCTGCCGCTGGCGGTGGTGGTTTACCGTTCATGGCTCGACACCTGGCTGCCCGGCGCTCATGCCGGGACCTTCCGTGGCAACCAGATGGCGATGGCGACCGGTTCGGCGGTGATGCGCTATCTCCAGGAACACAATGTCTGTGAACACGCGACGGCGATGGGCGCTCGTCTGGTCGGTCATCTGCAATCGTTGCAGCGCGACTTCCCGCAACTGGGCGACATTCGCGGTCGCGGGCTGATGCTGGGTGTCGAACTGGTCGATCCGGCAGGGGCGCTCGATGCGCAAGGTCATCCACCGGTCTTTGCCCGTCTGGCCCCGCTGATCCAGCGCGAATGCCTCAAGCGCGGGCTGATTCTGGAACTGGGCGGCCGGCATGGCAGCGTGGTGCGCTTTCTGCCACCGCTGGTGATCACTGCCGAACAGATCGACGAAGTCGCCGCCCTCTTTGGCCGTGCCCTCAACGCCGCCGTCGCACAGCTTTAATTTTTCGACGTAGCAATACGTTCAATCCCTATAGCGGCTGCGAATTGGCGCAGCGGCACTGAACAATCACGGAGAGCAGCAATGACTTCAGTATTCGATCGGGAAGACATCGTCTTTCAAGTGGTGGTCAACCACGAAGAACAGTATTCGATCTGGCCCGACTACAAAGCCATCCCCAACGGCTGGCGCACCGTGGGCAAAAGCGGCTTCAAGAAAGAATGCCTGGCCTACATCGAAGACGTCTGGACCGACATGCGCCCCCTGAGCCTGCGCCAGAAAATGGAAGCACAGACGGCTTGATTGCCAGGTTGGCCTATCGTGCGACGCTCCGCGTCGCCATGCCGTTCTGGACGCTCCGCGTCCTCTTTGCGACGACACGCCCCCCTGAGCCTGCGCCAGAAAATGGAAGCACAGACGGCTTGATCGAGCGTGATACACAAGTCTTGTGGGAGCGAGCTTGCTCGCGAAGAGGCCGGTACAGCCTTGACTCTCGTGCGACGCAGAGCGTCTTGAACTGCATTCCTGCGTTGGAGCCTCTCACCCCTTGCCAGCCAGTGCCTTTACAATCCCCTGAATATCCCCCTGCAACTCCACCAGCGGATCAGCGCCATCGATCCCCAGCACCAGCAGCTTGCTGCCTGCCGCTTCAATCGCAGCCTTGACCGGCTCTGGCGGCTGACGATGATCCAGCACCAGCGCCACGTCGTTGTCCTTGAGGGTGGCGCTCAGCGTACTCAATGCCTCGGGCGTCCACTGTTCATCGGTCAGTACCTGGCTGTCGATCAGCTCCAGATTCAGCCCGCTGATCAAATAACCAAAGCGGTCCGACAGACTCACCACACTCAAATTGTCGGCACTGGCCAGCGCCGCTTCGCTGCTGGCGCTGAGCTTGAGCAACTGCTGCTTGAACGCCGCCAGATTGGCTTCGATCTTCGGCTTTGCACTCGGTGCCAAACGCACCAGGTCCGCTGCCAGCACATCCGCCATGCGCCCCATGTTGTTGCTCGCCAGCCACGGCTGGCTGTTCAGCCCGTCGGTGCCTTGACCCGGCTGCACGGCAATCCCCGGCAAACTGCCGTCCACCGGACGGGCCGCATCGATCTCGACGATGCGGATATTGCTGCGGCGAGCGTTGGGGTAGAGCGGGTCGTCGGCCCAGATGGAGCGCAAGCCGATCACCGCGTCGGCGCTGTTCGCCAGCCCGCGCAGGGCATCAGCGCCACGCCCGGTGAAGTACGCGGTCTGGCGCGAACCGGGCAGGTTGGCGGCCGCTGCGCGCTCCAGCGCCACGCCGCTGTCCTTGAGCAGCATCTCGCCCAGCCCATAGGTGATCGGCAGGCTGGCCAGCACCCGAACCGGTTGAGCGTTGTCGGTGTTGGCGTCGGCGGCCTGCAGGCTGTTGCTGAACAGGCCCGTCATGGTCAGCGCCAGGGTCAAGGTACGTAAAGTAGGCATTTATCCAATATTCCCTTTCAGGCCGGGCAGTGTGCCGCGAGCGATGGCGGCCAGGGCGAAGGCAACGCCGGCCACCAGAATGATCGCCGCGCCAGACGGCACCGGCAGGTCGAAAATGATAGGCAGCAGAATGCCGCACAGGGTACTGACGGTCGCGATGGCCACCGAGATCCAGAAGAAGCCTTTCAGCGACTGGCTCAGCAGCCTGGCCGCTGCCGCCGGAATCACCAGCAGAGCACCGACCAGAATCGCGCCGATGACTTTCACCGCCGCGACGGTGATCAGCGTCACCAGAATCACGAACAGGTAGTCCAGCGTCTTCACCGCCACACCGCGCACCGCGGCCAGTTGCGGGTTGAAACTGGCCAGCATGATGCGGTTGTACAGGGGCAGGCTCAGGCCCATGACCAGCGAGCCGACGATCAGCAGCACCAGCAGGTCGTTGCCGTTGACGGTCAGGACCGAGCCGAACAGCACGTTCTCCAGAATGTGAACGTTGATCTTGCCGGCCAGCACCAGCAGCAGGCTCGCGCCCAGTGCCAGCGACACCGACAGGAACACACCGATCAGTGTGTCCGGTGCCAGCCCGGTGCGGTTGCGCAGGTAATTGAGGACGATGCCGAACAACAGGCAGTAACCGAACAGGGCGCCATACGGGCCGGTGTAGGGTTCTCCAAGCAGAATGCCGATGGCCACGCCGGTCAGCGCCGCATGGCCCACCGCTTCAGAGAAAAACGCAAAGCGCTTGACCACCACCAGCGTGCCCAGACCGCCCAGCACCGGGCCAATCAACAGCCCGGCCAGCAGGGCATTGACCACAAAGCCATAGGCCAGCGCTTCGGGCAGATAACCGGATGAAGCGAGGCCCTGAATGAACAGGCGAAACGTTTCGTAATCCATCACACAGCGCTCCCGTTAACGGCATCCGCGGTACGGGGATGGGCAGAAAACAGCGTCAACAGACGCTCCGGCGTCAGTGCCGTGGCGGCCGGCTCGTCGAACAGCACCCGGCGATTGAGCCCGGTCACCTGATCCGCCAGCCGTCGCACCGCGTCCAGATCGTGCTCGATCCACAGCACCGTGATGCCGCTGCGACGCCAGTCGCCGAGCAGACGCTCAAACACCTGAATGCCCGCTTCATCGAGCGCCGACATCGGCTCATCCAGCACCAGCAATTGCGGCGCCGGAATAAGCCCCTGCGCCAGCAGCACACGCTGCCGTTCGCCACCGGACAGCGCGCCCATGCGCCGCTTGCGCTTGTCTTGCATGCCGACCCGTTCCAGCGCTTCGCCAATCGCGGCCGCGTAGTGCTTCGACAAGCCCAGAAACGCCGGACGCCGCTGACACATCGCAGCCATGAAATCGTCGACGGTCATGGGCAGGCCGCGATCAAACTCCAGCGCCTGCGGCACGTAGCCCGTCAGGCCCGGCGCGGCAGGCCATTGCAGGCTGAGCTGGCCCTGATGCGGCGTCTGCCCGAGCAGGGTCTTGATCAGCGAGCTTTTGCCGCCGCCGTTCGGCCCGACCAGCGCGTGTACGCTGCCCGCGCGCACGTTGAAATGCACCCGGTCAAGAATCGTGGTGCGGCTCAGGGTCAGGCTCACCTGATTGAACGCGATGTCCGGCCCCTGGCTGACGATGTCGAGGTGCTGTGCAGCGGTCATGCGCCAGACTCCTGAATCGCCCGCACCACGGTGTCGAGGTTGCCGGCCATCTCCTTCTCGTACTTGTCAGCGGTGTATTCGCCGTAGGAAATGTGCGACAGCGGGTACAGCTTGACCCCGGATTCGCGCTGGATGGTATCGACATAGGTGGACGGGAAGTCCATCTCCGAGAAGATCACCTTCACGTCCAGTTCGCGCAGTTGGTCGATGGTCTTTTTCAACTGGCTGGGGCTGGGTTCGATGCCATGCGCCGGCTCCACTACGGCGGTCACTTCCAGGCCGAACTCGCGCAGCAGGTAGTCGTAGGCCGCATGCACCGTGGCCACGCGCAGGTCGGCGTTGGGGGCCTTGGTCAGTTTGGCCAGGGCGTCGGCGCGCATCTGCCGCAGGCGCTTGCCGTACGCACGGGCATTGGCGGTGTAGGTTTTGGCGTTGTCCGGGTCCAGCTTGCCCAGTTCGCGGGCAATGTTATTGACCTGGGCGATGGAGGCGCTGATCGACAGGAACGTGTGCGGGTTGACCACTTTGCCGGCGCCACGTGCTGCAACCCCGGTGGCGGCCAGCAGCGGTACGTCGGCGTTGGCTTCGATGGTCTTGATGTGCGGCGTTTCGCTGGCGGCGATCATGCGGTCGGCAAAATCGTCATGACCCACGCCGTTGAGCACGATCACGTCCAGCGAACCGATGCGCTTGATGTCCTCGGCGCGGGGTTCGTAGGCGTGCGGGTTGAAACCGGCCGGGATCAGCGGCACGACTTCGGCCTTGTCGCCGACGATGTTGCTCACGTAGCTGTAATACGGGTGCAGGGTGATGCCGATGCGCAGACGTTTGGCCGGGTCGGCGGCGTAGCTGGACGGGGCCAGCACGGCGGCAAACAGGCTCACCAGCAGAACGCGAAGGAAAGGGCGGCGTTTGAATGAAATAGGCATAGGCAAGCGGTCTTCTTTCAAAGGAGTGCGGAGTTTCAGTGCGAGCGCTGACGGGTCACGCCAGCATCGAATTGCGCAACGATTTGTTTCCAGCCTGCGTCGATCAAGGCCTTGTCGCCAAGGTCGCTGACAGAGGCTGCGGAGGCGCTGCGGTTGATCCAGATGTCGGGCTGCTCGCCACGGGATGAGTCGACGCGCATCAGAAACGACCCGGCGACGCTCTTCGCATGGCTCAAGCCCAGGTAGGACTGCTCGACCATTTGCCAGGCATGATCGCCACGGCTGACCGAACTGGCGTCCTGAGCAAACGGTGCAAAGCCTTCCTCACCCAGTTGCTGCGGGGTGATCGGCGTTTGCTGTTCTTCTGCCAGCAGGCGGATCTCATCCAGCGTTACACGCAGGTCGGCGTAGATGCCCTGTTCGGCAGCGGTCAGGTCGCGGCGGGCATCGAGTTGGTGGCTGGCGATGCTCTGCACATCCTGCGTTTCGCGGTGCAGGCTGACCACGCCGGCAGCGATGCCGAGGATCAGCAGGCACAGCAGCAGGACGTACAGGGTTTCATGCCCGGCACCGGCCGGACGGACGATTTGTCGGGTGGGCGCACTCATGGGGTCGGGATGTCCGCCTGATCGATTTCCACCACATGGCCGGGACCTGCGTCGAACAGCACGTAGAACTCGGAGGCCGGGCGCTTGAAGGTCACGGTCGAGTCCTCGCCCAGCTTGCCCGGCACCAGAATGGTTTCGTCGTAGCCGATCACATCGAGGGTCACGCCCGGCGCGCCGCTGCCGTCGGAAAACCCACCGGTGCAGCGGATCTGCTCGTTGTCGATCTGTTTGCATTCGCACATCGGGTTATGCGCCAGGGCGTTGCCGCTCAGGCCGATCAGGCACAGGGCACTGGCCGTCAGCCAACGCAGGGAAGGGCGGGCACTCATGGTTTGGCTCCTTGTTTTTTCAGCCACGCCACCGTAGTGGGCGAAGCCTGTTGCAGAGGGATGGAAGTCTGATGCACGGTGCCGTCCCAGCCTTCCAGGGTGATCCACAGTTCCGAGTCGGGGCTGGTGGTCTCGGGAATCTGCATGAACGCGCTCATGCGGTAGCCGCCGCCGAAGAAAATCACCCCGGCGGTGCGCAGGCTGCGCGGCTTGCCGATGCGCAGGTAGGTGGCTTTGACCCGGTCGATGCAGGCGTTGCACAGCGCCGCGTTGAAGCTTTTCATGTAACCCGACGGGCCGGACAGGCGCGGGGCTTCGTTGCGGTCTTCTGCGAGGCGCAGGCTCCACGGGCCGACCTGAATCTCGCCGACCTCGCGCTGGCCGAGGCCCTGATCGCCGCGATCCAGCGAGACGTCGGAGAAGTACTTGGGCATGAAGCCCAGCGGGATCAGCACCAGCAGCACGTTGATGTGGAAGCGCCACGTGTGCCAGAAACGGCTCAGCGACGATGCAGGTTGTGCGACAGCGACCTTGCTCACAGGCTGTTCTCCGGGGTGCGAGTCGCCAGTGGCGAAGTGTGTGTGTCCGGGGTGTACGCGGCGGGCCTGGTTTTGGCTTCACGCTTGAGGGCGTTAAGCGTCGCCAGCGCGGTGCGCTTGCTCCAGATCAACAGGCCGCTGAGGACCATCATGCTCAGCAACAGGCCGAAGAACGCCCAGATCAGCTTGATCCAGATGCCGCCGAAATCACCGGTGTGCAGCGGGCGCATGGATTCGGTGACGAACTCCAGCTTGTTGCGGTCCGACAGCAGGTGCGAGGCGGCTATTTCGCCGCTGTACGGGTTGATTTCGGCGGTCTGGAACATCAGCGGATACCAGCTGCGTCCACCCACTTGCATGTTGCTGTAGGCGTTGAAAGGCGGGGTGATGAAGCTCGCCTCAAGGCCCGGAATCCGCTCTTTGGCGATGGCCACGGCTTTTTCCAGGCTGATGGTCGGCGCGGGGCTGCCGTCGGCAGTCAGCGGCACGGCGCTGTGCGGGATGATCGACGCGACCTGGGATTTGCTGGAAATACTGATCTGGTTATCGCCAAGAATCGCCTGAATCAGAAACCAGGTGCCGGTGATGGAGATCACTGCGATGAACCAGATCGACCACACGCCGCTGAGCCGATGAATGTCGCCCCAGAAAATCCGCGGCCCCTGGCTGAAACGCACGGGTTTGAAAAAGCCGCGCCAGAATTTCTTGTAGACCACCAGCCCCGTCACCAGCGACGCCAGCAGCGGCAGGCCGAGAATCGACACCAGATACCAACCCCACGAGTAGCCATTGGTGAACGGCACCAGCCACCAGCCGTGCAGGGCACGGGTGAAGCGGCGGAAATCGAACGACGGCGTGAGGCCTTGAATCACGCCGTTGTACGGATTGACGTAGGCCGGCACCGAGCGGCCGTCCGGGTACGTCACGAACACGCTCAGGGCAAAGTAGTCGCCGTCAGGCTGCATGATCGTGCCGACGATCAGGTCCGGCTCGTTGCGTTCGATGGTGGCGCGAATCTGCTCGAAACTCATGCGTTGCGCGTCGTCGGAGGGACGGTTGTCACGCATCTCGGGGTTGGCCAGCCACATGATTTCCTTGCTGACCACGGCCAGCGTGCCGGTCACGCACACGATCAGCACGAAGAACCAGATGGGCAGGGCAAGCCAGCTGTGGACGAGAAACCAGATTTTTGAACGGGACTTCTTCGACATGGATAAACAATCTCGATTCACGATGTAGCGCCGGCAAGGCCGGGCTCTATGTTCTATTTACGTGCGGGTCTGTACGCGCGGGCGGTATAAAGCCTCGCATTCAGTTAAAGACGAATGAGAACGGGATTCCTGTAGGAATATTTTGCGTTTAAATGAAAAAAATTGTTTCAGAGGTGCCGGGGATGAAGCGCGGCGGGGTTGAAACGGCGTAAGGCGGCTAATTTTTCAACCGCGAAGTACGTTCAATCTGGACATGGGTGTTGCGCCAGACCGCAGGGGTCAGGGCGCTTTTGCCACCAAGGGAGAGACATCATGAGTCATGCGTTGAGTTTGGATATCCGGCCGCTGCTGGAGGGGGCGGGCAGTTTGCCGATGGTGGTGCAGGCGCCCGAGCCCGGTCTGGACTTGATGGAAGCGCTGGGCGAATTCAAACCACTGGTGGCCGACCACCTGTACAGCGCAGGCGGCATCCTGTTTCGCGGTTTCGAGGTCGGCGGTGCCGAAGCCTTTCGTGAGTTTGCCGCAGGCTTTGGTGATCCGCTGCTCAATTACGAATTCGGCTCCACCCCGCGCAGCAACGTGACCAAAGGGGTCTACACCTCCACCGAATACCCGGCACACCAGAGCATCCCGCTGCACAACGAACAGGCCTACACGCTGGATTGGCCAATGAAAATCTGGTTCTACAGCATGATCGCGGCGCAGACCGGCGGCGAAACGCCGATTGCCGACAGCCGCGAGATCTACCGGCGCATTCCGGCGCGCATCCGTGATCGTTTCATCGAAAAAAAGCTGATGTACGTACGCAACTACGGCAACGGGCTTGATGTGGAATGGAGCCAGGTGTTCAACACCGAAGATGAACGCGTGGTCGAGGCCTACTGCCGGGCACACCGCATCGAATGCGAGTGGAAAGACGACGGTGAACTGCGCACCCGGCAGATCTGCCAGGCCGTGTCCCGACATCCGGTGACCCAGGATACGGTCTGGTTCAATCAGGCGCACCTGTTCCACATCTCCAACCTGCAACCGGAAGTGCGCGAAACCTTGCTGGATGTCGTGGATGAGGAAGACCTGCCGCGCAACGTCTATTACGGCGACGGCTCGCCCCTCGAAGAAACCCTACTGGACGAGATTCGCGGCGTGCTCGACGCCTGCACCGTCAGCTTCCCGTGGCTGGAAAACGACGTGCTGATGCTCGACAACATGCTCACCGCCCACTCCCGCGCGCCGTTCACCGGCAAACGCAAAGTCGTGGTGGCCATGGCGCAAGGGCATTCGGATAAGTAGCTGTTTGCGGGTGCTTGTGCCAATGCTCGGTTTGTGGGAGCGGACTTGTCCGCGAAGGCTCTCGTTCAGTCGATGCATGTTGAAAGATGTACGGGCCCTTTCGCGAACAAGTTCGCTCCCACAAGATCTCAACTACCGTGCGATAAACGCCCACTCCCGAGCGCCGTTCACCGGCAAGCGCAAAGTAGTTGTTTGCGGGTGCTTGTGCCAATGCTCAGTTTGTGGGAGCGGACTTGCCCGCGAAGGCTCTCGTTCAGTCGATGCATGTTGAAAGATGTACCGGCCCTTTCGCGAACAAGATCTCAACTGCCGTGCGATAAACGCCCACTCCCGAGCGCCGTTCACCGGCAAACGCAAAGTCGTGGTGGCCATGGCGCAAGGGCATTCGGATAAGTAGCTGTTTGCGGGTGCTTGTGCCAATGCTCGGTTTGTGGGAGCGGACTTGTCCGCGAAGGCTCTGGTTCAGTCGATGCATGTTGAAAGATGTACCGGCCCTTTCGCGAACAAGGGCTCTGGTTCAGTCGATGCATGTTGAAAGATGTACCGGCCCTTTCGCGAACAAGTTCGCTCCCACAAGATCTCAACTGCCGTGCGATAAACGCCCACTCCCGAGCGCCGTTCACCGGCAAACGCAAAGTCGTGGTGGCCATGGCGCAAGGGCATTCGGATAAGTAGCTGTTTGCGGGTGCTTGTGCCAATGCTCGGTTTGTGGGAGCGGACTTGTCCGCGAAGGCTCTCGTTCAGTCGATGCATGTTGAAAGATGTACGGGCCCTTTCGCGAACAAGTTCGCTCCCACAAGATCTCATGCTCACCGCCCACTCCCGACGCTTTGCGTCCGATCTTGAGCGTGCGACGCAGAGCGTCACCCAAGGCATCCCCACGCTGGAGCGTGAGGCACGATGAGTGTCTAAATATTTCCCCGCCAATTCGTTCTTGTTGATACGACCCCGCCTGACGGTCAGCCCCATTCAGCAAGGATCCCGCCCATGAACCCCGAACATGCCCAGAAACTCGCTCGTCGTTTTGTCGAGTTACCCCTTGAAAAACGTCGCCTGTTTCTTGAAGGCATGCGCAAGGAAAACATGGATTTCGCGCTGTTCCCGATTCCGTCCTGTGAAGGGCTGGCCGAGCGCGACGGGTTGTCCTATGCCCAGCAGCGCATGTGGTTCCTCTGGCAACTGGACCCGCACAGCGCAGCCTACAACCTGCCGATGTCGGTGTGCCTGAACGGCCCGCTGGAGCTGCCGCTGCTGGAGCGGGCGTTCAGTGCGCTGGTCGAGCGTCATGAAAGCCTGCGCACCACCTTCGGTCAGGACGGCGACCGGGCGTTTCAACGTGTTGCGCCGCCCACTCCGGTAAACATCCGCCTCATAGACCTGAGCCTGCTGCCGCCCGAGCAGCGCTGGTCGAACGCGCGGCAGGCGATGGCCGAGCAGGCGGCGCAGACCTTCGACTTGCAGCGCGGGCCGTTGTTTACCGTGCAGGTGCTGCGCCTTGCCGAGCAGGAACATGTGCTGCTGCTCAACCTGCACCACATGATCACCGACGGCTGGTCGATGAACGTGTTGATCGACGAATGGCTGCGTGGTTACGACGCGCTGCTGGCCGGCAAGCCGCTGCCATTTCAGCCGTTGCTGGTGCAGTACCGCGATTACGCCGTCTGGCAACGCAGTTGGCTGGAGGCTGGTGAACAGGAGCGCCAGCTGGACTATTGGCGCAAGCACCTGGGTGAAGAGCATCCGGTACTCGAACTGCCCACAGACCGCCCGTACCCGGCATTGCCCAGCCACGACGGCGCGCGCCTGGAGCTGGCGCTGGCGCCCGAGCTGCTGCGCCACCTTAAATCCCTCGCGCAACGTCAAGGCGTGACCCTGTTCGTGGTGCTGCTGGCGACCTTCAAAAGCCTGCTGCACCGCTACAGCGGGCAGACCGATATCCGCGTCGGCGGGCTGATTGCCAACCGCACACGCAGTGAAACCGAAGGGTTGATCGGCTGCTTCATCAACACCCAGGTATTGCGCAGCGAAGTCACGGCGCAGACACGCTTTGTCGATTTGCTGCACACCGTGCGCGATGCCTCGACCGGCGCCCAGGCGCATCAGGAATTGCCGTTCGACGCGATCATCGACGCCTTGCAACCGGAGCGCAGCCAAAGCCACAACCCGTTGTTCCAGGTGATGTTCAACCATCAGCCGGTGGTGGCCGATCTGCTGGACAAACAACTGAGCGGTGGCCTGCGCGTGGCCAACCTGCCCGCCGAACAACAAGCACTGGCCCAGCGTTCACATGCCGCCGCCAGTGACCTGATGCTCGCCACCAGCGGAGAAGGCGAGCAACTGAACGCGGCCTTCACCTACGCCACCGATATTTTTGACGAATCGACCATCGCTCGTCTGGCCGCGCATTGGCGCAACCTGCTGACGTCGGTCTGCGCCGATCCGCTGCAAACCATCGCCGAGCTGTCGATGCTCTCGGCCGATGAGCGCACACACCTGCTGGATGTCGACAGCAGCACCCAAACCGACACCACAACCCCCGCGCATTGCCAGTTCGAAGCGCAAGTGCAGCGCACACCGGACGCCCTCGCGTTGATCCTTGCCGGCGAAGGCCATTCGCCGCGCCTGACCTACGCCGAGCTGAACGAGCGCAGCAACCGTCTGGCCTGGCAACTGCGCGAGCAGGGCGTTGGCCCTGACGTGCTGGTCGGCGTGGCGTTGGGCCGTTCGCTGGACATGCCGGTCGCGCTGCTGGCCGTGCTCAAGGCGGGCGGTGCCTACGTGCCGCTGGACCTCAGCGCGCCAAGCGACCGTTTGCGCCATGTGCTGCAAGACAGCGGCCTGAAACGGCTGCTGACCCACAGCGAACAGCGGCCGACGCTGCCTGAACTGGCTGGTATTCAGTGCTTGTGCATCGATCAGATGAACAGCGACGCCGCCAGCGCGCAAAACCTGAATGTCGCCGTTGCCCCGGCCAATCTGGCCTACGTGATCTACACCTCGGGTTCGACCGGCCGGCCAAAAGGCGTGGCGATCAGTCATGGCGCGCTGGCCGAATTCGTCAGCCTGGGCGCGGGCTACAGCGACCTGCGCGAAGGCGACCGGGTTCTGCAATTTGCGACTCAGAGCTTCGATGGCTTTGTCGAACAGTTCTACCCGCCGCTGTGCCGTGGCGCGGCGGTGGTGCTGCGTGACGAGCGTTTATGGGACAGCGCCACCTTCCATCAAGTCATTCTCGAACACGGTGTGACCCTGGCTGACTTGCCTGCGGCCTATTGGCTGACCCTGGCCCAGGATTTTGCCGACCGCCCGCCCGCGCATTACGGCGTGCTGCGGCAGGTTCACGTCGGCGGCGAGGCGATGGCCGTCGAAGGTCTGCGACTGTGGCACCAGGCAGGGCTCGGGCATGTGCGCCTGCTCAATACCTATGGCCCGACCGAAGTCACCGTGGTGTCGAGCCTCCACGATTGCAGCGCGCTGACCCCGGAACAGGTGTCCTGGCGCGGCGTGCCGATCGGCAAAGGCCTGGCGGGGCGTCGTTTGTACGTGCTCGACGATCAACTGAACCTGCTGCCGCAAGGTGCGGTGGGCGAGCTGTACATCGGCGGGCCGGGTCTGGCGCGGGGTTATCACGCCCAGCCGGGCCTGAGCGCCGAGCGTTTTGTGGCGGATCCATTCGTGGCAGGGCAACGTTTGTACCGCACCGGCGACCGTGCCCGACTGCGTGCTGATGGCGCCATCGAGTACATCGGCCGGGTTGATCATCAGGTGAAAATTCGCGGTTTCCGCATCGAACTGGGCGAAATCGAGTCGCGCCTGCAGCAATGCACGGGCGTTCGCGAGGCTGTGGTGCTGGCGGTTGCGCTGGCAGGCAGTAAGCAACTGGTTGCCTACGTGGTGCCGCAGGTCGCGGCGAACAGCGACGCCGAGCAACTGGCTGTGCGCCAGAGCATCAAGAGCCAACTGCAAGCCAGCCTGCCGGATTACATGGTGCCGACGCATGTGCTGCTGTTGGCAGACTTGCCACTCACGCCCAGCGGCAAACTGGACCGCAAGGCGTTGCCTGCGCCCGACTCAAGCCAGTTGCAGGCCCGTTATCGCGCGCCGCACAGCGAGGTGGAAATCTGCCTCGCGGCTGTCTGGCAGGAAGTCCTGCACGCGCAGCAGGTCGGGCTGGACGATCACTTCTTCGAGCTGGGCGGCCATTCGCTGCTCGCCGCGCAAGTCATCGCCCGAATCAAGACCCGGCTGGGCGTCAACCTGCCGCTGCGCGTGCTCTTCGAAAAACCGCTGCTGGGCGAACTCGCCGCCGAAGTGGCCCTGCTGACCGACAACACGACGGATAACGACTGGAGCGACATGGACCAGTTCATGGATTCACTGGAGGAATTTGGCGCATGACCGGGACCCCTGCTGCACGTATCGCGAAACGTTTTGTCGGCCTTTCGCTGGAACAACGCCAACAGTTTCTCGCCCGCCTGCGTCAGGACGGCAAGGATTTCAGCCTGTTGCCGGTGCCGGTCAGTCGTCATGATTTCAGCGCGATTCCGCTGTCGTTCGCCCAGCAGCGTCTGTTGTTTCTCTGGCAACTCGATCCACTGAGCGACGCCTACAAAATGACCACCGGCCTGCGGCTGAAGGGGATTTTGAACGAGCCGGCCTTGCGGCGCGCTTTCGATCACCTGATCGAGCGCCATGAGGTGCTGCGCACAGTGTTCCAGACCGATGGCGATCAGGCGTTGCAAGTGCTGCTGCACGACCAGACCATCGCGCTGGACAGCATTGACCTGTCGGCCTTGGCGGACAGCGAACGGCGTGACGCCGAACTGGCGCGGCAAGTGACTGCGCTCACCCGTCAGCCGTTCGACCTGCGCACAGGTCCGCTGCTGCGCGCGCACCTGTTCCGCCTCGCCAGCGATGAGCACGTGCTGGTGGTGAACATGCACCATATCGTCTCCGACGGCTGGTCGATGGACGTCATGATTCAGGAGTTTGTCCACTGTTATCAGGCGTATGTCGACGGTCGCGAACCGAGTCTGCCGGCGTTGCCGCTGCAGTATGCCGACTACGCCATCTGGCAGCGCCGCTGGCTGGAAGCGGGCGAGGGTGAGCGTCAGCTGGATTACTGGCGCAGCCAGCTGGGCGACGAACAACCGTTGCTGGACGCCGCGCAGGACTTTCCACGCCCGGTCACGCAAAGCTTTCAGGGCGAACACCTGCGCTTCGATTTCGGCGCCGAGCTGTCGCACCAGCTCAACGCCTTCGCCCGCACTCAGGGCGTGAGCCTGTTCATGCTGGTACT
Organism: Pseudomonas syringae; assembly: GCF_002157375.1. Classification (GTDB taxonomy): domain Bacteria; phylum Pseudomonadota; class Gammaproteobacteria; order Pseudomonadales; family Pseudomonadaceae; genus Aquipseudomonas; species Aquipseudomonas syringae_T. Next base: position 38,703 of record NZ_MTSA01000026.1, read on the forward strand.
GGCGGGTTTTTCGCTGTTTTTGTCCCGCAAGGCCGGGCAGAGGGATATCCGTATCGGCGTGCCCAATGCCAACCGGGGTCGTGCGGAAACCGAAGGGTTGATCGGCTTCTTCATCAACACCCAAGTACTGCGCTGCCAGGTGGACGAGCGGCTGAGCTACCTCGATTTGCTGGCGCAGATTCGTGACACGTCGTTCGGCGCACAGGCGCATCAGGACGTGCCGTTCGAACAGCTTGTCGATCACCTCGCGCCGGAGCGCAGCCTGGGGCATAACCCGCTGTTCCAGGCCAAGTTCAATCAGAACGTGGTCCTCAAACAGAAGACGGCCCTCAAGCTGGCGGGGCTGGAGGTCAGTGAATACGCCTTTGAAAAGCAGGGCGCGCATTTCGATCTGGCACTGGACATTACCGACGACGGCACGCTGATCCACGGCGACATGACGTACGCCAGCGACCTGTATCGACGTGCGACCGTCGAGGGCTTCATTCCTGAGCTGCTTGATCTGTTTAAAACGCTGCTCAACGCGCCGAATGCGCCGCTGTTCAGCCTTGGCGCCTTGGCGGTCGAGCCGCCGCGCGACGTGCGCGAACCCGCCCCTCAGGTGCTGCAACTCTGGGACCGGCAGGTCGAAAGCCAGCCCGCTGCGCTGGCCGCCCGCTGCCTGGACAGCACCTTGACGACGCTGGAGCTGGATCAGGCTGCCAATCAACTGGCCCACCACCTGATCCGGCTGGGTCTGCGCGAAGGCCAGCCGGTCGCGGTATTGCTGGAGCGCTCGCTGGAATGGCTGACGGCGGTGCTGGCGATCTTCAAGGCCGGTGGCGTGTACATGCCGCTGGACGTCAAAGCGCCCGATGCGCGCCTGCAACAGATGCTGAGCAATGCCCGGGCCAACGTGCTGCTGTGTGCCGAAGGCGATGCGCGAGCGACTTCGCTGAACGTTGCTGGCTGTAAGGGCCTGGCCTGGACGCCTGCGCGGTGGCAAGACTTGCCGACCCACCGCCCCGAGACCCGATTGACAGCCAACTCGGCGGCTTACGTGATCCACACCTCCGGCTCCACCGGCCAGCCCAAAGGCGTACTGGTCAGTCAAGGAGCGCTGGCCAGTTATGTGCGTGGCCTGCTTGAACAGTTGCAACTGGCCCCCGAGGCGAGCATGGCGCTGGTTTCGACCATCGCCGCCGACCTCGGCCATACCGTGTTGTTTGGCGCGCTGTGTTCGGGGCGAACGCTGCATGTGCTGACCGAATCGCTGGGTTTTGACCCGGATGCCTTCGCCGCGTACATGGCTGTGCATCAGGTTGGCGTGTTGAAAATCGTGCCGGGTCATCTGGCCGCACTGCTACAGGCCGGTCAGCCTGCGGATGTATTGCCGCAGCACGCGCTGATCGTTGGCGGCGAAGCCTGTTCGCCAGCGCTGGTCGAGCAGGTCCGCCAGCTCAAGCCGGGCTGCCGGGTGATCAACCACTACGGCCCGAGCGAAACGACGGTTGGCGTGCTGACCTACGAGGTGCCTGCTTCATCTGAGGTGAGTGCGATCCCACAAGGTTTATATCTATCCGTCAAGGTGCCGGTCGGTGCGCCGTTGCCGGGGGCCAGCGTTTACGTGCTGGATGACGTGCTGAACCCGGTCGGCACTCAGGTCGCGGGCGAGCTGTACATTGGCGGCGACAGCGTCGCACTGGGCTACCTCGGCCAGCCTGCGCTGACCGCCGAGCGCTTCGTGCCGGACCCGTTTGCGCAGGATGGCGCACGGGTTTACCGCAGCGGCGACCGCATGCGGCGCACTCATCAAGGACTATTGGAATTCATTGGCCGCGCCGACGATCAGGTCAAGGTGCGCGGTTATCGCGTCGAGCCCGCTGAAGTGGTACGGGTGCTGCTGGGCCTGACGTCGGTCGCGGAAGCCAGCGTGCTGGCGTTGCCCGTTGACGAAGATGAATCCCGTCTGCAACTGGTGGCGTATTGCGTGGCGGCAGCCGGTGCGAGTCTCAATATCGAAAGCCTGCGCGAGCAACTGGCTGCACGCGTGCCCGATTACATGGTGCCGGCGCAGATTCTGCTGCTGGATAAACTGCCGCTGACCGCCAACGGCAAGCTCGACAAACGCGCCTTGCCGACACCGGGCGTGATCAAGCAGCGTTATACCGCGCCAGTGGGCGAGATCGAGGAAAAGCTCGCGGCTGTCTGGGCGGATGTCCTCAAGCTGGAACAGGTCGGCAGCACCGACAATTTCTTCGAGCTGGGCGGCGATTCGATCCTCAGCCTGCAAATCATCGCCCGCGCCAAGCGCCAGGGCATCAAGCTCAGCCCCAAGCAACTGTTCGAAAAACAGACCATCGGCCAACTGGCTTCGGTGGCCAGGCTGATCGAGAAAAAGCCTGGTGCGGCGGTGGAGCACGTCAGCGGTTCGCTGCCGCTGCTGCCGATTCAGGCGCGCTTCTTCGAACTGGACATTCCCGAGCGTCAGCACTGGAATCAGGCGCTGATGCTCAAGCCCCTGCAAACGCTGGAGGCAACTGATCTTCACGCTGCACTGACCGCGCTGATCGAACAGCACGACGCGCTGCGCCTTGGCTTCACGCAACACAACGGCCAGTGGCAAGCCAACTTTGGCGCGCTGAACACCCACGAGCTGCTGTGGGTTCACGAACTGGACAGCCCGGAACGCTTGACCGACCTGGCGAACGAAGCGCAACGCAGCCTGGACCTGAAAAACGGTCCGCTGTTGCGTGCAGTACTGGTCAACCTGCCGCAGGGCGAACAGCGTCTGTTGCTGGTGATTCACCATTTGGCGGTGGACGGCGTGTCATGGCGGGTGCTGCTGGAAGACCTGCAACAGGCCTACGCCGCGCTGGCAGCCGGTCAACCGCTCAAACTGGCAGCGAAAACCACGTCGCTCAAGGGTTGGGCCGAGCAATTGCAGCAGTACGCAAGCAGCGAAACGCTGACAGCCGAGCGTGATTACTGGCTGCACGCGTTACAGGGCGACGATCAGCCGCTGCCTCGCGACAAGCCCCAAGGCTCGATGCGCAACCGCGACGCGGCGCACGCGTCGTCGTGGTTGAGCAAGGACCTGACCCACAAACTGCTGAAAGTCGCGCCTGCCGCGTACCGGACACACGTGAACGACCTGCTGCTGACCGCGCTGGCGCAAGTGCTGTGCGAGTGGAGCCAGCAATCGTCAGTGCTGATCCAGCTGGAAGGGCATGGCCGCGAAGACCTGTTTGACGACACTGACCTCAGCCGTACCGTCGGCTGGTTCAGCAGCCTGTTCCCGGTACGCCTCACGCCGCAAATCGCGCCGGGTGCGAGCCTGTGCGGGATCAAGGAACAATTGCGTGCCGTGCCGAACAAAGGCATTGGTTACGGGGTATTGCGATATGCAGGTGAATCCGCTTTTGCGCAGCAACTGGCCGCGTTGCCACAGGCGCGAGTCACCTTCAATTATCTGGGCCAGTTCGACGGCAGCTTCAACGCACAACAAGGCGCGTTGTTTGTGCCGAGCGCCGAAAAAGCCGGCACTGCGCTGTGCGAAGACGGGCCGCTGGGCAACTGGCTGAGCCTCAACGGTCAGGTGTTCGACGGCCAGTTGCAACTGGACTGGACCTTCAGCCGCGAGGTGTATCAGGCCTCGACCATCGACACCCTGGCGCGCCGCTACGAGCAGGCGCTGACCACGCTGATCGAACACTGCATCGCCGGGCATCAGGGCGTCACGCCGTCGGACTTCCCGCTGGCGCGCCTGACTCAGCCGCAACTCGACAGCCTGCCGCTGGCTGCCGGCGAAATCGAAGACATCTACCCGCTGTCGCCGATGCAGCAGGGCATGCTGTTTCACTCGCTGTTCGACGAGGGCGCGGGCAATTACATCAACCAGATGCGGGTGAATATCAGCGGGCTGGATGTGCCGCGTTTCCAGAGCGCCTGGCAATCAGCGGTCAACCATCACGACGTATTGCGCAGCTGTTTTGTCAGCCAGAGTGAGCAGTCGCTGCAGGTGGTACTGCGTCAGGTGACGCTGCCGTTTGTCGAGCTGGATGCGCGAGGCAAGCCGCAAAGCTGGCTGGATGACTGGGCGCAGGCCGACCGTCAGCAAGGTTTCGATCTGGCGCACGGCCCGCTGTTGCGCCTGGCGGTGGTGCGCAGTGCCGATGACCGCTGGCACTTGATCTACACCAGCCACCACATCTTGATGGACGGCTGGAGCAGCTCGCGACTGTTGGGCGAAGTGCTGCAACGTTACAGCGGGCAGGCGCCGACGAAACAGGCAGGCCGCTATCGCGATTACATCCAGTGGTTGCAGGATCAGGACGCCGATGTCAGCGAACGTTTCTGGACCACAGAGCTGGCTGAACTGGACGAGCCGACCCGCTTGCTGCAAGCGTTCAAGTCTTCGCCACAGAGCGAGATGCCGTTACAAGGGCATGGCGATTACATTCAACTGATCGACGCCGATGGCACCCGCCGCTTGAGCGAGTTTGCCCGTGAGCAGCGCGTGACTCTCAATACGCTGGTGCAATCCGCCTGGCTGCTGTTGCTGCAACGCTACACTGGCCAGTCCAGCGTGACCTTTGGCGCGACGGTGGCCGGGCGTCCGGCTGAATTGCCGGGCGTCGAGGAGCAACTGGGTTTGTTCATCAACACCTTGCCGGTGATCGCCAGCCCGCGTTCGGAACAGACCGTCGGTGACTGGGTGCAGCAGGTGCAGGCGAAAAACATCGCCCTGCGCGAGCATGAACACACGCCGCTGTATGACCTCCAGCGCTGGGCGCGCCACAGCGGCGAGGCGTTGTTCGACACCATTCTGGTGTTCGAGAACTACCCGGTGTCCGAAGCCTTGCAGCGTGCGCCGGAGGGCCTGACCTTCAGCGACCTGCGCAATCAGGAACAGGCGCATTACCCGCTGACGCTGGTGGTCGAGGCCAACGACGTGTTGTCGGTGCGCTTCAGTTATGACCGGCAACATTTCAGCGCCGAAGGCATTCTGCAACTGGCGGCGCACTTTGATCACCTGCTGCAAAGCCTCGCTGCTTGCGCGACAGCGCGTCTGGGTGAGCTGGCATTGCCGACTGCCTGGACGCAAAGCGTGCGGCGTTATCCGAGCGAGCACTGCGCCCATCAGCGGATCGAGATTCAGGCTGAACGCACCCCGCAGGCCATTGCCCTGAGCTGGGGCACTGAGCAATTGAGCTATCAACAGCTCAACAGCCGCGCCAATCAGTTGGCCCACAAACTGCGCGAGCAGGGCGTCGGCCCGGAGGTGCGTGTAGGGCTGGCCGCCGAGCGCAGCCTGGACATGATGGTGGGCATGCTGGCGATCCTCAAGGCCGGTGGCGCCTACGTGCCGCTGGACCCGGATTACCCGCAGGATCGCCTGAGCTTTCTGATGCAGGACAGCGGTATCGAATGGTTGCTGACTCAGGCGAATGTGCTGAGTCGGTTGCCGATTCCAGCCCACGTTCAGACGCTGGACCTGGCTGATGCGCTGGACGATTACAGCACTGAAAACCCGATCCACCAGACCACGCCGGACAATCTGGCTTACGTGATCTACACCTCCGGTTCGACCGGCAAACCGAAAGGCACCTTGCTGGCTCATCACAACCTGATGCGCCTGTTTGCCGCCACGGACGACTGGTTCACATTCAGCGAAAAAGACGTCTGGACGCTGTTCCATTCCTTCGCTTTCGACTTCTCGGTGTGGGAGATTTTCGGCGCGCTGCTGCACGGTGGCCGACTGGTGATCGTGCCGCGTGACGTGACCCGTTCGCCAGAAGAGTTTCATGCGCTGCTGGTTGAACAGCGGGTAACGGTGCTCAACCAGACGCCGTCGGCGTTCAAGCAGTTGATGCACGTGGCCTGTGAGTCCACGTCGGCGCTATCGTTACAAAAAGTCATCTTCGGCGGCGAAGCACTGGACGTCGCCAGCCTGAAACCCTGGTTCGCACGTTTCGGCGATCAGACACCGCAACTGATCAACATGTACGGCATCACCGAAACCACCGTGCATGTGACGTACCGACCTATAAAGCAGGCCGACACGCAAAACCCGGCCAGCCCGATTGGCGAGGCGATCCCGGACCTGTCGTGGTACGTGCTGGACGCCGATTTCAACCCGGTCGCCCAGGGTTGCAGCGGCGAACTGCACATCGGTCATGCCGGGCTGGCGCGGGGTTATCACAACCGCGCGGCACTGACGGCTGAACGCTTTGTGCCGGACCCGTTTTCCAACGACGGCGGTCGTCTGTACCGCACCGGCGACCTCGCTCGCTATAAAACCGCAGGAAGCATCGAATACGCCGGGCGCATCGATCATCAGGTCAAGATCCGGGGCTTCCGTATCGAACTGGGCGAAATCGAAGCGCGGCTGCAAGCGCACCCGGCTGTGCGCGAAGTGATCGTGCTGGCCCTCGAAGGGCAGCTGGCGGCGTATCTGGTGCCGGCTCAGCCTGATCAGGATCCGCACGCCCTGCGCGAATCGCTGAAAGCCGAACTGCGCACCCATTTGCCGGATTACATGGTGCCGACCCACTTCATCGTCCTCGACAGTCTGCCCCTGACCGCCAATGGCAAGCTGGACCGCAAGGCCTTGCCTGCGCCGGATGCCGGGCAGTTGCAAGCGGACTACGTCGCGCCCCAAGGCGAGCTGGAAGTGCAGATCGCGGCGGTCTGGGCCGAGGTGCTCAAGGTCGAACAGGTCGGGCGCGGCGACAATTTCTTCGAACTTGGCGGCCATTCACTGCTGGCGGTGCAGATGCTGGTGCGGGTTCGCGAACAGTTGCAACGCGAGGTCAGCCTCAAGGACCTGTTCGAACAGCCGGTGCTGGCTGACTTCTGCGCCGCGCTTCAGGAAAAAAATGGCGAAAGTGACCATGCGCTGGACGAATTGACTAAATCACTGGAGGCACTCAAACGTTTATCAGCGGAGGAAATTGATAATTTGATCGCTTAGCAGGAGAGACCCCAGTGCAACAGTTGCTTGACTCCGTTAAATCGCTGTCCGCCCGTGAACGCAAGGCGCTGGCGATCCTGCTCAAGCGCCAGGGGGTGAATCTCTACGGGGTCACGCCGATTGCCAGACGAGAGACGCAGGCACCGTCGGCGCTCTCGTATGCGCAGCAGCGGCAATGGATCATCTGGCAACTGGAACCGCACAGCGCGGCTTACAACATTCCGCTGGCGCTGCGTCTGCACGGCATGCTGGATGTCGAGGCGCTACGGCGCAGTGTCGAACACCTGATCGAGCGGCACGAAACCCTGCGCACCACCTTCGAACAACAGGGTGACGAGGCGTTGCAGGTCGTGCATCCGGCGTCGTCGTTCAGGTTGAGCGTCGATCACCTGGCGGCTGGCGAAACGGTCGAGCGCTATGTGGATCAGGAAGTGCAGCGGCCCTTCGATCTGCAACACGGGCCGCTGTTGCGGGTCAGGCTGCTTGAGCTGAGCGAACAGCAGCACGTGCTGGTGCTGACCCAGCACCACATCGTCTCTGACGGCTGGTCGATGCCGATCATGGTCGACGAGCTGATGCAGTGCTATCAAGCCGCCACACTGGGACGCGAGGCCGAACTGGCGCCATTGCCGATCCAGTACGCCGACTACGCGATCTGGCAGCGCAACTGGCTGGAAATGGGCGAGCAGGAGCGCCAACTGGCTTACTGGAAACAGCAACTGGGCGATCAGCAGCCCGTTCTGGAACTGCCCACCGATCGACCACGCCCGGCGCTGCGCAGCTACGACGGTGCGCGCCTGAATATCGAACTGGACGCTGCACTGCTGAACACCCTCAAAGCACTGGCGCGGCAGCAGGGCGTCACCCTGTTCATGCTGTTGCTGGCGTCGTTGCAGACCTTGTTGCACCGCTACAGCGGCCAGGCCGACATACGCGTCGGCGTGCCGGTCGCCAACCGCACCCGCAGCGAAACTCAAGGCCTGATCGGCTTCTTCGTCAACACGCAGGTGCTCAAGGCCGAGTTTGCTGCGCAGACCACCGTGGCCGAGTTGCTGCAACAGGTCAAACACACTGCGGTGCAGGCTCAGGCCCATCAGGACCTGCCGTTCGAGCAACTGGTCGAGGCCTTGCAGCCGCAGCGCGACCTCAGTCGCAGCCCGCTGTTTCAGGTGGCTTATAACCACCAGAACGAAGGCCGCAATGAGGCCCGCGAACTGGCCGGTCTGCGCCTGGACTATCAGGTATCGGACAAACACACCGCGCAGTTCGACCTGACCCTGGACACCTGTGAACGCGAGAGCGGCCTGGCGGCCTCGCTGACCTACAACACTGACCTGTTCGACGCCGCAACCATCGCGCGCATGGCCGGGCATTGGCGCAACCTGCTGACCGGCATGAGCCACGATGCCAATCAGCGCATCGCCGACCTGCCATTGTTGAGCGTTGAAGAGCGGCAGAACACCCTGCGCGACTGGAACCAGAAGCTGGCGGTCTACCCGAGTGAGCAGTGCGCCCATCAGCGGATCGAGATTCAGGCTGAACGCACCCCGCAGGCCATTGCCCTGAGCTGGGGCACTGAGCAATTGAGCTATCAACAGCTCAACAGCCGCGCCAATCAGTTGGCCCACAAACTGCGCGAGCAGGGCGTCGGCCCGGAGGTGCGTGTAGGGCTGGCCGCCGAGCGCAGCCTGGACATGATGGTGGGCATGCTGGCGATCCTCAAGGCCGGTGGCGCCTACGTGCCGCTGGACCCGGATTACCCGCAGGATCGCCTGAGCTTTCTGATGCAGGACAGCGGTATCGAATGGTTGCTGACTCAGGCGAATGTGCTGAGTCGGTTGCCGATTCCAGCCCACGTTCAGACGCTGGACCTGGCTGATGCGCTGGACGATTACAGCACTGAAAACCCGATCCACCAGACCACGCCGGACAATCTGGCTTACGTGATCTACACCTCCGGTTCGACCGGCAAACCGAAAGGCACCTTGCTGGCTCATCACAACCTGATGCGCCTGTTTGCCGCCACGGACGACTGGTTCACATTCAGCGAAAAAGACGTCTGGACGCTGTTCCATTCCTTCGCTTTCGACTTCTCGGTGTGGGAGATTTTCGGCGCGCTGCTGCACGGTGGCCGACTGGTGATCGTGCCGCGTGACGTGACCCGTTCGCCAGAAGAGTTTCATGCGCTGCTGGTTGAACAGCGGGTAACGGTGCTCAACCAGACGCCGTCGGCGTTCAAGCAGTTGATGCACGTGGCCTGTGAGTCCACGTCGGCGCTATCGTTACAAAAAGTCATCTTCGGCGGCGAAGCACTGGACGTCGCCAGCCTGAAACCCTGGTTCGCACGTTTCGGCGATCAGACACCGCAACTGATCAACATGTACGGCATCACCGAAACCACCGTGCATGTGACGTACCGACCTATAAAGCAGGCCGACACGCAAAACCCGGCCAGCCCGATTGGCGAGGCGATCCCGGACCTGTCGTGGTACGTGCTGGACGCCGATTTCAACCCGGTCGCCCAGGGTTGCAGCGGCGAACTGCACATCGGTCATGCCGGGCTGGCGCGGGGTTATCACAACCGCGCGGCACTGACGGCTGAACGCTTTGTGCCGGACCCGTTTTCCAACGACGGCGGTCGTCTGTACCGCACCGGCGACCTCGCTCGCTATAAAACCGCAGGAAGCATCGAATACGCCGGGCGCATCGATCATCAGGTCAAGATCCGGGGCTTCCGTATCGAACTGGGCGAAATCGAAGCGCGGCTGCAAGCGCACCCGGCTGTGCGCGAAGTGATCGTGCTGGCCCTCGAAGGGCAGCTGGCGGCGTATCTGGTGCCGGCTCAGCCTGATCAGGATCCGCACGCCCTGCGCGAATCGCTGAAAGCCGAACTGCGCACCCATTTGCCGGATTACATGGTGCCGACCCACTTCATCGTCCTCGACAGTCTGCCCCTGACCGCCAATGGCAAGCTGGACCGCAAGGCCTTGCCTGCGCCGGATGCCAGCCAGTTGCAGGTGGCCCATATCGCCCCGCAAGGTGAGCTGGAGCAGCAACTGGCGGCGATCTGGGCCGATGTGCTGAACATCGAGCAAGTCGGGCGCAGCGACAATTTCTTCGAACTTGGCGGCCACTCACTGCTGGCCACGCAAGTGATCTCGCGTATCCGTCAGCAACTGGACGTCGAGCTGTCGTTGCGCGACCTGTTTGAAGCGCGTGATCTGGCGGCTTTCGCGCAGGCGGCGGATGCAGGGCAGGGCAACCATGCGCCACGCTTTATCAAGGCCGACCGTAGTCAGCCGCTGGGCCTGTCCTACGCGCAGCAGCGCCAATGGTTCCTCTGGCAGCTCGATCCGGAAAGCACGGCTTACATTATTCCTGCGGCCCTGCGCCTGAGCGGCTCGCTGGACATTGCCGCGTTGGAGCACAGTTTCAGCGCGCTGATTGCCCGTCACGAAACCCTGCGCACCACCTTCCGCCAGCAAGGCGAACAGGCGGTGCAGATCATCCATGCGCCGCGCGCCTTGACCTTGACGGTCGAATCCGTGCCTGCCGGCCAGACCCTTGAAGCCTGCGTGCAGCAGGAAATGCAACGCCCGTTCGATCTGGAACAGGGTCCGCTGTTGCGGGTTCGCCTGTTGAATCTGGCTGCTGACGAACACGTGCTGATCCTGACTCAACACCACATCGTCTCCGATGGCTGGTCGATGCCGATCATGGTCGATGAACTGGTGCGCCTGTACGAAGGCTACAGCCAGGGCCGCGAAGTGCGGCTCGCTGAATTGAACATGCAATACGCCGACTACGCGCTGTGGCAGCGCAGCTGGATGGACGCCGGGGAGCAGGCGCGGCAACTGCAGTACTGGACGCAGCAACTGGGCGACCAGCAGCCGATTCTGGAGTTGCCCGCCGACCACCCACGCCCGGTCGTGCAAAGCCATGCCGGTGCGCGATTGGCGGTCGAGCTTGCGCCTGCGCTGATCGATGATTTGAAACAGGTCGCGCGGCAGCAGGGCGTCACCCTGTTCATGCTGCTGCTGGCGTCGTTCCAGATCTTGCTGCATCGCCACAGCGGCCAGCCTGACATTCGTGTCGGCGTGCCGATTGCCAACCGCACCCGCGCAGAAACCGAAGGCTTGATCGGCTTCTTCGTCAACACCCAAGTGCTGCGCGCCGGGTTTGACCTGCACACCACCTTCAGCGAACTGCTGCAACAGGTCAAACACACCGCGCTGCAAGCCCAGGCGCATCAGGAGCTGCCGTTCGAGCAACTGGTCGAAGCCTTGCAGCCGCAACGTAGCCTCAGCCACAGCCCGCTGTTCCAGGTGATGTTCAACCACCAGAGCCAGGCCAGCGCCGAGGTCCGCGCATTGCCCGGTTTGCAGGTCGAAGCGCTGGTGTCGGAGCGCTACCCGGCGCAGTTCGATCTGACCCTGAACACCGCCGAGCATGACGGCGGCCTCAGCGCAGGCCTGACGTACGCCACTGCGCTGTTCGAGCGCAGCACCGTCGAACGCATGGCCGGGCACTGGCTCGCGTTGTTGCAGGCCATTTGCGCCAATGTCAGCCAGCGCATTGCCGACGTGCCGATGCTTGGCACTGCTGAACAAAAACAGATTGTTCGCGACTGGAATGCCACGGCCGCCGACTTCCCGCACGAACACTGCCTGCACAGCCTGATCGAGGCCCAGGTACTGGCCACGCCGGAGGCCCCGGCGCTGATTTTTGCGGCTGAACAACTCAGCTATGCGCAACTCAACGCCCGCGCCAATCAGCTCGCCCATCGCTTGCGTGAAGCGGGTG
>NZ_MTSA01000027.1:0-45655 GCF_002157375.1 Pseudomonas syringae
GGATGAGTAGAGGTAGATGGGTGCGTGGGAGCGGACTTGTCCGCGAAGAGGCCCGACCTGCCGCCCACATTCGTTGCTTGATAATCAGTCTTCGTGGACAAGTCCACTCCCACGGCAGCAGATGAGTGGAGGTAGATGAGTGCGTGGGAGCGGACTTGTCCGCGAAGAGGCCCGACCTGCCGCCCACATTCGTTGTTTGATAATCAGTATTCGTGGACAAGTCCACTCCCACGGCAGCAGATGAGTGGAGGTAGATGGTGCGTGGGAGCGGACTTGTCCGCGAAGAGGCCCGGCCTGCCGCCCACATTCGTTGCTTGATAATCAGCCTTCGTGGACAAGTCCACTCCCACGGCAGCAGATGAGTGGAGGTAGATGAGTGCGTGGGAGCGGACTTGTCCGCGAAGAGGCCCGGCCTGCCGCCCACTAATGCCCGCACGATCATCGCGTCTCAATATTGAGTAAATAATCTATTTCTGAATTTGTGGCATAGGGCTACTATCTGGGCGGCACTTTGGCCGGGCTTTTGCTCCTGTAAGGCCCGACACCGACGGGGCTTTCCTGTCGTCATGGATTTCAAAAGGACGTGTTTGATGCCCACTGCCCCTCGTTTTCTTGAGCATTACCGTAAGGCCGACCGGATCATGCTGGGCCTGATCTGGCTGTTGTTTGTGTACGCGCTGGGGCTGGCGTTCTGGTTCGACACGTTCACCCAGGCTGTCGTGGTCGGCGGCGGCACCGCGTTGGTGCTGACCGGGTTGTATCGCGCCATCGGCGGCACCCGATTGATGCGTTGCTGTGTCGGCATCGGGCTGATGGTCATGGCCGGGCTGCATATCAATCAGGCCCACGGGATGATCGAAATACACTTCGGCATCTTCGTGTTCCTGGCTGTGCTGACGTTCTACCGCGACTGGCTGCCGATTCTGGTCGCCGCCGTCACCATCGCCATTCACCACGTCGGTTTCCATGCCCTGCAACATGCGGGCTTCCCGGTCTACGTGATGCACCACGGCGGCGGCTGGAGCATGGTGATCGTGCATGCGGTGTACGTGGTCGTCGAGAGCGCGATTCTGGTCTACCTGGCCGTGCAGAATCAGGCCGAGGCGGTCGAGAACCAGGACATGCTGGATCGCATGCTGGCCACCACCAATCAGTTTTCCCCTGATAGTCAGGCCCATGAGCATTCGGGCAAGCATGTCTCGCTGGCGCAGCGTTTCGAGCAGTTTCTGGCGCAGATCACCGGCCTTGTCGACGGCGTGGTACGCGACACGCGCGGGCTCGGGGAGCTGGGTCATGACCTCGCCAAAGCCAGCGGCACGCTGGAAACCGGCGCGCAGCATCAGTTGAGCGAGATCGCCCGCATGACGGGCGCCATGCAGCGCATGGGCGATGCCATGAACGATATTTCCGGTCATGTCGCGCAGGCCGTGCAGCGTGCCGGTGACGCCAGCGATCAGGTGGCCCACGGACGCGACAGTGTCGAACGGGCGCAGAGCGAAATCACTCAGCTTGCCGCGCGCATCAACACCACCGATGAAACCGTGCAGGCGCTTGCCAATCAGTCAGAGCAGATCGGCAAAGTGCTGGACGTGATCGGCAGTATTGCCGAACAGACCAACCTGTTGGCGCTCAACGCTGCGATTGAGGCCGCTCGCGCAGGCGAGCAGGGCCGGGGCTTTGCGGTGGTGGCCGACGAGGTGCGCAACCTGGCGCAGCGCACGGCGTCGTCCACCAAAGAGATCCAGATCATCATCGAAGACCTGCAAACGGGCAGCCGTCAGGCCGCCACGGCCATGAGCGACAGCCTGCAAGGCGTGGGTCGATGTGTGGAGAACAGTCAGCGAGCGTCGGAATCCCTGCGCTCGGTGGGTGAAGGCATCGGTCATATCACCCAGCTCAACGGCCTGATCGCCACGACCACCGAGCAACAGGCCGCCGCCAGCCGCGAAATTGCCGATCAGTTGCGCTCGGTGCAGACCATTGCCGAACACACCGCTGCCAACATCGGTGTACTCGCGACCAGCAGCCAAAGCCTGTCGCCTTTGGCCATACGCCTGGAAGCGCTGGGCCAGAGCTTCCACGCGTAGTTTTCGAACTCAGGCAAACACCAGCCCCGACGAGCGCAGCAGTTCCTGAGTGTAGGCCTGCTGCGGCGCGGCGAAGATCTCGCGGGACGGGCCTTGTTCAACCACCTTGCCGTCTTTGATCACGATCAGGTCATGGGCCAGCGCGTGAACCACCGCCAGGTCATGACTGATGAACAGGTACGTCAGGCCATGACGAATCTGCAGGTCACGCAACAGCGCAACGATCTGCTTTTGCACCGTGCGGTCGAGCGCCGATGTCGGCTCGTCCAGCAGGATCAAGTCCGGTTCAAGCACCAGCGCCCGTGCGATGGAAATACGCTGGCGCTGGCCACCGGAAAACTCATGTGGATAACGATGCCGGGTCGCCGGGTCGAGCCCTACTTCCTGCAACACGCGGATCACCGTTTGCTCACGCTCTTTCGGGGTGCCGATTTTGTGTGTCACCAGCCCTTCGGCAATGATCTGTTCCACGGTCATGCGCGGGCTGAGGCTGCCGAACGGGTCCTGAAACACCACCTGCAACTGGCGGCGCAACGGGCGCATCAGGTGCTGGCTGTGCAGGCTCAGTTCCTTGGTGCCGAAACGGATGCTGCCCTCTGAATCCACCAGCCGCAAAATCGCCTGGCCCAAGGTCGATTTGCCCGAGCCGGACTCGCCGACAATGCCCAGTGTCTTGCCCTTGAGCAGCTCGAAACTCACGCCGTCCACCGCCTTCACATACTGCGGCTCGCGCTGGAACCAGGCTTTGCCCAGTGGGAACCAGACCTTCAGGTCCTGCACCGACAACAGCGTGTTGCTGTGCGTGGAGGGCACGGGTTCGCCGTCCGGTTCGGCGTTGATCAGCAGGCGGCTGTAAGGGTGTTGCGGGCTGTTGAACAGCGTCTGGCAATCAGCCTGCTCGACGATCTCGCCCTCACGCATCACGCAGACCCGCTGGGCGATGCGGCGCACCAGGTTGAGGTCGTGGCTGATCAGCAGCAGCGACATGTTCAAGCGCTGTTGCAGGGATTTGAGCAGCTCCAGAATCTTCACCTGCACCGTCACGTCCAGCGCGGTGGTCGGCTCGTCGGCGATCAACAGGTCAGGCTCGTTGGCCAGCGCCATCGCGATCATGACGCGTTGGCGTTGCCCGCCTGACAACTGATGCGGGTAAGCCCTGAGTCGCGACAACGGGTCGCGAATGCCGACCAGCTCCAGCAGCTCCAGCGTTCTGCTCAGCGCGGCTTTGCCCTTCAGGCCTTTGTGGGTCAGGAGGATCTCGCCAATCTGCTTTTCGACCGTGTGCAGCGGGTTCAGCGAGCTCATCGGCTCCTGAAAAATCATCGCCACCCGGTTGCCGCGCAGGCTGCGCAATTGCTTGTCGCTGGCGGTGACCAGGTCCAGCCCGTCGTAACGGATCGAGCCTTGCGTGCTGACCGTTTTCGCGGGCAGCAAACGCAGGATCGAATGCGCGGTCACCGATTTACCGGAACCGGATTCACCGACCAGCGCCAGGCATTCCCCTCGGCGTATGTCGAGGCTGACGCCATGCACCACTTCGTGGCCGTTGAAGGCGACCCGCAGGTCGCGAATTTCAATCAGGTTGTCTTGCATGTCAGCTCCGAGGATCAAACGCGTCGCGGCAGGCTTCGCCGATGAACACCAGCAGCGAAAGGATCAAGGCCAGCACCACGAACGCGGTCAGGCCCAGCCAGGGCGCTTGCAGGTTGCGCTTGGCTTCCCCGATCAGTTCGCCCAGCGAAGCGCTGCCGGCAGGCATGCCGAAGCCGAGAAAGTCCAGCGCAGTAAGCGTGGCGATGGCGCCGGTGATGATGAACGGCAGGTAGGTCAGGGTGCTGGTCATCGCGTTGGGCAGAATGTGCCGCCACATCAGCGCGGCATCGGTCAGGCCCAGTGCGCGTGCCGCTTTGACGTATTCCAGATTGCGCCCGCGCAGGAACTCGGCACGCACCACGTCCACCAGTGACAGCCAGGAGAACAGCGCCATGATGCCCAGCAACCACCAGAAATTCGGGGATACAAAACCGGACAGAATGATCAGCAGGTACAGCACTGGCAAACCCGACCAGATTTCCTGAACCCGCTGGCCGATCAGGTCGGTCATGCCGCCGTAATAGCCCTGAATCGCCCCGGCACAGACACCAATCACCGTGCTGATGACGGTCAGCAGCAGGGCAAACAGAATGGAAATCCGCGCCCCGAACAGCACCCGTGCGAGCACATCGCGCGCCTGTTCGTCGGTGCCCAGCCAGTTGATGCCATCCGGCGGGCTGGGGGACGGCGCGTCCAGGTCGTAGTTGATGGTGTCGTAGCTGAACGGGATCGGCGCGAACAGCATCCAGCCATTTTTCGCGGCGATCAGCTTGCGCACGTAGTCGCTGGCATAGTCCGGTTCGAAGGGCAGTTCACCGCCGAAATCGGTTTCCATGTAGGTGTGCAGCACCGGGTAATACATCTGGCCGTCGTAGCGGATCAGCAGCGGTTTGTCGTTGGCGATCAGCTCGCCGCACAGGCACACCAGCATCAGGGCGATGAAGATCCACAGCGACCACCAGCCACGCCGGTTGGCCTTGAACAGGTCGAAACGTCGCCGGGTCTGGGGAGAGAACTCGAACATCAGGCGCTCCTCGCGGAAAAGTCGATACGCGGGTCGACCAGCGTGTAGCACAGATCGCCGATCAGTTTGATCAGCAGGCCGAACAGCGTGAACAGGAACAGCGTGCCGAACACGATGGGGTAGTCCCGCGAGACCGCTGCCTCGTAACTCATGCGGCCCAGGCCGTCGAGGCCGAAGATGGTTTCGATCAGCAGCGAACCGGCGAAGAACACTTCAATCAGGGCCTGCGGAATGCCGGCGATGACCAGCAACATGGCGTTGCGAAACACATGGCCGTACAGCACGCGATGCTCGGTCAGGCCCTTGGCCCGCGCCGTGACCACGTACTGGCGGCTGATTTCGTTGAGGAAGCTGTTTTTGGTCAGGATGGTCAGCGTGGCAAACCCGCCGATCACCAGCGCGCTGACCGGCAGCACCAGGTGCCACAGATAGTCCTTCACCTTGCCCCAGGTGCTCAGGCTGTCGGCGTTTTCCGAGAACAGCCCCTGCGCCGGAAACCAGCTCAGGTAGCTGCCGCCGGCAAACACCACAATCAACAGGATGGCGAACAGAAACGCGGGGGTGGCGTAGCCGATGATCACCAGCGTGCTGCTCCAGACATCGAACGCACTGCCGTGCCGTACCGCTTTGCGAATGCCCAGCGGAATGGAAATCAGGTAGGTGATCAACGTTGCCCAAAGCCCGAGTGACAGCGACACCGGGAGCTTCTGCGCAATCAGTTCGGTGACGGGCGCACCGCGGAAGAAGCTGGTGCCGAAGTCCAGTTGCGCGTAGTTCTTGAGCATCAGCCAGAGCCGCTCATGCATCGGTTTGTCGAAACCGTAATGCTCCTTGATCTGTTCGATCAGCGCCGGGTCCAGCCCGCGCGTGCTGCGGCTGGCGGTGCCGGTCGCGGCCACTTCACCCCCGCCGCCGCCCACCCCGTTGGGGCTGAAGCCCTGAATGCGGGCGATGGCCTGCTCGACCGGTCCGCCGGGGGCGGCCTGCACGATCAGGAAGTTCACAATCAGAATCGCCAGCAGCGTGGGAATGATCAGCAGCAGGCGTCGAATCACGTAAGCCAGCATCTCAATGCTCCTTCACAGCGGTGGTCTTGCCGGCAAGCGCAGCGGCCTGAGCGTTGGTCAGTGGCGTCGGGCTGATTTGCCACCAGCTTTCCAGGCCCACGTCGTAGATCGGTGCGACATCAGGCATGCCGAAGCGATTGGCGAACACCAGCGGTATGCCTTTGGAGTAGTAGTTGGGAATCATGTAGTAGCCCCATTGCAGGACCCGATCCAGCGCCTTGGCGTAGAGCACCATGTCGTTGCGCGTGTTGGCACTCACCAGCCCGTCGATCAACGTGTCCACCGCCGGGTTGCGCAGCACTATTGCGTTGGAACTGCCGACTTCGGTGGCGCTTTGCGAGCCGTACAGGTTGTACAGTTCGCGGCCCGGTGAAATCAGCGGGTTACCGTTTTTTGGCAGGTTGACCACGATCATGTCGTAGTCACGGGCGTTGAGCCGGTTGATGTACTGCGCCGAATCGATGCGCAGGAACTCCAGGGTGATACCGATCTGCGCGAGGGTGCGTTTGAACGGCAGAATCAGGCGGTCGAAACCGCCCTGGCCATCGATGAAACTGAACACCATCGGCTCGCCCGCTGCATTGACCAGCTTGTTGTCTTTCGGATGCCAGCCGGCATCGGCGAGCAGCTTGAGGGCCTGCAATTGTTTGTCACGGATGTAACCGCTGCCGTCAGTCTTAGGTGGCTGATACACGGTGGTGAACACCTCGTCAGGCACCTGGCCGCGTAACGGCTCGAGAATCTTCAGTTCGGCGGGCGTCGGCAGCTCGATGGCGGCCATGTCGCTCTTCGGAAAGTAGCTTTGCTCGCGCACATAGAAATTGCGCATGACCCGCCGGTTGATCCAGTCGAAATCCCACAGCAGCGACAACGCTTCACGCACGCGTCGGTCCTTGAAGACCGGCTTGTCGAGGTTGAACACAAACCCTTGCGCGGCGACCGGGCGCTGCTGGGCGAGGATGCGTTTTTGCAGACGCCCGTCGTCAATAGCCGGGCCGCTGTAGCCGACCACGAAGCCGGACGAGGAATACTCGCGGTTGTAATCAAAGGTTCCGGCCTGGAGCAACTGGCGGGCAATTTCCGTGTCGCCGTAGTAGTTCACTGTCAGGGTGTCGAAGTTGTATAGCCCACGGCTGACCGGTAGGTCCTTGCCCCACCAGTCCTTGACCCGTTCGAAGGTTACGCTGCGCCCGGCATCGACCTTGGCGACCCGATAAGGCCCGTTGCCCAGCGGCGGCTCGAAACCACCGCCGTTGGCGAAGTCGCGATTCTTCCACCAGTGTTCCGGCAGGATGTGCAGGCTGGCAATGTCCAGCGCCAGCATGCGGTTGAGGGTGTTCTTGAAGTCGAAACGAATCTGTCGCGGCCCTTCGACGGTCACCGCTTTGACGTCAGCGAACATGGGCCGATAGCTGAAGCTGGCTTTGGTGGTCATCAGCTCGAAGGTGTAGCGCACGTCTTCTGCGGTGACGGGTGTGCCGTCCTCGAAACGTGCCTTGGGGTTGAGGAAAAAACGAACCCACAGACCGTCCGGGTCCATCTCCATTTTTTCTGCGATCAACCCGTAAACGGTGTACGGCTCATCCAGCGAGCGGTAGGCCAGCGGCGAGTACACCCAGGTGTCGACCTCCCTCACGTTGATGCCCTGATCGACATAAGGGTTGAGGTAGTTGAACTGACCGATTTCTTCCGCCGAACGGGTCAGCGAACCGCCTTTGGGGGCGTTCGGGTTGACGTAGTCGAAGTGCTGGAAGCCAGCCGGGTATTTCGGTGCCTCGCCATAGACAGTCAAGGCGTGGGTCGGCGCGGCCTGCGTGACCTGCCAGCAACTGCACAGCGCAACACCCAGAATCAGGCGCCGCAACAAACGGGTAAGACGCAACATGATGGGGCTTTCCTCGTACGCACTGAATGACGCTGAGCCGCGAAAAAGCCCCCGGCCGGGGAAGGTGGATGAAACCTGGGCCGGAGGGGGCGAGCTCGCAATCTGGCGTGGCCCACGGAGCGTGTATGGGCCACTCCGTCACACTCAGAAGTGGTAAGTCGCGCGTGCGAACAGGGTGCGGCCCAGCGGGTCGGCATAACGAGGGTCATAGCCGGACTGGAAGTTGTAGGCCTGGTTGGAGAACGGCGGGGTACGGTCGAACATGTTGCGCACACCGGCATCGATATCCAGCACCTTGTCGAAGGTGTGGCCGACCGACATGTCCCACAGCGCATACGACGCGACGCGGGCATTGGTGGTGCGGTCGTAGTCGTTGTAACCGCTGGTGAACCGGTTGGTGAGGGAGGCGCGGGTGTCACCCAGTGCCCAGGTGCCGGTCAGGACGTGTTTCCAGCGCGCGATCACGCCGTCGCCCTGGAAGTCGCCGACCTTGTCGGTGTACGGGCCGTCGATGATGTTCTGGAAGTCATAACGGGTCACGTAAGTGCCGGTCATGCCCAGGCCGAACTGTCCGTATGGCGTGTTCGGAAAGCGATAGTCGAGGGTGACGTCGACACCGCTGGTCTTGACGATGCCCAGGTTGGCGTTGCCGGTCACGATGTTGGCAATCGAACCGTCGGCGGCGCGCACGTAGCGGTCAGCGTAAGTGTTCGGGTCATCGAACACGGTCGACTCAGGGAACGCCTGGATCTGGTTGGAAATGTGAATCCACCAGAAATCCAGCCCCATCGACAGGTTGTTGACCGGCTGATAGACGAAGCCCAGCGTCATGTTGCGGGCTTTTTCCGGGGCCAGTTCGGTGTTGCCTCCACCATTGTTGAGGAACTGCTGCTGGCAATCACGACCGGCGTTACCACCCGGCTGGACGACGCCACCGGCACACAGAATCGGGTCGTTGTAATAGCCCTGAGTGAAGGTCGTACTGCGCGGGGCATACAGTTCATAGAGCGACGGCGCGCGGAAGCCTTCGCTGTAGGCACCACGGACCACCAGTTGTTTGAACGGCTGGTAGCGGAACGAGTATTTCGGGTTGGTGGTGCTGCCGAAGTCGCTGTATTTGTCGTGACGAACGGCGGCGGTCAGTTCAAGGCTGTCCAGTACAGGAACGTTCAGTTCAGCGTATTCCGCCTTGACACTCCTGTCGCCTTCGACGCTGCCTGCTGCATCTGCGCCCAAGCTGCTGATGTCGTTGACGTAGGCTTCGTACGCCTGATGCATTTTCTCTTTGCGGTATTCGCCGCCCAGCGCAATGCCGGCAGGGCCTGCGCCGAACCAGTCACCGATTTCCCGGCTGATACGTGCATCGAGCCCGGCTACCCGTCCTACAGCGCTGGAGTACTGGCCGTGGTATTCGTTGGCGTCGATCAGCGCCTGACCGGCAGCGGTTTGCGGGCCGAACGGGTTAAGGGTGCCATTGGCCAGGCCATTGAGCATTGCAGCGTCACTGACATACCCGTTGGTGAGCGATGACAGGACTTTGTTCTGGTTGTAGGAGGCACCGACGTTGTAGTCCCAGCCACCCACCAGTCCGTCGAAATTCAGCAGAAAACGCTGGCTGGTGTTCTGGTCACTGGACCCGCGTGGCCCGGCCGCTGTTTCTCGCCAGGCCGTGTTGATGGGTTGGGTCGAGTCGAGGGTGAAATCGGTCGGTGCCGGAGTAATACCGTTGCCGGGATAAAAAGGCGACGAGGGGTCGAGAGACAGGCCGGTGAGGGGCGCTGGACCGATATCGGTGTGGTTGTTGTTACGGGCCCAGAAGTATTCGAGGCTGACGTTATGATCGTCCGCCAGCTTGCCGGTGGCCTTGCCGAAAAACGAGGTCTTTTCGGTTTGCGGGATTAGGTCGATGTATTCGCGAGTGCTGAATCGGCAGATGCCGTTGCTGGCGATCAGGTTAGGGCCGCCGCAGTTTCTGCCCAGCGGGTTTGCTGAATTGTCGCCCTGAAAATAATTGCCTGGATAGGCCGTACCAGAGGTCTGGTTGAGGCCACGTCCCGGTACGTAATCCTTGGCAAACGAACGGTCATTGGCGTCCAGATTCTGCTGCTTGTTGTAGTTGAAGACGCCCATGACGTTGAAGCGGTCTTCTTCCAGATCACCGAAGCCCCAGCTGGCGCTCATGTCCTTGGTCGCACCGCCGCCGCTGGCAGTCGGCGTCTCGCCGCCCAGGGTCAGGCTGCCATCGGTCAGGGATTTCTTGGTGATGAAGTTGATCACACCACCGATGGCGTCGGTGCCATACAGCGCCGAGGCACCGTCACGCAGCACTTCCACGCGGTCGATGGCAGCGAACGGGATCATGTTCAGGTCGATGGCGCTGCCGTTGGGCGTACCGACACCGGACAACGCATTGTTGGCCAGGCGTCGGCCATTGAGCAGGACCAGCGTCTTGTTCGCGCCGATGCCGCGCATGTCGGCGAAGGAAGCGCCGCCGGTTCCGGCTCCGACCGAGCCTGCGCTGTTGTTGATCGACTGGCTGCCGGTGATGCGCTGGACCATTTCCTGGGTGGTGGTCACGCCCTGTTTCTTCAGGTCGTCGGCGCGCAGGATGGTGATGGGCACTGCGGTTTCGGCGTCGACCCGGCGGATCGCCGAACCGGTCACTTCAACGCGTTGCAATTGAGTCGTGGCAGGCACAACCGCTGCACTGGAGGACACGGCTGAACCGCTTGTGTCCGCCTCGACGGCGTCTGCCGCCTGGGCACCGCTCATGCCCATCGCCAATGCACAGAGCAAGGCACGTGGATGACGCCGGACCGCGAGGGCCAGTGGTTTGAGGGTGCAACCGGGAAGATTCATCAGCATGGTTAGTTCCGACTTGATCCAGACATTTATTGAAATGGCCTTGTGAGCCCTCTGTTCCCGACGCGGTTGTGCCGAGCGGGTATTCCACTTCTCTTTTTCCAGCAAGCCGCTCCCCTCCAGGGGCTTTTCGGCCCACGGACGACCGCATTCACGGGAGTCGGGTCAGACGGCTTCGCGGGGCGAAGCCATCAAATCAATCGCGCGTCATTTCGCCGTCATGACGGATATCTTCGTGATGCCGGAGCGCTCGATGGACGCCATCGCCTTGGCCACCTGGCCGTAGTTCACGGCGGTGTCGGCCTGCAACTGGACGCGGATTTCCGGGTCCTTGGCCTTTTCGTCCTGCAGGCTTTTCTCCAGCAACTCCGGAGCAATTTCCGATTTGGCGAGGTAGAACTTGCCGTCCTGATCCACGCTGACCACCACCGGATTCTTCTTCTCGGCAGGCGCGACCGCGTCGGTTTTGGGCAGGTTGACCTTGATCGCATTGGTCATCAGCGGCGTGGTGACGATGAACACCACCAGCAGCACGAGCATCACGTCCACCAGCGGCGTGACGTTCATTTCGCTGAGCACTTCATCGTTGTCTTGAGTGGAGAACGACATTAGCTGGCCTCCCGAACGGCATGGCCATTCTTGCTGGCGATGGGCTGACGCGTGACGGCGAAGGCGCTGCGCTGGGCGAGGGCATCGAAGTCGTGGGCGAAGTCATCCATGTCAGCCACGGCGAGTTTGAGGCGGCGCAGGAAGAAGTTGTAGATCAGCACCGCGGGTACGGCGACGGCGATGCCCACGCCGGTCGCAACCAGTGCGTGACCGATGGGGCCGGCGACGGCTTCAAGGCTGGCCGAGCCGGTCACGCCGATGCTTTGCAGCGCTTCCATGATGCCCCAGACCGTACCGAACAGGCCGATAAAGGGCGCGGTGGAGCCGATACTGGCGAGAATCGCCTGACCGCTCTCCAGCGAACGACGCTCCTTCTGAATCTGCTGGCGCAAGTTGCGCTCCAGACGGTCGGAGCGGTTGATGGTGTGGGCCAGTTGTTGAGTGGTGCGCGGCGCGTCATCCACCGCCATTGCCTCGAAACCGCTATTGGCGATGCGGGCCAGCGCGCCGGGGTATTGCGCGGCATGCTCGGCCGCGGTGAGCAGGTCCGGCGCGCTCCAGAAGGCCTTGGTGAACTGTTTGTTCTGGGACTTCTGGCGGACGTACTGTGCCGACTTGATCAGCAACAGTGCCCAACTCAGTACGGAAAAAAGAACCAGCGCCCAAAGCACGGCGGGGACGATCAAGGAAGAGAGCGATGCGTTCATGGTTTAAACCTCACCAGCTTTAATTGAATTGTCGGTTGTCATGCGCCAGGTCATTCCGGCAGCTTGAAGTCGATGGTCTGCGTCGCGAAGCCTTCTATCGGCGTATCGCCACGCTTGGCCGGGATAAATTTCCAGTTGCGCACGGCTTCAACGGCTGCTTCGTCCAGTACCGGTTTGCCGCTGGATTTGGTCACCTCGACAGCGCCAGCGCGGCCGTTTGGCAGCACCTTGATGCGCAGTACCACGCGGCCTTCCCAACTGCGGCGCAAGGCCAGCCCCGGGTATTCCGGCGGCGGATTGCCCAGGCTGGCGAGCCCGGAAACGGCCGCGCTTTCCTTGGCCGGAGCCGGTGGCGCAGCAGGGGCCGGAGGCGCGGGCGCAGGTGTTGGCGGCGCAGGCGGACTCGGTGCAGCAACAGGCGTGGGTGCCGGCGGCGTCGGCTTTTTCACTGGCTCAGGTTTCTTGACCGGTTTGGGCTTCTCGACCTTCGGTTTCTCTATCGGCTTGGGTGGCGGCTCCACGGCGTCCGGGTCCTCGACCGGCTGCTCCGGCTCGGGTGGCGGCGGCGGGGGAGGCGGCGGTGGTGGCTCAGGCGGCGGCGGTTCCGGCGCGGGCGGTGTCGGGCTGGTCAGCTCGATGGTCATTTCCGGAACTTGCGGTGCAACTTCAGGCAGCTCGGGCTGGGCGGTTTGCATGTACCACCAGATCACACCGTGAATAAGGACCGACGCAGCAATCAATACCATGACGTGTGGCGTGTTCAGGCCGCCGGGGCGTGACGTATTGGGTTTGAAAGGAATGCCCTGCCACGCCGTCGACGTCATATCGGGCGGTGGACCGGGCACTGCTTTCATTATGACCGCATCATTCATTAACGCTCCCTCGGGTAGTTAAAGGGCAATAAGAGTCCGTTCGAACAGTGCGTGACTGTTCGAATGCTGGCTATCCGCACATTAATCAGGTGCATGACACCATTGAGTCTGTGCGCAGGCACAGGCTCAAACAGGGGCGCGCTATATATTAGGGTGTTCGCATAACGGGTCCTTGTTTCTTATCGTTATGTACGCGCACGTACAGTGGTGTTCCTGAAGGGATACATTACAACTGCTGTTGCAACCGCTGTGCCAGAACGCTCAAGCGCTGGCGCTTATTTAATGTGCGTGTCGCATCCCTATAACTATTTACCGAATGCAGCTTTTGTTGCGTTAACACCTGACATCTTGACGGGCCGTTGAACTAATGTTGAGGGTGAGAACAGTCCCTCTGCTCATTCAGACGACGTGTAAGGGCGTGACTTGCAAGTCACTTTTCGGGATGCACCAATAAAGTATGGGGGTGATCACGTTGGTGCGTGAGTTGGTTATTCGCTCAAAAAAAGACACTCCTGATACGGGCGGTGGAAAAAGCACTGAAATAAAAGCCCTCTAAGGAGGAAGGCCAAGAGACGCAAGTCCAAATAAAAAGTGTCCGACAATACCGATCTGTTAGTTGCCAGAACGGTCAGGCAAACAGACGGCTTGCTCTAAGGGCACGCGCAGGTGTCCACGGTCCTGATTGATCAATCAGAACGTCCAGAGGCCGGTGCGGATCGGTTTACGTAAAAAAGTGCCGGGCGTTCAAAAAGTCGACGACAGTCACCGCAAAGGGTGAGGCCGCCGGACAGGTCGTGCCGACGTCAACCGTTCGCTCGATGGCAGGTCGTCGGTGAAGCTCGGGTGTGAAACGGGACTCGTTTGGCACAGCTAGATTCCTTTCCTGGCGAGGCGTAAGACTTGTGATCTGCCGCCTGCACTGTTAGTGGACGCTGGGGCGTCCGGAAACTGCACGTTGGTGCGTATAAGCACCCCTTACCTGCAGCGAGCACCATGGGTTGATGGCACGACCGTTCCACAAGAAAGAACTGTGCCAATGTGTGTCTTTTTGTATCCGGGGAAGTACATTTTCATGTATTCGACGCCAAAGGGCCGGCGAGGCGGCCTCGTCAGCCTGAGGTTCGGCGATGTGAGGGGGCAGGAAAAGGGCGCCAGCGAGCCTGGCTAACGAGGGTGAGCGCCCTTGTTCAGGGCGCCCAGGTGCGAGGGGTTACGACGTCTTTAAAGCTGCTCCAGTGCCTGCATCCGGACTTGAAACCCGTTAGGTGCCAGGATTTTTTGCCAGCCGATGTATTTGAATTGTGCGTCAGGGTTGATCCAGTCGCCGCTGTTCACGCCGTGGGTTCCCTTGATCGCGAATTTTTTCACGGACCCACAAGGGCCGTTGAACCTGGCGGCCGTCGTATAAATAACGTAAGGCTCCACGTACTGAGTCGCCCGAAGGTACTTGCCGCACTGTTGGTCGACGTTGATCAGCATCGACTTCACCTTGGCGTCCCCGAGCATGTCGTCATACATTTTCACGAACGTGATATTCCCCACGTCCTTGAAGCCCATTGATCGGGCCTGCTTGTATTCAGGCGAGTTCTGATGAGTGATCAGATCGGCTTTTTCTTGCTTCTTGTTTTCAATGGCCTCGGCGGCGGCCAGAGTGGCGTTGGCCTGCTTGCGCCATGCGTCTGCTTTCGCGAACGTGGCATTGCACCGGGCGAGTTCCTCTGCGCTCACGCCCATCTCGGCGGGGGTGTAATTGTCAGCGCTGAGTGAGTAGTAAGTAATATTAAGTGAGTTGATGACTTGGCGTGGCTCCGGTGGGTCTTTTTTCGCTTCCAGAAAATCCACGGCCTCTTGCGTTGCTTTGCAATGCGCGATGTAGAGGCTGTAAGGGGAATACGCATCATGTTTGTCAGACTCCGTGTACGGCTTGGCAACGCCAACGGGACTGACAGCGCTCGTCACTAGCGCGAGGAGAATACACTTGGCTGAAGGTGCAAGGGGCATGACGTATTCCTTTAGAGTTAAACCTGATCCGTAAGCATCACCTGGCCGCGCCAAGTGGTGCCACTATAGCGACATCGCCCCATTGTTGCCTTTTCTCATTGCAACGTTGAGCGCTACCAGAACGCAGCTGGCGCGCTGAGTGCTTTGCTGAACACTTCAATGGCACGCTCGACATCCGCCTGCGTGGTGTAGCGCCCAAGGCTGACCCGTACGCTGGCGAGCGCCTTCGCGGAATCCATCCCCAAGGCAAGCAGCACATGGGAAGGTGCATTGCTCGCCGAGTTGCACGCGGACGTCGAGGACAACGCCAGGCTGTGTGACAACTGCGCGCTGCTGAAGCCGCTGCGGGTGATGCACAGGTTGAGGGTATGCGGGATGCGCTGGTTCGGACAGCCGTTGAGTTGCACGTCCGGCAGGGCCAGCAGCCCTTCACGCAGATGACTGCTCAACGCTTCAATGCGGCGATTTTCAGCCTCGGCCTGACTGATTGCCAGCGCAAAGGCTGTGCCCATGCCGACGATCTGATGGGTTGCCAGCGTGCCCGAGCGAAAGCCCCCTTCGTGCCCGCCGCCGTGGATCTGCGCCTGGAGCAATGAATGAGCGCGTGGCCCTACGTACAGTGCGCCGATGCCTTTGGGGCCGTACGCCTTGTGTGCGGAAAATGACATCAGGTCCACGGCCAGATTCGCCAGATCGACCTTTACCTTGCCGACCGCCTGCGCAGCGTCCACATGAAACAGCGCCCCGTGTTCGCGCACCAGTGCCCCGATGCTGGCGATATCGGTCAGGGTTCCCAGCTCGTTATTCACCAGCATCAGCGATACCAGCAGTGTGTCTTCACGCAGGGCAGCCTCAACCGCCTGGGGCTGGATGAGGCCTTTGGCGTCTGGCTTCAACCAGGTGACCGGAAAGCCCTGACGTTCCAGCGTGCTGACGGTGTCGAGCACGGCTTTGTGTTCCAGCACGCTGGTGATGATGTGCCGACGTTTCGCGCTGCTGTCATGGGCAATGCCCTTGATTGCCAGGTTATTGGACTCGGTGGCACCTGAGGTCCAGACCACCGAGTCAGCAGATGCGCCCACCGCGTCCGCCACCTGACGTCGTGCCTGCTCGACGGCCTGACGCGCAACCTGGCCATAACCGTGCCCGCTGGAGGCCGGATTACCGAAATGCCCATCGCGGCCCATGCAGGCAATCATGGCTTCGATGACCTGCTCGTCGACAGGCGTGGTGGCGGCGTAATCCAGATAGAGCGCAGTTGAGGTCATGGGCAAATTCACTTCGTGATCGAGTCAGAATCAGGGGGTGGCGTTGAAAGGCCGATTGCAGGAAAGATTACGGGTGCGTAGGGGAAATTTTTTTGATATTTGCTCGGGTATCCAAGCTGAATGTGAAAAATTATTCTATTTGGCTTGGATTTATACGATTAAAAATTCTAGGATGCAGAGCCAGGCACTGAATCTCGTTCCTCACGCTCCGCGTGGGCATGCAGTTCTGGACGCTCTGCGTCCGATCCTGGATGTATTGAGTAGTACACATTTGTGACGCAGAGCGTCACGACAGGCATTCCCGCGCAGAGTGTGAGGAACGATCAGTGCAGGACGACAGGAAACCACACATGGACAAGTTCGACCGGGCAATCCTCGACATCCTGCAAACCGACTGCACGCGCTCCGTCGCAGACATCGCCGAGCGCATAGGCCTGGGCAGCACGGCGTGCTGGCGCCGGATCCAGAAGCTGGAAGAGGCAGGCATCATCGACCGCCGTGTCGCACTGCTCAATCCTCAGCGACTGAACGTGTCGGTCAGCGTCTTCGCCGCCATTCGCACCAACCAGCACAACGCCGCCTGGCTTGAACAGTTCCATGCCGCCGTCGGTGAATTGCCCGAGGTCGTCGAGTGCTACCGCATGGCCGGTGACACTGACTACATGTTGCGCATCGTGGTGGCCGACATCGCCGGGTACGACGCTGTCTACAAACAGTTGATCAGTATTCCCGGCATCAGCGACGTAAGCTCCAGCTTTGCGATGGAACAGATCAAATTCACCACCGGCTTGCCGCTGCAATATGCGTCGTTTGGCGGGTAAGCGCCGCGACGCTCGTCAGTTGAATCGAACCCTCAGCCCTGCGCCACGTCCACTTTCTTTCGCACATGAAACAGGTGGCTGACATGACAACCGATCCCATCCTCACCAAGAGCGTACCCAAAGAAGACCCTGCCAGCGCCGTGCTGGGTCAGTACGACCGCGAAGCCGACCCTGTTCTGGCCATGAACTCGAACAGGCCTGGCGTCGGTTCGGAACAGGGCGATGAGGTGAAGAAGCGTACCGAGAGCGAAGAGGCTTACGAGGACGACGAGCCGGAAGTGTATTCGGACGACCCGGACATCGTGGCGGACGAAGGCGGGGGTGTTTCGCCGGGGTGAAACCAGGCCTTGCCTGCCCCGCTGAACCCTGAGACAGCCTGTCCGGCGGCGCCTCTCCCCCCCCTGAGGCCCGCGCCGCCCGACCGCTTCCATCCCGCCCCATAGCGTTGTAACCAGCGCCCGCCTCTTACTCTTTTTTCAGCGTATTAATGGTTTTTTAGTTATATAAGCGCTCAACTATCAAGAAAGGCTTAGTGCTGCCGATAGGTTCAGAGATCTCCGAAGTCGATTGTAGCGAATGGATTGTTCAATGTTTAACGTCCTGTTGGGGGTTCATGGAGTGGGCTCAGGCGTTACGGCGTTACATCATCTTTTGGCTAATAAGGGATGCTGTAGCGTTGGCACAGGAATTGGATGGCTATTTTTGTAGTCCGATGAGCGATTCATAACAGCGGGGGCAAACCCGCGTGTGGATGATCGCTTCTAGCATGGCAGGGCTGCTGGGTAGCGCTGACCATTTAACGATGATGGATAATCAATGAACCTGATAAATCGCACCAGTTTCGCTACAAAACTCATGGCTGCGTTCATCGCATGCGCACTGATCACGCTGGCTGTAGGCGGCCTGGGCATGCTCGGTATCAGCCGGTTGTCCTCCGCGCTGGAGCTGACGTTCTCGAATAACCTGGTCTCGGTGGCCAACACAAACGAGACCATGACCGCACTGACCACGCATAACCGCGGCCTCTATCGTTTGCTCGATGCCCGGGACAAGCCGACTGCAGAAAAAATGCGCCAGAGTATCAATGGCGAACTGGAGCGTGCTCAGAAAGTCTATGCCGTCTACCGTTCTACTCCGCTGGAAGATGACGAGCGCGCCGCCGGTGATCAGTACGACGCTGTGATGCCTGGCTATATCGCGGCAACCCAGAAGGTCTTCGACCTGCAACAAGCGGGCAATCTGGAAGACGCCCGCAGTCGACTCAACGAACTGGCAGACGGTGACTTCAATAAAGCCCGTGGCTACCTCCAGACCATGATCAACTCCAACAAACGCCAGATCAAAGACGGCGCAGAGGCGGCTGACAAACTGCAAAGCACGTCGGTCACGATGTTGACCGTCGGCATCGTCATCGCTTTTCTGGTGGCGATCATGCTGGGGATCCTGATCACCCGCATGATTACCGGGCCGTTGAAAACGGCAATTGAAGTGGCACAGCGTATCGCCGCAGGTGATTTGACGCAGGCTGTTTCCAGCACCCGAGGCGACGAAGCAGGGCACTTGCTCAATGCGATCGGCACCATGCAGGGCAGCTTGAAACGGACGATCCAGGAGATTTCCAGTGCGTCTGATCAGCTCGCGTCCGCAGCTGAAGAGCTTGGCGCGGTCACTGAAGAAAGTACACGCGGCCTCACGCGGCAAAATGACGAGATTCAACAGGCGGCCACGGCGGTCAATGAAATGACCGCTGCCGTAGAAGAGGTGGCCCGCAACGCAGTGTCCACGTCGGATGTGTCCAAAACCCTGGCAAACGATGCCGTTGATGGCCGTGGGCGAGTGGATGAAACGGTCAAGGGCATCGGCACGATGGTCACCGAGATCACTGATTCCACAGGGTCTGTCACAACGCTCGCTGGCCACGTCCGGGATATCAGCAAAGTGCTGGAGGTCATCCGCAGCATCGCGGAGCAGACCAACCTGCTCGCACTCAACGCTGCCATTGAAGCCGCACGGGCGGGCGAACAAGGTCGAGGCTTTGCAGTGGTGGCCGACGAGGTCCGCGCGCTTGCTCACCGGACTCAGGCATCCACAGTCGAAATCGAAGGCATGATCGGTACGGTGCAATCCGGTGCCGACGGTGCGGTCGCTGCCATGAGCAAAAGCCTGGCGACGGCCACGAGCACCCAGCAGTTGGCTCAGCGCGCAGGCGCCGCACTGGAAAAAATCACCGGCGGGGTGGGGACCATCAACGAGCGCAACATGGTGATTGCGTCCGCTTCCGAAGAGCAGGCCCAGGTTGCACGC
Source organism: Pseudomonas syringae (assembly GCF_002157375.1). Lineage (GTDB taxonomy): Bacteria > Pseudomonadota > Gammaproteobacteria > Pseudomonadales > Pseudomonadaceae > Aquipseudomonas > Aquipseudomonas syringae_T. The sequence continues at coordinate 19,101 of NZ_MTSA01000027.1, forward strand.
GAAGTGGATCGCAACCTGGTCAACATTCAGGAGCTTAGTGCGCAAACCGCGGCAGGCGCCAATCAGACGAGTGCATCCAGTCAGGAATTGTCGCGTCTGGCCACGTCGTTCAACACGATGGTGGCGCAGTTCAAGCTCTGACGCCTCGATAAGGTGTTTCCCGTGGGGGGAACACCGGTTTCCCATGTTCAACAAGGCCTGACCTTTACAGGGAACGGTATCTGGACTGCCTGGCTGCGGTTTTATGATCTCGCCGGATGGAGCTGAGTTGCCCATGCCGCGAGTGCAGTGAAATGATAAATATAATAAAAAGTTCTTTATAGATATCAGCTGGTTATCGGAATTAAAAGCCCCCGAACAGCGCATCAAGCCATTCATTTATTAAAACAGGCGCAGGACGTGCCACACTGATGATGCCTAAGTGGCATCATTGTTGCGTGGAATGAAGTCGCTAGCTGTCGCATTACTAAAAATACCCATAAGCACGCCAGGGAAAGGCTCGTTCGCAGGACTCACATCATGTTCAGCAAGCTCAGTATCTCGCAAAAGCTTTACTTCAGTTTTGTCGCTATCGTCGTGCTGATAGCCGTGTTGGTGGCAAGTGCCTACAGGGGGTTTGAGCAGGTCGAAGGCGCGACTAACAATAATGTTCACTCCTATCAGGTGCTGAGCGAAGCGCAGTCAGCGCTTGGCCAGCTCATCAATATAGAAACCGGTATGCGAGGCTTCGTCATTTCCTCCAAGGAAGCTTTTCTGGAGCCGTTGATCAGCGGCCAGAAACGCTTTTCCGAGGACTTTGACTCGCTCAAGCGCTTGACGGCGGACAATCCAGAGCAACAGCGACGCCTGGATAAGCTTGGCGAAATCCAGAGGCGCTGGCTTGACGAAGACATCAACCCGATCCTCGCCATGCGCAGGGACCTGACCGCGCGTAACGTAGCCGATGACGAACTGGACAGCCGCATTACGTCGGGCGCGGACAAAGCCAAGATGGACGCCATGCGTGCTGCCGTGGCCGAGATCACTGCTGCCGAGAACGAGTTGCTGGTAACCAGAAGCAAAGAGATGGTGGACGCCAAACATCTCGCCCTGATGATATTGATTTACGGCGGCCTTGCTGCGGCGCTGCTCTCTGTCATTCTGGCCACAGCACTGGGGCGCAGCACCACCGCGCGTCTGCAATTGGCGATTGATGCTGCCACTGCGATTGCCAACGGCAAACTGGACACCGTGATCGACACCAGCAGCCATGACGAGCTGCCCAAAGCCTTTGATCGCATGCAGAACCGCCTGCGTGAAATGATTCAACAGATCAGCCAGGCCGCCAATCAACTGGTGGTTGCCGTGCAGCAAATTTCCGGAGCGTCCGAGCAGCTTTCCGGTGCTATTCAAGAGCAATCCACGTCGGCTTCGATGATGGCCGCCACTATTGAAGAATTGACCGTCAGCATTCACCACGTCTCTGAAAACGCCGATGAAGCCCATCAGCTCGCCAGCCGCTCGGGGCAGCAGTCCAAAGACGGCGCACAGGTGATCGAAAATACCCTGTCGAGCATGAACGGCATCGCCAAAACCGTGCAACTCTCATCGACTCAGGTTGCGGGCCTTGGCCAGCATTCCGAACATATCTCGTCGATTATCAGCGTGATTCAAGGCATTGCCGATCAGACCAACCTGCTGGCGCTCAACGCTGCCATCGAAGCGGCACGTGCCGGCGAACAAGGCCGCGGATTTGCTGTTGTTGCCGACGAGGTGCGCTTGCTGGCGCAGAACACCGGCAAGTCGACCAAAGAGATCGCCGGCATGATCGAGAAAATCCAGGCGGGTGTTCGGGAAACGGTCGAAAGCATGCGCAGTGGCGTTCTGGAAGTGAATCAGGGCGTCGAGATGGCCGGGACTGCGGGTCAGGCCATCATCGAAATCCGTGACAGTTCAAACAAGGTACTGCACGTGGTGGATCAGATTTCCTTTGCGCTGCGCGAGCAGACGGCGGCCAGTCAGGACGTAGCGCGCAATGTGGAACGTTCGGCGCAGATGTCCGAACAGAACAACACGTCGGTCCAGGAACTGCTCAAGACCAGCGGTGGCTTGAAAAGCCTCGCCATCAGCCTGCAACAGGAAGTGAGCAAGTTTCAGTTGTAGGGCTTGCCACGTTTACCGCGCTCGCCCCTTGATCAGGGGCGAGAAGCGATCTCGTCCAGATGGTTCAGCAGATCCAGCGGATCTTCATAAACCCGCAAGGCACCTGCCCGCTCAAGCTCGCCGATGTCATACCCCCCCGAAAGCAGGCCCACACCCGTTGCCTTGCAACGCCGCGCCGCCAACATGTCCCAGATGGCATCGCCAATCACCAGACACTCGTCGATAGGCGCGTCTATTTTCTGCGCCGCCGCCAGAAACAGATCCGGATCAGGCTTGCCGTAACTCACGTCATCGCGCGTCACGATATTGATCGTGTTGATGTCCAGTTCCAGCGCCTTCAGATTGATCGTCGCCGTATCAATCCCGCCACTGGTCGCGATGCACCACTTGAGGTTCTCTTTGTCGAGCGTCTCAAGTAACTCGACGGCACCCGGCAGCGCAATGATCTGCCCCTGAAGCCGCTCGTACGCCTGAGCGTGCTTTTCGCTGAGGCGCTCGGCTTGCTCGTCGGTGATGCTCATGCCGGTTTCACGCGACAACGACTTCAACATCAGCCCGCCGCTCATACCGATCTTGCGATGGATACGCCACATCGCGAGCGGGATGTTCTCTGCGTCCAGTGCTTCTTTCCAGGCCGCGACGTTTTGGTAGACGCTGTCGGTCAGCGTGCCGTCGAGGTCGAATATGAAGGAGGTTTGGGGTCTCATAGGGTTACTCTTTTTGAATGCGGATTGACCGTCTGGCAAGGTCCGGAGCCTTGTGCGTGACACCTGCGCGTTTGTGTCTGAAATACAGCGATCAGGTGTGAAGCGAGGCTTCAAATACGGCGTTGCCAGATGGAAGGAATAGGGCTGGGTTTTGCGGTCACCAGCTTTCGAGTGCCTGGTGGGGTGGGGGTTCGATCTTTCGGGCGGGAGGGCAAGTGGGGTGCAGGCAATCTTGATGACCATCATGGGAGTGCTGTGTGTGACGGCACGCGTCACAGATCAGCGCCACACGGTCGTTGAGATTATTGTTCCCTACGCTCCGGCGTGGGAATGCAGTTCTCGACGCTCTGCGTCGCAAAAGGACGCGCCGTGCCGCTCGCCTCTGTTTCCAGATACTCTTCCACAAGCGCCCGCACTCGCTCCGCGTCATCGGCTGTCACCGGGTTGTAGACGATCATTGAGAGATCCGGGCGACCATCGACGGCAAAGCCTGAATATTCCAGCTCGATGAGCCCGTGAGCCGGGTGCCGCAGACGTTTGGTTCCTTCGCCCTGAAGACGAACATCGTTATCACGCCACAGCGCAGCAAAATCGGGGCTGAGGATACACAGCTCATCGGCAAGTCTGCTGACTTCGGAGGCCGCGCCGGCGCGTATGGCGTCTGCTCTGAACGCGGCGACGATAAAACGCGCGACGGCCTCCCAATCATCCTGTTTGGCACGCGTGCCCGGGTTGCAAAACATCAGGCGCAGAATATTGCGCTGTCCCACCGGCAGTAGGCTGTAGTCAGTAAACACTGCCGCTGCAGCGTTGTTCCAGGCCAGCACATCCCACGTCGCCGTTTTGATAAACGCGGGGCTGAACGCAAGGGTATCCAGAACGCGTTGCAAGCGCGGCGACACGCCTTCGGGTGCGCGGTAGACCGCCTCGGGAAGATGACCGAAGGCGAGCATGAACAAGTGCTCCCGCTCGGGTTCGGTCATCACAAGGCTTTGAGCAATCCTGTTCAACACCTGAGCGGAGGGTGCGCCACCGCGGCCTTGTTCCAGCCACGTGTACCAAGTGGCGCTTATATTGGCGCGGTGTGCAACTTCCTCTCGGCGCAAGCCTGGCGTGCGTCGACGGGTGTTGGAAAACCCCAGGCTCGCCGGGTCCAGTCGAGCTCGACAATCTTTCAAATACGTTCCCAGCGGATTGGCCATGTTGATCCTGTTGGTTTTTATACCCTGATAACGTCACGTCTTTTACCGGATAAACGTTACGCGCACTCTGCTGACTTCAGCAAAGAGAGATTTGAGCATGCGCGTATTTCTTACCGGTTCAACGGGATTTATTGGTGCTCAGGTAGCACGAGAGCTTATTGATGCAGGCCATCAGGTGCTGGGGCTGACACGCTCGGCTGGCGGTGCTCGCGCGCTGCGGGCTATCGGGGCTGAGCCACATCACGGGGACATCGAAGACCTGTCCAGCCTCCAACGCGGAGCCGAGAACTGCGATGCCGTCATTCACACGGCGTTTGATCACCACTTCGCCAACTTCGTTGCCAACTGCCAGAAAGACTCTCGCGTCATTGCCGCCTTGGGAGCCGCTCTGGAAGGTTCTGAGCGCCCGTTGATTATCACCTCCAGCACGGCGATGGGCTCGTCCGCGCCAGGGCACGCCGCTGACGAAGATCACTTCAACCCCGACCATCCCAACCCCCGCGTCGCCTCGGAACTGGCCGGACAGGCGATGTTGCAACGCGGGGTTAATGTAGTGGCCATGCGGCTCTCGCAGATTCACAACCCGGTCAAGCAAGGTCTGGTTACCGAACTCATCAAGCAGGCACGAGAAAAAGGCGTCTCTGCCTATATCGATGAAGGCCTCAATCAGTGGTCCGCTGCCCACCTTGAAGATACCGCGCACTTGTATCGCCTTGCCTTGGAAAAGCATCAGCCAGGTGCTCGCTACCACGCGACTGCTGAATCGGGCATCGCGTTTCGCCTCATTGCTGAGGCCATTGGGGAGGGGCTGGGCTTGCCTATCGTTTCGGTGTCATCACACGAGGCCGCTGCGAGCTTTGGGTGGCTGTCGACGTTTGTGGGTAAGGACATGAGCAGCCTCAGCAACAAGACCCAGGAACGCTTGGGTTGGCAGCCAAGCGGGCCGGGTTTGATTACGGACTTGAAGAACTGTCTTAAAGGGTAATGTTTGTTTTTTGCACTTGCCGGTTCAGGAACGGAATCAGCGGCGCTTCTCGTCTATCTGGTTTGCCAGTTCAAGGTAGCGCTTCCCTTCTGCAACGAGCTGGGCGTCGGTCGCGGCCAGTTGAGCAAGCGCTTCGGCCATGTTGTCTTGGCAACCCTGGTGGTGGCACTCAAGTTCTTTCTCGTCACTGGGATTAACATTTATCGCATGGGTATACAGCCTCTCGCCGTTCCGCTTCCAGTCCACTCGCCACTGAGTGGCAGGTACGTCTGACGGACCGTGAAAATAACGTATCTCTCCGTGATAGTGCATCAGTTGCCCATTGAAGAATGTCCATGTATCACTTTTAACGGGCACTTCATCTTCGATGGCTCGCGCTACGTCCGTTTCCGCCGAGAGCTCAATCTGTACCAGAGGGCCGTTTCGCGACAGCATAAAGAGGGTGCCCTCTGGGAAATTGTAGTGCTTTAGCCCGTACCATCGCGGCAAGCTGGCGGGCACCGCGATTGGACCTGTTCGGTGCTCGCCATACATGATGGAAAGCCCCCAAGGGACCTGATTGTCGCTGACGCTGGAAGGCAGGCGCCCGGACTCAGCAAATTCCGTCGATGCCTGAAGCCGCTTCGTCATGTTTTTGGCCAGTTGACCAGGCCACTCCAGCACCCTGTTTCCCTGTGTTCCGCTCAAGCTGGCGCGCACGGTCGTCACCGCAACCGGATCGCCGCGGTCCATCAAGCTTCCTGGCGTGGGGACGCCCAGATCGACCAGTTGATAAGCGGGTGTATCTCGTTTTGACGGCGCCAGCCAGAAGCTCAATGGTTGTTCGCGATACTTGGCAAAAAGCCGCTGGCTTGATGATGTCATGTCCTTTTTCCACTGCTTGAACAGTGGGTCACGCCATAGCACCTGCGCAGGCGCCTGAACTTCGGCGCGGTCAAAGCGATAATGCGGAGCGGGCTCCTCTGGCAACTCGAAACGCAACTTCAGCGGCTGACCCGCCGCACTTTGCACAACCTGCCCCCGCACGGTTACCTCGCGTTCCAGTACCGACGTTTTGGTCTCGAAATGCGGGTTCGGAATACAGGCGACACCGACCATGCAACTGAAAAGCTTCAGATGCGACCGGGTTTCCTGTGTTTCTCCCTCAATCTTTTCTGCGGGCAAGTAGTACGCGGTCAGTTCGGCCTTGCTCCATACCTCGGGCCACAATGCGTTTTGTGTGGCTTCATCCAGGTAGGCCATTGAGCTGTCCGCGAACTCCAGATCCAGATGAAGAGGTTCTGCGTGCAATGGCGTGACGGCTGACGCAAACAGCGCCGCAACCGTGAACAAACGAGCGATTGCGGCTCGAATGACAGTGATGTCTTGAGAGAGGACAGTGTTGATTGGCATATTCCCTGATGCGATAAGGCGGTGAATCCGAACGCTTGTTGAGCGCGTTGAAGATCGCGTTTTTATCTGAAAGCGCCTATGAGGATATGGTCAGGCGACCACATCCTCAAACAGTCTTTATTTAGGGCTTGGGCCAAAACGGTTGGGGCCAGGGTGGCCTTCTTGAATCAGGAACACGAGGTTGGCAATCGGGACCAGCAGCCACCAGCCACTGCGATCCGTGTCGTGCAGCCTGCGAACACCCACTGCAATGCCCGGGACCAAGACGGCCAGGGAGTAAAGGTTAGTGAGTATGCCGCCATCGCCAAAGAGTCCGCCGACAAAGCCGATGACCATCGAGATCAAAACGTTGAACAGAAAAAACATCCAGTATTCTTTTCGGCGTGCCCGACCGGTAAAGACGGCGTATTTTTTCAGAACTTCAAAATACCAGTTCCCTGAAGGCGGGGTGTCGGCAGTAGCACCGGCGGGCGAAATGACCAACTGCGGTGCCCCGCAGTGCGGACAAGCGGCAGCGTCTTCATTAATTTCCTTTGCACAACCACGACAAAATACCATTTCATTCTTCCCTAAATCAGTTAACGATTAATCCTAGAAATATCAGTAGCGACACGGCTGATAAAACAGTGCCCGCAATCGCTATCCCGTTGCCGGGTTTCTTTTTGTTGATGCTGATGATGCCCAGAACAAGCCCGGCGATGGAAAACATGCCGAGCCCGACGATGGTATCCAGGTCCCACTCACCGTCGTCAAACAGCGCCAACGTACAGACGATGCTCAAGACCAGAGAGACGATAGCCATCCAGGGAGACCCTGCGTCGCCTGGCGGTTTCACAGGTGTTGCACTGACTTGGCTGGCACCACATTGCGGGCAGCTCAGTGCTGTTTCATGTATTTCCTTCGCACAACCACGACAGAAGACCATCGCCATTATATTTCCCTATATCAAATAGCGTGTACGCCACAAGCAGGCATTTAGACACCACGAAATTCTGAGGTAAAACGTAGGCATTGCCAAGAATTAAACTATTTATTTATGAAAATTGGCGACTGTGCGACGTTTTTGAGGGGGCGAGGTGTTTATTTTGACTGTGGCCGTAGGCATCGTTTTTTCAGTAGGGGGCTGTGTAAGGGGCTGCGAATGTTTGCAGGTTAATGCACAGAGCGGTGTAACAGTACTTTTGCTGAAAGGCTTTAAGTTGCTTCGTAATAGTTGTGCCAGATGCCACATAACATTTCGACCAGGCACACCTCGGCTGTTTGAAGGGCTCAGTACCTAAAACGCAATGTTATTGAGTTCAGTCGCCCCCAAGGAAAACGTCTGATCTGTACGCATTCCGATAAACTGGCCAGCAGTTTAAAGTCATGATCTCACTGACCTGCATCGAGAGATGCCTAGCTCACCCGGTCGATGCCTAAGAACGCATACCCATCCAGATTACGGCCTCAGTCCATGCAGTCACCACCGGTGCCAGCACCCGGAACCAAGGATCGCGCACATCAATCTGAGCGGCCGAGTGGTCATGATGGTGCTGTTCTTCCTCCACAATTGAAGTAATAGCCGCCACCGCCTGAAGATCGACACCGTCCAGCACTTCAAGTTGATGGGCCAGGTGCTTGAGCACCACACTTTCAACCGCCACGGTCGTCGCAACAATAGCTTTGCGGCCGCAGATACCCGTCACCAAACCCAATACCAAGCCGCCGATCCCACAAAGCCAGTAACTGCGGCAGCGTGGAAAACTGCGACGTTGCAGCTCTTCCTTAAAAACCGTCCGATGACGTCGCTCGTGGGAGAGAAACTCCTTGAGCTCATCCACCATGCCCGGAACGAAAAGCCGGGCCATAAGTAGCTGCCCGCTGTATATACAGATCGCACCATGCTCGCCCGCATGGTCAACCTTCATCATGCGATTGCCGAGGTCTTCGACCTTGGCCGTATCGAAGCGGGCGTTCACGTTGAGGTTTCGTGTTCAAAGGCTTTGGTCATTGGGCATATCCTTGCTCTTGGCGCTGGTAGCGTGCTTAGGGTCATACGGCAGCGAGTTTACAGGGCAGGACATAGACCAAAAAGAAGCCCCGCCGCGCCAGTGCCCCAGCGCCTGGCAGCGCATTCATCAATAGCCAGAAACAGAAAAGCCCGGCGAACCGGGCTTTCTGAAACCGAGCAGTGCTTATTTAGCCGTTTTCAACTTGATCACATCACCAGAGACGGTGGTGGTATAGCCGTTCAGGACCCAGGCCCAGAACCACTTTTCCTGCACTTGGGTATTGATCAGCGCATCGCCGCCCTTGGCCTGGATGGCGCTATTCTGCGCGCGAACGAAACGGTCGTTCTGACGAATCGGGATCAGACCAAACAGCATCAGGCCGGTGGCGCTTGCTTCACTGTGGCCAACGACGGTGTACTGATTGCTGTCGTATTGCTGAGTTTTCATCGGGGTGCCGGTGCAACCCGCCAGAACCAGACCACACACTGCAGCAGCGACGACTTTGCTAAATGACTTCAAGATAAAACTCCATGGAAAACCCCGGATCCACGTCTCGGGCGGCGGTACTTTACTCGCCGGGGTAGCGCTTGAGGTATTTTTTTACAATTGCGTGACGGTGCCCCCACAGCCAACCATGACGGTGCTCCGCGCCAAAGACTGCCTCGCCCTCTGACGCTCGCGTGCGTATGATCGCAATCTGCCACTAACTCACAGGGATCGATCATGGCTAAGCACGAAATAAACCTCACGTTGCACACCAAGGTAGTGCAGCGAAAGGACGTTGAAATCGAGGTGCGGAAAGACGATGCGAAGCTTGGAGAGCTGCTGATCAGCCAAGGAACCATTGACTGGAAGCCGCGTGGTGCTCAACACAAGCTAAAGCTCAGTTGGACGCAGTTCGCAGAGCTGATGGCCAAGCACGGGCGAAGAGTCAACGACTGACATCCGATACGCACTCTATTAAGCAAAAAAGCCACGCCGGGGCATCGCCCGGCGACCAAGCTGATCTGCGCAAACGATGCCGTTATGTACTGGCCGACAAGAGCCATAGCAGCCAGGTTTTGCGTCAACACTGCGACCGCTACGGCATGCAGCGCAAGATGCATCGAGAGCCTCGACCCGGACTGCCTCGGCTGTTTGACAGGCGTCAGTACAAGAAACTTCCACTTTTCACAAAAAATAATTGAGGTATTCATTGCCATTGACTGAATTCTCAATATTTTCCCTGCCCGAAATTTGGTGAACAAGTTGTGTAATGTGGGCTATTTATTTTAAACATTGAGCTGGCCAAAGGTGTTCCATGCTGCACGGGTTTTTGATATGTCCGGGTGCCTACGCTTGAATAAACGCGGCGCGCGTGCCGCAAAATTGGATGTTCAGCGCAAATTTACTCGTGTTTTCATATGAAGCTAAGTTGTACATTTTTTGGTGTGTACATGGTTTAAGGAAGTAAACGCTTTTCCATGAAGATCGCCGGGTAGCATAATTTTGCTATGTTAACAACTGTGCGATCTGACAGGGATTCAGTTTTTCGTTGCTTGTTAATGTCTGCATCGAAAGCGTTAGCCGTTATGGTTAGGACGAAATTTTGATAAGGGATTAAATCGTGATTGTCGAGCGAAAATTTGCTGAGTTCATTGCAAGGTACGATGATGTTCATCAAGCGTACTGGGAAAATATGCTTACTGAAGAAGGCCTTGAACTGTGGCATGAGGAGCGTCTCAAGGAAGTACTGAGTCATGTGAAAACTCAATCCGTTTTTTACAGCAACCATTTTAAGAATATCAATGTGGGAAATATCACACTGTCGAGCCTTTCTTCTTTGCCCTTTACCACCAAGGATGATCTGAGAGCAGCGATGCTGGATATCTTATCCGGTACGCTGGAAGACAGTGTTTACTATTATGAAACTACTGGTACGACCGGTCCTGCGACACCTTGTCCACGAGATAAGAAAGAAAGTTATGCAAGCAACAAACAATTGTCCATGGCTTACAAAGCCGTGCTAGAAAAACATTTCCCTGGAAAAAAGACTGTTGTAGGCATTATGGGCCCCACTGAAGTTCATTCTTTTGGTGATACCCTAGGCGACGTCTGTCATCAGTTGGGTGTTTGCAGTGCGAAAATTTGGCCGCACTCGCCGGTCATTGGTTATCCAAAGACACTTCAGTTGATGCAAGACTTGAAAATTGGGATTATTGCTTCCGCTCCAGGTTTACTGTTGGCGCTGGCCAAAGAAGCCGAGCGACTGGGCTTCAATCCGCGCGAAGACTTTCATCTGCGCGCGTTCATGATGAGTGGCGAACTCTGTACCCCAGCCCTTAAGAATAATTTGTACAGTCTCTGGGGCTGTGAGGTTTATAACAGTTTGTACGGCTCGCAAGAGGCTATGATTATTGCTGCCGCCAATACCAGTGACCAGTTGATGCCCCACCGGCTTAATTACATTATTGAAGTGTTGGACCCGGAAACGGGTGAAACTATCGGTGGCAGTGGAGAGGGTGAGTTATGCGTCACGATGCTAATTGACGGAGTGAAACCCTTGATTCGCTATCGTACCGGTGACCTAGTCGCCATTCAAAAAACGGCGGAAAAGCCTATTGCATTTGCGCGAACAATGAAGGTGGTCGGGCGAGTAAAAGATACCATGACCCTTAACGGGAAAGCTTTCACCGCCGGCTATATTGAGCAGGCCTTGCTTGAGGGCGTCGAGCAGTGCTTGGGCTATCAGATCTTCATCAACTGCGTTAACGGTAGGGACACAGTATTAGCCAAAATGGAGATGTCCAAATTTTATCTGGGGGACCGCAGTCAATTAACTTTAGTTATACGTGAGCGCATGAGTGGTCGCCTGGAAGTCGATACAACAATCATGGTGGTCGATGACCTTGACGATCATGTGAACCTAGGTAGCTGGTTCAGTTGGAAGGAAGCGCGGATTATTGATAAGCGCGGCCGGTAAGAGAGCGTATATATGGGCACGTCCGTGCGAGTAATTTCATCAAGAAACGAGCTTTTTAAAAAAGTATGCGCACTGAGATTGCAATACATTGGTGATAATCCCGCCAGTGAAGATTTTTTTGCAGACATTGAGGAATTACGCGACGCCTGTTCGTACCATATGGTCTATCTGGATAGAGGCGAGGTTGTAGGAGCTATTCGTATTACTCCACTAGGACATGGCATGAGTTTTATCGAGCGTGTTATTAATGTGGGTAAATACTTTCCTTATCCAATGGACTCTTTTGATGCCAATCGACTGGTTTTAGATGAGCGGTACAGAGGCGGTATGCACTTAAAAAGATTTCTTTTGAAAACTGCCATTTGGTTGAAGGCTAATACATCATTTCGGTACATATCAGCGTTGTGCCGAGGTCGGTTGGTTATCCTGTATGTGAATATTGGGGGAGTCGTTCTGGCTGATAATCTCACGTGGGGGAGTCGTCAAGCAATACGTGATTACAGTTTGGTGTTCTTGGAGCTAGATACCGTTTTTAATACTATAAAAGGAAAATTGGCTTATGGATGATTTCTTCGAAGAACTAGATGCCATTGTCGAAGATGGCTGGGCAAAAATCAAAAAAGGCAATTATTGGAGGCACAGTCTTGAGCAGCCGATCACTGTCGAGCTCTATCAGCAGGTGATGCTCCAGGTGTATCACTACACACGGTTCAACTCTATCAATCAGGCCGCCTGTGCATTTAGTGCAGCTCCAGATCAGACAGCGCTACTGCGATTCGTCTACAAACATGCGCTTGAAGAGCTTGGTCACGAGAAAATGGTTATTCGTGATTTGGACTCGATCGGAGCCTTACCTGCATCTTTACCCGAACCACTTGCCCCTACTCAGGCCTTGGTCGCTTATCTGAATGATGTCGCCATTCGCTTGGGGCCAATTGCTCGTTTGGGATACAGTTATTGGGCAGAAGAGGTGTATGACCACATTCAACCAATTCTGAACAAGTTTCGCCTGGATCTAGGTCTTAATGATGAACAGATGACATTCTTCGTTGCTCATTCGGTCATTGATGAAAAACATTCTGAAGAAGTGCGCTTGGCTATACAGCGCTCCGTGAGAACCGATGAAGAGCGAGCACTGATCAAGAGCGTTGCAAGAGTAACGCTATACCTTACGGGCCAACTGCTGGAGGAGTCACTTCTGGAGTATGAGCGCCTTGCTGAGGTTCCATTGTCCAAGGCGTGTTGAGCAAATGAAGCTGATTGTCATTGTCGGGTCAAACCGTACACACGGTGTCAGCAGCCGGGTGGTGTCCTTAATTCGGCGTCACCTGGAAGGACGCGCCTCAGTGGAAGAACTCTGGCTTCGCGATTATCGTATCGATTATTGCGATGCTGATAATGCCTGTGTCCTTACCGATTGCTCTTTGCCTGACGACGTTGCTGTGATTGTTGATGAGATGGTTAAGGCAGATGCAATCCTTTACCTTCCGGTGATGCACGCTTATGGAACCAATAGCCGTTTTCAAGCTTTTTTGGAGCGGGTGGGATATGGGTTCTTGCGTCCGAGAGATAGACCATTGCGAGACAAGCTTGCAGCGGTAGCGGTAGTCGGACGCCGATATGGTCACACCGCGGTATTTGGTCAAGTTGTACTCAATATCCTCCTCAACAAAATGGTTTTGGTTGGCTCGGGTTTTCCGGCGACATTCAATACACAACTGATTCAGGATCCGGAGGCGGAGCTGGCACTGCAGGAAACTCTGGATCGTCTAGTGGAGCATTATCAGAAATTAAAAGATCGACTCCATCGCGGTGCCGAGCGTCTACGCTTGCTTAAACAAGTCCAATTTCAGACAGGGTGATAGGTAAATGTCTATACGAGATTCATTGATAGCTGTACTGGTTGCGTTTCTGTGGGGAGCACAAGTGACAGCAGTTAAAGTCGGCGGACAAGAACTTCCGCCACTTCTGATGGTCGCCATGCGCTTCGCTTTGATGGCGGTTTTATTAGTGCCTTTTTGCGGAGTTCCCAAGCGCAACGAATTAATAAAAATCTTCTACATCGCATCAATAACCGGAGCGCTACATTTTGGATTGCTGTACTGCGGTATTTCGCAAGTGGATGCTTCGACTTCTGCCATCGCTTACCAGCTGGCGACGCCCTTCACTCTTATGCTGGGATTCGCTGTTCTAGGAGAGCGCATCACATTGCCCGCGGCGGTAGGTATCTTTATGTCGCTGCTTGGCGTACTCATGGTGTTCGGTGGAGTAGGGAAAGGCGGCGCGATCTCAGGAATATTACTGGTGATTGCTGCCGCTTTTGTATTCGCCGTGGGCACGCTGCTCACCAAGCGCTGGGGGCCTTTTAACCCACTGGCGCTAAGTGCCTGGACCGCGTTGATTGCCGCACCAGAGTTGTTTATTGTCTCTGCAGCAGTCGAGGGACCCGTGTGGGGCTCTGTCTTTACAGCCAGTCTGACAGCATGGGCTGCGATGTTATATACCGCGCTCAGCGGTGGTTTAATTGGGTTTGGTCTATGGTACTGGCTCTTGAGTCGATACCCTGTTCAGCGTCTGACACCGTTTCTGTTATTGGTACCCGTCTTTGCAGTCGCGGTGAGCCAGCTCCTCCTGAATGAAGGATTGTCGATAAACCTTATCATTGGCGGCGTGACGGTTATGGCCGGTGTTGGAATTTGCCAGATACGTATTCTGCCTAGAAAGGCTTTCGCGAGTAATACTTCTGCTGACTGACTAACAAGCGTGATGATAGGATTCTCATGAATTGGCCATGCCAGTTGTTATTGTTCGTAATGCGTCAGCAGAACAGGCTGCGTTATAAGTTAAAATTTCAGCGCTGGAGAACGGACGGTTATGAAATTGCTTACTTGTACTCATGTAGCCGCAATGCCGGACCTACCTTAGTATTTCTTCACGGATTGGGAGCTAGCAAGGATCAGTGGGGCCCACAAATTTATTCGCTGGTGGACACCTATAATTGTCTTTTTCTAGATCTACCAGGTGAGGGAGAATCTTCGTTCGATAGTTCACATAGCTATAGTGCTGCAGCTCAGGTGGAGCGATTGAAGGTTTTTCTTGATGCGCAGCGTTGTAAAAGTGTTGCGTTGATCGGCAGTTCCATCGGTGCCTGTATCGCTTGTCTTTACGCTGCTACTTTTCCTAAAGATGTCTCCCACCTGATCGCGATGGCGCCGGCCGGATTACCTACTTCGAATCCGAGCCCGACGATGATCAAATTCATCGAGTCTGGTCGGCATCCTTTTGCCTATCGTACTGTCGGCGAAATGCAGAGCTTTTGGAATCTTGCCTTCACTCGACCGCCTAGAGTTCCGATGTTTCTGGCCAAAGCTCTGGCTAAGAAGGGGGCGCTTCGTTACTCAAAAATCGTGAAAATACTGGAGGACTTCAAAGTCGCAGGGTTATATCCGCTTGAAGTGCCGCTTGCTGACATTCAGGCCCTGACCCTGATTGTGTGGGGACGCGACGATCAAATTTTTGATATTTCTTGTATGAAAAAGATCAGTACCGACCTGCCACAGGCAAGTATATGCATCATTGACGGTGCTGGGCACGTTCCATACCTAGAGCGCGGCGAGCAGACCGTCACAACCATTCGACAGTTTATCCCAGGACAGCAGTTTTCCACGACCAGTGAGTAGCATTTGAAAAGTATTAAAATGATTTCCACAGTACCTGTCTATGGACACGCGAAGTCTCAATGTATTACGGACTATCAGTTCTGAGTGGTTTTCATGGGAGCGATATGCTTTCTGCTTATCCTGTCTTTTTATTTCTAAAAGCAATATCGGGTGTCGTTAACTTAGCAGCTATGGGGGGCGTGCTGCTTGTTCTGTCATGCATCCAGAAATGTGATTTAAACAGCTGCCCAAGGCTGTAGGAAGTTTCGGAAATTTTTATAAGAAAATTCTTATTCGCCGTTGATGCCAGAAAGCTTTGTTCCGTTTTTGATACAAGACGTTGCGTGATTTGATCTGCTCGCATGGCGCTTTCGGATTAACTGTGTAGGTCGCTAGGTAATTAAGGAGTTTTTATGAGTAGGATGGCTATGGCCGTGAGTGTGCAATTGCACACTGAACATTTTAAATGTGATGCGCTAGCGTTGTATAAAATAGCTTTAGATGCCTTGGGTCCAAGCAGCACATTTATTCTTGAGTCCTTATCGGGCCCCAGTCGCGACCGTAAAGCAACTATTGTAGGAATGAATCCTCTACTGTCAGTGAGCGTGCATGAGTCGTATGCAGAGCTAAAGGGGAGCGAGATTCTGATGGATCATTTAAGATCTTCCCTGTTAGAGCAGAGAATTGTTTTGGACGCGAGTCAGCGTGTCTGGATTGATACCAGTGATGCAGTATGGGATTTACTGCGTGCATTGCAAGCTTCTTTTGATATCCCACGCCAAGCTAACCCAAGCCTCGCCTTTTTTGGTTATCTATCTTATGACAGTGTCCGATTTGTTGAGACAATCCCGGAACTCGCTCAGCGGACTAATGACCACCCTATTATCGCCCTCACTGTTTTTCAGACGCTGGTATATTTCCACGCAAATCAGACTGTAGAAGTGATGGTCAACAATTGCTCGCTGTGGAAGTCCCGTAGTACTGAGGAGTACGTCGCGCTGCTGGCTGACGCTGCAAGCAGGCCGTACACTGACGAGCCCATCTTCTACCCTTCGATTACCGTTGTTCGCGATACCGTAGAAAAAGCGCAGTTTCTCGGCTGGGTTGATAAGGCGCTAGAGCACATTCACCAAGGCGATATCTATCAGATCCAGCTGGGCCATGAAGTGGAGGTCACTACACCAGTCAAACCCTTCGACGTGTATCGGGCACTGCGTAAAAACAATCCATCACCCTATATGTACTTGGCCAATCTAGGCGGAGTCGACCTAATCGGTGCAAGCCCCGAACTATTTGTTCGAATCAAGGATGAGCTGATTGAGATGAGGCCTATCGCTGGGACCGTGGGTAAAAAACCCGGTGTGCCCTCCAGCGAATTAATCTTGAGCATGACACGCTCTGAAAAAGAGCGTGCTGAGCATCTGATGCTGGTTGACCTATGCAGAAACGATATCGGTCGTGTTTGCCAGCCGGGATCACTGGAGGTTGACGAACTGATGTTGGTTGAGGAGTACTCGCATCTTTATCACATGGTCTCTAACGTACGCGGTATATTGCGAACAGGTTTTGATGCTTTCGATGTTATCAAAGCGACGTTTCCTGCCGGCACGATGACGGGGGCGCCTAAAATTCGTGCGATGCAAATTATCGAAAGTACGGAAAAAAATCGACGCGGTATATATGCGGGGGCAGTAGGTCTGATTGGGTTCGACGGCAGCATCAATACGGCTTTGTGTATTCGATCTGCCGTACATAAGGAGGGGACGTATTACTTAAGGGCTTCTGCAGGCGTCGTTGCTGATTCTGTGCCAGACAAAGAATGGACAGAAACCTTCTACAAAATGGGCTCTGTCTATCGCGCGGTAACTGGAAAGGAAATGTTGCAATGAAGGTCTTTCTGGTAGACGCCTATGACAGCTTCGTATTTATCATCAGCCAGTACCTTGAGCAGTTAGGTCTGGAAACTCACGTAGCGCGCAATGACCTTCCAGATTTGATAAAAGAGATTGAAGCGTACTCGCCGGATTTTTGCGTACTGGGACCTGGGCCCGGTCATCCACAGGATACAGGTTATATAGAGTTAATTCAGCACTTCAAGGGGCGCATGCCTATATTGGGCGTTTGCCTTGGGCACCAGGCTATTGGTCTTGCTTTTGGCGGTGCGGTAATTCGGGCTGACCATGTCATGCATGGAAAGATCAGTACAATAAAAAACGACGGCCAAGGCGTTTACGCCCATACAGTCAGTAGGCTTTTTAAAGCTACGCGCTATCACTCATTAATTATTGACGATAAAAATTTTCCTGGTGTACTGAGGATCACATCTACCTCAAACGATGATGGGTACATCATGGGGGTCCGTCACATTGAGTACCCGATTGAAGGCGTTCAGTTTCATCCTGAAAGCATTTTGACTGAGGACGGCCTTGGGATATTCAAAAGCTTTATAGAAAAGTACTGCCATGATCAATGACTGAAAAAACAGAGGCGGGCTGCTGAGCTAAGGCTCGTCGTCGCGGTTTTATCGCATAAAAATCTTTTAGAAAGAAAGGACATTGTCGTGGTTTGCTTCTACAACAAAATAAAAAAAGAAGTTTTCCCTGGGGCCAGTTTTTCAGAAGTGCTGGAAGACTTCTCTGGTTTGGCGAAAAGCTCACACCGTCGTGATTGGGAAAGTCATTTACGAAAGGTGTTATGTAGGCTTGGTTGCAAAACCTACTTGCTTAGCATGACGGGCCCTGCGGCCAATGATATTTCTGAGCGGATTATAACGACTTATCCCAATGATTGGCTCAAGCGTTACAACGATGAGGGCTTTATTCAAATAGATCCGATAGTCAGGCATTGCCGTCGTCACTTTGTGCCACTTTTTTGGGGGGCTGCAAGAAGACGAGCACGAGGTAGATCAAAGGAGTTCTGGTCAGCCCGCGAGCGCTATGACCTTTCACAAGGCGTCAGCATTCCGCTGCGCTACCGAGGAATGGCCGGGTCATTCAATGTTGCTAACCCTATGGCCTCTGATGAAGACTTTAGTGATGGGGTTATTGCACCCTTGGGTGTGTTGTTCATTCTGATACCCTTTCTTTTGGAAGGCTCACAAAAATACTTGAAAGAACCCGGGGAGCAGCTCTGCAGCCTGACCCTGAGAGAGGCTGAAGTGCTGAAATGGTCAGGAGCAGGTAAAACGACGTGGGAGATAAGCCGAATTCTTGGCTGCTCGGAACGAACCGTCAATTTTCATATTGCCAATGCGAGTAGAAAGCTGGGATCTTCAAATCGTTTGCAGGCGGTTGGTGTTGCGCTGGTGCAAGACCTGATTTCACTTTAGCTAACGGGGACGTGTTCACTACTGTTTAGAGGTTGCTACGGTGCTGGACGGTCCCTCTCAATGTGTCCAGTGCAAACTTGGTCTTCGGTGTATTTAAGCTATATGACATGTTTCAGTGCGGAGGGGGTATTTTTACATTTAAAATCTTTACGTCTGTTAATGTAACCTTGCAGCAAAAAGCTGCATCATGTTGTAAGGTGCGTTTAATGCTCACTTTGATTAAAGGATCTGTTTGTTATGAAGCTTGTGGACTGGGCAAACTTGAGAGACATTTACAAACGAAGTCGCAGACAGCCTAATAAGCTACTGTTTAAGCGCGAAAATGCCAGAAAATTATGGCCAATGTGGGCTGCAGCAGCCTCAACCTTGCTACTCTGTTTGTTTGCAGGTTGGGGCATCAAGGATCAGACGCTGATTCCCTACGCTTATGCAGCGATGCTTCCATGGGCGGTAATTCTTTATGTTACGCGTATTAAAGCGCTTCGTACGGTTTACCCTCGTGAATTTGCTGATCATGCCATTGATCGTCAATCATCACTGGGCAAAGAAAACATTCTTTGCTATGCATTCTTCTTAAATGCAGTGCGCAGCGAAGGTTACACACCTTCGACGCTTAGAAAGTTGTCCGCATACTCGGATCTGACTTGTAAACCCGCACGGCCGGGGTTAGCTCAGAATCTTGGTTTTGCTTCCTTCATCGCCTTTATGATTGCACTCAGTACCGAAGTCATCAAAGCGACCCCTCTTTTTACAAATGGTAAGGGCTGGGTCCTTTTGCTGATGGGCATCGGTGGAGTATTTCTTTACTGGCTGATCTTGGACGGCATACACAGTGTGGCTTACGAGAGGGCTTGGGTGAAACGCTACCTCGACATGGCTGCTAGTGATCTAGAGTAGACGCTACATGCACCTATACTCGCCAGATCGACTTCGAATGTAGCGGCACTTTTAGTACGGCAGCAAGCTCGCCCTCTGCTGGTTTTTTTTGGTCAGCGGGTTGCTTTCAAATACCGAGACTAGTTCAGAGCTTAGCTGCTTTTGCCAGTCAGACAATGTTCTTATCAAAAACAAAAAAGCCCGCACAAGGCGGGCTTTCGGAGTACTTCGTAGACTGTCCACAATTCAGGACACGTCTAAACCAAAAATATGGTGCACCAGGCGGGATTCGAACCCACGACCCCTGCCTTCGGAGGGCAGTACTCTATCCAGCTGAGCTACTGGTGCAGCGCGGGCGCCATGATACTCACATGGGTACGGGGCGTCCAGTTGCGGGCGGTCTGTAAAGTGAATCATGCGCTGCCTGTGTGGCGAGCTGGTGCCGATCAGCGCTTCATCGGCGCTGAACCTGCGCATTCACCCGCTTCCGACCGCTCCCTTCGTGGTGCATGATGCACTCAATACCACCCAAGCCAGACCGTTCTCACCGAGGGCATCTTATCAATCAGTTCAAAAGCATCGAGCGCGGCCCGTGCCGCGTTCTTGTCTCCGGGGCCAGCATCGCGGGTTGTGCCGTTGCCTGGTGGCTGGCGCAGCGCGATTGCGACGTCACTGTTGTCGAGCAGGCTTCTGTGTTCCGGGACGGTGGGCAGAACGTGGACGTGAGAGGCGCTGCCCGGGACGTCTTGCGTTTGATGGGGCTGGAGCAGGCGGTGAAGGACCTCAACACCGGCGAGACCGGGATTGCGTGGGTGGATGAGGACAACCGCACAGCGGCGCGCATTGATCTGTCCGGTCTGGAGAGCGATGGGCCGACGGCTGAGCTTGAAGTGCTGCGCGGTGACCTTGCCCGGCTGCTTTATGAGGCTTCGTCTGCCGACGCGTTCTATCGCTTTGGTGATCGCATCGTCTCGGTCGAGCGCGATGAGGCAGGGGTGTCCGTTACGTTCGACAGCGGTGGCGTGGAGCGTTTTGACCTGTTGATCATCGCGGAAGGTGTCGGCTCGCACACCCGGGAGCTGGTGTTCCCCGGTGAGAACCAGCCTCGCAGAATGGACTTGGCGAGCGCGTTCTTTACCGTGCCCCGTGCGCCGACGGACAGCCAGACGGCGCGTTGGTACAACGCGGTGGGCGGTCGCAGTGCAGGTGTGCGTCCGGATAACCGCGGGACGACGCGGGCGTTCTTTAATGTGCAGGGCCGAAGCCACCTTGCGGTCGGTAACCAGGTTGCCGAGCAGAAGGCGTTTCTTCGGGCGTCTTTCGAAGGCGCGGGTTGGGAAGTACCGCGTTTGCTGGCGGGGATGGAAGCCGCCGAGGACTTCTGGTTCGATGATCTGCGTCAGGTGAAGATGGATCGCTGGTCGAACGGCCCTGTGGTGTTGCTGGGCGATGCGGCCTGGTGTGTCACGCCGCTGGGCGGGGTCGGAGCGTCGCTGGCACTCATTGGTGCGTATGTGCTGGCTGGCGAACTCACCAGAACGGACTCTATTGCCGAGGCGCTTGGCGCGTATGAGTACGTGTTGCGCCCGGTGGTGAAGAAATCGCAGAGTGTGCCCAAGATCGTTCCGCGTCTGGTCCATCCCCGCAGTCTCACGGGGGTGAAAATCCTGCGCGCGGTGCAGCGAATGGTTGCAACCCCCTTCATCAGCAAGCGTGCAGCCAAGGCGCTGACTCCGGCGGTGCAGGCCTTCACGCTTCCGGACTATAGATAGAGGTGTGGCCCCACGTTAAGCCCGAATTCCCCGCATCGTCGGGAGAATGACCGGTGGGGCCGACGCCGCTTTTACGCTAATCCCAAAACTCCATAGCCTTTAGTGCCGTTCTTTTTTTCGAACGCCCTATTGTCCTTTACCCCCGCAATGCCTAGGATTCGTTTGAGATTTCAAACGCTCTTGTTCGGTCTTCCTGCTTTCATGCGTTGCGCATCGCTGGAACCGATGGAATGTTTTCCTGACGATGGCTTCCAAACGGGGTGCATCGATATTCAATTGTTCGCGCCGCCTTCTGTGCGGTGCTGTTTAGGAGGCCGACATGCAGCTTAAAGATTCCACCCTGTTCCGCCAGCAAGCCTACATCAATGGCCAGTGGCTGAACGCGGACGGTGGTCAGTCGATCAAGGTCAACAACCCTGCCAACAACGAGATCCTCGGCACCGTGCCGAAAATGGGCGCAGCCGAGACGCGCCGGGCGATTGAGGCGGCTGACAAGGCGCTGCCGGCCTGGCGCGCGCTGACCGCCAAAGAGCGTGGCAGCAAGCTGCGCCGCTGGTTCGAGTTGATGATCGAAAACCAGGACGACCTGGGCCTGTTGATGACCCTGGAGCAGGGCAAGCCGCTGGCCGAGGCCAAGGGCGAGATTGCTTACGCCGCCTCCTTTATCGAGTGGTTCGCAGAAGAAGCCAAGCGCGTCTATGGCGACGTGATCCCCGGTCACCAGCCGGACAAGCGTTTGATCGTGCTCAAGCAGCCGATTGGTGTGACAGCGGCGATTACCCCGTGGAACTTCCCGGCGGCGATGATCACCCGCAAGGCCGGTCCTGCGCTGGCGGCGGGTTGCACAATGGTGCTCAAGCCTGCGTCGCAAACGCCGTTTTCGGCACTGGCGCTGGCTGAACTGGCCGAGCGTGCGGGTATCCCGGCTGGCGTGTTCAGCGTGGTAACGGGCAGTGCGGGCGATATCGGCAGCGAGCTGACTGGCAACCCTATCGTGCGCAAGCTGTCCTTCACCGGCTCGACCGAGATTGGTCGCCAGTTGATGGCTGAGTGCGCCAAGGACATCAAGAAGGTCTCGCTGGAACTGGGCGGCAACGCGCCTTTCATCGTGTTTGACGATGCCGACCTCGACAAGGCGGTCGAAGGCGCGATGATCTCCAAGTACCGCAACAACGGTCAGACCTGCGTTTGCGCCAACCGCATCTACGTGCAGGACGCGGTGTATGACGCGTTCGCCGAGAAGCTCAAGGCAGCGGTGGGCAAGCTGAAGATCGGTAACGGTCTTGAAGACGGCATCACCACAGGCCCGCTGATTGATGACAAGGCCGTGGCCAAGGTCAAGGAACACATCGCCGATGCGGTCAGCAAAGGCGCAACCGTGCTGACCGGTGGCAACAGTTTGGAAGGCTCGTTCTTCGAACCGACTATTCTGGTCAACGTGTCGAAAGACGCTGCGGTCGCCAAAGAAGAAACCTTTGGTCCGCTGGCGCCGTTGTTCCGCTTCAAGGACGAGGCTGAAGTGATCGCGATGGCTAACGACACCGAGTTCGGCCTGGCGTCGTACTTCTATGCTCAGAACATGAGCCGCGTGTTCCGTGTGGCCGAGGCGCTGGAATATGGCATGGTGGGTATCAACACCGGCCTGATCTCCAACGAACTGGCACCGTTCGGCGGTATCAAGTCGTCGGGCCTGGGCCGTGAAGGGTCCAAGTACGGCATCGAAGATTATCTGGAAATCAAATACCTCTGCCTGTCGGTCTGACGGACGCCGGGGTATTGCAGCCGATGGCGCGCGAGAGCGACGTGTCATCGGTTTTTTGCGGCATCGCAGTTTCTTGGCGGCCTGAAGGCTGCAGCAGTCGATCATCGTATGCTGCCGCAGTTGATCCGGCCCGCTTGATCCTTGAACCACGCCGACCGATGAGCGGCGAATGAGGAATACATGAGCAAGACTAACGACTCCCTGATGCAACGCCGCCACGCCGCTGTCCCGCGTGGCGTTGGGCAAATCCACCCGATCTTCGCTGCTTCGGCGAAGAACGCTACCGTTACCGACGTGGAAGGTCGTGAATTCATCGACTTCGCGGGCGGTATTGCGGTGCTGAACACCGGTCACCTGCACCCGAAAATCATCGCCGCGGTGCAAGAGCAACTGACCAAGCTGAGCCATACCTGCTTCCAGGTGCTGGCTTACGAGCCGTACGTCGAGCTGTGCGAAAAGATCAACGCCCGGGTGCCGGGTGATTTCGACAAGAAAACCCTGCTGGTGACCACCGGTTCCGAAGCGGTGGAAAACGCCGTCAAGATCGCCCGTGCTGCCACGGGCCGTGCCGGCGTAATCGCGTTCACCGGCGCTTACCACGGTCGCACCATGATGACATTGGGGCTGACCGGCAAGGTGGTGCCTTACTCGGCCGGCATGGGCCTGATGCCGGGCGGTATTTTCCGCGCGCTGTACCCGTGCGAGCTGCATGGCGTGAGCGTTGACGATTCCATCGCCAGCATCGAGCGCATCTTCAAGAACGACGCCGAACCCAAGGACATCGCTGCCATCATCATCGAGCCGGTTCAGGGTGAGGGTGGTTTCTACGTGGCGCCGAAGGCGTTCATGCTGCGTCTGCGCGAGCTGTGCGACAAGCACGGCATCCTGCTGATCGCTGACGAAGTGCAGACCGGCGCGGGTCGTACCGGCACGTTCTTCGCGATGGAGCAGATGGGCGTGTCTGCCGACCTGACCACGTTCGCCAAGTCCATCGCAGGCGGTTTCCCGCTGGCGGGTGTGTGCGGCAAGGCTGAATACATGGACGCCATCGCGCCTGGCGGCCTGGGTGGCACCTATGCCGGCAGCCCGGTGGCGTGCGCGGCGGCACTGGCGGTTCTGGATATCTTCGAAGAGGAGCACCTGCTGGAGCGCTGCAACGCTGTGGGCGAGCGTCTGGTGACGTCCCTCAAGGCGATGCAGGCCAAGTACCCGGTCATCGGTGAAGTGCGCGCGTTGGGCGCGATGATCGCGGTTGAGCTGTTCGAAGGCGGTGACTCGCACAAGCCTAACGCTGCGGCGGTGGCTCAGGTGGTCGTCAAGGCCCGCGACAAGGGCCTGATTCTGCTGTCGTGCGGCACGTACGGCAACGTGTTGCGTGTGCTTGTACCGCTGACTGCCGAAGATGAATTGCTGAACCGCGGTCTGGCCATTCTCGACGAGTGCTTTGCTGAAATCGCATGAAAAAGTGTGAAGTCATGAATTGATTAATTTATGACCAAACAGACAAAAAAAGCCCGTTTCGACGGGTTTTTTTTGGTCTGGAGCAAGGTATTTCGCTCTTTTGGCTATATCCGGACGATTGCATTGGCTAAGGTGGGCGCATCGACATCGGAGAGTCATGATGACTGCTGTAGTTTTACCCGCCGTACCTCGCGTACTGATTGCCGAGTCTGATCCGTGGGTGCGCGAGACGCTCAGCGACCTGGTACTGGGCGTGCGCGGGGATGTCGAGCTGGAGATGTGTACCGACGGCAAGCAGGCCGTCGAATGGATGAAAAAGCAACTGCCGGATCTGGTCATCGCTGCGCGCGAGCTGCCGGGCGTGGACGGGTTGAGCCTGCTGCGCGGCGTGCGCAACCTGCGTCGTCAGCCTGTCATTCCGTTCATCCTGATCAGCAACCGCAATGACAGCGCCAGTGTGCGTGAAGTCCTGCCACTGGCCCCGACGGCCTACCTGACCAAGCCGCTGAACACCGAGGGGTTGCGCCAGCGCCTTGAAAGCCTGTTGCTGGAGCATCGCGCCGCGGCTCCGGGCGAAGTGCCCGCGCTGACGCCAGGCCTGACGCTGACCAAGTTCCTCGACAAGCGCCGAGACGTGGCCGATGGTGCGCCGCTGTATGTCGATGTGGCAACGGCGGTGAAGCTCAGCCAGACACCGAACGGCATCGACGCGGTGTTGCTTGAGCAAGAGCTGCGCAACGATCCCCACATCACAGCGGTGCTGATCGCCGCCGCCAACAGCGCCGCGCAGCACTTGGGCAAACCTGTTCAGACGATGGCCGGAGCGCTGGCCATTCTGGGGCCGGTGCAGGGCGCGAACATCGCGTCGGGGCTGGCTAAAAAGCGCATGGCGGTGCTGACCAATGACGCGCTGCTGGCGCAGGCTCATGAGTTCTGGTCGATGTCGCAACGTACTGCCGATTACGCCCGTATTCTGGGCGGCATGCTGGAGCTGGATGTCGAGCGCTGCTTCTGCGCCGGGCTGCTGCAATCGCTGGGCGACCTGGCGGTATTGGGTTGCCTGCAGGAATGGCTGCTGGCCGGTGGCGAGTTGAACGAGCAGGTGATCAAGCAATCACTGGAGCAATATTCGGCGGCGTTCGGCTCCGCGCTGCGCACCCGCTGGCGTCTGCCGCTGGAGCTGCGTGAGCTGATCGCTGCGGTGTATCAGTACAACACCGGCATCTTCACGCGCGAAGTCCTGGCGATGAACCTGGCGGGGCAAATGGCGCGTCTGGGCGAGGAAGAGAGTGTCACCACACTGGTCAAGACCAAGTCGGCCAAGTTGCTGAAGCTGAGCGTGGGTGACTTGCAGCGCTTGCGCAAGAAATTGACCGGCGTGACTGATCCGAGCCTGCTGAGACCGCTCCCGGTCGAGCCTGAGACTGCTGCTGAAACAGTTGAGGAAGAAGAGCCCGATCTGCTGGACCTGACGCCGGAAGCGCCTGTCGAGCAACCCGCGGCGATTGAGGACCCGGGTGATGCAGTTCAGGATGTGCCCAAGAGCTGACACCGTTGCGGGTCGGGCAGAAGGTGTGTTGATCACGCAGAGTCAGGATCGGACGCAGAGCGTCCAGAACGGCATGCCCACGCGGAGCATGGGCACGATAGGCGTTCTTCCGATCACCTCTCGTTCCTCACGCGGCCATTGTTATGTTTAGGTCCTGAGATGCCCGTAGATCGGCTTCTGCCCGGAGGGCGTGGGAGCTTCAGGAGGTTACGACGGCTGCGAAGCGGCCCCAAACCTGCTACTTGGGGTGTGTCTGATGCACCGAAGTGCCGGGTTTTACTGCCGGTTCCCGGCAGATCGCGGACAAGTCCGCTCCCACACTTATGTTTAGGTCCAGAGATGCTCGTAGGTCGGGCTTCTGCCCAGAGGGCGTGGGAGCTTCAGGAGGTTACGACGGCTGCGATGGGCTGCGAAGCGGCCCCAAACCTGCTGCCTCGGGTGTGTCTGATGCCCCGGGGTGCCGGGTTTTGCTGCCGGTTCCCGGCAGATCGCGGACAAGTCCGCTCCCACACGAGCGGAGTGTCGACCGGGCACGATGATCATCTTCAGACAGCTCTCGTTCCTCACGCGGCCATTGTTATGTTTAGGTCCTGAGATGCCCGTAGATCGGCTTCTGCCCGGAGGGCGTGGGAGCTTCAGGAGGTTACGACGGCTGCGATGGGCTGCGAAGCGGCCCCAAACCTGCTGCCTCGGGTGTGTCTGATGCCCCGGGGTGCCGGGTTTTGCTGCCGGTTCCCGGCAGATCGCGGACAAGTCCGCTCCCACAC
>NZ_MTSA01000028.1:0-42370 GCF_002157375.1 Pseudomonas syringae
TACGTCGCACTTTGCGTCGCCAGTGCCATCGTGGTTGAAAAGCACATCTAAAGCACCACACGAGGGTTGTGCAGTGTCAGTTAAACCAAGGTCAGCCCTTGACTATCGTGCCGGCGCTCCGCGTCGGTATGCAGTTCGTGACGCTCTGCGTCACACAGCGGTTTTGCGGTGTCAGTGGTATTTGCGTCTGACCCAGGTCTCCTTTGCGCCCTTACGGCGCCCTACTTTGAAAGACCAAAGTAGGCAAAGTCTCAGCTCCGTTTCCGGCCCGACTTCGTCGGGTTCCTTCGCCCTGACACTGATCCGGCGGTCGCCGCAACGGGCCATCCATGGCCCGGTGCGGCTTGCTCGGCGTCCTGCCGAGCATCCCCCGGATCAGCGTCAGCGCTCAGCCGTCACTTACGTCGCACTTTGCGTCGCCAGTGCCATCGTGGTTGAAAAGCACATCTAAAGCATTTTCGCGAGGCGTCACGCGGAGGTTGTGCGGTGTCAGTTAAAGCAAGGTCAGCACCTGATTATCGTGCCGACGCTCCGCGTCGGTATGCAGTTCGTGACGCTCTGCGTCACACGGCGATTCTGCGGCGTCAGTGGTATTTGCGTCTGACTCAGGTCACGTTTGCGCCCTTACGGCGCCTTACTTTGAGGGATCAAAGCAAGCAAAATCCTGGCTCCGTTTCCGGCCCGACTTCGTCGGGTTCCTTCGCCCTGCCACTGATCCGGCGGTCGCCGCAACGGGCCATCCATGGCCCGGTGCGGCTTGCTCGGCGTCCTGCCGAGCATCCCCCGGATCAGCGTCAGCGCTCAGCCGTCACTTACGTCGCACTCTGCGTCGTCACGGCCATCGTGGTTGAAAAGCACATCTAAAGCATTGTCGCGAGGCGTCACGCGGAGGTTGTGCGATATCAGTTGAAGCAAGGTCAGCCCCTGACTATCGTGCCGACGCTCCGCGTGGGCATGCAGTTCGTGACGCTCTGCGTCACACAGCGACTCTGCGATGTCAGTGGTATTTGCGTCTGACTCAAACGCCCTTCGGCGCGCGTTGAACACAGCGTTCGCGGCGGTCGTCCACGCGTTCGGCGAACCAGGCGGTGGTGAGGTTGCGGGTGATTTTCGGGCTTTTCAGGGTGATACCGGGCAGGATGGCCCTTGGCAAAGGCTTGCCTGCCGACGTATCGGCCAGGGCGAACACTTTGCGGTACAGATCAGTCTCCTCGAATTCGAGCGTGTCGCCTTGCTTGAGCTGATTCCATATCTGCGACTTGTTCATGCCCAACCGGTCCGCCAAGGTGCGCACTGCCAGTTCGGTGGAGCCGGGTGACGTGGAGTCGAAGCGGATCAGGTCGCCATCAAGCGCCAGTTCGATGCCGGTCGCCCGGCTCACTGCATTCTGAAACGCAGCGTTACGGCTGGCGTACCAACCGGCGTTGAAGTCGGCGAAACGATACAGCGTCTGGGTGTAGTTCACCGGGTAGCCCAGCAAATGAGCGATACCGAAATACATGCCGCCACGGCGGGTAAACACTTCTCGCCGGATCGAACCGTCGACCGTGTAGGGGTAATCCTCGGCATGTTTTTCGGCGAACGCGATGCTGACCTGCATCGGCCCACCGGTCTTGACCGGGTTGAAGTTGCCGAACAGAACCTGCCCCAACGGCACCATGCCGATGAAGTCATCAAAAATGGCGCTCAGGTCTTTCTCGGTACGGGCTGAATCGAGCCGCTTGCCGTAGGTCTTGCCATCCGGCGAACGCACCCGCAGCGCTGTGGCGATCAGGGCATTGGGAATATGCAGCCGCGCAGCGCGCCGGTCGATTTCGGCGCGAGCGATACGGCCCATGTTTGGCACCGCCGGATCGACCTGAAAGGTGGACTCCTGCTCGGTCACCGCCAGCACGGCACACAGGTTTTCGGTGGTCATCGGGATTTTCTGTGCGGCGAACGCGGCATGAATATCCGTCGCCCATGCTTGCCGGTCACTGACAGTGGCCGGCATCAGCCGCACGATCTGCGCACGCGCCTGCTGGGGGCTCAGTTCGGGTTCCTGAACGCGCGAGGTACCGCAACCCGCCAGTACCAACAGGCCAGCGCTCATCATGAGCCATTTATACACGCTTCGATTCACTCCATGACTCCCGACCATTTGCGCTTCAGAGCACATTTACTTCAAAAGACTGACCAGTCAATCCTCGCACTGAGCTTTTCCAGTGCTGCCATACCGACAAGGGAGTTGCCAGCCGCGTTCAACTCCGGAGACCACACACAAACCGAAAAACGCTCCGGCACGATCGCCACGATCCCGCCGCCTACCCCGCTCTTGCCCGGCAGGCCGACGCGATAGGCAAAATTGCCCGCTTCGTCGTAGAGGCCGCTGGTGGCCATGATCGAATTGACCTGAGTGGCCTGGCGGGCGCTGAGGATCTGCTCGCCACTGTGGGCGCAAAAACCTTGATTGGCCAGAAACCCGAACGCTCGCGCCAGATCGATGCAGTTCATGCTCAGCGCGCAATGGTGAAAATAGCTGCGCAGCACGTCTTCCACATCGCCATGGAAATTGTCGAAGGACTTCATCAGATAAGCAGCCGCCGCGTTGCGCGAACGGTGTTGGTATTCGGACTCGGCCACCCTGGAGTCGGAGGTGATCGACCGGTTGCCGCACAGACGGCGCACAAAATCGCGCATTGACAGCGATGGCGCGGCAAAACGCGCCTGATTGATGTCGCAGATCACCAGCGCACCGGCATTGATGAACGGGTTGCGCGGCCTGCCCCGCTCGAACTCCAGCTGCACCAGCGAGTTGAACGGCTGACCGGAAGGTTCATGGCCAAGACGTTGCCAGATGTCTTCGCCGGAATGGCCGATGGCCTGAACCAGGCTGAACACCTTGGAAATGCTCTGAATCGAAAATTGCGTCTCGGCGTCACCGGCGCTGAACACCTGACCGTCGTTGCCATACACCGCGATGCCCAACTGATCAGGCCGGACCCCGCCCAGTGCAGGAATATAGTCGGCGACCTTGCCCTGACCGAGCAAAGGTCTTACTTCATCGAGGATTTCGTTCAGCAGGTCTTGCATGTAGGCGCCCCTTGTTTTGGGTGCGCACACTACACCAACCCTCGGCGCCTCGCATCACTGCAGTGACTCAGTCCCGGTAATCGGTGCCGTTGCGCTCCAGCTCGCGAATCAGCGCGTTCCAGTGCCGCGCAACGCCCGGGCCATGCCCGTCCTTGATGACTTTGGCCTGTTCTTCGACCCTGGCGATGACTTCACGGGGCGGAAACACCAGCTCGGCATTGCCCGCCGACTGAGCGGCTATCTGAATGTTGCAGGCGTATTCCAGGGAATGAAGCTGCTGAAAGGCATGTTCGACACTGACGCCGCCGGTCAGCAACCCGTGGTTGCGCAGGATCATCACGCTCTTGTCACCCAGGTCGGCCACCAGCCGTTCGCGCTCGCTCAAGTCCAGCGCGATGCCTTCATAGCCGTGATAAGCCACGCGCCCGGAGAAGGCGATGGCGTGTTGGGAAATCGGCAGCAGTCCGTCCCTCTGTGCCGACACCGCAATACCGTCACGGGTGTGGGTGTGCAACACCGCCTGGAGGTCATGACGCGCCGCATGAATCGCGCTGTGAATCACGTAACCGGCATAGTTGATGCCCAGGCCGGTCGGGTCATCCACAATCGTGCCGTCGATATCGACTTTCACCAGATTGGACGCCGTGATTTCATCAAACAGCAGGCCAAAGGCATTGATCAGAAAATGCTCGTCCGGCCCTGGCACCCGTGCCGAGAAATGCGTGTAGATGTGGTCAGTCCAGCGCTTGAGCGCCGCCAGACGATACGCCGCTGCCAGCTTGACCCGGACCTCCCATTCCTGTGGCGAAACCCGGTCGCGTACATTGCCACCCACTGACGATGTGGCATCTGGCTGGATCGGCAAAGCGCTGACGTTGCTCATGGTGCTGCTCCTGAAAGACTGCAAACGATCAGCAAGACTAGGCGCATCAGGCATCAATTAAAAATCACATTTACTTCTAAGCTAATTATAAAAATAAAGAATATTAGACAGCCGGTTTTCGCTGGTTTGGCGCACTGACCAAGCGCGCTATGTTTATGCTTTAACGTTATTTAAAAAATATTTTATAGAGCGATATGCTCCAGAAAACCCCGTGTTCTTACTGGAGCTGCGCATGTCAAAACCCTTCCTGTTTCTTCCCCGTTCGAGCCGCCTGGCAGCAGCCATCGGTCTGGGGGCCGCGTTGTTGACCGGCACGCTGATCGCGCCCGCTGCCGCACAGGCTGAAGGCGAAATTCGCATTGCTGAACAGTTCGGCATCGTCTATCTGCTGCTCAACGTGGTGCGCGATCAACGACTGATCGAGAAACATGGCAAGGAAGAGGGGCTGGAGATCAAGGTGGACTGGACTCAGTTGTCCGGCGGCTCGGCGGTCAATGATGCGCTGCTGTCAGGCTCCATCGACATTGCCGGTGCCGGGGTTGGCCCGTTGCTGACCATCTGGGACCGTACTCACGGCAAGCAGAACGTCAAAGCGGTCGCATCACTGGGTAACTTCCCGTATTACCTGGTGAGCAACAACCCCACTGTCAAAACCATTGCCGACTTTACCGAAAAGGACCGCATTGCCGTGCCGGCGGTCAGTGTTTCAGTGCAATCGCGCTACCTGCAGTTCGCCGCCGCCAGGCTTTGGGGCGACAAGGAATACGCACGGCTGGACAAGTACACCCTGAGCCTGCCGCACCCGGACGCCGCCGCCAGCCTGATTGCCGGCGGGACCGAATTGACCGGGCATTTTTCCAACCCGCCGTATCAGGACCAGGAACTGAAAAATCCCGACGTGCATGTCGTGCTCAATACCTACGACCTGCTCGGCCCTAACTCACCCACCGTGCTGTTCGCCACCGAGAAATTTCGTGACGAGAACCCGAAGACCTACAAGGCGTTCATTGAAGCGCTGAGCGAGGCTGAAGCCTTCGTCAGCAAGGACATTGGTGCCGCAGCCGACACCTACCTGCGCGTCACTCAGGCGAAGATTGACCGCGCCGAGCTGCTGAAGATCATTGACCAGCCAGCGTTCCAGTTCACTATCACGCCGAAGAACACCTACCCGCTGGCCGAGTTCCTGTACCGCGTCGGCGCGATCAAGAACAAACCGGCGTCGTGGAAGGATTACTTCTTTCAGGATGCCACCCCGTTGCAGGGCAGTTGAGCGCTCACAATTACCCTCATACACAACGGCCGTTCACACGCGCTGCGCTCGGCGTTATAGACAAGCCTGGATGACGGGCCGCCTGCAGGGCGTGGGAGCGAACCAGGCGGATCGCCGCCCCGGTCGCTCCCACGGCCTTCGGCCAGCATCAAGAGCGGACGTGTGTAGAACGCAAAGTAGCGGCACGAGCGTCAGCGGCAAATCAAATTACCAGTTATACGTCACCTTCCCGTAGTAAAACGCGCCGCTATACCCGTAAGGCGAGAAGGTGCTGTACGCCAGGTTGCCGCCGCTGGACGAGAATTCGTTGAGCTTCTCGGGGTATTTGTCGGTGACGTTGTCGCCACCGAGGGTGAAGACCCAGTTCTTGAGCGTGTAGTCCGCCGCAAGGTCCAGCAACCAGGCAGCGCTGAAGGTCTGGTCGTTGACCTTGTCGGCCTGGTAGCTGGTGAACTCGCCATAGCGAACCAGATTGGAATGCAGGGCCCAGTGACCGAAGGTGAGGTCGTTACCCAGCGTCAGCTTGTGCTGCGGCGTGGTGTCGCCCAGCAGGCCGATGCGTTCCCTGCGGTCAACACGGACCAGGTTTACCCCCAACTGATCGAGAATCGCCGGGTTGGCTTTCACGTCGGTGACCTTGGTGTGATTGTAGTTGTAGCCCACCGTGCTGTTCCAGCGCACGCCGTTGTCGAACTGATAGCGATAGCTGGCAACCAGATCGACGCCGTCGGTGCTGGTGTCCGTCGCGTTGGTGAAGTAACGCGCGCTGGTGTAGTTGATATCGCCCACGCCATTGCTGCGCAGGTAGTTGATGGCGGTGTTGTTGAGGACCAGGTTGGAGGACAGCGAGACACGGTCCTGAATGTCGATGCGATAAACATCAGCGGTCACGGTCAGGCTGTCCAGCGGCTGGAGCACCAGACCCAGGCTGTAGTTGCGCGACTTCTCGGGCTTGAGGTCTTCGGCCCCCAACAGCTGCGCGACATGACTGCCGGCCGGAAATGTGCCCGCTTCCTGGACCGTGTTGCCAATCAGTTGTGACGAGGTGAACGTGAAATTCTGCTGCGCCAGCGACGGCGCGCGGAAGCCGGTCGACACACTGCCTCGCAAGGCCACCTGCGGGGTGAAGTCATATCGCGCCGAGAGCGAGCCGCTGACGTTGGAGCCGAAATCGCTGTAGTCCTCATGGCGGACAGCCGCCGACACACCCAGTTTTTCGGTCAGGTTGGTCTCGACGTCCAGATACTGGGCGAAGTTGTGTCGCGAGTAACTGCCTGCATCGGCAGCGCGAAAGCCACCCAGCCCGGAACTGCCAGTCTGAAAATACGACTCCGCCTGCCCCGCCTCGATCTGATAACCCTGACGCAGGTATTCCGCACCAAAGGCGACCGACACCGGATAAGGCAGCCACGTGGCGTTGAACTCCCGCGACAGGTCCAGGCTCAGCTGTTTCTGGTCGTTGGTCAGCGTGCCGTTATCGAACGAGCGCGGTGTGTTCAGGCCCAGTGACGTGTTGATGGTTTTGGTGCGCAGCGCATACGTGTTTTTTCCATAGTTGGCGGACAGGTCGTAATGCCAGTCATCCAGCAGTTCACCGCGCAGTCCGACGACCAGCGAAGTGTCTTCAAGCGTGCCGTTGATCAGCGGTAAATAACCGTTCGGGTAAATCGCCGCGATGTTGTTCGACGCATTGCTCGGTCGATAAAACGCGGCCGTTTCACCACGGCGCTTGCTGTAACCCCCGAAGCTGTAGAACTCCGCCGCCTCGTTGAAGCTGTATTCGGCGTTGTATTGCAGTTTGCCTTCATGGGTTTGCGGCTCTCCCTGGCGAAACACCTGCTGGCCGTAAGTCGTGGAACCTATGCTGGAAGCACGAAAATCATCACCGGCCCGGTTGGTGTAGTCGTTGTTGGCGCCCTCGCCCGAAAGGTTCAGCGTGCCGTTGTCACCCAACGCGAAGCCGGTATTGCCGGACACCTGCCGCTGAATCCCGTCGCCCTTCTTGTACTGGCCGTACTTGCTGGAAATCGACCCACCGTGATCCGCACTCTTGAGGATGATATTGATCACCCCGGCAATCGCATCGGACCCGTAACGCGCCGAAGCACCGTCACGCAGCACTTCGATGTGGTCGATAGCCGACAGTGGAATAGCGTTCAGGTCAGCCGGAGCCGAGCCGCGCCCGACGGCTCCGCCCAGGTTGACGAAGGCTGAGGTGTGGCGGCGCTTACCGTTGACCAGCACCAGCACCTGATCCGGCGACAGGCCCCGCAATTGTGCCGGGCGGGTCAGCTCTGCACCGTCGACCAGGCTGGGCCGTGGAAAGTTGATCGACGGGATCAGGCGCGCGAGCACGGTGCCCAGTTCGCTGGAGCCTGAACTGCGCAGGCTGTCACCGGAAATCACATCGATGGGCGACAACGACGCACTGGCTGTGCGCTCCTGCGCGCGGGTGCCGGTCACGATTACCGTGCCCAGAGTAGACGCGCCCGGGTTGTTGCGATCATCGGCTGTATCTGCAGCGTAAGCACTCGCGCTGATACCCGCGACGCTCAGCAAATTGGCTGAGCACATCGCCGTGGCCAGCACGTTCTGTTTGAAATTCCCCATACCGCTACCCCTTGAAAATCCCTGAGCCAGAAGCGTCTGTTCTGGTGACAACGAGCGATCCGTGCGGCGGACGGTGGCGATCATTACAGTGTTTGATTAATGGTCCGGTAGTCCGATGCTTTATAGCTTAATAACATTGATTAAAAGATTTAAATACTGATAAAGCATAAGCATCTGCATTTGTGTCACGCCGGAAACATCCATGAAAACCAAATAAAAAAAGGCCGCACCTGCCTGAGGATGCGGCCCGAAACGGTTAAGGCTGATGGAATCAAAAACCGGTTATTTAGCGGTGATCACCGACAATTTGGTGATCCCGGCACGCTCGATGGAAGCCATCGCCCGCGCCACTTCGCCGTAGTTCACACCGTTGTCGGCCTGCAGTTGCACGCGCACATCCGGGGCTTTCTCCCTGGCGGCCTTGAGGTGGGTCTCCAGCAGGTCGGGCCAGGTTTCATCCTTGTTGATGAACAGCTTGCCCTGCCCGTCGATACTGACCACCAGCGGGTCTTTCTGCTCGACCGGTGCGACCGACTCAGTCTTGGGCAGGTTGATCGGGATCGAGTTGGTCAGCAGCGGCGCGGTGACGATAAACACCACCAGCAGCACCAGCATCACGTCCACCAACGGCGTGACGTTGATCTCGCTCAGCACTTCGTCCGTGTCTTGTGTGGAAAAAGCCATCTCAGGACGCCTCCTTCACTTTCTGACCTGTCTGGCCGTTTGCAGCGCCGGACTTCAAGACAGGATGAAGCAGGACGCGGAACGCGCTCTTCTGCGCCAGGCTGTAGAAGTCATGAGCGAAGTCATCCAGATCGGCAGCCGTCAGTTTCAGGCGACGCAAAAAGTAGTTATAAACCAGCACAGCAGGCACCGCGACGGCGATACCGACACCGGTTGCCACCAGCGCCGCACCAATCGGACCGGCGACTGTTTCCAGACTTGCAGAGCCAGCGGCGCTGATCCCCTTGAGGGCCGACATGATGCCCCAGACCGTACCGAACAGGCCGATGAAGGGCGAAGTGCTGCCGATGCTCGCAAGAATCGCCAGACCGGTTTCCAGCGAACGGCGCTCACGGACGATCTGTTGGCGCAAGGCACGCTCAAGACGGTCCTGATGGTTGATCGACTGGCTGAGGTCGTTGGCCTGCGCGCCGTCCGGCACCTGAATGGCGGCGTAGCCGGCCAGCGCGACACGGGCAGCAGCGCCCGGTTGTTCGTGAGCCAGTTGCGCGGCGGAATCCAGGCTCGATGCCGCCCAGAACTGCTTGTGAAACGCGCGATCCTGCGCTTTGAGGCGTGAGAACTGCACGCCCTTCAGCAACGCAAGCGCCCAGGTGGCAACGGAGAAGATCACCAGCAGCCAGATGACCGCGTGTTCGATGGATTCAAAAGGCGAAGCAAGTAGGTTCATGGCGCAGCTCTCTTTATGAACGAAGTCTGAACAAGGCGTTGGGTGTGTCGCGATGCGCCTTTGGTTCAGGTAGCTCGCCGGGTCAATCGAATGTCGTGGTTATTGGATCTTGAACGCTTATTTGATCTTGAATGCTTACTTGATCTTGAAATCAATGGGCACGCTGACCCAGCCATCCTGAGCAACATCGCCCTGTTTGGCGGGCACGAAGCTCCAGCGTTTTACCGCAGCCAGCGCTGCGTCATCCAGCTGATCGCGGCCGCTGCTTTTCTGTATCTGAATCTCGCCGGGCTTGCCGCTGGCCAATACATGAACGCGCAACAGCACCGTGCCCTCCCAGCCACGCCGCATGGCCAGCGACGGGTATTCCGGTGCCGGATTGTGCAGGTAGCCCGCGCTGGCCGACGCCGGGGTGACCGGTTTGGGCGCAGGCGGTGCCGCTGGCGCGGGTGCAGCGACAGGTGCGGGCACTGCAGGTGTCGGCGGCGGCTCGACCGGTTTGGCCACAGGCTTCACGACGGGTTTGAGCACCGGTTTGGGCGGCTGAGGCCTGGGTTTGGGAACCGGCTTGGGCGGTGGCGGCTTGACGGCCAGTTCGTCCTCGACCGGAGGCGGCGGCTCGACCACCGGCTGCACAACCGGCTCGGGCGGTGGCGGCGGCGTTTCCACCACGGGTGGCGAAGGCTGGGAAAATTCAATGGTCATCGGCGGAATTTCCGGCGGCACGACCGGCAATACGGGTGTCGGGTTCTGACTCAGCCAGTAAATAACCGCGCCGTGGAACACCAGCGCCAACGCGCCAAGCAGAATGGCTTCACGCAGCCCGAGGATGGGTTTAGGGGTGCTGTGCAACCGCGATAACGCCAGAGGTCCACGAAAAGGACGCCCCAGATCGACCAGATCGCTGCTCGGCGTCTGGCACCAGCGCACATCATGCGCACTGGCGGCGGCCTGGACATTGCCCATTGATACACTCCTGCATTTTCATGATAAAAATCCAGGTTCTGTTGGTATCAGTCACCTTTCCAAAGTTGATGTGGCAAGGCGATCATGGCTGAAAGAGGCTTGTTCCTGAAAAGAATATTTGGTTAGCCGGTTAGATCAATAGTGAATATAAGGACTTGGCTGGTGAGGACGAGCGCGGTCCGGGAGAACGCTATCGTGCCGACGCTCGGCACTCGACTTGAGCGCGGCGCGTACCAGCCAACACATCAATGACCGCTGTGGTCCCCATGTCCGCTATGCGCGTCGCTGGTCAGCGATCTGGCAACTGCGGTGACCTCAATGGATTCCTTCACGCCCTTGGCGTCCTCCACGGTCAGGGTCAGCGGCACCTTGTCGCCCTCTTTGACCTGCGCCGCCAGGTCCATGAACATGACGTGGTAGCCGTTGGCATCGAACACCACCGGCTTGCCCGCCGGCAGTTCGACCGAGGTAACGCGTTGCATGCTCATCACATCGTCTTTCATGCTCATCTGGTGGATCTGCACGATTTTGGCAACGGGCGAAGCGACGTCCACCAGTGTGCTGTCGGTGCTGGACGTGATCTTCATGAACGCGCCTGTGGCAGATTGGCCCGGCACAGTGGCACGCACCCAGGCATCGTCAACGATGGTGTCGGCCAGCACCTGAGCGCTCAGGCCCAACAGCGAAAGGGTCAGCAATAGCGGCTTTACGGCGTTACGGATCAGAACGGTCATCAGCATACTTCCATCAAAGTGAGCAGATCTTCAGTGCATTGTTGAGCGGACAGCCGGTGCGCCAGGCCCAGACGCAACACGCCGCGGGTGTCATAGACATAACTGGTGGACGTGTGGGAGATGGTGTACGTATCACCCAGCGGGACCTTTTCAAAGAACACGCCGAACTCTTTTGCCGTCGCGGCTGTTTCTTCAAGGGTTCCGGACAGGGCGATGAAGGTCGGATCGAACGCCTTCACGTAGGCGTTTACGACTTCGGGCGTGTCACGCTCCGGGTCCAGAGTGATGAACACCACCTGAAGGGTCTTGCCCTCCTCGCCCATGAGTTTTCTGATTTGCGCGGCACGCGCCAGTGTCGTGGGGCAGATGGCCGGGCATTGGGTGAAGCCGAAAAAGATCATCGGCATCAGGCCGCGGAAGCTCGACAGCGTCTTGACGTTGCCTTGCGGATCCTTGAGACGGAAATTTCGCCCGAGGATCTCGTTGCTCATGTCCTTGCCGTGCTTGAACGGCAGTGCGTTGGCGTTGCCACAGCCAGCCAGCAGGCCGAGGCTCAGCAACGAGAGGCCTGTGACCACCTCGCGGCGGGTCAGATGTTGCGTCATGTCGTACGTCCCCTGG
Organism: Pseudomonas syringae; assembly: GCF_002157375.1. Classification (GTDB taxonomy): domain Bacteria; phylum Pseudomonadota; class Gammaproteobacteria; order Pseudomonadales; family Pseudomonadaceae; genus Aquipseudomonas; species Aquipseudomonas syringae_T. The sequence continues at coordinate 11,571 of NZ_MTSA01000028.1, forward strand.
AGGGTAAGGCGCGTGGGTTCGGACAAATTCAAAGGCGGCGAATTTACCACTCAAGGGCCGTCGGGAATACCGACAATCCTGTATCAAACCATGAGCAGACGCGCAAACGTTGTGCTCATGGGCCGCGATGGGGTGTGCGACAAAACAGCGCAGGCGGTTGAACAATCTTCACGCGGTCACCGGGCCGCAGCGCCCTGCAGGAAAAATTCGATCAACAGTGCCCCCATCCCGGCGCGCGCCACACGACCGCGGCGTTCAGCGTCGACCAGCCCGGAAAGCAGCGACGCGAAGGTCTCTGTAAGGACGGTGGCGCCGATGTCGATCCGGAACAGGCCTTCGCGCTGCCCCCGTAGAAAAAACGCATCGAGCGCATCCGAGTAAGGCAACCAGCGGCGACCGCCGGCGTTTTCGTCGAGCGAATCCGGGCGCCACTGGAACACCAGAAAGACCAGCATTTCGCGGTGCATGAGGTGGTTGTCCACCAGCCGCTGAAACGCTTCGAGCGGCGGAGCGTGCTTCAGGTCCGCGTCGGCAACCATCTGATTCATCAGGTCCGAGGCATGATTGAGCAGCATTTCCACAAGGTTGGCACGGGTACCGCAGAACCGGTTGAGGGTTGCCTTGCTGACGCCGGCAGCCTGAGCGATATCCTTGAGCGTACCGTTGGAATGGTCAACCAGCGCAACGGCCAGGGCCTTCAGAAGTTTGTCGTCAGCGGCGGTTAATTCCATTGGGTGCGTTTTCAACTCGTATAAGTGGCAGGCGGCGCATTGTGCAGAAAATAGCCGCGTTCTCAAAGCCCATACACAATTAGTCACTAAAGTCTCATATGAGTCAATATTGACTCACCACCTGACAACAGTGGATCATGCGCGGCTTTAGCGTCTAACGGGCTGCGGCCGGGTGAATGATGAGTAATTTCAGCGATTGGCGTGTCCTGCCTGCAATAGCCATGCTGGCCGCCTTCGGCCTTGTCGGTTGCGAGCAGAAACCGCCTCAGGATCATGCCGCCGCTGCGGCCCCCAAAGAAGTGGAAACGTTCACGGTGAAGACCGAATCGTTCACCGTGGTCGACGAATTGCCCGGCCGTATCGAACCGGTGCGTGTGGCCCAGGTACGTGCCCGGGTGGCCGGTATCGTGCTGACCCGCAACTTCGAAGAAGGCGCTGATGTGAAAGCGGGTGCAGTGCTGTTTCAGATCGATCCGGCGCCGTTCAAAGCGGCGCTGTCCAAGGCTCAGGGTGATCTTGCCCGGACCGAAGCGACGCTCTTCGAGACTCAGGCCACCGTCAAGCGTTACGAGTCGCTGGTGGAAATCGAAGCGGTCAGCCGCCAGACCTTCGACACCGCCCGCTCCGCACTGCAGAACGCCGTCGCCGCTAAAAAATCGGCTCAGGCTGACGTGGAGACGGCCAGGCTGAACCTGGGCTACGCCACGGTCAAAGCACCGATTTCGGGTCGTATCGGTCGCGCGATGGTCACCGAAGGCGCGCTGGTCGGTCAGGGCGAGACGACACTGCTGGCGACGATTCAGCAGTTGGACCCGGTCTATGCCGACTTCACTCAGCCCGTGGCTGAAGCGCTGCAGATGCGCGCGGCCATTCAGGAAGGCCGTTTGCCCAAGGGCGGCGAAGGTGCGTTGTCGCTAAGCGTCGACGGCACCGACTACCAAAGCACCGGGACCCTGCTGTTTACCGACGTTGCAGTAGACCGGACCACCGGCCAGGTTTCGTTGCGCGCACGCTTCGCTAACCCGAAAGGCGTTTTGTTGCCGGGCATGTATGTGCGCGTGCGCACGCCTCAGCGGGTCGATGCCAACGCCATGTTGATTCCTCAGCGTGCCATTCGGCGCGCCAGCGACGGTGCAGCGCACGTGCTGGTGATCGGACAGGATGGCGCGGTCCAGGCCAGACCCGTCAAGACAGGCACCATGCAGGACTCGCGCTGGCAGATCACCGAAGGCCTCAAGGCAGGCGAGCAGGTCATTGTCGGCAACAGCAGCGGGCTGAATCCGGGTGACAAGGTCGTTGCCAAATCGCCGTCCGCCCAGCCGCAGACCAGCGCCCAATAACGCCGCTTCAGTGCGATCGAGGATCACTGTTCATGTCTCTGTTCTTTATCAAGCGGCCCAATTTTGCCTGGGTGCTGGCGTTGTTCATTCTGCTGGCAGGCCTGATGGCCCTGCCCGCCTTGCCCGTGGCGCAATACCCTGACGTGGCGCCGCCACAGATGACCATCACGGCCACCTACCCCGGCGCCTCCGCCAAAGTACTGGTCGATTCGGTGACCAGTGTCATCGAGGACGAGCTCAACGGTGCCAAGGGCATGCTGTATTACGAGTCGACCAGCAACTCGACCGGCAGCGCCGAAATCAATGTCACGTTCGTGCCCGGCACCAACCCGGACATGGCGCAGGTCGAAGTCCAGAACCGTATCAAGAAAGCCGAAGCGCGCCTGCCGCAGACCGTGCTCAGCCAGGGTTTGCAGGTCGAACAGGCGAGCTCCGGTTTCCTGTTGATCTTCACCCTGAACTACACGGGCGATTCGGCCAACAAGGACACGGTCGCGCTGGCGGACTACGCGGCACGTAACGTCAATAACGAGATCAGTCGGGTAAACGGTGTCGGCAGGCTGCAGTTCTTCGCCGCCGAAGCCGCCATGCGGGTCTGGATCGACCCGCAGAAGCTAGTAGGTTTCGGGCTGTCCATCGATGACGTGAACACCGCGATTCGCGCGCAGAACGTTCAGGTGCCCGCCGGCAGTTTCGGCAGCAGCCCTGGCACGTCGTTGCAGGAATTGACCGCCACCCTGGCGGTCAAGGGCACACTGGACAACCCCGAGGAGTTCGGGCGAATTGTCCTGCGGGCCAACGAAGACGGCTCTGCGGTGTATCTTTCGGACGTCGCACGGGTTGCGATCGGCAGTCAGGATTACAGTTTCGAATCGCGCCTGAACGGCGAACGTGCCGTGGCCGGTGCCGTCCAGCTGTCGCCGGGCGCCAACGCCATCGAGACCGCCAGGGCGGTCAAGCAGCGCCTGACCGAGCTGTCCGTCAACTTTCCGGAGGGGGTCGAATTTTCGATCCCTTATGACACCTCGCGTTTCGTCGATGTGGCCATCGACAAGGTGATTTACACCCTGATCGAAGCGATGGTGCTGGTGTTTCTGGTCATGTACCTGTTCCTGCAGAACATCCGCTACACACTGATCCCGACCATTGTGGTGCCGGTCTGCCTGGCCGGTACGCTGGCAATCATGTACCTGATGGGCTTCTCGGTGAACATGATGACCATGTTCGGCATGGTGCTGGCCATCGGCATTCTGGTGGACGATGCCATTGTGGTGGTCGAGAACGTCGAGCGGATCATGGCCGAAGAAGGGCTGTCTCCCGCTGCGGCGACCGTCAAGGCGATGCAGCAGGTGTCCGGTGCGATTTTCGGCATTACCCTGGTGCTGGCTGCGGTTTTTCTGCCGTTGGCGTTCATGGGCGGTTCGGTCGGGGTGATCTACCAGCAGTTTTCGCTTTCGCTGGCCGTGTCGATTCTGTTCTCGGGTTTCCTGGCCCTGACCTTTACCCCGGCCCTGTGCGCTACGTTGCTCAAGCCGATCCCCGCCGGGCACCATGAGAAGCGCGGTTTCTTTGGCGGCTTCAATCGTCTGTTCGGCACATTCACAGACCGCTACGAGCGCGTCAGTTCCAGCATGATCAAGCGCGCCGGTCGCTACATGTTGCTGTACGTGGGCATTGTCGGTTTGCTGGGCTTTTTCTATCTGCGGTTGCCGGAATCCTTCGTGCCGGTGGAAGACCAGGGTTATCTGATCATCGACGTGCAACTGCCCCCCGGCGCGACCCGAGCGCGTACCGACGTCACGGCGCAGTTGCTGGAAAACTACATGTTGTCCCGTGAGGCCACGAGCGCGGTGACCATGCTGCTGGGGTTCAGCTTCTCAGGCATGGGCGAAAACGCCGGCCTCGCGTTTCCGACCCTCAAAGACTGGTCGGAACGAGGCGACGGTCAATCAGCCGCCGAAGAAGCGGCCGCGTTCAATCAGCATTTTGCCGGCCTCAGCGACGGTACGGTAATGGCCGTTACACCACCGCCCATCGAGGGTCTGGGCACCTCCGGCGGTTTTGCGTTGCGCTTGCAGGACCGCGCCGGCCTGGGCCGCGAAGCCCTGCTTGCCGCGCGCGACGAGCTGCTGGCCAAGGCAAACGGCAACCCGAAGATTCTCTACGCCATGATGGAAGGTCTGGCCGAAGCGCCGCAGTTGCGCCTGAACATCGACCGCGAGAAAGCCCGCGCCCTGGGGGTCAGCTTCGAATCAATCAGCAACGCCCTTGCCACTGCGTTCGGCTCCTCGGTCATCAGCGATTTCGCCAACGCCGGGCGTCAGCAGCGGGTCGTGGTGCAGGCCGAGCAGAGTTCGCGAATGACGCCGGAAAGCGTGCTCAAGCTGTACGTGCCCAACAGCAGTGGCACGCTGGTGCCGCTGAGCGCTTTTGTCTCGACGCACTGGGAAGAAGGCCCGGTGCAGATCGCCCGCTACAACGGCTACCCGGCGTTCCGGATCGCAGGTGATGCGCCGCCCGGTGTCAGCACCGGCGAGGCGATGGCAGAGATCGAACGTATCGTCTCCGCTCTGCCTGCGGGCATTGGCTACGAATGGACCGGCCTGTCGTATCAGGAAAAAGTCGCCAGCGGTCAGGCAACCGGGCTGTTCGCGCTCGCGTTGGTGGTGGTGTTTCTGCTGTTGGTCGCGCTCTACGAGAGCTGGGCGATTCCGCTGGTGGTGATGCTCATCGTACCGGTTGGCGCGCTGGGCTCGGTCCTCGCCGTGACGGCGGTGGGCATGCCGAATGATGTCTATTTCAAGGTCGGGCTGATCACCATCATCGGGCTGGCGGCGAAAAACGCGATTCTCATCGTGGAGTTCGCCAAGGAGCTGTGGGATCAGGGCCACTCGCTGCGTGATGCCGCACTTCAGGCTGCGCGGCTGCGCTTTCGGCCGATCGTCATGACGTCACTGGCCTTCATCCTCGGCGTCGTTCCGCTGACCCTGGCCACCGGCGCAGGTGCTGCAAGCCAGCGCGCCATCGGCACCGGCGTGATTGGTGGCATGCTCAGCGCCACGTTGCTGGGGGTGGTTCTGGTGCCGATCTTCTTCGTATGGGTGCTGACGGTGCTGCGCCGCAAGCCTCATACAGCGCAACAGACTGCTGACGCCGACAAGCAATAGACCCGGTTCAGCCGACAATCCGGCGGGGCTCAACCCCGTCGGCCCCTTCTACTCCGGCCCGGACTGCTGATTGCGCAGCACCTTGACGCGGCTCCAGGCCGGCACCGTGCTGACGGCAATCTCCGAGGCGGCGTTGACGCGATTGCGACCCTGCGACTTGGCGGCGTAAAGCGCCCGGTCGGCGAGTTCGATCAGGCCTCGCTGGTCGAGTTGCCGATCATTGCCCATAAACGTGGCCACCCCCAGACTGACCGTGACAATCCCGAACGGGCTGTCGGGGTGCTCGATCTGCCTGTCGCGGATGGCGTGCAGAATATTTTCCGCAACCAGACGGGCGCTGGCTTCATCGGTGCCGGGCAACACCACCGCAATCTCTTCCCCACCGTAACGGGCGGCGACATCCGCAGGTCGACGGATACACTGTTCGACCAGCCGGGCAAGCATGACCAGACACTCGTCACCGGCCAGATGGCCGTAATGATCGTTGTAACGTTTGAAATGATCGGCATCGATCAGAATCAATGACAGCGTGTTGCGCTCACGCCGGGCGCGCTTGAATTCAGCGTCCAGAAACTGATCGAAACGCCTGCGATTGGCCAGCCCCGTGAGTTTGTCTTCGGACGCAATCAATTCAAGGTGCTGATTCAACTGGATAAGGGCAGCCTGGGAACCCAGCAACTGATCTTCTGCGCGTATACGGCTGTGAATATGGCCCAGCAGGCGCAGACCCAGCGCGACCACCAGCCCGAGCAACACCAGCATCACCAGAATGGATTGTTTGGTCTGCCCCATCCAGTCAAGCATGGCCTCCTTCTGCCCCAGTGCAACCACGGTCACAATCGGGTACACATCACTGCGTTTGAAGGCATAAAACCGCGATACGCCATCAATTCTGGAGACAAAACGGGTGGTGCCGGAAGGCGAGTCGAGTTCGGAGGTAAAAATAGGCGTCGACGAGAGGTCGCGGCCGATTTCTTCGTCCAGATGCGGATACCGCACGCGCAGTTGCCCGGAGGTCGAGGTCAGGCTGATGACGCCGGTTTTTCCGATCTGAATGCCTGAGTAGAATTTCAGCAGATGCTCGACGCCGATCGTCACGACCATCAGCCCGGCAAAACTCGAATCGGGGTGTTCGATGCGCCGACTGACCGATATCACCCACTCTCCCGAAGCGCGACTGCGTATGGTCGGCCCGATGTAGGGTGCCTTGCCGGGCGTATGAAGGTGACGCTGAAAAAACTCGCGCTGTGCGCTGTTGATGCCTACCGCCTTGGGGTTGCTTGAAAAAATGCAGACACCGTTGGCATCGTACAGCGAGACGGTATCGACCTGCGGCAGCGCGCCCATTTCACGCGCGATGACCGACCTCAGGCGTTCGACCTGATCAGGTCCGAAACCGTCCTTTTCGACACGCTCCGTCAGGCCGATCAACATCAGCTCGCTTTGCTTGAAAATACCGTCTGTGTAAGTGCTCAGCGCCCCAGCCAGATTCACCGTGCTGGTCTGGATGTTATCCAGCGTGTTGCGGCGCGCGGTCCATGCCTGCCAAGCCATCAACATCACCACGCAGACACACACCACGAGGATCAGCCACGACGCAAGCCGAAGGTCGCGTTTCAAAACTTGCCTCCACAACAGGTGAGAACCAGTGCATCTGGTTTTCTGGAAACCGGACCTGATCGCTCAGGGACCTTCGACAACCCTTTTGCTATCAACTGCCGTTGTCGGCAGGCGCTTTGCCCTGCCTGAACGCCTGGCGCCAGACAAAAGCATGCCGGGCAGTGGCATCATAATGCCACGTACCGATACCTGTGGGTTGTTTGGGGTTCAACTTACGCAGTCAGTCACACACTGGATCACAGCGGTGCCAGATTTTCTGGAGGGGCCGTGAGCGAAACCCGCTCACGGCATCAAGGCGGGAGGGTCAGTGCATCAGGCGATGGCGGCGACAGGCTTGCGTTGTGTGGCGGCCTCCAGTTCACGCACCAGTGGCAGCACATGTTCACCAAAATAAGCCACTTCTTCCTGAAAATGCAGGAACGCGGACAGCACCAGGTCCACGCCGACAGACTTGAGCGCGACAATGCGCTCGGCAATCTGACGCGGCGTGCCGATCAGGTTGGTCTTGAAACCATCGTTGTATTGCACCAGGTCCTGGAAGGTCGATTTGGCCCAATTGCCCTCGCCTTCCGGGCTGGCCTTGCCCGCCTGTTTCGCGGCATCTCCAAAGGCATTGACCGCTTCGGGATCAGCCTTGTCGATGATTTCCGCCAGTACGGCACGGGCCTCTTCTTCGGTGTCGCGGGCGATGATGAAGGCATTCACGCCGATTTTCACCGAATGGCCGTTTACAGCAGCTTTGGCCCGAATGTCATCGACCTGAGCTTTTATGCCTTCAAGAGAATTGCCATTGGTGAAATACCAGTCAGACACGCGTGCTGCCATGTCACGCGCAGCCCGCGAGCTGCCACCCTGAAAGATTTCCGGGTGGGGGCGCTGAATCGGCTTGGGCTTGAGGGTGTAGTCGTGGAACCGGTAGAAGTCACCCTTGAACGTGAAATTATCGGTGGTCCAGATACCCTTGAGGGCACGGATAAATTCTTCAGAGCGGCGATAACGTTCGTCGTGCTCCAGCCACGGCTCGCCGATGGCCTGGAACTCGCCTTTGAACCAGCCACTGACGATGTTGACCGCCACACGCCCGGCAGTCAGCTGATCAATGGTCGCCAGTTGCTTGGCCGCGACCGACGGTGTCCACGGCCCCGGCAAAATAGCGGCAATGACCTTGAGTTTTTCGGTGGCGGCAAGCAGTGCGTGGCTGAACGCGACCGACTCATGCTGAAACTCGGCGCCATAACCGGCCGTGAAACGGATCTGCGTCAGGGCGTATTCAAACCCGGAGCGCTCGGCAATCTGTGCCAGCGTGCGGTTGTAATCAATGGTCCAACTGGTGCGTTGCTCGATCTTGCTGACGACCAGCCCACCGCTGACGTTCGGCACCCAGTACGCAAATTTGATCGCTGATTGGCTCATATCGGCACTCCTCTGACGGCAGGTTTCCCGAGCGGGGTAATCGATCGGGCTTGCCATTTTCAAGAGCAGCAACCGTGCCAGAGGAATAACTCACGGTAGATCAATGAGTTGAAACGCTTGCCGCCGCGCGTCAACTGTCCGTCTACCGGCAAGCTGTCGGACGGCTGTTGGCACAGCAACAGTGCGTGACGGCGAGCACTGTCGATCCGTCGCGCTGACCCGCCGGACGACCCGACGAAAGGCCGCCCGTAGTGGCTATTCAGAACCTCATCGCAGGAGTAGATTTCGGATCCAATGAAGTCTCATTCATCCGCAGGAGCACCGATGAAGTTCAATGCCTGGTTCCTGGCCTTTTTGATCCCTCCCCTGGCTGCCCATGCCGAGGGAAAAGCGATTCACGTTCCCCTGGATGTTGCCGGCCAGCACGCACTGGTGGAAAAAAGCGGAAGTGCGGACCTGCGCGTGGTGGTCACTCGCCGAGAAGGCCTGCTCGGCGTGATCTACTCCAAGCGCCTCTACAATTGTGAAAAACACCTGGTGAATCTGGTCGGCACCGGCTCGACACTGGAGATCATGGAGCAGGCTCATGCGGTCAGCGGCATGGGGCCAATCATCCGAGACTCCACGGACGACTACATCGGCTCCGAGGCCTGCAGCTGACCGAAGCGGTAACCCTCTCGCTACTCGCTACACCCACTTGATCATTTTCTTGAAAGCGCCCTGTATGAGGCGCTTTTTTCGTTGTTGCGTGATGGGAATTGCGCCTGCTTTGCCGCCTGCAAAAAAGACTTGCGCCAAGAGTATTACGGTATACCATCAGACAGGAAATCATTCTCTACGCCGGTCGATCAAGCAGGCGCCACGATTTAAGCGAGGTAAGTGTCATGAAGTTTTCGTTGTTCGCGCACATGGAGCGCTGGGATGAAAGTGTCAGTCATCGCCAGCTTTTCGAGGACCTGACCGAACTGACGCTGATGGCCGAAGCAGGTGGCTTCAGTACGGTATGGATCGGCGAACACCACGCGATGGAATACACCATCTCGCCAAGTCCGATGCCGCTGCTGGCCTATCTGGCTGCCAAGACCACGCGTATTCATCTGGGCGCAGGCACTATCATTGCGCCCTTCTGGCATCCCTTGCGGGTAGCCGGTGAATGCGCCTTGCTGGATGTGATCAGCAACGGACGGATGGAAGTCGGCCTGGCTCGGGGCGCCTATCAAGTGGAATTCGACCGGATGGCGGGCGGCATGCCGGCCTCGGAAGGCGGCAAGGCGCTGCGCGAGATGGTCCCGGTGGTTCGTGCCCTCTGGCAAGGCGATTACGCTCACGACGGCGATATCTGGAAATTCCCCACCTCGACCTGCGTGCCCAAACCGATCAACACGCCACCGATGTGGATCGCGGCCCGTGATCCGGACTCGCACAATTTCGCGGTGCAGAATGGTTGCAACGTGATGGTCACGCCGCTGATGAAAGGCGACGAGGAAGTGGTCGACCTGAAGAACAAGTTCGAAGCAGCACTGGCCAACAACCCCGACGTGCCGCGCCCGCAGTTGATGGTTCTGCGCCACACTCACGTGCATGCTGCGGACAACCCTGAAGGCTGGAAAACGGGGGCCACCGCCATCGCGAAGTTCTACCGCACCTTTGACGCGTGGTTTGGCAATAAACAGACGCCCGTGAACGGTTTTCTCGCGCCCAGCCCTGAAGAAAAGTTCAAGGATCGCCCGGAGTTCGAGCTGGACAACATTCGCAAGAACACCATGATCGGCACCCCGGAAGAGATCATCCCGCGCATTCGTTATTACCAGGAACTGGGTGTCGACGAGTTCAGCTTCTGGTGCGACAACAGCCTGCCGCACGCCGAGAAAAAGAAGTCGCTTGAGTTGTTTATCAAGCATGTGGTGCCGGCGTTTCGTTGAGTGTACGGGGTGTCTGAGGAGCTCTGAAAAGGGCTGCACAGCCCCTGACTATCGTGCCGACGCTCCGCGTGGGCATGCAGTTCTGGACACTCTGCGTCCTCTGTGTGGCGCTCCGCGTCACACAAGGGTTCTGCGATGTCAGATAGATTTACATAAGACTCATGTCAGCTTTGCGCCCTTACGGCGCCCTGCTTTGAGGGTCCAAAGCAGGCAAAGTCCCAGCTCCGTTTCCGGCCCGACTTCGTCGGGTTCCTTCGGTTGAAAAGCACATCTAAAGCATTATCGCGGAGCGTCACACGGCGGCTCTACGGTTTCAGTTGAGCCAAGGTCAGCCCCTGATTATCGTGCCGACGCTCCGCGTGGGCATGCAGTTCTGGACGCTCTGCGCCCTCTGTGTGGCGCTCCGCGTCACACAAGGGTTCTGCGATGTCAGATAGATTCACATAAGACCCAGGTCACCTTTGCGCCCTCACCGCGCCCTGCTTTGAGGGACCAAAGTAGGCAGTCGCTGCAACCACGGGTAAGGCACAACGTTGTGGCGCATTGGAAATCTTTGACGCGAAGCCTCATGAAATGCGTGCCCATTAACATTACGATCAATACCCCGACCCCGAACCCGGTATCCACGACGTCCCGGCCAGAGGCACACGCGCCATCGCGGCGGATTCTACCGTCAGCGCCACCAGATCTTCCGGGTCGAGGTTGTGCAGGTGTGATTTGCCGCAGGCGCGGGCCATGGTCTGGGCTTCGAGGACCAGCACACGCAGGTAGTTGGCCAGACGCCGCCCGCCTTCGACCGGGTCGAGGCGCTTGGACAGTTCAGGGTCTTGCGTGGTGATGCCCGCCGGGTCACGGCCGTTCTGCCAGTCGTCGTAGAAACCGGCCGCCGAGCCGATCTTTTTCAGCTCTTCGTCCAGACGCGGGTGGTTGTCGCCGAGCGCGATCAACGCAGCGGTACCGATGGCCACTGCATCCGCGCCCAGCGCCATCGCCTTGGCGACGTCGGCACCGTTGCGAATCCCTCCGGAGACGATCAATTGCACTTTGCGGTGCATGCCCATTTCCTGCAGCGCCTGAACCGCCTGCGGGATGGCGGGCAGAATCGGGATGCCGACGTGTTCGATGAACACTTCCTGAGTCGCCGCCGTACCGCCCTGCATGCCGTCGAGCACGATCACGTCTGCGCCGGCTTTCACCGCCAGCTTGACGTCGTAATACGGACGGCTGGCACCGATCTTAACGTAGATCGGCTTTTCCCAATCGGTGATTTCCCGAATTTCGGCAATCTTGATCGCCAGGTCGTCCGGGCCGGTCCAGTCCGGGTGACGGCACGCCGACCTTTGATCGACGCCGACCGGCAGTGTGCGCATGCCGGCCACACGCTCGGTCACTTTCATGCCCAGTAACATGCCGCCACCGCCCGGTTTGGCGCCCTGCCCCAGGACGATTTCGATGGCATCCGCCTTGCGCAGGTCGTCGGGGTTCATGCCATAACGTGATGGCAGGTACTGATAGACCAGATGCTGCGACTGACCACGCTCTTCAGGGGTCATGCCGCCGTCGCCGGTGGTGGTGCTGGTGCCTGCGATCGTCGCACCACGGCCCAGCGCTTCTTTGGCGTTGGCCGACAACGCGCCGAAACTCATGCCGGCGATGGTCACCGGAATTTTCAGGTACAGCGGCTTCTTGGCAAAACGGTTGCCAAGCACCACGTCAGTCCCGCACTTCTCGCGATAGCCTTCCAGCGGGTAGCGCGAGACGCTTGCACCGAGCAGCAGCAGGTCGTCGAAATGCGGCAGTTTGCGTTTGGTGCCGCCGCCGCGAATATCGTAGATACCGGTTTCCGCCGCGCGCTGGATTTCCTGAATGGTCAGGCGATCAAAGGTGGCCGACTCGCGCAGGACTGGAGCTGGTTTGTGGCTGATGGGTTCGCTCATGGTAGTGCTCCTGGATCAGTACGCGGAGGCGTTGTCGACTTTGAAGTTGTAGAGCTGACGGGCCGAGCCGTAGCGCTTGAAATCTGCAGCGTTCTCATTGAAGCCTGCGCGACTGAGCAACTCCTGCAACTCGTGCAGATGCTCCTCGCGCATCTCCTTGGCGACGCAGTCCGAACCCAGCGATTCAACTTTGCCTTTGACGTAGATCCGCGTTTCGTAAAGCGAGTCGCCCAGCGCATCGCCGGCGTCACCACACACCACCAGCCGACCGGCCTGGCCCATGAAGCAGCTCATGTGGCCGATGCTGCCGCCCACCACAATGTCGATGCCTTTCATGGAAATGCCGCAACGGGCACCGGCATCGCCCTCGATGACCAGCAAGCCGCCGTGTGCCGTAGCGCCTGCGGCCTGCGAAGCGCTGCCCTTGACCCGCACGGCACCGGACATCATGTTTTCCGCGCAACCGACGCCGACATTGCCATGCACGGTGATGGAGGCTTTCTGGTTCATACCGGCGCAGTAATAACCCGCGTGGCCCTGAATATCGATGGAGATGGCTTCGTTGACGCCGACCGCCAGGTTATGCGCGCCGTCGGGATGGGTCACTCGCCATTCGCGCTCCTGCAAGTCCTTGACCTGATCGTGCAGGGCCTGGTTGAGGTCGCGCACGGTAGCGCTGGAAAGGTCGACAGTTTTCATGGGCGTGTTCCCTCGGCTGGCTCGCGTTCCCAGATGTACATGGTGGCCGGGATCGGCTCCCAGACCCTGGCGCTTTCAATGCCCGGCAGGCTGGACAGCGCCTGATATTCCGAGGCCATCGCAACGTAATCATCGGTTTCAGCGAGAATGGCCGGCTTGCAGGCAATCGGGTCACGAATCACCGCAAAACCGTTGCGCGTACCGATGGCGAAGGTGAAGAAGCCGTCGAGGTCTTCCAGCGATTTGTCGAGTGCCTGCTTGAGCGTGTCACCCTGTTGCAGACGCCAGGCCAGGTAACCCGCCGCCACTTCCGTGTCGTTGTCGGTCTCGAACTGAATGCCTTCACGACGCAGGTTCTGGCGCAAACGGAAGTGATTGGACAACGAACCGTTATGGACCAGGCACAAGTCAGAGCCGGTGGAAAACGGATGGCTGCCTTCCAGGGTCACAGCGCTTTCAGTGGCCATGCGGGTGTGGCCAATAATGTGGCTGCCCTTCATGGACGCCAGACCGAAGCGCGCGGAAATCTCCTTCGGCAGGCCCATGCCCTTGAGAATCTCGATGCTCTGCCCGGCGCTCATGATGCGCACGTCGGGGGCCAGTTCGGCCAGCGCGGCACGCACTGACGCCTCTTGCGCCTGAATCTTCAGCACCACGGCGCTGGCGTTCTGAAACCAGTCCAGCGGTGCATCCATTTTGCTTTTCAGCGCCACGATCAGCGCGTTGAAATCGTATTGTTCAGTGGTGGCCTGCAAGGTCAGCTTGACCCAGCCATCCGCGACTTCATCGCCATAAATCGCAAAACCGGCGCTGTCCGGACCACGGTCCGTCATGGCTTCGAGCATCGGCTCGAACAACTTGCCGAGCTGCGATTCCAGCGCCGGGTTTTTCAGGTACAAACCAACGATTCCGCACATAGCCTCACCCTTTGGTAGCGACAGGTTTTTAGCAGCACGCTAAAAGCCAGTCGCCTGGACAGAGAAATTAAATACGCTGCATGCCTGCTCTTGCTTGCCGCTGTTCTAAAAGAATTCGATATACCGCTTCACTTCCCAGTCGCTCACATGGCGGCTGTATTCCACCCATTCCATACGTTTGAGGCGGATGAATTCGCCCACGATTTCCTCGCCCAGTACTTCGGCAAACAGCGGGTCGGCTTGCAGCGCATCGCACGCCTCTTTGAGCGACTGCGGCAGGGTCTTGATGCCCCGAGCGGCGATCTCTTCCAGGCTCAACTTGTATAAGTTCTCGTTGCAGACGTGGTCGATTTCCAGTTGACGGTCGATACCGTCCAGCCCCGCGGCGATGATCGCGGCGCTGACCAGATACGGATTGCAACCGGCATCGGGCAGGCGGAATTCCAGGCGGCCATAAGGCACACGCACCATCGCTGAACGGTTATTGGCACCGAACGCGATGAACGCCGGAGCCCAGGTCGCACCAGACAGCGAATTGCCGACCACCAGCCGCTTGTAGGAGTTGACAGTGGGCGCTGCAAAGGCACACAACGCGGGGCCGTGAGCCAGCAAACCTGCGGCGAAGTGATAGGCCATTTTCGACAGGCCCATGCCACTCGGGTCGCTGGCGTCGTGGAACAGGTTCTTGCTGCTCGCGCTGGCAATCGACAAGTGGAAGTGCATACCGTTACCTGCACGCTTGGGATCGGGCTTGGGCATGAACGAGCAGATCATGCCCATGTCATTGGCGATCTCGCCGGCGGCCATGCGGAAGAAGGTAAAGCGGTCGGCCGACTCCATCGCTTCACTGTAGGTGTAATTGATTTCGAACTGGCCATTGGCGTCTTCATGGTCAATCTGATAAATGTCGAAACCCACCGGCTGCAAGGCTTCGGTCAGGCGTTCGAGAAACTCCCGCGAGCGCGACAGCCCTTTGTAGTCGTAGCAGGGTTTGTCGAGGTTATCGCTGGCATCGACCATTTGCAGACTGCCTGCGGCGTCGCGCTTGAACAGGCTGAACTCGGGCTCCAGCCCGGTATTCAGGGTCCAGCCACGCTGACTGAGGCGTTCAACCTGCTTTTGCAACACATAACGGCTGTCGTAAGGCCAGGGTTTGCCTTCCACATGGCCGATGCACACCACTCGCCCGTAACCCGGCTGCCACGGCACCGGCGTCAACGAAGACAGATCGCCCTTGGCCATGAAGTCCGGCCCGTGGGGTTCCATGCCCATGCCGCAGATGGCGAAGCCGGCGAAACCCGCACCGTCTTCAGCGACCATTTCCAGGCCAGTGACTGGAACCGACTTGGTCTTGGACGAACCATGAATATCCACGAACTGAGCCAGCACGTACTTGATGCCGTGCTGTTCAATCAGACGCTGTGTTTCGGGTGGCAACATGGGACGTGTCTCCTGGCATAAGCACATCGTTTCAGGGAGGGACCACTGTTTCACTGCCTGCCGCTTTTTATTCCGAACAGGAAATTTACTTTCCTTTTAGGAATGCAAAGCGCTTGCCAATCTGACCGGCTAAACATCGTGGACGCGCTGGAACTGTTAATCTGGCTGTCTGCAAGGGCTGTTTATGTGGGAAGCTGGTTTCTTTCAGGGAAAAATTCGGAACGCCAGCTAGAGTGAGAGTATTGAAACGCACATTCCCAGTGCGAAATAAAAATTATTGAACGGAAACCGTGCAAAACCGATGAACAGGCCGACCGAACCCCATCCCAAATTGAAGCTCGAGCAATACCTGGGCATTCAGATCAAACGCCAGCGCCAGGCGCAGGAATTGAAACTGGCCGATGTCGCGCGTATCGCCGGTATCAGTCAGGGCATGTTGAGCAAGATCGAAAACGCGCAGGTCTCGACCAGCCTCGATAACCTCAGCCGTCTGTGCGACGTGCTGGGCATGCCGATGTCAAAACTGTTCAGTCAGTACGATCAGCAAGGCAGCAGCGCGCTGCTGGTCAAGGCGGACGAGGGGCTTGAGGTGGTCAGGCGCGGGACGGAGAAAGGTCATACCTATCACCTGCTCAACCACACCCGTGGGCCGAAGAAGAGTTTCGAGGCGTACATGGTGACGATGGATGATGCCAGCGAGGAGTTTCCGACGTTCTCGCATCCCGGCACCGAGTTTCTGCACCTGCTGGAGGGCGAACTGATCTACCGTCACGGCAATCAGTTGTACCCGATGCAGGCCGGTGACAGCCTGACCTTTGATGGCGATATCCCACACGGTCCAGAGCAACTGGTGCAGGTGCCGATCAAGCTGCTGTCGATCATGAACTACGGTGCGCAGGGGGATTGAAATCAGGCGGGAGGCGGCACACCTGTCGGTGTGCCGCCCGTACAACCGTTACAGGTATTTCAACCAGCTGATGTCGCGGCGACGCGCCTTGAGTGCAGAGAACCAGCGCACGGCCGGAAACAGCACGACGGCCAGCACGACCGAGGCCAGCCAGACGCCCCACATGTGGTCAAAGCCGAAGTATTTGCCCTGATTCGCGCCCCAGATTGCCAATGCAATCAGGTACAGAACCTTTAGCGCATACAGGTGCAGCAGATAGAAAAACATCGGCGCTGAACCCAGTACCACCAACGGCCGCAACCATCTTTTCTCCTGGCTGCGCTCGAACCCGATCAGCAACAGCATGCCAATCCCCAGCGTCAGGCTGATGAACAACAGCGAGGGCGGGTACTTGGTGATGTTGAAAAAACTCATGACGGTTTGCACGCCGGTTTCGCCGACGCTCCACGGTTTTTCACCGTAGCCGTTGATCATGCGCAGTACCACGAAACCCGACAATGCGCCCAGCCCACAGGCCCACAGGTTGGCCCGACGTTTTGCCGCGTCAAAACCCGCGACAAACCAGGGGCCGGCAGCGTAGCCCAGCGCGATGATGCCGATCCACGGCAACAGTGGATAGGAAGTGCGCAAGCGCAGGTTATCGGACACTTCAAGCCAGCCCCGATCATGCAGAATGGCCCACGGAACGTGCATCGCCGACTCGACACCGAAGTGCAGCGTGTCCAGCAGGTTGTGTCCGGCAATGATCACCCCGCCGATGACCACCAGCGCCCAGCGTGGCAGGAACACCATCGCCGACAAGGCCACCATGCTCAGGCCGATGGCCCAGATCACTTGCAGGTAGATGACGGTCGGCGGGAACTCGAAGGTCCAGGCGAAGCTCACCAGAGTGAACTCCAGCGCAATCAGAAACAGCCCGCGCTTGAGCAGAAACGCCGAGACGTCACGTTTGCCTTGATACTTTTCGCCGTACAGGTAGGCCGAAAGCCCGGTCAACAACACGAACAGCGGCGCACACAAATGCGCCAGGGTGCGGCTGAAAAACAAGTCGGGCTCGGTGGTTGCGACATCCATCGGGTCCAGCACCTGACGGTGCAGAAAGAACGTTTCCCGTACATGGTCCAGCAACATGAAAAGAATAATCAGCCCGCGCAGAGCATCGATCGAGCGCAAGCGGGACGCCGGCGCCCGTGTGGGTTGAACAACTGTTGTCATGAAAAATCCAGGTCCGTGGTTGGGTTTGCCAGGTGTTGCGTTTTACTCGGGCGCATCAGAACTCGTTCTGCAGGGCCTTGTAGCCGCGCACCAGATCAATGTTGGTGTGCGCCACGTCTTCGGAAAATTCCGAAGCCGAAATGCTGACCGGCGGAAATTGCGAGAGATCGGTATTCGCCCCGATCCGGGTGGTGGACGGCACGTAAAAGTTCTCTGGCAAATCACGGCCATCGACCACCGAGTTGTGGCGCACCACACTGCCGTTGCCGACCTTGCAGTTGAACACCACGCTGTTGAAGCCGATGAACACGCGATCACCGACCATGCAAGGTCCATGCACGATGGACCGGTGGGCAATCGAGGTGAACTCGCCGATGGTCACCGCAGCGCCGGACTTCGAGTGGATGACCACGCCATCCTGAATGTTGGAGTTGGCCCCGATGATGATCGGTTCCATGTCGCCGCTGGCATCGACTTCGTCGGCGCGGATGACCGCATAAGGGCCAACGAAGACGTTGTCCTTGATGATCACTTTGCCGCAGATGATCGCGGTTTTATCGATGTAGGCGGACTCGGCGATAACCGGCAGATGGCCGGACGGATTTTTACGGATCACGGTGTAAGCCTCAGGACAGGTAGTTGGAAGTCTGCGCGGCTGCATCATGGGGATGCAGGCTTTCGAAGTGGCGCACGCTGACGCTGGAGGCTGCATAGCGGCCCTCCAGCGCCTGTTGAATCTTGCGCGCGGCGTCCTCGACATACATCAGGTTCTGGCCATTGAGCCGGGCGAAAGCCTGCTCGTCAGCCCGTTTGACGGCCGTCTGAACCGGTGTGCCCAACGCTTGCTCGACAGCATCGATCAGCGTCATCAGGCCCAATTCAGTGGCGTGCTCCGCCACCCTCACCTGGACCGTCGCCACGCTGCGCTGACTGTGCGGCGTGGCATACGACGCATGCTCTCGCAGCCAGGCGGCCACCAGCATCGGATCGACAAACGACTGCCTGCCGAAGCGCGCCGTAAACGCCTCCTCCAGCAGTTGTCGAGACAGCGCAGCCGAGCACGGGCACGTCGACGAATAAGTGATGTCCGCTGACACGTCGAGGCACAAACGCCCCGCTCGCCAGATGGCATCAAGCTTTACCGGATAGGATTTCCAGCCGCTGAGCCCTTCGGTAACCAGCGCCGGGCGACGGCACAGCAGGTTGAAGGTGAGCGTGATGCGTGCGCCGCTGGAGTGGCAATCGAGGTGGCTCTCGACCATTGCTTCCAGCAGCGCTGACAAGGTATCGGGCGTCAGTACCTGATGCTCGGCAAAACCGTCGAGCAACCGGTAGAGCCGCGACATGTGGATGCCCTTGACGCTGGGGTCGGTCAGATCGACCTGTAAGTCCGCGTAGGCATGAACCGGGTGTGCAGCACCCGGCTCACCCAGCATCAGCGGCACTTCGACGCCTTGCATACCGACCCAGTCGAGTGCAATCAGGGCCGAGGACACTTCCGTCAGGGCAACATCTGGGAGGGGGCTGTTCATTCTACGGTCGTCTCGCTGGAGAACTTCGCCGCAGGGGGCGAAGCATGAGGTGGGCGGCCGGGAAAATGCAGAACGCATACCGCTTATTCGTTACACTATAACATCATAACGACGATACCTATCAACTCGGCGTGTGCTGCAACGTGCCCAGCATTCAGCGTAATCGCCAGGCGGACGCCAGCGGTTCAGGTCTTTGCCAGCTCTTCGATCAGAAAATCGCGAAATGCCGCGACCGCTGCCGGCAGCGTGCGCCCTGCCATGCTCTGCAGCTCGATACGCCGAGCCTTCATGCCTTCATCACTGATCGGCAGCGATTTGAGTTGTTTTTCATGCACACGCTTGTCGAGGGTCATTTCACTGGACAGGCTGATGCCACCCTCTTCGCTCACAAATCGCAGCAACGCACCGATGTAATTGCTGGTCAGCACCGGGTCGAACATCAGGCCTTGTACGCCACAGCAGATATCGAATAACTGACGCAGCGTTGTGTCGGTGTTGGTCAGGGCGATGGCGTACGGCTGCAGTTCGGCAAGCGCGACTTCCGTGCGTGATGCCAGCGGGTGATTGTGGCTGACCACCGCGCAGATGGCGCCGCTGTGAATGTGTTCGACCTTGATTTCATTTTGCGGCGTCAGGCTGAAGGTCAGGCACAGGTCGGCATCGCCCGAGCGCACCCGTTCGGTGGCCTGGGCCGGGGCGCAGACTTCCATCGAGAAATGAATGCCTTGATAGAGCCGCCGAAAACGCGCGATGCACTGCGGCAGAAAATCCAGCGCAAAACCTTCCGAGCAGGCAATGCGCACATGGCCGCGCTGCAAGCCTTGCAACTCGGTGATTTCCAGCACCACTTGCTCGGCCTCCAACTGGGATTTGCGCGCATAGGCCGCCAGACGGATACCCGCTTCGCTAAGCATCATGCCTCGCGCCTGACGCTCGAACAGCAGCGCATCCAGCTCCCGCTCCAGCTTGCTGATCTGCCGGCTGACCGCCGACGATGCGACGTTGAGCCGGATTGACGCCTCGCTGATCGACCCGCAACGCGCCACTTCGAGGAAGTAGCGCAAGGCGGTGGACTGCACGCCATAGAGTTGCATGAGTACTCCCGCGTTGCCTTTTCGGCAATGAAAGATTCGAAATATTGTGCTTGTGGCATTGATACGCTTTGCCTAGAGTCGTGTCGAGGCCCGCTAATCGATCAGAAGAGAATTCGACCAAAAGAACATTCGATCAGAAGAACAACCACGGCCTCACAGGAAACGCCTCTTCTCGCATTTGCGACCCACTGCCCTTTGATACATCCACTTTGCCTTTTGGAGACGACGGCATGGGAATCAAGGGTTTCGCTCGCAGCATCGCGCTATTGAGCCTGTTCAGCAGTTTTTCCGCCCTGGCCGGCAAGGCCGACGATACGCTGGTCTATGCCTCTGACAGCGAACCGGAAAACATCAGCCCCTATCACAACGATTTGCGCGAAGGCGTGATTCTCGGTCGCCTGATCTGGGACAACCTGGTCTATCGCAACCCCGACAGCGGTCAGTACGAACCCATGCTGGCCACCCGCTGGAAACAGGTTGACGACACCACTATCGATTTCCAGCTGCGCGAAGGCGTGAAGTTTCACAACGGCGACCCGTTCACCGCTGATGACGTGGTGTTCACGCTCAATTATGTGGTGTCGCCCGAGTCCAAGGTGGTCACGGTACAGAACGTCGACTGGATCAAGAGCGCTGAAAAGCTCGGTGACTACAGCGTACGCCTGCACCTGAAAAAGCCCTTCCCGCCTGCGCTGGAATACCTGTCCAACGCCGTGCCGATGTTTCCGAAAAAGTATTTCGAACAGGTCGGAATGGCCGGGTTCAGCCGCAAACCGATCGGCACCGGGCCTTACAAGGTCACGGCCATCGCCACCGGCGAAGGCGTGAAAATGGACAAGAACCCGGATTACTTCAAGGACAGCCCGCAAGGCCAGCCGAAGATCGCCCACATCAACTTTCGGGTGATCGCCGACGCCGAAACCC
The DNA here is from genome assembly GCF_002157375.1 of Pseudomonas syringae. Taxonomy (GTDB): domain Bacteria; phylum Pseudomonadota; class Gammaproteobacteria; order Pseudomonadales; family Pseudomonadaceae; genus Aquipseudomonas; species Aquipseudomonas syringae_T. The sequence goes on from NZ_MTSA01000028.1 coordinate 32,429, forward strand.
GCCTGGCCGAGCTGATGACCGGTGGCATCGACTGGACCTGGCGCGTGGCCCCCGATCAGGCGGAAAACCTCAAGGCCATGCCCAATCTGGTGGTGACCAGTGGCGCGACCATGCGTATCGGCTTTCTGATTCTCGACGCACGCGGCACCTCCAGCGCCGACTCGCCGATGAAACACCTCAAAGTGCGTCAGGCGATCAACCACGCGATCAACCGCGACGGCCTCGCCTCGCAATTGGTCGGCGGCGAAAGCAAGCCCCTGCAAGTGGCCTGTTACCCCGGCCAGTTCGGCTGTGACACCACAGCGGCCACGGTTTACAACTACGACCCGGCCAAGGCCAAGTCGCTGCTTGCCGAAGCCGGTTACCCGAATGGTTTTGAAACCGAAATCTTTGCCTACCGGGACCGCGATTACGTGGAAGCCATCATCGGCAACCTGCGCGCCGTCGGCATCAATGCCAAGCTGCGCTACCTGAAGTACGCCGCCCTGCGTGACCAGCAACGCGGCGGCAAGGTGCCGATGTCTTTCCAGGCCTGGGGCTCGTTCTCGATCCTCGACACATCGGCCTCCGCCGGGACCTGGTTCAAGGGCAACCCGGACGACAACATCAAGGACCCGCAAGTCCAGGGCTGGCTGCAGACCGCAGACAACGCGCTGGACCCGCGGGTGCGCAAGGACAACTACCGCAAGGCCCTGCAGCGCATCAGCGAGCAGGCGTACTGGGCACCGTTGTTCAACTACTCGATGAACTACGCCTACGTCTCGGACCTGAACTTCAAACCCTACCCGGACGAGCTTCCACGTTTCGCGTTGTCGAGCTGGAAATAAGGCTGTTCGCGACGTCAATCGGCCCGACCGGCTGCGAGGTCAATGACAGGCCTCGCAGCGTCGTCAGCCCACCGTTCCCCCTCGGACACAAGGTCACTTGCCATGTTCGGATTTCTCTTGCGCCGCCTCGGCATTGCCCTGTGCGTGGCGATTACCGTGTCGGTGATCAGCTTTTCCCTGTTGCACCTCTCCGGCGACCTGGCCACCGCCATTGGCGGGCCGGAAGCCAGCAGCGAACAGATCGAACAGATCCGTGTGCAGTACGGCCTCAACAAGCCGTTGGTCACGCAGTATTTCGAATGGCTGGCCGACGTGCTGCGCCTTGATCTGGGCGATTCGTTCTTCTTTCAGGAATCGGTCTACAACCTGATCGCCTCGCGCCTGTCGATCACCCTCGGGCTGGGGGCAATGGCCCTGAGCATTGCCCTGCTGATCGCCATTCCGCTGGGTGTGCTGGCCGCGGTGAAACGCGATACCTGGGTGGATCGGCTGGCGTTGAGTATTGCGGTGCTGGGTCAGGCGATGCCGAGTTTCTGGTTCGCGCTGATGCTGATCGTGGTGTTCTCGGTCACCTTGAAATGGCTGCCGGTGTCGGGCAACTCGACCTGGGCGCATTTCGTCATGCCCGCCATTGCGCTGGGCTATTACGCCACACCGGCAATCATGCGCCTGACCCGCGCCGGCATGCTCGACGTGCTCAATTCCGATTACATCCGCACGGCACGCGCCAAGGGCCTGCGCCCTGCCACGGTGCTGTTCAAACACGCACTGCGCAATGCGCTGATTCCTGTGGTGGCATTGGCCGCCGTGGAATTCGGTTTCATGCTTGGCGGCTCGGTGGTCATCGAAACGGTCTTCTCGCTGCAAGGCATCGGTCAACTGGCCTGGGATGCGATTGCCCGTGACGACTTTCCGGTGGTGCAGGCGGTCGTGCTGTTGATCGCGGTGATCTACATCGTCCTCACGCTGCTGGCCGACGTGCTCAACGCACTGCTCGACCCGCGCATCCGCGTGAAATAGGAGGCTTCATGAGCGCAACCACCTCATCGCCGCTGGTGATCAAGGATTACCAGCCTCCGGCACCAAGCGTCTGGCGCACCCTGCGCAGCAGCTTTGCCCATCGCGGCTTTGCCATCGGCGCAGTGCTGCTGTTGATCATCCTGTTCGGCGCACTGTTCGCCCCTTGGCTCGCACCATACGACCCGTACAGCCAGGACGTGATGCTGCGCATGAAACCCCCGGTATGGATGGCCAATGGCACATGGGAGTACATGCTGGGCACTGACAAGCTGGGCCGCGATTACCTGTCGCGCCTGCTGTACGGCGCGCGCATTTCATTGTTCATCGGCTTTTCGGCGGCGCTGATCTCCGGCGTCATCGGCACCATCATGGGCCTGCTGGCAGGTTATTTTGGCGGCAAGACCGACGCTCTGATCAGCTACCTGATCACCACGCGCCTGGCGATGCCCGTGGTCATGATTGCCTTGGCTTCCGCGTCGTTGATCGGTGGTTCGCTGAAGGTCGTGATCATTCTGCTGGGCTGCCTGCTCTGGGACCGGTTTGCCGTCGTGGTGCGGGCCGCTGTGCAGCAGATTCGCGACGCTGAATACGTCGCCTCGGCCCAGGCACTGGGCTGTTCGACGCTGCGCATTCTGGCCAGTGAAATCCTGCCCAATCTGGTCGGCGCGCTGATCGTCGTCGCTACGCTGGAGATGGCTCACGCGATTCTTCTGGAATCAGCGCTGTCGTTCCTAGGGGTCGGCGTGCAGCCACCCATTCCGTCCTGGGGCCTGATGATCGCCGAAGGCAAACCGTACATGTTCTTTTCCCCGTGGGTCATTGCGATTCCCGGTGTCGCACTGATGGTGCTGGTGTTGGGCATCAATCTGGTTGGCGATGGCCTGCGCGACCTGATCCTGCCCGAAGGGCGCAACTGACAGAGGAGATCCGCACATGGCGTTGTTGCATGTTGAAAACCTGCGTGTCGAGATCCCGTTGGGACAACACACGCTCCACGCAGTGCGCGGCCTGGACTTTCAGGTCGAGCGCGGCGAAATGCTGTGCATTGTCGGGGAGTCGGGTTGCGGCAAATCCCTGACCTCGCTGGCGCTCATGGACCTGCTGCCGCGCAAGGCGCGACGCACGGCGACAACGTTGAGCCTGGACGGCATCGACATGCTGACCCAGAGCGAACGGCAGATGTGCGACCTGCGGGGCAATCGTCTGGCGATGATCTTTCAGGAACCCATGACCTCGCTGAACCCGGCCTACAGCATTGGCGATCAGCTCAGTGAAGTGTTGACCCGGCACCGCAAGGTGTCGCGCAAGGAGGCCTTGCAGCGTGCGGCGCAGATGCTGGAGAAAGTCGGTATCAGCAACGCCAGCGAACGCCTGCGCCAGTACCCGCATCAATTGTCGGGCGGGCTGCGTCAGCGGGTAATCATCGCCATGGCACTGATGTGCGAGCCGGACGTGATCATCGCCGACGAGCCGACCACCGCGCTGGACGTGACCATTCAGGCGCAGATCCTGCGCCTGATCCGCGACATCCAGAAAGAGTTCGGCCTGGCGGTGATTTTCATCACCCACGACTTGGGCCTGGTGGCGCGCATTGCTGACCGGGTGGCGGTGATGTACGCCGGGCAGATCGTCGAAACCGCCCCGGCGGTCGAGCTGTTCGAAAACCCGCAGCACCCGTACACACGCGGGCTGCTGGCCAGCATTCCGATCCCCGGGCGCACCCAGCCGGGCCAACCGCTCGGCTCGATTCCAGGCCTGGTGCCCAGCCTGGTCGGCGAGCAACACGGCTGCGCCTTCCGCAACCGTTGCCCGCAGGCGATTGCGGCCTGCGCCGAGGATGTCCCGCCGATTCACAGCCACACCCACATGACCCGCTGCCTGTTTGCCTCAGCGGGTGCTGAACCTGTGTTGCTCCGAGAGGGCATGACGTCATGAACCATCAAGCCCTGAACACCAACAGCAAAAAAGACATTGCGCTCGAGCTGTGCGACATCCGCCGCGAATTCAACATCAGCCGGGGCTTTTTCAAACCCGATGCCACCCTGAAAGCCGTCGATGGTGTATCGCTGCGCCTGATGCGCGGCGAAACCCTCGGGCTGGTCGGCGAATCCGGTTGCGGCAAAAGCACCCTGGCCAAGATGTTGCTCGGCCTGCTCGCGCCCAGCAGCGGCGATGTGCTGGTCAATGGCAAGCACCTGGCCGGCACTGACCGCAAGGAAATGGCGCGGCGCATCCAGCCGATCTTTCAGGACCCTTATTCCTCACTGAACCCGCGCAAGACCCTGCGCGAAATCGTCACCCTGCCGCTGATCGTGCATGGCATCGGCACCAACGCCGAGCGCCGCCAGCGTGTCGAAGCAATGATGGACGTGGTCGGCCTGCCGAAGCGAGTCATCGACAGTTACCCCAGCCAGCTTTCCGGTGGCCAGCGTCAGCGCGTGGCGATTGCCCGGGCGCTGGTGATGCGCCCCGACGTGTTGATCTGCGACGAGCCGACCTCGGCGCTGGACGTGTCGGTGCAGGCGCAGATTCTCAATCTGTTACAGGACCTCAAACAGGAGTTCGGCCTGACCTACCTGCTGATCAGCCATAACCTGGCGGTCATCGAGCATCTGGCCGACCGGGTAGCGGTGATGTACCTGGGCCGCATCGTCGAAGAGCGCAGCCGCGAATCGTTGTTTGCCAGGCCGGGCCACCCTTACACCCAGGCGCTGCTGGACTCGGTACTGACCCCTGACCCGCACCTGGGCATTCCCGACCTGGGCCTGCATGGCACCTTCCCCAACCCCATGTCACCGCCGTCCGGCTGTGCTTTCCATCCACGCTGCCCCGGTTGCATGGCGGTGTGCAAGGAACACTCTCCGGCCACTGGCCGCGTGGAAGGCGGCACTGTCCGTTGCCACTTGCGCGACACCTCAAAACCCCTGGAGCTGATGCCCTCATGAGTAGCCGTTCGCATGCCATCGAAAACGCCACCGAGCAGTTCGACAACGGCACCTTTTTCGCCTTGCTCGGCGGCAGCGTTGCGTACCCGACCCAAAGCCAGGAGGCCGCGAGCCTGCCGGAGCTTTATCGTTATCTGAACGAATTCATCACGCCGCACGTCGAGCGGCTCGGTTTCAGCGTCAAGGTGTATGACAACCCGGTCGCCGGGCGCGGGCCTTTGATGATCGCAACACGCCTTGAGGACGCCGCCTTGCCGACCCTGCTGAGCTACGGTCATGGCGACGTGGTGCGCGGCTACGACGCACAGTGGCAGTCAGGTTTGTCCCCGTGGAAAGTGACAGAACGCGGTGATCGCTGGTATGGCCGCGGCACGGCGGACAACAAGGGCCAGCACCTGATCAACCTGACCGCCCTCGAACAGACCCTGAAAGCGCGCGACGGCCAGTTGGGCTTCAACGTCAAACTGCTGCTGGAAATGGGCGAAGAAGACGGGTCGCCCGGCCTCAGCGCATTTTGTCAGGCGCATGCCCAAGAGCTGGCCGCAGACATTTTCATCGCCTCCGACGGCCCGCGTCTGGCGGCCTCACGCCCTACCCTGTTTCTTGGCTCGCGCGGAGTGTTCAATTTCGAACTGACGGTAAACCTGCGTGAAGGCGCTCACCACTCTGGCAACTGGGGCGGGCTGCTGGCCAACCCCGGCATCATACTGGCCAATGCCATCGCCAGCCTGGTGGATGAGCACGGTCGGGTAAAAGTCGCGGGCCTCATGCCCTCTGCCATTCCTGACGCAGTCAAGGCAGCACTGGCAGACATCGAGGTCGGTGGCGGCCCCGGCGACCCGGACATTGACCCGAATTGGGGACACCCGGCGCTGTCGCTCAGCGAAAAAGTCTTCGGCTGGAACACCCTCGACATTCTCGCGTTCAAGACCGGCAATCCGGACGCGCCCGTGCATGCGATCCCCGGCAAGGCCCATGCGCTGTGCCACATCCGCTTCGTGGTGGACAGCGATTACAACGCCTTTATTCCCGCGGTACGCGCGCACTTGGATGCCCACGGTTTTACTCAGGTCGAGGTCCGGCAGACGCGCATGGACGTGATGCACGCCACGCGCCTGTCCCCGGACAGCCCGTGGGTCGGCTGGGCGCTGGCATCGCTGGCCGCGACCACCGGCAAGAAGCCGGCACTGCTGCCGAACCTGGGCGGCTCACTGCCCAACGATGTATTCGCTGAAGTACTGGGCCTGCCGACGGTCTGGGTGCCCCACTCGTACCCGGCGTGCTCGCAACATGCACCCGACGAGCATTTGCTGGCGCCAGTGGTCAAAGAGAGCCTGCAAATCATGGCCGGGCTGTTCTGGGACCTTGGAACTGACGGCGCACGGCTGACCCGCGAGCACCGGGCACAGGAGTTGAGTGAATGAATGACGCACAACGGCAGGCAACCGACTGGCTGAGCGGGCAGTACGAGGCGATGGAGGCGCTGTTGCAGCGCCTGGTCGACACCGACTCCAACAGTTACGACAAGGCCGGCGTCGATGCCGTCGGCGACCTGCTCGCCGCGCAACTTGAGGCCGACGGGATCAATATCGAACGTATTCCCGTTGAGGGGTTTGGCGATGTGCTGTTGGCTGAAGTGCCCGGCGGCCCTGGCAAGCCGGTATTGCTGCTCGGTCATCGCGACACAGTATTCCCGAAAGGCACGACGACAACGCGCGGCTACTCAAAAGACGAGATAAAAGACAGCGCACTGGCTTATGGCCCCGGCGTGGCGGACATGAAAGGCGGACTGGTGCTGAACTGCTTCGCGCTCAAGGCGCTGAAACGCCTGGGGCCGCTGCCGTTTCCGGTGCAGATTCTGTACACCGGCGACGAAGAAATCGGTTCCGCCAGTGCCCGTGCTCACATCGAAAAGTACGCCCGCCAGGCTCGTGCGGTGCTCAACCCTGAACCGGGGCGCGCCAGCGGCAACGTGGTCAGCGCCCGCAAAGGCGGTGCAACGCTGATCATCGAAGTCAGCGGCCGTGCGGCGCATTCGGGGGTGAATCACGCCGATGGCGCCAGTGCCATTCAGGCCTTGGCGCATAAGGTGATCAAACTGCATGCGTTGACGGATTATGCAGCGGGCATCACCACCAACGTCGGGCTGATCTCGGGCGGCACCTCCAGCAACACGGTTGCACCCAGCGCCACGGCAAAGCTCGATGTACGCTTTATCGAGCTCAGGCAGTGGGATGAAATTCTCTCGGCCGTCCAGGCCATCGTCGCCGAAGAGGAGCTGCCCGGCACCTCCGCCAGACTGCTCGAAGCCACGACCTTCCTGCCGATGGAAGCCCGGCACAGCACCGAACTGCTGAAGATCTATCAGGGCCTCGCGCAGGAACTGGGCTTCAGCGTGGAAGGCGAATTCACCGGCGGCTGCGCCGACTCGGGCTTCACCGCCAGCCTTGGCATCCCGACGCTGTGCGGCCTCGGCCCGGTGGGCGGCAAGGTGCATACCGACCGAGAGTATCTGGAGCTGGACACCCTGGTACCCAGAGGCCAGGCGCTGGTGGCGACGATACTGGCGTTGGGGGATTCTTGAAAAGACTGCCCGCTTGATGCGTTCGGCACGGAGAAAAGGGCGCGCCGCAGAGGTGTCACGCAGAGCGTCACGAACGGCATGCCGACGCGGAGCATCGGCACGATAATCAGCGCGCACGCCCGAACACCTCTCGTTCCTCACGCTCCAGCGTGGGAATGCAGCTCTGGACGCTCTGCGTCTGCCCTTTAGCGCAAGCTTCACTGGATGCACGCCAACGCCGAGCATCAGCAAGATAGCCAGTCTGATTTGTCCATTTCGCGGAGAAACACCCCATGCAAAATACATCCGAACTGCTCGGCAAATCCGCCACTGAATTACGGGCATTGATCGGTAACAAACAGCTTTCGCCAGTGGAATTGCTCGACGCCTGTATCGAGCGCATTGAAAGCCTGAATCCAAAAATCAACGCCTTCGCCGCGACCTGCTTCGAGCGCGCCCGAGACGAGGCTGTAGCCGCCGAAAAAGCGGTCCTGCAAGGCAAACCGCTGGGTTTGCTGCACGGCTTGCCCATCGGCATCAAGGACCTCGAAGAGACTGCCGGGGTCCTGACCACCTACGGCTCGCCACTGTTTCGCGACAACATACCCGCCCAGGACAACCTCTTCGTGGCGCGACTGCGCGCGGCCGGGGCGATCATGGTCGGCAAGACCAATGTTCCGGAACTGGGTGCGGGTGCCAACACCCGCAACGTGGTGTGGGGCGCGACCGGCAACCCGTTCAATCCCGCACTGAATGCAGGCGGTTCCTCAGGTGGCTCGGCCGCCGCGCTGGCGGTGGACATGGTGCCGTTGTGCAGCGGTTCGGACACCGGTGGCTCGCTGCGCATTCCCGCCGCGCTGTGCGGCATCGTCGGCCTGCGCCCTTCCCCGGGTCTGGTGCCGAGCGAACGCAAGAAACTGGGCTGGACGCCGATTTCCGTGGTCGGCCCGATGGGCCGCAACGTCGCCGACACCCTGCTGCAACTGCGCGCCAGCGCCGGATTAGGGCAGTCTGATCCATTGAGCTATGCCATTGCCGATGACGAGTTTGCGCCGCGCCCGGTCGACCTCAGCCAATTGCGGGTCGGCTACAGCGAGGATTTCGGCACGTGCGCGGTGGACACCCAACTCCGCGCGGTCTTCCGGGAAAAGATCAGCGCCCTGAAGCCGCTGTTCAAGTCCTGCGAAGCCATCAACCTGAACCTCGGCAGCGCCCACCGCACCTTCGACGTACTGCGCGCCGAAGCCTTCGTCGCCGGTCTGCAGGACGCTCACGACCGCGACCCGGACGCGCTGGGACCCAACACCCGCGCCAACTTCGAAATGGGCGCGGCAATGTCGTTGCAAGACTGCGTCAAGGCACACGGCGAGCAGAGCCGGATTTTTCGCGGTTTCCAGAAGCAATTCGACCACTACGACCTGATCCTGGCGCCCACCACGCCAGTCTCACCCTTCCCGTGGAGCGAGCTGTACCTGCGCGAAGTCAACGGCGTACCTCTGGACAATTACTACCGCTGGCTGGCGCTGTGCTACACCATTACCCTGACCACCAACCCCGCACTGTCCCTGCCTTGCGGCACCGACCATAACGGCATGCCCTTCGGGCTACAGGTGATCGGCGGGTTCCGGGGCGACGCAAAACTGCTGGCCTGCGCCGAGGCGCTTGAACACGCCACGGCAAATGATCCGCATTTGTCCCGGCCACGCCCGGACCTGCAGAAACTGCTCACGTCAGCGGTCGACCTGACGCACATCGTGACCCATCCCCCGGTTTATGGTGGGTCGGAGGGCGGTAAGCCGGAGGTGGGGGCAATGTGAGGGCATGAACAGATGGCAGATGGTGTGTGACGAAGATCGTACGCTCAGAAAAGCGTGTCGCACTTCAATTTTTGAGCAATCACTTACGAGGTTTCAGCACGTTCTAAAAATAAAAAAAGTAATATATTTCAAAGCATTAGATCCTTGAAGATTTCGCAAGCGACGTTTGATAACCATTTGACATCATTGCCTACAGCTATCTGCATCTAGAAATATGGCACTTTCAGCAACGAACAAAGCATGCGTTGGTGTTGACCCGCTGGGCCGACATCCGCGCGTACCGCAGTCCCACGGTTCAAGGATAGAGACACGGGAATAACTTCTCTTCAAGGACAGAGATGAATAAATGGATATTTTAGCTGACGTCCCAAGGTGGGACGACATCGAGCGCACGCTTGAAGACAAATTCAGCCACCTGAACCAGTCTTTCGATGAAGGCTGGGAAAGCGCTTCCGATGGTTGGAACGGCTTCACTCGACGAGTGAGCAACGAGGCCACCTTGGCCTTCGGTAGTATTGGCGGAAACCGCATCGAATCGGTCAAGCTGGCAATGGCCAAGTCCTACCCGATCATCCAGCTCAGCCTGATGCGCAAGTGGGCTTCCATTGATATCGCGGAAATACTTCCTGTCTTGCTGCAACTGGTCAAAGAGGTCGCCATGATCATGGGCGGCAGCGTGGCCGTCGGGACTCTCGTTGGTGGCGCTGTCGGATCTCTTGCATTCGGGGCAGGCGCTTTACCAGGGGCCATGGTCGGTGGCGGCGTAGGCG
>NZ_MTSA01000029.1:0-41321 GCF_002157375.1 Pseudomonas syringae
GCCTCGCGAAAATGCTTTAGATGTGCTTTTCAACCACGATGGCACTGGCGACGCAGAGTGCGACGTAAGTGACGGCTGAGCGCTGACGCTGATCCGGGGGATGCTCGGCAGGACGCCGAGCAAGCCGCACCGGGCCATGGATGGCCCGTTGCGGCGACCGCCGGATCAGTGTCAGGGCGAAGGAACCCGACGAAGTCGGGCCGGAAACGGAGCCAGGATTTTGCTTACTTTGATCCCTCAAAGTAAGGCGCCGTAAGGGCGCAAACGTGACCTGAGTCAGACGCAAATACCACTGACATCGCAAAACCGCTGTGTGACGCGGAGCGTCACGAACTGCATACCGACGCGGAGCGTCGGCACGATAGTCAGAGTCAGACGCAAATACCACTGACACCGCAAAACCGCTGTGTGACGCGGAGCGTCACGAACTGCATGCCGACGCGGAGCGTCGGCACGATAATCAGCGTCAGACGCAAATACCACTGACACCGCAAAACCGCTGTGTAACGCACAGCGTCACGAAAGGCGCCTCACCGTCATCGCATCCCGCTCACCCTCGAAAAACGTATCCAGCACCTCCTGAAATACCGGCCGGTCAGGCGCAGCGATGGCGAACAGCGTCATACTCGAGTGCAACTTCATATCATCCGGCGAACCGAACATCTGCCGCGCCGTACGTCCCACCTGAGGCACAATAATACTCGCGCACTGCTCCAGACGCGTTCCGAGCAGCGGGTGTTGCAGGTAGGCGCGGGCTTCATCCAGATCGCTGATGGCGTAACGTTGCGCCATATCACTATGGCCCAGCCCCTGAATCTGCGGAAACACGAACCACATCCAGTGACTGCGCTTGTGTCCCGCCTCAAGCTCGGTCAACACCTGTTGGAACACCAACTGCTGAGCGTTGACAAAGCGTTGCAGGTTGTAAGCATCGTTCATGATGACCGTCCTGTTTTTTAACGAACCTGTGGTCGTATGATGGCCGCCCGGCACGGGGGTTCGACCTGTCTCCAGAGTTTTTGCGTATGCCCGTCTTCAAACGCTTCACCCTTTTCATGCAACAAGCCTTGCGGGCCATGCACCTGGTCTGGACCACTTCCCGCGGCTTGTCCGTCGGACTGATTCTGGCGACGCTCGTTGCTGGCCTGTTGCCCGCACTGGCCGCCTGGTTGGGGCAGCGCATCGTCGACGCTGTCGTCGCCGCGATGCAGTTGCATGCCAGCGCTGGCGAAGCGCCTCTGTGGCCAGTGTTGCGCTACGTACTGTTCGAGGCCGGCGTACTGGCGCTGCTGGCCGGCGCGCAACGGGCGTTATCGGTGCAACAGGCGTTGCTGCGAGTGTTGCTGGGGCAGAAGGTCAACACGTTGATTCTGGAGAAGGCCCAGACATTGTCGCTGTCGCAGTTCGAAGACTCGGAGTTCTACGACAAGCTGGTGCGAGTCCGGCGTGAGGCTTCGACCCGTCCGCTGGCGCTCGTGACCAAATCGCTGGGCTTGCTGCAAAATTTCATTTCGCTGATCAGCTTTGCCGTGCTGTTGGTGCATTTCTCGCCGTGGGCGTTGCTGATTCTGGTGGTGGGGGCGTTGCCGGTGTTCTTCGCTGAGGCGCACTTTTCCGGTGATGCGTTTCGCCTGTTTACCCGCCGTGCCCCGGAAACCCGTCGGCAGAACTACATTGAAACGCTGCTTTCCCACGAAGGCTATATCAAGGAGGTCAAGCTGTTCGGCTTCGCGCCGCTGCTGCTTCAGCGCTATCGCGAGACTTTCGAGCGGCTGTATGCCGAAGACCGCCGCCTGACCCTGCGCCGTGATGGCTGGGGCTTTCTGCTGGGCCTGCTGGGCACGGCTTCGTTCTATCTGGCGTATGCCTGGGTGGTGATCGATGCGGTACACGGGCGGATCACCCTTGGTCAGATGACCATGTACCTGGTGCTGTTCAAGCAGGGGCAGGCGGCGGTCAGCAGCAGCCTCAGCGCGATCAGCGGTTTGTATGAGGACGGTCTGTACCTGGCCGATCTGTACGTATACCTCAGCCAGCCGGTCTCGCCACCGACCGGCAGCCTGACGCAGGGCGCGTTGCCCGGTGACGGCATGCGTTTCGAAAATGTGAGCTTCACCTACCCAGGCACCAGCCGCCCGGCGCTGGAACACATCGACTTGCACCTGGCCCCCGGCCGCAGCGTGGCGCTGGTGGGCGAAAACGGTTCCGGCAAGACCACCCTGATCAAGCTGCTGACACGCCTGTATCGACCCGATCAAGGCCGGATCCTGCTGGATGGCAGCGACTTGCAGGAATGGGACGAAAATGCGCTGCGCTCGCGGGTCGGCGTGATCTTTCAGGACTTCATCCGCTATCAGTTTCTGGTCGGCGAAAACCTCGGCGTCGGCGACACCCACGCGTTCCACGATGAAAACCGTTGGCGCGAAGCGGCAGCGCAGGGCATGGCTGCGCAGTTCATCGAGCAGCTCGACAAGGGCTACGCCACGCAATTGGGCCGCTGGTTCGCAGGCGGACAAGAGCTGTCTGGCGGGCAATGGCAAAAGATTGCCTTGTCACGTGCCTACATGCGTCGCGACGCCGACATCCTGATTCTCGACGAGCCGACTGCTGCGCTGGATGCGGGCGCGGAAGCGGCCGTGTTCGACCATTTCCGCGAATACGCCAAGGGCCGTATGACGCTGCTGATTTCCCATCGTTTTTCCAGCGTGCGCAATGCCGAGCACATTGTGGTGCTGGAGCACGGGCGGGTGCTGGAACGCGGTGATCATGACAGCCTGATTGCCGCCGCCGGGCGGTATGCCGCGCTGTTCGATCTTCAGGCGCAGGGTTATCGCTAAATAAAAAATGTTGCAGTGAGTGACCAGTCGGCGTTTTATGGGGACCCTGTTTCACGTCGTATTTTTTGAATCAAACGGAGACATCGATGCAATTTCGTAAATTGGGCAAAACCGACCTGTCGGTCAGCGCGATCTGCCTGGGCACCATGACCTGGGGCGAGCAGAACACCCAGGATGAAGCATTCGAACAGATTCGTATGGCCAAAGACGCCAGGGTCAACTTCCTCGACACCGCCGAAATGTACCCGGTGCCGCCGCGCGGCGAGACCTACACCAAGACCGAAAGCATCATCGGCGAGTACTTCAAGAAGTACGGCGACCGCAGTGACTGGGTGCTGGCCAGCAAAGTGGCCGGCCCTGGCCGCATGGACCATATTCGCGATGGCAATCCACGCCTGGACCGCAAGAACATCACCGCAGCGCTGGAGGCCAGCCTCAAGCGCCTGAACACCGATTACCTGGACCTGTACCAGTTGCACTGGCCGGACCGCAAGACCAACTTCTTCGGTGTGCTGGGCTATACCCATGACCCGGATGATCAGGCCGTCGACATCGAAGAAACCCTGTCGGTGCTGGGTGATCTGGTCAAGGCAGGCAAGGTTCGCCATATCGGGCTGTCCAACGAAACGCCGTGGGGCACCCAGCGCTTTCTGCAGCTTGCCGAAAGCCTTGATCTGCCGCGTGCGGTGTCGATCCAGAACCCCTACAACCTGCTCAACCGCACCTTTGAAGTCGGTCTGGCAGAAATCGCCATTCGCGAACAGATCGGCTTGCTGGCGTACTCGCCTCTGGCGTTTGGTGTGCTGGCCGGCAAGTACCTCAACGGCGCTCGCCCGGCCGATGGACGCCTGACCCTGTTTGAGCGTTTTCAGCGTTACAACAACCCGCAGGCCGTCAGCGCGACCGAAAAATATGTCGCGCTGGCCCGCGAGCATGGCCTGGACCCTTCGCAAATGGCACTGGCGTACGTCACCAGTCGCCCGTTCGTGACCAGCAACATCATCGGCGCCACCAGGCTGGATCAACTAGAGATCAACCTGCAAAGCATCGACTTCACGCTGTCCGACGAGGTGATCGCCGGCATCGAGGCCATTCATACCTCGCAACCCAATCCGGCGCCGTAACCTGAACCATGAATAAGCTGCACTGAACTTCTTTTCAGCCTCGCCAGTCAGCACTAATACGCTTACTCCGAGGCTGAATTCGATGCACATCTCACTCAAGCAACAAGTCGCAATCGTCACCGGAGCCAGTTCCGGTCTGGGGGCCGGTGCCGCAAGGGCGCTGGCCGATGCCGGTGCCGCCGTGGTCATCAACTACAACTCCAAGGCTGAGCCTGCCGAAAAGCTGGCCGAAGACATTCGTGCTGCGGGCGGCCGCGCCCTGGCTGTCGGGGCCGACGTGTCGAAAGAGGAAGATGTCGAGCGGATGTTTGCCCAGACCATCGAGCACTTCGGTGCGCTGGATATTCTGGTTGCCAATTCCGGGCTGCAAAAAGACGCTTCCATCGTCGACATGAGCCTGGACGACTGGAACACCGTCATCAACGTCAACCTGACCGGCCAGTTTCTTTGTGCTCGCGCGGCGTTGCGGCAATTCATCAAGCAAGGCATGCGCCCTGACGTATCGCGGGCGATGGGCAAGATCATTCACATGAGTTCGGTCCATCAGTTGATTCCCTGGGCCGGCCACGTCAATTACGCGGCGTCCAAGGGGGGTGTCGATCTGCTGATGCGCAGCATCGCCCAGGAAGTCGGCGAACTGAAGATTCGGGTCAACAGTGTTGCGCCGGGCGCCATTCGCACGCCGATCAACGCCGACGCCCGCAAAGGCGATGCCGAAAAGGAGATGCTCAAGCTGATTCCCTACGGTCGCATCGGTGAGCCGGAAGATGTCGCCAACGCAGTCCTGTGGCTGGCGTCCGACGCGTCGGATTATGTTCACGGCACCACGCTGTTCATCGACGGTGGCATGACCCTCTATCCGGAGTTCCGTGGCAATGGCTGACTTTCCGCAAGAGGCGCAGAACCGAATCGAGAATCACGGCATCATCGGCGACATGCGCAGTGCCGCGCTGATCGCCGACACGGGCAGTATCGACTTCTGCTGCTGGCCGGATTTCGACAGCCCGTCGATCTTCACCGCGCTGCTGGACACCCCGAACGCCGGGATTTTCCAGCTGGCGCCGGATTTGCCTGACGCGCGCCGTTTGCAGATTTATCTGCCTGACACCAATGTGCTGCAAACCCGCTGGATTTCCGAGCAGGCAGTCGTGGAAGTGACCGATCTGATGCCGATTGGCGAAGATCAGGACGACCTGCCCCGCATCGTACGACGTGTCCAGGTGCGTTTTGGCGAGGCGACGATTCGCATGCGCTGCCGGGTGCGGATGGATTACAGCCGTGCCGACACTGCCGCGCGTCTTGACGGCCAAGACGTCTGTTTCGAAGCCGAAGGGCAACCGGGCATGCGCTTGTCGGCGGCGACGCCGTTGCAGCTGGATAAGAACGACGCTGTGGCTGAGTTTCACATGCAGAAAGGCCAGACCATCGAGTTCATTCTGGGCGGTGTCGACGACCCGAATGTGGCGGCAGGCAAGTGTTCGCGTTACTTCGACGATACCCTGACGTTCTGGCGGCGCTGGGCCGGGCAGTCGCAATACAAAGGCCGCTGGCGTGAAATGGTCACCCGTTCGGCGCTGGCGCTCAAGTTGCTGACCTCCCGCAAGCACGGCGGCATCGTCGCAGCGGCCACGTTCGGTCTGCCTGAAACCGAGGGCGGCGAGCGTAACTGGGATTACCGGTACACCTGGATCCGCGACGCATCGTTCACCGTTTATGCGTTCATGCGCCTGGGTTACACCGATGAAGCCAATGCGTTCATGGGCTGGGTGCGTGAGCGGCTGGATGAGTGCTGCGAACAGACCGAAAAACTCGGCATTCTGTATGCCCTCGACGGCCATGCAGAACTGCCCGAAGAGCACCTTGATCATTTGTCCGGTTACGGCGGCGCCCAGCCGGTGCGGATCGGCAACGAAGCGTACACGCAGGTACAGCTGGATATATACGGCGAACTGATGGACGCCGTTTACCTGGCCAACAAGTACGGGGACGCGATCTCCCACGACGGCTGGAAACACGTGGTGCGCCAGGTCGATTACGTGTGCGAGCACTGGAACGACCGCGACGTGGGCATCTGGGAAATGCGCGGTGGCGATCAGCATTTTCTGCACTCGCGGCTAATGTGCTGGGTGGCGCTCGACCGGGCGCTGCGCCTGGCCTTCAAGCGTTCGCTGTCCGGGCCGTTCGAGCGCTGGAACAAGGTGCGCGAAGAGATCCAGAACGACATCTGGGAAAACTTCTGGAACGAAGAGCTGGGGCACTTCGTGCAGCACAAGGGCAGTCGAAATCTGGATGCGTCCATGCTGTTGATGCCGCTGGTGCGCTTTGTCGGCGCCAACGATCCCAAGTGGCTGGCGACGCTGGACGCCATCGAAGCGGCGCTGGTGCGCGACGGGATGGTCTTCCGCTATCGCAACGACGACGATCATGATGACGGCCTGGAGGGTGAAGAGGGCGCCTTCGTGGCCTGTTCGTTCTGGTACGTCGAATGCCTGGCCCGGGCCGGGCGGGTCGAGCAGGCGCATCTGGAGTTCGAGCAACTGTTGCGTTACGCCAACCCGCTGGGGCTGTATGCCGAAGAGTTCGACAGCCATGCCCGTCATCTGGGCAATACACCACAGGCCTTGAGCCATCTGGCGCTGATCAGCGCGGCCAGTTTTCTGGACCGCAAGCTGGGCGGCGGGCAGGCGCTCTGGCAGCCTTGAGTGCAGTGAACGTGGATGAATGAGCGCTGCACATCCTCCGTATTCGGGTCACTGGCGGCGTAAAACGTGCCCCGGCGCCTGTTCTTCCAGCGGGTCATCATTCGCCCAGGAGGGCGGATGATTGGCTGGCGAGCGATGGACGCTGGTCGTGCAAAGAGAAAAAAGAGGGAATTTTTCGGCAACAGTTCGTGTCACCTATACTCAAGCCACTGCTGAAAAAGGATCAGGCTTTCAATGGCACTTCCAAAGCATTACCGCATTGATTATCTGTTAAACGGTTCGTTCAAGAGCTTTTACATACGCACCGAGAACATGGATAACGCAGAGGCGTGGCACCACGCGAGTGTGGATGCAGGCCTCGCACGTATTCCTAAATACCGACTGGAGAAGGTTCAGCGCGTCTCCAAACCCTACGCTGAACACTTCGGTGTCACTGACGTGGAGTGGGCTCAGGCCTGAGCCACTCCACGGTTTATTGTCACCGCTTTATGTCAGCGGTGGGTTATCTGCTCCAGCGCCAGGTTGCGTGTGCGCGGTCCGAAACGACCGATCGTGATGATCACGATCAACATGCTGCTGACGATAAATGCCAGCACCCCCGGCGTGCCGAAATGGTCGAGAAAGATGCCGACCAGCAGGCTGCTGAACACGGTGGACAGGCGACTGAACGAGTAGCAAAAGCCGACCGCCCGGGCGCGGATGTTCGTCGGAAACAGCTCACCCTGATACGAGTGGTAACTGAAGCTCAGCCATGCGTTGCAGAACGTGATCATGATCCCGCAGAAGATTAATCCGACTGCACTGGTCTGAAACGCGAACAGGCTACCGAAAATCATTGCGCCCAGCGCCGAGCCCACGATCTGCCATTTGTTTTCAAACCTATTGGCAAACTTCACGAACAGCAACGGGCCCAGTGGATACGCCAGCGTAATGACAAATGCATATCCCAGGCTGTGGGTGACACTGACGCCTTGACCGGTCAGCAGGGCGGGCAGCCAGTTGCCGAAACCAAAAAAGCCTATTGCCTGGAAAATGTGAAACACCACCAGCATCAGTGCGCGACGGCGGTAAGGTGGTTGCCACATATCGGCAAAGCGTCCCTTGCCCTCGACTGCAACGATTTCCGGCTCTGGTTGGTCTAGCGGTTTGCCATGCTGTTTCGCGCAGCGTGCTTCAAGGGTGTCCATGATCCGTTCGGCTTCATCGAAGCGACCCTGTTGCGCCAGCCAGCGTGGCGACTCGGGGAGCGCGGAGCGCAGCCACCAGACAAACAGCGCGAACACGGCGCTGCTGATGACCACCCAGCGCCAGCCGGAAAAGCCGAACGGGTCTTGCGGCACCAGCCACCACGACATCAGTGCGACACAGGGCACCGACAAAAACTGGATGAAAAATGCGAAAGCGAAGGCTGAACTGCGGATGCGTTTGGGTACCAGTTCTGACAGATACGTGTCGATGGTCACCAGTTCGACCCCAAGACCAATGCCCACCACGAAGCGCATGCCTATCACGCCCAGCGCAGAAGTTTGCAGGCCCATGATCACGGTGGCAACGGTGTACCAGATCAGCGCAAAAGTAAAAATCGCACGGCGACCGAAACGATCGGCGATCGGGCTAAGCAGGCTGGCACCGAAGAACAGACCGAGAAAAGTGGCCGAGGCAAAGGCTGCTTGATCAGAGAAGCCGAACAGGCCCTGACTGCCGGTGGCGAAGATGCCCTCGCGGATCAGACCCGGGCTGATATACGCAGTCTGAAACAGATCATAAAGCTCGAAAAATCCGGCGATGGACAGTAGCGCGACCAGTCGCCAGATGCCCGCAACCGCAGGCAATCTGTCGATGCGCGCCGATATATAAGCTGCACGCAACGGTTCATTCGCAGCAGTGCCCGTCTGTTGGGAAGGATTCATCAGTGGCCATCCTGAGTTCTTGTTGGAGACTGGATGGTACGCCTTACACTTGGCAATGATTAGCGTCGAGTGCGTTTATCAGCTGTTTGTGGATGAATAATTGTTTAGTTTGCAGCATTGTTGAGTATTTATTTCACTTCAGCTTGAGTGGTGGCAAATTATTGGGTTGTCTGTCACCTAGGCAGATCAGACGGCAGGCACGCAATACAGTCCGCAATCTCAGCCCTGGTGTCTGGCATGTCATCTGTCGGATCACCGAATCATGGGCGTCAACGCCAGGATCCTCCGCTACGCTGAACTCAAGGGTATGCGCAGCATTGGAAGTTGAATCCGCACGGCGGCGATAGCGTGCGTCGTTCGAGATGGCATTACCTGAGACAGCGTTGATAGTTGAACTTAATGACAAGGATGTTGATATGTTGAACTTTAAGAAAAAGACGGGTTTGGTCTGTGCTTCATTGTGTCTGTGTTTTCCGCTCATGGCCTCGGCCGCCAGCTTTCAGGACACCAAAGTCACCGTAAAGTTAGATGGGAATGTCGTGAGTAACATGGATGTCCCGGGTCACACTGAGCAAATTAGTAGTTTCTCTATCCACCGGTCATCCCGGTACAGTGGTGGCCATATTGCTTATGCAGGAAATATTGATAACCACCCGGTCAATACACCTTATACCATCACGCGCGTGCCGCCCCAATCCGCACAGGCAGGGTCTTATCTGGATACCCTTGTCATAATTCAAGGTGTCTCCAAGAATGGTGCTCGAAGTAAGTCATGGAGCAATCAACCCTGACAGTGCGGGTGGCTGCCGCTTTTCTGAAGGGGCTAAAGGTATCTTTAAGCGTTCTTGATACTTGGGCAGCGTGACTTTCGTTGTGACGGTTGTAAAAATTGCAGCCAGGCAGATACGGACGTTAAGCCGGTCATTTGACGTGCAATGATCGGCTTATCAAGTTGGACAACCTATCGGAATGATTGGGCCGCTGACTCGTTCTGAGACGGAATTTCCGCAAGAACCCGGAAAGAATACATCCTTCCTGTCACAGAAAAGACCGGGTTGATTTCAGCTTACATGTATCAACATGTGTCGCAAAACCTTAGGATGAGGTTCTTCATTCTTTTGCCGACGGGTTCCCGTGACGTACAAACTGCCCAACACAGCTACCGCTCCGTTTTGCCCATCGGCGACCAGTGATAGCGTTGTCATCCCGCCCAATGCGTCGCTGCTGCGCAAAATGATGTTATTCGTCGGCCCCGGGTTGCTGATATCCATCGGCTACATGGACCCCGGCAATTGGGCGACGGCCATTGAGGCAGGCTCGCGTTTCGGTTATGCATTGCTGTTTGTGGTGGTGTTGGCCAGCTTGTCGGGCATGGTGCTGCAAAATCTCTGCTCGCGTCTGGGCATCGCTACCGGTCGTGATCTGGCGCAGTTGTCTGCCGCTCGCTACAGCCGTAACGTTGCCAAAGGCCAGTGGCTGCTGGCAGAGCTGTCGATCATCGCCACCGATCTGGCAGAAGTGCTGGGCGCTGCCTTGGCGTTTCACCTGCTGCTGGGCGTTTCCATCACCACCGGCGTGGCGCTGACCGCTTTCGATACGCTGATCGTGCTGGCCTTGCAAGGTGCCAACTTTCGACGCCTCGAAGCCATTGTGCTGGGGCTGATTGCGACCATCGCCAGTTGCTTCGCCGTCGAACTGATTCTGATCAAGCCGTTCTGGCCGGATGTCTTTGCCGGGCTGAAACCCAGTTGGGATGTACTGAGCAGTCAGGAACCGCTGTACATCGCCATCGGCATTCTCGGTGCCACGGTCATGCCGCATAACCTTTATCTGCACTCTTCGGTGGTGCAGACCCGGGTCAACGGTACGGACGTCGCCAGCAAGGCCAGTGCCATTCGTTATGCGCGACTGGACACCATCGGTTCGTTGAGCCTGGCGCTGCTGATCAACGCCGCGATTCTGATCCTCGCTGCCGCGGCGTTTCACAAGACCGGCCACACTGAGGTGGTCGAGATTCAGGACGCCTATCACCTGCTGGACCCGCTGGTGGGTGGCGCCATCGCCAGCGTGCTGTTCGGCGTTGCGTTGCTGGCGGCAGGGCAGAGTTCGACGTTTACCGGCACCATCGCCGGGCAAGTGGTGCTGGAAGGCTTTCTGCAGGCAAAAATCCCCTGCTGGCAGCGCCGCCTCATCACCCGTGCGCTCGCGTTGATCCCGGCCTTGATCGGGGTGATCTGGCTGGGAGACGGTTCGGTGGGCAAGATGCTGGTGCTCAGCCAGGTGGTATTGAGCCTGCAACTGCCGTTTGCGCTATGGCCGCTCATTCGCTTCACCAGTGATCCGCAACTGATGGGGCCGTTCGTGAACAGTCGGCTGGTCAAAACAGTGGCATGGGGGTTGTTTGGCCTGATCTCGGCGGCCAATCTGGCGCTGATGTGGTTCTGGATCAGCTGAACTCGGCCGAATTCAGCGACTCTCAACCCTGACATCAACGTCAGTCCTGGGGAGCCCGGAGATGAACACGAACCGTGACAATGGAGCAGTGTTCGAAACTGATTTGCCTGCCCGTCTGGACCGTTTGCCGTGGGGGCGTTTTCATACCTTGCTGGTCGTGGCGTTGGGCATTACCTGGCTGCTCGACGGTCTGGAAGTGACCCTCGCCGGTTCGGTCGCAGGGGCCTTGAAGGCCAGCCCGGCACTCAATCTCAGCAACAGTGACATCGGCCTTGCGGGTGCCGCTTATATCGCCGGTGCCGTGCTGGGCGCGCTGTTCTTTGGCTGGCTGGCCGACCGTCTCGGGCGTCGCAAGCTGTTCTTCATCACCCTCCTGCTGTACGTCGGCGCTACCGCTGCGACGGCGTTTTCCTTCAGTTTCTGGAGTTTCATGCTGTTCCGGTTTCTGACTGGCATGGGCATCGGCGGCGAATACACGGCAATCAACTCCACCATCCAGGAATTCACACCGGCCCGTTACCGTGGCTGGGTCGACCTGACCATCAACGGCACGTTCTGGCTGGGTGCGGCGTTGGGGGCAATCGGCTCGATTGTGTTGCTCGATCCGCAGTGGCTGGGCGCGGAACTGGGCTGGCGTCTGTGCTTCGGAATTGGCGCGGTGTTGGGGCTGCTGGTGCTGTTGATGCGTTTGTGGCTTCCGGAAAGCCCGCGCTGGCTGTTGATTCACGGCCAGACAGCAGAAGCGACAAGGATCGTCGAACAGATCGAGGCGGATTTGCAGCGTCAGGGCCATACGTTGCCCGCTGCCGAAGGCAAGCCGTTGCGTCTGCATGTGCGCGACCATACCCCGCTCGGTGAAGTCGCCCGAACGCTGCTGGTGACCTTCCGGCAGCGCTCGCTGGTCGGCCTCACACTGCTGACGGCTCAAGCGTTTTTCTACAACGCGATCTTCTTCACCTACGCCTTGGTGCTGACCGACTTTTATGGCGTGCCTGCCGAGCGGGTAGGCTGGTATGTGCTGCCGCTGGCGCTGGGTAACTTTTGCGGGCCGCTGCTGCTCGGCAGGCTGTTCGACGTGATCGGACGGCGGATCATGATCAGCCTGACGTACGGCGTGTCCGGGGTGTTATTGGCCATCAGCGGTTACCTGTTTCAGCAGGGGCTGCTGGACGTGACCCAGCAGGCCATCGCTTGGATGGTAATTTTCTTCTTTGCTTCGGCGGCGGCCAGTTCGGCTTACCTGACTGTGGCCGAAACCTTCCCGCTGGAAATCCGTGCTTTGGCGATTGCGGTGTTTTATGCGTTCGGTACGGGCTTGGGCGGGATGATCGGGCCGACGCTGTTTGGTGAGCTGATCGACACCGGCGAGCGCAGCAATGTGCTGATTGGCTATCTGATCGGGGCGGGGTTGATGCTGCTGGCGGCGTTAGTGCAGTCTGTCTGGGGAGTAGCTGCCGAACGCAAATCGCTGGAGGAAGTGGCGAGGCCGCTGTCGCACGCCGGAGACCGGTAGGCCGTCAGCTGAACACGCCGCGAAGGCCGTCTACTGATGCGCGCAAACCGACGATCCGCTCGCTGACTTCTCGGGCTTCGTGCGGGCGAGACGTACGTTCAAGGTACAACAGGTGCCCGGCCATGTTGGCCGAGACGCGTTCAAGGTCGTCGGCGGTGCGCTGTACGTAGGCCTGGATGTCTTTCAACTGCTCGATCTGCACGGATGTTCCCCAGTAGGTCGCATCCGAGCGCACTAGCTTGATAAATGGGCGGCTCCATTGAGCCTGCCCACACAATTTGTCGGCAACCTGAATAGATTTCTTTAATGCCTGGCTTAAATAAATTTATCAGGCAGCAGCGGCCCCGCTAATCTTCATCGTGTTCGTCCTGTTCCGTGTAGGAATCCAGCAACTCGGCCAGGGCCAGGGTGCGGTCCAGCCCGCTTCGGCTGGACATGATGTCAGCGACTGCTTGCGTGGCGGCGACTCTGGCCGCTTCGCGCTCGGCATCGGTGTTATTGGGCGTGGCAGCTTGCGCAGCCTCAATAATCGATTGCTCAAAGGTATTCATGATGCTCGCTCTTGGGGTTCAGGTAGCTGTGATACCGAGAAAGATGAATTGTTTCAAGGGCGATCAGTCACCTTCGTAGGGAAATTCCTCAAGTGTTTGCATCAGCGCAACGCCTTGAGGCCCTTGCATGTTGTCCAGCACCCAGCAACTGTTGGCATTTTTGGTCAGCAGCAGACGTGTCGTCTGGCTGGTGACCGGCTGCTGAGGCGCGTCCTTGTAACCCAGGTTGTAGGTCATCTCGACCACCGCCTGCTTATCGGAATTGGACACCAGCTTCCAGTCGATCGGCTTTTGCACGTCCCCTTCCTGTGCGTCGGTCCACGGGTTGGCGCTGACCGCACACTGATCACCGTTCTGACAGGCCCAGTCTTTCTTCAGCAGGCTCAATAAGGGCTTGGACAGGTAGTCGGCGCTGCCTTTGCCATTCGCGTAAAAATCCTGATGCTTTTCATAGATCCAGCGTGCGGTGTCAACCGGGCTTGCGGCGGGGCAGGCGGCGTGCGCGGTGGATGACAGCAGGCAGGCGAAGGCGATGGCAACGGTTCTGGACATGGAACAGGCTCGCAGAGAAGGTGGCAGAGATATTACAGGCAGATGCCACTTCATTTGTAAGCCATGCGGACAAAAAAGCAACGGTTTTACGCTGTGCGCCAGACGGTCAGATCAATGACGCGGTATCCAGGGCGATTTCTTTCAATGTAACGAGGGACTCTTAACGGATGCAGCAGAGCGGCGCGCATCATGCAGAGTGTCTCTCCGGCATTCTCAGGCGAAACGTGAGAAGCCGGAGACAGAAGCGTTTTACTTCTTGACCGGTACGATGTCCATGATGTTGCCATTGACCTTCTGGAACCGCACGTACTTGTCGTTGATCTTCACCCATTCGCTTTCCTTGGCCGGCTCCTCAAGGCCCTTGCTTTTCCAGTCCTTGACCTCGAGATCGCTGCGGCGGTACTTCTCCGGTACGCGGGAACCCAATTCCAGTTCATGCATGTTGTCCTTGGACTCGGTCACTTTCGGGTCTGGCGTCTCTGCTGCGTGAACCGGCAGGGTGACGGCGGAAAAACAGCCGAGCAAGGTCATGCAGGCGATCAGCGATTTGGTATTCATGTGAAGACTCCCAGTCTTAGGTATCAGGCGGCGGCTTAATGCCTGTCGTCATGACTGGGACCTTCACCGTTTGAAATCATTCGATCGGGTTTGCAGTGGCTCAGTCCTGCAGCGCCTCGGCGACGGTTACCGACAGCGGTGTCGTAGGGCGACCGATCAGGCGGCTCAACTGACGGCTGTCGTCGAACAACGCGCCTTTGGCGGCGGCTGCGTCGGAATCGGCCAGCAGCTGTGCCACGAAATCGGGCAGACCGGCTTGAATCAACGCCGCTTCAAACTCCGGTTGCGGCAGGTTGATGTAAGGCAGGGTTTTGCCCGCCTGCCTGGACAGCTCGGCAGCGAATTCAGTAAGGGTGTAAGACGCGTCGCCCGCCAGTTCGTAAACGCGACCTGTCTGATGCTCTTCAGCGGTCAGCAGCACAGCCGCCGCCTCAGCGTAATCAAGGCGCGAAGCCGAGCTGATGCGGCCTTCGTCGGCGCTGCCCATCACCGCGCCATGCGCCAGCGCTCCCGGCACGCCCGCTGTGTAATTCTCGGTGTACCAGCCATTGCGCAGCAGGGCGAACGGCACGCCGCTGGCGCGCAAGTAGTCCTCGGTCTCACGATGCTCTTTGGCCAGGCCCAGTGCCGAGGTGTCAGCATGCAAGACGCTGGTGTAAGCGAGCAGACCGGCGCCGGCGCGCCTGGCGGCATCGATCACGGCCTGATGCTGCGCAAAGCGCTGGCCTATTTCGCTGGATGAAATCAGCAATACCTTGTCGGCCCCGGCAAACGCGTGGTCCAGAGTCGACGGTTGCGAATAGTCGGCGTGCCGCACCTGAACGCCTTGCGCCGACAGATCGGCAGCCTTTTCCGGGCTGCGCACCGCAGCGATGATCTGCCCGGCAGGGACGCGAGCGAGCAGTTGCTCAATGACGAGGCGGCCAAGCTGGCCAGTGGCACCGGTAACAACGATCATGGCATGAGTCCTTGAATCAGGTTGAAAGGAAGTGCCAGCATAGTCATGATGCTTACCTTTCGTAAGTACGTACAAAAAGGTAAGTGTCATGCCAGAATCTGCCGCTCGTTCATCGTCTGAAACGGTCGAGTCCATGCTGGCCTTCGTGCGCCAGGGGCATGTGCTGGCCTCTGACTGCCCGTCAAGGGTTGTGCTCAACCACGTTTGCAGCCGGTGGGGCGTGTTGGTGCTGGTGGTGCTGCGGGGCGGTGTGCATCGCTTCAGCGAAGTGCGGCGCAAGATCGGCGGGGTCAGCGAGAAAATGCTGGCACAGACCCTTCAGCATCTGGAACAGGACGGCTTCGTCAGCCGCAAATCGCTGCCCGTGGTTCCGCCGCATGTCGAGTATCGATTGACGCCGATGGGGGAAGAAGTTGCCCTGCAGGTTGAAACCCTGGCCACCTGGATCGAGACCAATCTGCCGCGCATCATGCAGGCCCGCGAAGCGTCAGCCGAGGCCCGTACGACGCCGGCCTGAGGCATTTCTGACAGATTTTTCATCTGGCGATCGTCGGCGTAACTGCCTGTCGTCAGCCGCTTCTTGCTATGGTGCGCGCCCGAATATTCATTTACACGTTCAGTTGCACCGATTGCCCTTCATCGAGAAGCTGTAGAAATGCCCAATCCGATTCCCCTGAAAGACCACGAGAAAGAGACGCGGCTGGTCAACCAGCGGCTGATTGCCTGCGCCGTGCTGGTCGGGCTGCTGGCAGCCTGCCTGGTAGCGAGAATGTACTTCCTGCAGGTCACCGAGTTCGACTATCACTCGACCATCTCTGAAAACAACCGCGTCCATGTGCTGCCGATCCCGCCTGAGCGCGGTTTGATCTTCGACCGCAATGGCGAGGTGCTGGCTGACAACCGCCCCAGTTTCAACCTGACCCTGACCCGCGAGCGGGCCGGTGACTGGCACAAGGTGATCGATGAACTGATGACCCTGCTGGAGCTGCCTGATGAAGACCGGATTCTGTTCGACAAGGAGCTGAAACAGGTCCGGCACCCGTTCGAACCCGCGACCCTTCTGTATGAACTGACCGAAGAGCAGATCGCCGTATTGGCGGTCAATCAATACCTGTTGCCGGGCGTGGATGTGGCCGCGCAGTTCGTACGTCACTACCCGCTGGGCGCGCATTTTGCCCACTCGATTGGCTACGTCGGGCGCATCAACGAAAAGGAAGCGGCCCACCTCGACAACGAGTATCGCGGCACCCAATCCATCGGCAAGACGGGCGTCGAACGCTTTTACGAGTCCGAGCTGCACGGCCACGTCGGCTATGAAGAAGTCGAGACCAACGCCCAGGGGCGCGTGTTGCGGGTTTTGAAACACACCGACCCGGTGCCTGGCAAGAACATCACCCTGACCCTGGATGCGCATCTTCAGGCGGCAGCGGAAGAGGCGTTGGGTGATCGTCGCGGTTCGGTGGTGGCGCTGGACCCGGAAACGGGCGAAGTGCTGGCGATGGTCAGTAAGCCGAGCTTCGACCCCAACCTGTTCGTGACCGGCATCAGTTTCAAGCAATATGCCGCGTTGCGCGATTCCATCGACCGGCCGCTGTTCAACCGCGTTCTGCGCGGCCTGTATGCACCAGGCTCGACGGTCAAACCGGAAGTCGCAATTGCGGGTCTCGACAGCGGGGTGGTCAGCGCGTCCACCAAAGTCTTCGACCCCGGTTATTTCCAGCTGCCGGACTTCGATCACAAGTACCGCAACTGGAACCACAGCGGTGACGGCTGGGTGGACATGGACACCGCGATCATGCGTTCCAACGACACCTACTTCTACACCTTGGCGCACAAATTGGGCATCGACCGTCTGCACGACTACATGACCATGTTCGGCATTGGCCAAAAAGTCTCGCTGGACATGTTCGAAGAGTCCGCCGGCCTGATGCCGTCCCGTGAGTGGAAGCGTGCTACGCGCCGCCAGGCCTGGTTCCCGGGTGAAACGGTGATCCTCGGCATCGGTCAGGGTTACATGCAGGTCACGCCGCTGCAACTGGCCCAGGCCACGTCGCTGATCGCCAGTAAAGGCGTCTGGCACCGTCCGCACCTGGCGATGGAAGTGGGCCACGTAGCGCCAGTGGACGAGCACCCGATGCCGAACATCGTGCTGCGTGATCCTAACGACTGGAATCAGGTCAACACCGGCATGCAGATGGTCATGCACGACCCGCGCGGCATCGCCCGCGATGCCGCCAAGGGCGCGCAGTACCGGATCGCCGGCAAAAGCGGCACTGCGCAGGTGGTGGCGATCAAGCAGGGCGAACGCTACAACCGCCTCAAGACCCTTGAGCGAAATCGCGACAACGCTTTGTTCGTCGGTTTTGCCCCGGCCGATCATCCGAAGATCGTGGTGTCGGTCACCATCGAGAACGGCGAGGCGGGCGGCCGGGTTGCAGGTCCGGTGGTGCGGGAGATTCTCGATGCCTGGCTGCTGGACAGCGACGGCAAGCTGAAACCGCAATACGCCGTGCCCACCAAGGCGACGGGCAACCCGCACGCCTGAGCCGTGCCCTCGCAAGCGGCCTGACTGAGCCCTGAACAGGGCTCAGGTTTTCTGAACTGTCGAGAATCCATTGGGTCGACCACAACAGGCGTGGCAGAGCGCTGCGCGTGTCTTTCTGAACCCTTTATTGCCTCGACAAGGAACCCCTAATGTCCAAGACCATTGCCGATCATCTTGCGCAAACCCTCGCAGCGGCAGGCGTTTCCCACATCTGGGGGGTGTCCGGTGACAGCCTCAACGGCCTGACCGACAGCCTGGAACGCATCGATTCGATTCGCTGGATGCACACCCGTCATGAAGAAGTGGCGGCTTTTGCCGCCGGAGCCCAGGCAGCGTCCAGCGGCAAGCTGGCGGTGTGCGCAGGCAGTTGCGGGCCAGGCAACCTGCATTTGATCAACGGTCTTTATGATTGCCACCGCAACCGCGTGCCGGTGCTGGCGATTGCTGCGCATATTCCGTCCTCGGAGATCGGCCTGGACTATTTTCAGGAAACCCATCCACAGGAACTGTTCAAGGAGTGCAGCCACTTCGTTGAACTGGTCAGCAACCCCGAGCAGTTCCCCCGTGTGCTGGAGCGCGCCATGCGTGCGGCCATCAGCCAGAAGGGCGTGGCGGTCATCGTGTTGCCCGGTGACGTTGCGCTCAGCGATGCACCCGATGTGCCGGCCAAATGGATCGAAGCCACGCCGCCTACGGTGGTCCCGGCCGACAACGATTTGCAGTCCATGGCCGACATGCTCAACGGTTCCAAGGCTGTCACCTTGCTGTGCGGTGCAGGCTGCGAAGGCGCTCACGAGCAGGTCCTGGCGCTGGCCGACAAACTGGGCGCGCCGATTGTCCACGCGCTGCGCGGCAAGCAGCACGTCGAGTACGACAACCCGTTCGACGTCGGCATGACCGGTCTGATCGGCTTCAGCTCCGGCTATCACGCCATGCTTTCCTGCGACACGCTGGTGATCCTCGGCAGCAGCTTTCCGTACCGTAATTTCTACCCAGAAAAGGCCGACATCATTCAGGTCGACCTTGATCCGACACAATTGGGCCGACGCACGCCTGTGGCGCTTGGTCTGGTGGGCGGGGTGCGCGAAACACTGGAAGCGCTGTTGCCCAGACTCACGCCGCACATGGATCGTCGTTTCCTCGACAAAGCCCTCAAGCACTACGCCAAGGCCCGCGAAGCGCTGGACGAGTTGGCCACGTCGACACCGGATGGCACACCGATTCACCCGCAGTACCTCACCCGACTGGTCGACGAGCACGCCGACGCCGATGCGATCTTCACGGTCGATGTTGGCACGCCAACGCTGTGGGCCGCGCGCTATCTGCACATGAACGGTAAACGCAGCCTGCTGGGTTCGTTCAATCATGGCTCGATGGCCAATGCTCTGCCGCAGGCGCTCGGTGCCAAGGCTGAACACCCGGATCGTCAGGTCGTTGCCTTGTGCGGTGACGGTGGGCTGTCGATGCTGCTGGGTGATCTGTTGAGCATTCGCCAGCTGAACCTGCCGATCAAAATGGTGGTGTTCAATAACAGTTCTCTGGGCTTCGTCGACATGGAAATGAAAGCCAGCGGTTACGTGCCACATGGCACCGATCTGCACGAGACTAACTTCGCCGGTATCGCCTTGGGCGCGGGCATTCTAGGTTTGCGCGTAGAAAATGCCGAAGAGCTGCCCGCAGCGCTGCGCAAGGCGTTCGATCACCCCGGCCCGGTGTTGATCGACGTGGTTACCGCCAAGCAGGAACTGGGCATCCCGCCGAAAATCAAACTGGCGCAGGCCAAAGGTTTCAGCCTGTACATGATGCGCGCGATCATGAGCGGGCGGGGCAGTGAAGTGCTGGAACTGGCCAAGACCAATTTGCGTTAATCGTTCTCGGGCGTTGCAACGGCGGGGCGGTCAGACGGGTGATTGACCCCGTCGTTGGTTTTCACCTGCCCCAGATCGAAAGGATTCACACCTTCCAGGCAGGCGACGTTGTAACCATATTCATTGGGGTTGGAACGTCGCTGATGGTGGGTGTAGATCCCGCACCTGCCGCAAAAATAATGTTCGGCGGTACGCGTATTGAATTGATACAGCTTGAGCACACTCTGCCCGCGAATCACCCGAATCCCGTCCTTCGTCACGGAAGCAACAATTGCACCTCTGCGTCTGCACAGAGAGCAGTCACAGCGTCGCGGATCGACAATGCCATTCGGCAAATCCAGCTCCAACACGATCGCACCGCAATGGCACGAGGCCTGATGGACGGTTTTGATATCTGTTGATCCGACTTTCTTGATCATAAGGATTCCTTGTGCGTGTTATCAGCCCGCGTAAATGAAAATAATGTGGCGGTACTTCAAATTAAAGCAGACCGGTCGGTAAAGCTTGGCACCTCACAGCCGAAACAGTTGGACGGAAGCAAGACCGGCTACGGTAGGCTGATTACTGAATCATCTCTGGTTATCAAAAAACGTCAATAAATACAGAACGTCAGGCCAAAGATCGGTTTTATAGAAAGTCTGCAAGTCATGAGGTCTGCCATGCTTAAAAATGCTCCTTTGAGTATTAAATTACTGCTTATTTTGATGTTCCCGCTGCTGGGCTTTCTGGCTTTTGCAGGTCTCTTTGTGGCCGACAAAAGCGAAACGCTCGGCGAGAACAGTCGGGCGGTCACGGCCACCCACGCAGCACGAAAACTGAGTGATGTGGTGACCACCCTCCAGCGCGAGCGCGGTGCCAGCGGTGTGTTTCTGGGCAGTGGCGGCAAATCCATGCAGGATAAGCTCAAGACGTTTCGCCAGGAAACAGACAAGGCGATAAGCGAGATGCGTGCGCAATCGACCGACGATATTCCGGGCACGTCAAGCGTGTTGCGAGCATTTGAAGAGGTGATTGCATTGCGCCTCAAGGTGGATGCGCTGGCGATCAACAACACCGAGTCCGGCACCCGTTTCACCGACATCATCAAAACGCTCATCGGGTATAACTACTCGCTGGAAGCCAGCATTGAAGACCCGCAAATATTGCGCGCACTGAGCTCCCTCAATCAGTTCGTGGACATGAAAGAGCGCGCAGGCCGCGAACGTGTCTTGCTTGGCCTGGCCTTCAACCAGAACCGCTTCGATGCCGCATTGCTGTCGCGCTTCAGCCGTAACCTGGGTGAGTTCTCCGGTTATTTCGAAGCCTTTCAGCGCTGGGCGCCGGAGGTGTTCAAAAGCAAACTGACCGCTGTTCTGCAACTGCCAGGGTCTCTGGAAGTGGCACGTTTGCAGCGTCTGGGTTTTGATACCCCGCTGGGCGACCCGCTCAACATCAAGCCGGAAGACTGGTTCAACCTGTCCACCGACCGCATTGACCAGATGGCCAAGGTCGAAACGGAGTTGGGTCAGACCGTCGTTGGCCTGGCGGGTGCTGCGCGAAGCAGCGCTGAAAGCAGCCTGTACGTGGCAATCGGCATCGTTATCGCAATGCTGGTCTCGGTGTTGTGGCTGGCGTCGGTGATCATTCGCAACATCAAGATCGCCGTGGTCGATGTAAACCGCACATTGATTGCATTGTCGACCCGCGATCTGACCGCCAGAACCCGTTACGCCGGCAAGGACGAGTTTGGTGAGATCTCACGCAACCTGGACAACATGGCGCAACAGATCAGCGAGGTCATCCGCGAAATCGGCAGCGCTACGGCGCAGGTTGCCACGGCTGCGGAACAGTCCTCGGCCGTCGCATTGCAGACCAGCCAGAACGTGGCACAGCAGCGTCAGGGCACGGACCAGGTGGCCACAGCCATCAGCCAGATGAGCTCGACGGTCAAGGACGTTGCACGCAGCACCACCGATGCGTCGGAAATGTCGCAACGGGTCAATGCCAGCACAATGCAGGGCAAGGCTGAAATCGAAAACACCATCAGCCTGATTCAGGGGCTTTCGCTTCAGGCTGAGCAGACCTCGCAGATCATCAGTGAGCTCAAGGGCGAAAGCAATTCCATTTCCTCGGTCCTCGATGTCATCCGCGGTGTTGCCGACCAGACCAACCTGCTGGCGCTCAACGCTGCCATCGAGGCTGCACGTGCAGGCGAGCAGGGCCGAGGCTTCGCGGTGGTCGCGGATGAAGTGCGCAATCTGGCCAAAAAGACGCAGGACTCCACCGTCAGTATTCAGCAGATGATCGCCAACCTGCAGACCGGCTCCGAACGTGCTGCCGCGTCCATGCAGGAAACGCTGGGCAAAGCGCAGGCGGGTGCCAGTAACGTCGTGCGTGCGGGCGAATTGCTGGAAGAAATTGCCGAAGGCATCGCCAGCATCAGCGACCGCAATATCCAGGTGGCCTCGGCCGCTGAAGAGCAAAGCGTGGTCGCCGAAGAAATCCACCGCAGCGTCCACGACATCAACGCGCTGGTCATCCAGGTCAGCGCCGGTGCCGAGCAGACCGCCGTGACCAGCCGTGAACTGGCTCGACTGGCTGAACAGCAGCAGGGACTGGTGGGTCGATTCAAGGTGAGCTGACCGTAACGGCTTGTACTGATGTTCAAAGGCCTGGGAGCGCGAGCTTTCAGGCCTTTTTTATTGCAGCTGCCTGCATCCGCCCGTGACCATTCAGTCAGTTTTTCACGTAACTGCCGGTCATACATACGGTTATGTAGTGAGTAAAAATATTCACTACATAATCGTTGACGTACCTGTTTCCCTTTTGCATTATGCAGCTGTCTCCCTGATCGGGAGCGCAGCAAAGTGGTACTGAACAGGCTCGGCAAGCCGTCGAGATGTTCCTGGATGTAGGCTGCCCACAAGGCAGATTGATGGAGCTGAACTGGCATCGTCGTCGACAGGGGCGAGAAGCTGGCGAAATGTCCTCATGATGCTTGTAACGGATCGATTGATGATCCTGGGCCGGGTCTTTGGGTTTCGTGACTTCTTTTCTCTGCGCTGATGCCGTTGTGTAGCGGCTTTTCATCAAGGCTACCTGCATGTCCTTGAGGGCCGGAACTGTCTTCGACAAGCACGCCACCGTGTTTCGTGGATGAACGTCCGGCGCATGAACTTGATGCATCAACTATTGAACGGCCTGCGAGCGAAGGAGCATCACCATGAATATCAATACTCAACCGACTATCGATGAACTGGCTCGTCTGTTTGCCATGCGCAAGGATACGCTGGACAACCACATTGTCTGGATTGCCGATTCGGGCGAAGTCCATCTCGACGCCATGTCGCCTTACACCCAGGAAAGCGAATTCCGTGATGCGCATCCGCACATGCGCCTTGCGCTGAAAATGTTCCGCCGGGGGCAGGGGTATGTGGGCAAAAAGGCTGCCGCGGATCGCACGTTCATGGACAACACGCTGCAAGCGCTGAAAAGTGAATGGCAAACGGCGCGGCGGCAGGCTCATTCTCAGGTCGCCTGAACCTGAGGCCCGTCTTGCGTTGGATCTTGCAGTCCGTCACCGAGGTTCATCGGTGACGGACTTTTTCATGTGCAACGTTGATCAGCGCAGCGGCGACGCGGGGCCTATGAGTTGTACAAAGCGATTTTGGTGGTATAGATTCCGGCCATGAGTCTGCACTCTCGACTCTTCTCATTCCTGACCTGCCACCGCTACCGTGGCAGCGCTCAATCAGAGGTTTCCGATGCGTGCATCACGATGGTTATGGCTGGTGATCCTGCTCAGCGCAAACGCTTCGGCGGATTGGCGTGAGGCGTTGCCCAACGCCCAGGTCGTCGGCGGCGGAGACCTCAGCCTGTTCGGGTTTCGCATCTACACCGCCAGGCTGCTGAGCCCCGTCAAACCCTTTGTTGCCGATGCGCCGCTGGCCCTTGAACTGACTTATCACCGTGCCATTGATCGGGAAGATCTGGTCGATGCCAGCATCGATGAGATCAAGCGTATTTCAGGGCCATCCGTCACTGACGGGCAGTTGACTCAATGGCGCGAGCAAATGAACCAGTCATTTGTCGATGTCCAGCCGGGCATGAAGATCACGGGTGTCTACTTGCCCGGTCGCGAAGCGCGTTTCTATGTCGGCGACAAACTCCAGCATGTGGTGCCCGACAGCCGGTTTGCCAAGGCATTCTTTTCAATCTGGCTTGATCCGAAAACCCGTAACCCCGAACTTCGCGAGCAGTTGCTCGGCAGTACCGGCTCATGACCCATCAAGGAGGACGTATGCTGAAAAAGTGGATGTTGATGCTGTGTATGGGCCTTGCGCTGAGCGGCTGCGGTGGTGTGCCGGTGACTCACTACAGCCAGGAAACGCCGAAGCTGGATCTGCGCAAGTATTTCACCGGGCGCGTCGAAGCCTGGGGAATGTTTCAGAAGCGCTCAGGCGAAGTCGTCAAGCGTTTCACCGTCGTCATTGATGGCCACAGCGAAGGCGAAGTGCTGGTCATGCACGAAGCGTTCAGCTACAGCGACGGCACGAAACAGGTCCGCGAATGGCGCTTGCGCCCTGACGGCCCGGGCCGCTGGAAGGGGACCGCAGGCGATGTGGTCGGCGAGGCTTACGGCGAAGTGTCGGGCAACAGCTTCCACTGGAATTACGTGCTCAGGCTGCCGGTGGACGGCACGGAATATGACGTCAGTCTGGATGACTGGATGTACCTGATCGATGAGCAGACCCTGGCGAATCGCTCATCCATGACCAAGCTGGGCGTGGAAGTCGGGCAGATCACGCTGTTCTTTCGCAAGCCCGGCAAATAACCGGACGCACAGACAGGGCGCGCTGATCAGCCGCCCGTCATGTTCATGAAGCGCACCACCTGAACACCATCGTCATGGGTGAAGTTGTGGCTCCACGGCTTCAACTGCATGGCGTCGACGATGGCTTTCTCCAGCTTCTGCGGCTGGCCGGGGTTGGCGCGCAGAACCGACTTCAAGTCCACTGAGTGCTCATTGCCCAGGCACAGCAGCAGGCGGCCCTCAACGGTCAAGCGCACGCGGTTACAGGTGCCGCAGAAGTTATGGCTATGCGGAGAGATGAAGCCGATGCGAATGCCCGGCGCTTCCGCCACTCGCCAGTAACGTGAAGGGCCTTGAGTCGAGTCGGTGGAGGGCATCAAGGTGTAGCGTTCGCCGATCCGCTCGCGGACCTGATCGCTCGAGTAAAAGGATTCGGCGCGACTGTGCTCGCTGATGACGCCCAGCGGCATTTCTTCAATGAACGAGATATCAAGGTGGCGATCAATGGCAAACGCCACCAGATCGTTGATCTCATCGTCGTTGCGACCGTGCATCACCACACAATTGAGTTTGGTGTGTACAAACCCGGCGGCATTGGCAGCGTCGATTCCGGCAATCACCTTGTGCAGGTCACCGGTACGCGTCAGTTCGCGAAAGCGCTGTGGGTCGAGGCTGTCCAGGCTGATGTTCAAGCGCGTAACGCCAGCCTTGAACAGCGGCGCGGCGAGTTTGTCGAGCTGCGAGCCGTTGGTGGTCATGCACAATTCGCGCAGGCCGGGCAGGGCGGCGATTCGCTCACAAAGCCCTACCACACCGGCACGCACCAGCGGTTCACCCCCGGTGAGGCGAATTTTCCGGGTGCCCAGCGCGACGAAGCGCTCGGCCACCTGAAGGATTTCTTCGAGCGACAGAATCTGTTGCCGAGGCAGAAACGTCATCTCTTCGGCCATGCAATACACGCAGCGGAAATCGCACCGGTCGGTGACCGACATGCGCAGATAATCGACTTTGCGTGCAAAGCGGTCCATCAGGACGGGTTCTGACATTTCACCTTCTAACTGTTTGATAAAACTGCATTCCGTTTGGAGGCCAGGGTTTAACAGGCGTTCAGGACTTTTGCACACTGAATGCGGTGTTGCGCTGGCGTACAGGCTGGCAGAGTGCCTTGATCACGCTTCATATTAGCCATAGAAGCCCAGGTTGCACAGTCTGGATCCCCGCCACGCTAACCGAGTCGAAATGCCGCAGTCCAATTGCTTGTTCCGATACGCTCATCGACCTGCTCTATGGCCAGCGCCTGGCTTGTCCTTATCTCTCAGGGTTGGCTGAAGCGCTGCGCTCATAACGCTCCAGCAGCGGTTGAATGCTGATGCCGTGCAGAAGGATGCTGAGTGCCACCACCGACAGCGTCATGCCGATCACAACGTGCCCGACATCGTCGGCCAGGCCGTGGGACAGGGCAAAGCACAAGTAATAGAGGCTGCCGATACCGCGAATGCCGAACCAGCCAACCAGTGCTTTCTGTTTCGGGTTGAGCAGACGCCGACTGATCAGCAGCCAGACACTCACCGGGCGGATAACGCAAAACAGTGCCAGCCCCAGACCGATGGCGCGCCAGTCCCAGTAGGTTGCCAGTGCCGCGCCCAGCAGGGTGATCAGCAGCACTTCCATTGCGCGTTCCACCAGACTGCCGAACACCAGCATGTCGCCCATCATCACGCCAGCCGCCAGTTGTGAATCGCTCAGGTCATTGGTGTCGGCCACAGTGCCTTTTTCGAGAGAAGCTGTCATGTGCCCGAGCACCGGCTGCGCCACGTGCTCTGAAGGCAGGTCCGAGCAGGTTGCACGGACCTCGGCCTGGCGCAAGCCAAACCCTGCGGCGAATACCGATAGAAAGCCGAAGGCTCCCACGCTCTGGGCGAACACATACGCCAGCGCGATAAGCGCCAAGGCCAGAAAGTCGTTGGGCGAGGTGGTGCTGTCAGCATTTTTCACGCGCAGGAAGATCATCAGATGCCCGACGCCTCGTCCCATGCCATAGCCGATCAAAAGCCCGGCGGGAACTGCCCAGATCAGGTCCTTGAGCAGCCAGTCCTGCACCCAGTTGGCCATTCCTCCGCCAGAGGTCAGGTAGAGCAGGGCAAAGATCACGAAGGGAAATGCCGTGCCATCGTTGAGCCCGGCCTCGCCCGACAGGCCAAAACGCAGCCGATCCTGATCCTGCGCGCTGTTGACCTGCACCATTCCCGCCAGGACCGGATCGGTTGGCGACAGCATGGCACCGAGCAGCAGCGACACGCCCCAGTCGATACCGAACAGGTAGTGCGCGGCAACACTCACCCCGGCAATCGTTGCCAGCATCACCGGCCCGGCCAGCCAGTAAGCCGAATGCCAGGCCTTGCCGCTCAGCGGCAGGCGCAACTTGATACCCGTGCCGAACAATGAGAACAGCACGGCCACCTCGGTAAGGCGCTCCAGCCACTCGCGGGATTCGTTGAAATCCAGATCGACGATATCGAGCCCCATCGGGCCGATACCGAAGCCGAACGCCAGGCAGACGGCGGATGTCGTCACCGGCATCCAGCGCAGATAGGAAGAGGTCAGTGCCAGCAGCATTAACAACACGCCGAGCACGCCCATGCAGACCATAAAACTCATAGAGAAAGAACCACCGTTGAATGCGCCCCGAGAAGAGGGCGTAACGGTGGGACTGCGCTATGCAGTAATAAGTTGAAATAATTTGCCGTGCGGTAATGAATGCATGGATTTTTAGTTTTGTGACCTTGCCGCTGGCGGATGACGTTCTACCAGCGGGCAGCTCCGGACCTGCTAGCGCTCGATGCTGCGGCTCCAGCGGGCGTTCCACTCGGGCCGGATCTGATTGACCTGATCCCAATCGATGGTCACCGCCGTTTCCAGGTATTTTTCCATGGCCTCGACCTGCGCACGGGTCTTGTCGGTGGTCGGGGTTTTCGG
This sequence comes from Pseudomonas syringae, assembly GCF_002157375.1. Classification (GTDB taxonomy): domain Bacteria; phylum Pseudomonadota; class Gammaproteobacteria; order Pseudomonadales; family Pseudomonadaceae; genus Aquipseudomonas; species Aquipseudomonas syringae_T. The sequence goes on from NZ_MTSA01000029.1 coordinate 27,341, forward strand.
GTTGGACGGGATCTGGTCACCGAACTCCAGAGCAGGCGCCTGAGCCTCGGGCGTGAGCAAGTAGGCCGCCAGTTTCTGGGCCAGTTCCGGCTGGTTGTTGTTGGCGATTGCGCATTCAGCCACGTTCAGCACGACGCCACCTTCCTTGGGCGACGCGTATTCCACCGGCACGCCCTTGATCTTCAACGCGGTGACTTGCGTCGGCGTCAATGGAAACAACGCGGCTTCGTCGGTCTGCACCATTTCGGAAATCTTCGCCGAGCTGGCGATGTATTCCAGCACGTTGGGGCCGATGGTTTTTGGCCAGGCCTTGAAGCCAGGCTCGACGTCTTTCTCGCTGCCGCCCTGAATACGGTTGAACATCAGAAAGCCATGCAGGCCGAACGTCGAAGAGGCCAGTGACTGGAACACGACCTTGTCCTTGAAGCGCTTGTCGGCCAGGTCCATCCATGACGTCGGTGTACTCCAGCCTTTCTCCTTGAACATCCGGGTGTTGTAGGCCAGGCCCGTCACCCCCAGGCTGACTGCCGCTGCCTGCTCCTTGATTTTTGCCTTGGCCGGCAGCTCGGCAAGGCTGTCGCTGGGTTGCAGGGTGTCGCACAAACCCATTGAAATAGCCCGGTACATGATGCCGTCGTCCAGAAAGATGACGTGCATCTGCGGGTTGTCCTTGCTGGCCTGAACCTTGGCCAGGATGTCGGCCGACGTGCCCGGCACAATCACGACCTTGACGTTGTTGGCCTTTTCAAACGCAGGCAGCACCTGGTCGGCGTAGAGCCGCTCCATCGTTCCACCGTTCATGCCCAGATACAGCGTGGGTTCAGCCTGGACCGGCATGGACGCAAGTAGCGCTGCGAAGGGCACGCATGACAGGCCGCTGAGGGCGAGAGGTTTGATACTTTTCATAGGGACGATCTTCCTCTGTGCAATGGGATGGCGTTTGGAGCGAGTTCGGCAGTTTCTTGAACGCGGGCTGGTCGGAAGCGACCGATGGAAAAGGCATCGAGCGAAATGGATGAAGCGCCGTGGCAGACCCATTCGGCCAGCGCTTCGCCAGCCGCAGGACCGATCTGAAAGCCGGCTCCGGCAAAGCCGAAACCGTGCAACAGGCCCGGCTGAGTCAGGCTCGGACCCAGTACCGGTTCACGGTCCGGCAGATAGCCTTCGGTGCCGCTCCAGGTACGAATGGCCTGGGCGCCGGCGAGCGGCGGGTAGAGTTCGACGGCGTTACGCAGAATGTCCAGCAACGCGGCCTGACCCGGTCTGGCGCGGGCAGGGTCAAGTGCAAAACCCTGCCCGCCGCCCAGCACGCAGTTGCCGCGTGCCACTTGCCGGGCATAGATACCGCCGCCTTCGACGCCTGTGCTGACGTCCATGAACATGGGCAGCGGTTCGGTCACCAGCATCGCGGGATGCCCGGAATACATCGGCACCGGCTCGTTGAAGTGCGCTGCCAGCTTCCCGGCCCAGGCCCCGGCGCAGTTAAGCAGCCAGGGGGCTCGCAGTGCCAGGCCATTGGCCGTTTTGACGGTAAAGACATCGGCATCATGGCTGACGTCTGTCACGGCCGCCTGTTCGATAATCTGCGCACCTGCCTGGCGAGCGGCGCGGGCAAAGGCCGGTGATACCAGACGCGGATTGGCGTGCCCGTCATCGGCGCACAGGGACGCACCGACCGCGACATCGCCCGCCCAGGGATAACGCGCGCGCAGTTGCTCGCGGTCAAGCAATTGCAGGTCCAGACCAAACCCCTGACTGGCTTCGGCGTAGGCGCGCAAGGCGTTCATGTCCTGCTCGCTGCGCGCCAGCTTGAGGTGACCGGAACGCTGGTATTCGCCGTCGATGCCGATCAGTTCACGCAGGCCTCCCCATATCTGGTGCGCCCGCTGCGACAACGGCAACTGCGAGAGTGGCCTGCCTTGACGTCGCACGCCGCCATAATTGACGCCGCTGGAGTGCGAGCCGCAAAAGTCGCGCTCCAGCAGAGTGACGCGCTTGCCGTTGCGGGCCAGCGCCAAGGCTGCCGACGCGCCGACAATACCGCCGCCGATGATAATCGCGTCTGCTTCAATCGCTGCGCTCATGATTGCGGCTCCCCTGAAGGTGCCTGCACGCCGAACGGCAGCGGCTTGATGGGCGCCTGGCCGCGCAGGCGACCGACCTGATCCACCGGGCGTCCGCTTTCGTGGGCGATCAATTCCGCTGCTGCCAACCCGCACATCCGGCCCTGGCAGCGGCCCATGCCGATCCGGCAAATGGCCTTGACTCGATTGATCTCCCAATGACCGTCCTGAACGGTGCTGCGGATGTCACCTGCCGTCACCTCTTCACAGCGGCAGACTACGGTTTCATCCGGCACGTTTGCGGCCCACTTCTCGGGGAACGGGAACGCCGTTTCCAGCCCGTGACGAAAGTGTTCGATGCGTTGCAGGCTCATTTTCAAATCGCTCACCCGCACGGCGTCCACCCCGATGCCGCAATCCTGCAGCAGGGCGAGCGCGGCAAGCTCACCGGCCATTTCAGCAGCGTCTGCGCCCATGATTCCGGCGCCGTCGCCTGCCAGATACACACCTGATACGCTGCTGCGCCCGCAATCATCGCGGCCGGGCAGCCAGGCGCGGTTCAACTGACTCCAGGCGAATTCACAGCCCAGCAGGTCTGCCAGTTGGGTCTCGCTGCGCAGCGCGTGTGCAAACGCCACGGCATCGCACACCAGTTGGCCCGCTTGGCCGTTGCGCTCCCAATGGATGCCGGCGACTCGTTGTTTGCCCACGATGCGTGAGAGGGTGGCAGCTTGATGCACCGGAATGCCTCGGGCAGACAACCACGCCCGGTAATACAGGCCTTTAGCGAGCGTCGCTGGCTGGCCGAGCAGCGCAGGCAGCGCCTTGCACTGGGCCGAGAACGGCGCGCTGTCCAGCACCGCCACGACGTTCGCGCCGGCCTTGGCATACTGATAAGCCACCAGGTACAACAGCGGCCCGCTGCCGCAGAACACCACGCCCTCGCCAATGGCGCAGCCCTGATATTTGAGGGCGACCTGCGCCGCGCCCAGGCTGTACACGCCGGGCAGTGTCCAGCCGGGTACGGGCAGCACCCGGTCGGTAGCCCCTGTGGCGACAATCAACCGGGTAAAGTCGACGGTGCCGGCTGTGCCGTTCTGCAAGGTGTCGAGCCGATTGTCTTCGGCGTTCCAGACCAGCGTTTGCGGTCGATAGTCGATCTGCGTGGCCAACGCATCAAGCGTTTGATGGACGGCAACCGCCTTGCCACGCTCGAAACCGTAAAGCGCTTTGGCCGAACGCTTGAAGTTTTCCGGCTGGCGACGATAGACCTGACCGCCGCCGCGCAAACCTTCATCGATCAGGCAGGCTCTGATACCGTGGGCCAGAAGGGTCTGCGCAGCGCGAATGCCTGCCGGGCCTGCGCCGATAATGGCAACCTTGTCATTGCTCATAGGCACCGCCCCGGTTCGCGAATCACAGCGTGACCGGCCTCCAGCAAGGTTGAGCAGGCGCGCACTCGCTGGCCGTCGCCCAGCCTGACCCAGCAATCCTGACAGGCGCCCATCATGCAGAATCCTGCACGCGGTTCGGCGCTGAAATCGCTGCCGCGCAGGTGTTCACTTTCGGTCAGTACCGCCGTCAGCAAGGTGTCGCCCAACAGACCACTGGCCGGTTGGCCATCAAGGGTGAAAGAGAGCACCGGGCGGTCGCGTTCGACCAGTCTTTTCAGCAGAGGCATAACGTCAACCCTCCGGGTTAGTGTTTGCCGACCAGCACACGGTCCAGCCCGTAGACCCGGTCGAGCAGGATCATGGTGGCGGCCGTCAGGGCGATGACCAGGGCCGACACTGCGGCCATCATCGGGTCAATGGATTCAGTGGCGTAGACGTACATGCGCACCGGCAGGGTCTGGGTGGCGGGCGAGGTCACGAAGATCGACAGCGTGACTTCATCGAAGCTGTTGATGAACGCCAGCAACCAGCCGCCCGCCACACCGGGCAAAATCATGGGCAGGGTGATCTGGCGAAACAGCGTGAACCGGTTTGCCCCCAACGACTCGGCGGCGTGTTCGGCACTGCGGTCGATGCCGATGGCCGCCGCCAGTACCAGGCGCAGCACGTAGGGCGTGATCACCAGCACGTGAGCGAAAATCAGCCAGGTGAAACTGCCGTTCACCCCCATCAGCGCAAACAGGCGCAGCATGGCCACCCCCAGCACCAGATGCGGAATGATGATGGGCGACAAGAACAGCGCGTTGAAAAAGTTGCGGCCCGGGAAGGTGTGCCGGGTGATTGCCAGCGCGGCAGGCACCGCAATCAGCGTCGCCAGGGTCGCCGACACAAAGGCCAGCATCAGGCTGTTATAAAACGAATCGATAAAATCGGCCCGCTCGAACACCGCCTTGAACCAGCGCAGCGAAAAGTCAGTGGTGGGCAGGCTCAGGGTGTTTTCCGGGGTGAAGGCCACCAGGCACACCACGACCAGCGGGGCCATCATGAAAATCACTACCAATGCATGAAACGACAGGGCCAAAGGACCGTTCTTGGACATGGATCATTCCCCCAGGGTTTTCTTGTAACGGCCTTCGATCATGCGGTTCCAGGACAGCATCACCAGCAGATTGACCAGCAGCAGCGCCACTGCCAGGGTTGCGCCCATCGGCCAGTTCAGTTCCGAGAGGTATTGGTCGTAGATCACGGTGGCAACCATTTTCAGGCGGCGACCGCCCAGCAGGCCGGGAATGGCGAAAGAGCTGGCGGCCAGCCCGAAGACGATCAGCGAGCCGGACAGCACGCCGGGCATGACCTGCGGCAGAACGATCAGGCGCATGACTTTCGCCTGGCTGGCACCCAGCGACAGCGCGGCCTGTTCAGCGGTGGGGTCGAGTTTCTGCAAAGAAGTCCAGACCGGAATGATCATGAACGGCAACATCACATGCACCAGCGCGATGATCACCGCAAAGGGGGTGTACAGCAGTTTCACGGGGCGACCGCCCATGAACTGGATGGCCTGATTGATCAAGCCGTCTGCGCCCAGCAGCAGGCTCCAGCCAAAGGCCCGGACGACCACCGAAATCAGCAGCGGCGTGAGGATCAGAATCAGGAAAATCGAGCGCCACGGCGTGCCCATGCGGCTCAGGATGTAGGCTTCCGGTACGCCGATCAGCACACAGAGCAGGGTCACGAGAGCACTGATCCAGAAGGTGCGCAGGAAGATTTCATAGAAATACGAGTCAGTGATCACGGCCGTGTAATTGGCCAGCGTGTAGCTGTCGCTTTTCACCCCGACCTGATAATCAAAGACGTTGAACGACAGTAGCAGCGTCAGCCCCAGCGGCAGTACCAGCAAGCCGATGTACAGCGCCAGTGCTGGCGCCGACAGCCAATAGCCGCGCCGGCCCTGACGCATTTCAGTCATCAGGCTCATGCGCGCACCTCGTCGGCGTCCAGCACGCGCAGCAACTCGCTCGGCCAGTCCATACCGACCGCTGCGCCTTCTTCCAGCGGGGCTTGACCATCGTTGCGACGGACCACGGTGATTTCGCCGATGCCGGTCTGAATGCGATACAGCCACTGGCTGCCGAGAAAGTAGCGGATGACGATGCGCCCGGACAGACGGCCGCAGCCCGGCGCGACAAGGTCGATTTTCTCCGGACGCAGGCTCAGGGTCAGTGCGCCGTCGCCGGGCAACTGGCGAATCTGCGGGCAGCCGCTGCTGTCCAGATCGCCCTGCAACATATTGGCCTTGCCCACGAAGCCCGAGATGAAGCGGGTGCGGGGGTGTTCGTAGAGCGTGTATGGCTCATCGATCTGAGTGATGCGTCCCGCCTGCATGACCACCACCCGGTCACTGATCGACAGGGCTTCGGCCTGATCGTGAGTCACCATGAGTGTGGTGATGCCGACTTCATTCTGAATGCGGCGAATTTCGAACTGCATTTCTTCGCGCAGGTTGGCGTCCAGATTGGACAACGGTTCATCAAGCAGCAACACCGGTGGCTCGATCACCAGCGCCCTGGCCAGCGCGACCCGTTGCCGCTGCCCACCGGACAGCTCACGTGGATAGCGTTCCGCATGCTGATCGAGTCGAACCAGCTTCAGCACTTTGCTCACCCGCACCTTGAGGTCCGCTTCAGGAACCTTGCGCATACGCAGGCCGAACGCCACGTTATTGGCCACGGTCATGTGCGGAAACAGCGCGTAGCTTTGGAACACCACGCCCAGGCCCCGGCTGCTGGGTTTGGCGTGGGTGATGTCGCGGCCGTCGAGCACAATGCGTCCGTCGCTGACGTCAACGAAACCGGCGATCATTTGCAGGGTAGTGGTTTTGCCGCAGCCGGAAGGGCCGAGCAGTGAAACGAATTCGCCCTTGTCCACCGCCAGGTGAGTGGCGACCACGGCGTCTATTGAACCGTAGCGTTTGGAGAGACCTTCGAGCTGCAGAAATGCCATGCCTGCTTCCACCTTTGTGCGTGCGAGCCGTGGCGCGCGTTTGTCTGGGCAGATGCGAAATGAAGTCATGCCATTCTGTGGACGTTGGCGCTCGCTCTGAGTCGGCTGCCGATGATTGTTCAAATCGCCCCTGTGGACTGAGAGTAGGACGAAGGCTAGGATGCGCTCAACAGGGAATTTCACTGAACAACATATTTATTCAGATAAATTCATTGAATGAATAAAAATAGAGATTTAATTGTGAAAGATTCCACTGATCGAAATTCAGGTGCTGCCGAGGTTGGCGTGGGGGCTGTATCCCGGCTGTTCGCTCTGCTTCGTTGCCTTGGCGAATGCGATGAAGGCGGTGAGCGCGTCACGCAACTGGCGCAACGTGTCGGCTTGTCGCAACCCACCACGCACCGTTTGCTGCGCAGCCTGATGGACGAAGGCATGGTCGAACAGGATGCGCTCAGCAAGCGCTACCGCCTGAGCATCGAGTTCTTTGTGCTGGCGGCGCGCGCAGGCAACACCGGCAACTTGCGCGACCTCGTGCGGCCCAGCCTGCTGCGCCTGTCTGCTTCGCTGGGCGACTCGCTGTTTCTGCTGGCGCGCAGCGGTTTTGATGCCATCTGCCTGGACCGCAGTGAAGGTCCGTACCCGATCCGCACCTTCACCGGCGATATTGGTGGCCGTGTGGCGTTGGGCGTGGGGCAGGGCAGCCTGGCGATTCTCGCATTTCTGCCCGAGGACGAGCGGGAAACGGTGATTGCCTACAACTTGCCACGGCTCAAGGATTTTCATCTGTACGACGAAGTGTTTTTGCGCTCCGAGGTCGACAACGTGCGCCGCCTCGGCTACGCGGGCCGCAACACCGGTGCGCTGCCAGGCATGGCCGGGCTGGCGGTACCGATTCTGGACCGTAGCGGTCGTGCAGTGGCGGCGCTCAGCGTGGCGACGATCAGCGACCGTCTGGGACCTGATCGGCTGATGACGGTGGTCGAGTTGCTCAAGCGCGAGGCGGCGACCATCAGCGCTCGAATCAACCCGTTTGACCCGTCGTTGCGGCGGCCCAGTCAGGTCTTTGGGCAGGTGGATTGAAGCGTTGTCCCGAGCGATCCTGGACCGCTTACGCCCATCCCGTCCGGCTCAACCCTTCGGCCTTAAACACCAGCGCCTTCAGGCCGCCGTCAACGCGGTCGTCCGGGAACTCCGGAGGATTTTCCAGGCGTTGCTGGAAACGCAGGCAGGGCGCTTCGATTGCAGTGTGCTCGATCAGAAAGTCCGGGCCTGTCGCGGGGTCGTTCATGCAAGCCAGCACCAAGCCGTCTTCTTCCAGCAACTCCGGCAGGCGGCGCAATACGCGCTGATAGTCCTTATCAAGCATGAAGCTGCCTTTCTGGAAGGAAGGCGGGTCAATGATGATCAGGTCGTAAGGCCCCGAGCGAGTCACCTTGGCCCACGACTTGAACAGGTCGTGCCCCAGAAACGTCACGCGACCGAGGTCGTGGTCGTTGAGGCGATGGTTCTCGCGACCGCGATTCAGCGCAGCGCGGGCCATGTCCAGATTCACCACGTGGTCCGCACCGCCGGCAAGGGCGGCGACCGAGAAGCCACAGGTGTAGGCGAACAGGTTCAGAATGCGCTTGCCCCTGGCCTGTGCCCGCACCCAGTCACGCCCGTAGCGCATGTCCAGAAACAGGCCGCTGTTCTGCTTCTTGCCAAAATCGACCTTGTAGCGCAAACCGTTTTCGGTGATCACCCATTCGTCCATGACCTCGCCAGTCAGCCACTGTGTGGTGCTTTGCGGCAGATAACGGTGCTGCAGCAGTAAGGTGTGAGCCTGGCTTTGCCGCCACTGAGGCGTGTCGATCAGCCCGGTGAGCACGTGCCTCAGTGCTTCCAGCTCGTCCGGTTGCGGTTCCTTGAACACACAGACCAGCACCACGCCCTGCATCCAGTCCACAGTGACGTGTTCCAGCCCTGGCCACACACGGCCACGGCCGTGAAACAGGCGGCGGGTTTCATCGGGAACGTTGCTCAACGCGTCGAGCAGGTGCTGTTGCAAAATGCTTAGTGCTTCAGGGGTCATGACAGCGGTCGGTTGTGAAAGGCGGCGTATGGTAAACGTATTTCAGCGAATGGGAATCTCAGCGTTCAGCGGGGCATGTAGCGGCGTTGCCAGCGATGAGGGATTTTCAATGACACCAGGCCCAGGATCGCCGACAGGCTGCCACTGACCAGCAAGGCATTCAGCCCAAGACGTTGTTCAAGGATTGCGCCGATCACCGCGCCAATGAACATGCCGATCCAGGGGATCAATTGAATGCGCCAGCCATCCCGGCGCTCTCCCAGCATCCAGCGGCCCAGACCGCGCCCGAAGCGTGACAGCGCGCCTGTGACGTAAGTCAGGCCGACCGGCAGTCCGTTGACCTGCTCGACAGCCGCGTTGAGCATGCCCATCGCCAGAATCGCCCAGATCAGGGCCAGTATGTTGTTTGCCAAGGGCCATGCCGCAGCGGCGCACAGCAGCGTGGCAATACTCAGCAGCAAAGGCAGGGCGCGTCGGCCGCCTAGTCGGGCAACAATGACGCCCAGCGCGTTGCCGCTGATGAACGCGAAGATGGCCAGCGTCAGTCGGGCGGTCACGTTCATATCGCCGTCACTGATCGCGACCGCGAGGCGGGTGGTATTACCGCTCATGAACGAGACGAAATCCCCGGTCGCCATGAAGCCGATCGCATCCGTCATGCCTGCCAGCACGGAAAGGCTGGCCGCCAGCGCCATGCCGACCCGGCCACGCCACTTCTGCATATGCAGGTGCCTGGGGCTGGCGCTGACGTTGGTGGGCGATGGCAGCATCAAAGGTCCTCGGGACCGGTGGAAGCGCGTCGTGTCGGTGGTTTCAGCAGGTCATAGCGGTTTGGCACGTACTATTCTTTTTGCCCTGACCTCATCAGCGTAGGCTTTGAGCTGGTCGGCGTCGCTATACAGCCGATTGACCATCTGCAGAATGGCCGTGACGTCCACGTCTTTCATTTGCGAAGCAAGCTTGAGGATTTCTTCTGCCGTACTTTCGAGATTCGTTGCGGTGCCTTTCAAGTGCTTTTTCAGCTCTTGAGTCGACTTATTGAGCGCCATACGTGTTCCTGTGCGAAGACCTGAAATGCCATGCCCGGAGCATGGCTTTTTCCGCGATAACAAGCAATCGGGCTTATGCCTTGTCAGGGTTATCGGCGTGATCCCGGTCAGGTTTAACCGAATGTCAGGCATTCAGTCGTCGCGGGTCAGCACTTCCAGCAGTTCTATTTCGAACGTCAGGTCGGAGCCGGGCGTGATGTGCGCGCCCATCGCTCTGTCGCCATAGGCCAGGTGTGCCGGCACGAACAGTGTGCGCTTGCCCCCCACCTTCATGCCCATCAGGCCCAGGTCCCAGCCTTTGATGACGCGTCCGGTGCCGATCACGCACTGAAACGGCTTGCCACGTTCATGCGAGGAATCGAACACCGTGCCGTCTTTCAGCGTGCCGGTGTAATGGGTGGTGATCAGCGCGCCCTTGACCACTTCCTTGCCATCGCCAGGGTGCAGATCGGTGACCTGTAATTCAATGCTCATTGCCGGTTATCCCGTGAAGATGACAGGGGGGTTTTCTCGCAGAAATCGTACCCTGTGACAAGCCGCCAGAACGAAAACGGGGAAGCGCTCGCTTCCCCGTCCGGACGTCACACTGTCGTGCTCAGAGGTTTTGCGAGCTGACGATCATTGCCTGAGCGATGTTTTCTTTCTGTGCCAGCGTGAAGCCGTCCCAGATGTTGGTCTTGGCGTAGTAACCGAGGCCTGCCAGGCAGTAGAGGCTGAGGGTCAGAACAATGGCAATCGACACAAAAGTCCAGCGGCCTTCGTCTTCGTGCTCCCGTGTGAAGCTGCGGGAGTAGTTGTCCTCTGCGCTGCGAAAGAGCAGCGCCGAAGACAGGCGTTTGAACCACTGGAACAGATGAACGACAACAATGCGCAGCATGGGGATATCACCTCAAAGGTTAAGAAAACGGTTTGCCGTGATGCCGGAGCGGGCATCGGGGCACAAAACCTGAAAACGAAAAAAGCCCGTCTATGACGGGCTTTCTTTTTATGATTCTGATCAGGCGGGCAGTGCAGGGCGATGTGTGGCGCTTCGCAAAAGGCACGGCGTGTGTCTGACGTTATGGACACATTTTAAAACAAATAAGCTGCATCATTCTACCCGCAGCCTGCCGTTGTCAGACAGCTGGTCGTGTCTGGAGGTGTGACAAAACGTCGCCCCGCGCGCGTTGGCGCTGCGTTATGAACAGGCTGACCGGTCAAGTCTTGTAATACTTCTTCAGCGCGCGAAACATCTGTGTGTATTGTACGATCAGCGCCCGTATTGATTTTCAGGACCGTATGAATACCCTCCAGGAGCCTCCGAGTTGTCCTCCGTTTATCGCCTATGGTTGTCCGGTGATCCCCCTTTCACCGAGCAGGCCGCTTCATCTCCGCACTGAGTCATCCAGCCTCTTGAACTGTTTCGACCCCGTCAGACCTTCGCGTCCGGACGTTGCAACGCCATGTTTGACGGTTCGCGATCACGTCTGGTCTACAGTGACCCATGCCACTCTCTGTCATTTTTCTCGTGAGGCTGCATAACTACCATGGAATGGATCGCTGACCCCACGGCATGGCTTGGCCTGCTGACCCTCATCGTGCTGGAGCTGGTGCTGGGTATCGATAACCTGGTGTTTATTGCCATCCTGGCCGACAAACTGCCGCCAGAACAACGCGACAAAGCGCGCGTCATCGGCCTGTCGCTGGCATTGATCATGCGCCTCGGCCTGTTGGCGAGCATTTCCTGGATGGTGACGCTGACTGAGCCGTTGTTCGAGGTATTCGACAAAACCTTCTCCGGGCGTGACCTGATCATGCTGTTCGGCGGTGTGTTCCTGCTGTTCAAGGCCACCATGGAATTGCATGAACGACTGGAAGGCCATGTCGCCCAGCGCGCCGGTAACGCGGGCTACGCGTTGTTCTGGCCCATCGTGGCGCAGATCGTGGTGCTCGATGCCGTGTTCTCGCTGGATGCCGTGATCACAGCGGTCGGTATGGTCGAACACCTGTCGGTGATGATGATCGCGGTGATTTTCTCCATCGGTCTGATGATGATTGCCAGCAAGCCGCTGACCAAATTCGTCAACAGCCGCCCGACGGTGATCATGCTCTGTCTGGGCTTCCTGATGATGATCGGTTTCAGCCTGACCGCCGAAGGCCTGGGTTTCCATATTCCCAAGGGTTATCTGTATGCGGCCATCGGCTTCTCGATCCTTATCGAGGTGTTCAACCAGATCGCTCGCAAGCGCAGCAAGAAGTCGGCGCACGGTCACTTGCCACGCCGTGAGCGTGCTGCTCATGCGGTGATGCGCCTGTTGGGCGGTCGCCGGCTGGAGTCTGGCGATGTCGATGAAGAAATCACCGACATGCTTGAAGGCGAAAGCAACGAGCCGGTATTCGATCGTCGCGAGCGTGTGATGATCAGCGGCGTGCTGCAACTGGCAGAGCGGCAGATTCGCACGGTGATGACACCGAGGGCTGAAATCGACTACATCGATCTGAACGATGATGCCGAGAAGATTCGCCTGAAGCTGATGCACTCATCGTATTCGCGACTGCCATTGATTGGCGAAGGCGGCATTGATGAACCACTGGGGTTCGTGCATAAAAAAGAGCTGTTCAAGGAGTTGCTGGCCGGTAATCAGCCGGACTTGAAGCTGATGTCACGCAAGGCCATCAACCTGCTGGAAAACTTCACGATCCTCAACGCCCTGGAACAGATGCGCAAGGAGTCGACGCACATTGCATTCGTGGTCAATGAGTTCGGTGATTTCATTGGTGTATTGAGCATGACCGACATTCTGGAGTCCATCGCCGGCCAGTTGCCTGACGCCAGCGAAGTGGAAGGCCCGGACATTGTTGTGCAGGGTGAAGACTTCGTGGTCTCCGGAGCCCTGAACCTGAGCCTGATCCGCGAACGAACCGGCTTCCAGGCCAAGGCCACCGAGGACTATCAGACACTGGCCGGGTTGGTCATGAGCCTGCTGGACCGTTTGCCGTCCACGGGTGACAGCCTGAACTGGCAGGGCTGGAACCTGAAAGTGGTGGGTGTGGAAGAACGTCGCGTGACGCGGGTATTGCTGCAAAAGCAGTCCGAGGTGAGTGCTGGTCAATAAGCGCTGAGCAGTATCGAAAACGGGGCCGCCATTTTGTTGAGCGCGCCCCGTTTTTATGTGTGCTTATCTTCGACGCGGGCGTGACACCACTGATTCGATATTCTTGCGACCGATCAGCTTGGGTTGCACGGGTTCAGCCGCCACTGGCGCTTCAGCCAGCCACTTGAACATCACCAGGCAATCCACCAGACCCAGACGGGCATGGCGATAAGCCTTGGGCAAACGCCCGACCGTTTCGAAACCCAGCTTCGCCCACAACGCCACGGCGACCTCGTTGCTGGCAACCACTGAATTGAACTGCATCGCCAGAAAACCGCTGTCCCGCGCCAGTTGTTGCGAGTGTTCGCACATCAACCGCGCCACACCACGACCTCGCGCCGCGCCCGTCACCATGTAGCCACAGTTGCAGACGTGATTGCCCGGCCCAGCCGCATTGGCTTTGAGGTAATAACTGCCCAAAAGCTGACCGTCTTCCTCGGCGATCAACGTGTGCAGCGGCAGCTCCACCCACAGACTGCGGGCTTGCTCCTGAGTGAGGGCAGGGTCGTACGCATAGGTTTCCTGAGCGATGACAACAGCCTGAAAGGTGGGCCAGAAGCGGTCGAAGTCTTCCGGGGTCATGGGGCGGATCTGGATCATGAGGAGCCTGAGTAGAGGTTGGCTGGATTGTCCGGGCTGTAAGTTAGCCTGAGCGCACTATCACTTCCAGGCTTTTTCGGTGAATTCGGCAGTGGTGGGCAGTACGGTGTGAAGGAAATTGAGGTACTTGTTAAACAGCACTTCGTGCTGGAAACGGGCCTCGAAACCGAGGGTGACATCCGTGCGGTGCGTGATGATCATCAGACGCTTGCGGTCGACCGTAACAAAGTTGTACTCGCCCCAAGGCAGACTTTGTTCGTGGTGAATGGGGTTTTCCCAGCTCAGCAGTTTGACGGCGGCGACACAGGCAATGGCTACCGGACCGACCAGAAAGAGCAATGAGCCGGTGAGAACGGCGACGAAAATGAGTGTCAGGATGACGGCGATGGCAATGCCTTTGAAGAAGGCTGAGGCAAAGTCGGGATAGTGGAGGTAGTACTCCACGTGGGCGCAGTCAGTTCTTATGGTGTAGTTGTAGATGGTTTTTTGGCGGATGAGCAGGCCTGTGTAGTAAGCAAGATTTCCTGCAAACGCTAATATTACAGTGATGAGCCGGTGCGGACTGTCTGAAAACATTACCCAGCCTCCCCAAATAATAAGTGCGCCGAAGATTAGGTGAATGGCGGTAAATCCAAGCTGCGTGATCATGATCTCTTTAGGTGACCTCGCA
>NZ_MTSA01000002.1:0-413656 GCF_002157375.1 Pseudomonas syringae
CAAACTTGCGACGCGCATGGGCCCAGCACCCTAAACGCTCAACTCCAGCTTGGGCTCTATCCTTCGATCCGTGTGAACTCGGCTTCGATCAGCTCTCCGCTTTCGCGCCATTCACGGAATTGCTCACGCAGTTTATTTTGGGTATCGATGGCCACCTGAACGTCAGCGGCATTTGCGCCGAGCAAGGCAAAGTCCGGGAAGAAGTTTTTTTCGAATGAGGCATCCTGAATCATTGCCAGCAGTTCTTCACGTTGAGTGTTGAAGTTGTCGACCATCTCGGTGATGGCCTTTCTGAACTGTTCTTCACGTTTCTTACGTTCGTAGCTATCCCAGGCTTCAAGCGCCAGGCCAGCCACCGACAAGATCCCGTTGAGGTTCTTCGCCAGATTGACCGCCCCCCAAGGCTTGAACTTGAGAGCCTTGCCCAAATCTACTCCGAGAGTTTTTGCCACGCTGACGATGCCGTCACGAGCCGCCAGGATACTGCCGTTGTTGATCAAGTTGCCCTTGATGACGTAGTTAACGCCCTGCTTGCCCAGGTTGATCACGTTCGTGTTGAAGTGATCGATTTCGGAGTCGAAGCTCAGACGCATACGGCTCAACTCTTGGCTGACCCCGTTGAGTTGACGATCGAATTCATTCTGCAAACGAGTGGTCACCATCACGCCATCGCGGCCTATTTCGCGCTCGAAAAACTCCTTGAAGGTCTCTTGGGTCAAGCCTTCTGCGCGCATGATCAGCCCGGAAAAATAGCGGGTCACAAACTCGCGCAAGCCGATGCGCACCTCTCCAATCTGTCCTTTGGCACCATCGAGCTGTCGGGTGAGCGTGCGGCTCACGCCGGTCAGGCGCTCTACTTCGTCGCCCAGGCGTTGGTCGTTTTCCACCGCCACGGGTAGTTCCTTGTGTAGTACATTGAGGATCACGCTCTTGCGTGCCTGCTCCACAATTGCAGCTGGCCCTCCACTGGATTGAATTTTTCCGGCAGTGGCTTGCTGTAAGGTGCCAATGTGCGACAGCGTCTTGAACTGGCCCAGACGTTCGAGCCAGTAATCCGTACCCATGTCGAACGGATTCGCTGCTACCGCAACGATACTCAGTGCAGCTACCTCCGCATCATTGGCACCGATGGATTCGCGCAGACGGTTTTCAACGTTGTGGCGCTTGACCTGCAGATGCTGCGCGTAGCTGGACTCATCCTCCACGTCTGCCACTTCATCGAAGCGGCTCAACACGAAGACCGTACGCGGCAGCAGGTCAAGCGTTCGGAAAAGCCAGTTCAAGTCGTCTTTGTGGCTGTCCTTGATCGGGTTGGTGGAGTTCATCACATAGAGCACCAAGTGCGCTTCGCTCACGTATTTGCGCGTGATGTCCTTGTACTTTTCCACCGCATCGATATCGGCGTTGTATTGTTCCTTGAAGCCGAACAGACCAGGGGTGTCGATCAACACAAAGTTGTCATCCACTTCGTAGACTTTTACTTCGTTCGACGACTCCTGCTGACTGATATTCATGCTGGATTTGTCGAGACGTTCCATCCACGCAGCAGCGATGGACGTCTTCCCCTCAGAGAAGCCACCAATCAACGCAATCTTAAGTTTTTCATCGGCCAGGTTTTGGCTGGCATGCTCGAGTTTGCTCAACAGCGTTGGGTCTATGTTGACCCCTAGCGCCAATCCCTGCTCAAGAAACACTTGCAGTTTCCCCAGCAGCGCCAAGGCCTTGTTGTTCTGGTTCAGGAAGAGTTCCAAGGTCGAATTCATTGTGCAGTTCCTTATGCTTTGAGATCGTTGGCGATTTTTTTCAAGCCTAGATGGGCGGCGTCGAGTTTCTGATTGATGTGTTTGGCTTGCAGGGCGGGCTGCTGCAGGACGGAACAGATCTGTTCTATTTTCTCTTTGAGTGGCGGCAGCGCGTCTGCGAGGGTTTCGCGGAAGCTGTCGCGAATCGCCTCACAGGCGCTGTCCAGATTGGTATCGGTGGCCTTGCGCTGCTGACCTTTCTTGTAGTCGTCGTCAAAAAAGCTCCACAAGGCTTTTGCGAGGCTGATGAGTAACGTCACTGCGCCAAGCGTCATCAGCACCCAACCCACAGGGTTCCAGATCAGGGCAGCTCCACCTGCCAAAGTGGCCAGCAACCCTACCGCGTTGATACCGTTATCGATATTCACGTTCAGGCTGAAGTCTCCCGCCAGACGTGCCTTACCGATCTGCGAATAGCCGGCCAGCAAGTCCTTTGCGTGCGATTCAAAACGCTCAACGATTTCACTGACATTCTTCTCAAACAGATCGAGTTGCTTATCCAAGGCTCCAGGTAATTTGTCTTGAAGTGCGGACTGCTCGCTCTCGAATACGCTTTCTAGTACCGTTTTGAAGTCATCATTACTGATGTTGTCATCAATTCGGTCGTAGACGCGGTTTCGCACGATGTCTTCAAATTCTCCGATGGCTTGTTCGCCCGCATTGCTCAGCCGGCTATTGAGGGACTTGAACGCAATCCGCAATTGGTGGCTAGCGTTCTCGGCTTCTTCATTCAGTTTTTTTGTCAGCGGCGCAAACTGCGTTGTCTGGATGGTTTTTACTTCTGAGCAAACGTCCGTTATCGCGAGTTGAACCTTGTTCATGTTCGAACGGCGTATTTTGGCTTTTACATCAGTAACCAGGTCTTGGGTGAGGTGCTTGTAGAACGGCTTGACCCCTGATTTTTCCAGCAGCACATCTGGTGTCATTGCATCCAGGAATTTTTTGCGACTGCTGGCAGTGGTGGAGCGAGGCACTAGGCAGTCGGCTGCGGCATAAAACGCAGGTAGCGCGCAAAGTGTCATGCTGCGTTGGTAATGATCTCCCAGTTGTCTGCGCATGATCTGGTCTAGGTCATTTAGACTGGCCTGCTCGTCAGAGCTGATCAGGGTCGGTTTTTTTAACGCCATCGGGTTGGTGATGCGCTTGTTGTAGAGCGCCCATACTTCCGTCTGCGCACCTAGTTGCGCCTGGATTTTCTCAAGCGTACCGGGGCGTCCCGCATCGCCGGTCTGTGGTGGCGCCGCTTTAGACGTTACATAGAACACAGCATGGGCACGCTTGAGCGCCTTATTGATCTGTTCACTGACTTTGGTTTCATTGCCTTCGATGCCTGGCACATCGAGCAACTGGAAGTGTTGCCCCTGCGATTCGAATACGTATGCCTGGGTCTCTCTAGTGAAGTCAGCACGGCCATCACCGATGATGCTGCCATCTTCAAATGCCGCCAGTTGCTGCAAACTGTCCAGTGCCGTTGAATGGCGTTGACGGGTTTGGCTCAGTTGGGATTCTAGGGTCTCGCCCTGCTGACGCAGCTTTGTCAGTTCGGTCTCCCGCTGCAAAGGCAAAACGCTGCTCCCGGCCTGTAACTGCGCCAGAGCGATCTCTCCGGGTAGTTTACGTACCAGATTGAGTATGCGCTGGATGAGACCAGCACTACGTTTCTGCTCTTCGATACTCAGACGTAGAGTCTCTTCCTGAAGTTGCTGCTCGACCTTGCGCTGTTCATGCCGGGTATCGGCTGCGACTGTTTCGTTCTTTGTCTCAGCCAACCGGTGCCCCAGCGTCTCGATTTCAGATTCCAGTGCCTGCAACGCTTCCTCACTCAGGCCTGACTGTTGCTGAAGAGCTATAAAACGCTGGCGTTGTTCGCGCTTGGTGGTTTCCTTTAGCAAGATGCGTAGCGTTTCGATCAGCGTCGATTTGCCAGCATTTGTTTCGCCATAGAACGCAACGGTGAAGGTCTTGTGTTCAGCATTGTCCTTCAGCTCTTTGATTGCCTTGGTCAGCGCCTGTTCGATAATCTGCAGTTTGCTTTGCGCCTCTGCCTGAGCCGACGCCAGGGCGGGATCGTCTACCTCTCGAGCTAAGGCTTTGAGCAAATTACTGACGTGATCGACAAGTTTGAGATAGAGGCCCTCAGAGATATCTTCAGCTGCAGTCATGGTGTCTTCCTGTCTGACTAAAATGTGTTCAACTGATCGCCGAGATCTGTTGATGACTGAAATTCAAGGTGGTGCAGGTGATTCAAGCTGTGCGTGCAAGCCCCCACGAAAACTTGATCTTGATAGGGCGTATACGCAGCTGTGCATGGGATATAGAGCACTCCAACCGTCCTTGCTGGCTCAAGTGGGGGGCCTGCAAGTGCGACATAGTGCTGGCCTCTGGCTATCGGCATTGCGAGCCCAGACTTTAGAGCGCGCGGATGCAGGCAGGCCCCTACAAAAGGCTGGCTGATCGCGCGGGATACAGTCTTAAGAGGCTGAGCTGACCATCACCAAGCCGGCCAGCGGTACGGTCACCGCGATTTGATATCGTCGCACGGACAAGTATCCGTAAACGTTCACTCTGCCTGCCAGCTTCTCGGGCCAACTGGAAAGTGCAGCGCGGACTATTGACCTTAGTTAAACTGCAATCACTTCGCGCATGGGTCCATACTTGAATAATGGTGTGGTGCAGACTCGACGGTAAGGTTGCTCAGTTTGGGATTCCTGATTTTTAAATTTTTACGCGGAGCATGAGTTGATCCCTCAAATAAAATAACTCACTCGAATATCCGCCCAGCCATCCCTAAGTATAAATTACCGTGTTCTTATACTAAACCCTTCAACAGGAATTTCTTCGCTTCTATTGTAAATTGGCAACAAGCTAAAGTCGATGTTTTCAAGGGTTTCGCAGTTCCATACCTTCATTTGGGCTGCTTCATACAGCATGCCTAAAGTCATTGCCGTCTTTGCACGCCGATCTTTAGATCTGAAAAGTACGAAGATGTCAGTTCCTTCTGGCTTGAAATAACGATAGCGGTCGTAGTCGCCAGGATCAACGCCAAAGTGTTCGAAAAAATCTTCCATGAAGTCACTGGCATCGTCACCGTCAAGCCCTAGATCCCAACTGACTCTAGTGGCGAGGCTGAGAGTTTCAAATGCTTTTTTGCTGAATCCAACATAAAAGTAGATTCTCTCTATGAGGTAGTTAAGTATGTCATGGTTCAGATCGTTTCTATCCATCTTAAAAAACCTGATCTTGTTCATCCACGATGGAGTTGTAGGTGTTCACCGTTACGTATCCTATCTTGCCTAGCTCGTATGCAGTATAGGACCATCCAATAACGGGTGTTGCCCGTGCGATGAAGCCACCAATGCTTCGTGTCCATCGGAGGTGTGGCGGAAACCATCCTGTAAGAGAGGGTGCTCTGAAGCTTCCAGGAAACTTGCGGTTGTTTAAAGTGCGCCGCATGACTATAGACATGATGGAGGTATTGTTAATCGCTCCGCCAGGCTTTGTTCTAGTGGGTATTATGTTGGCACCCAAGACGATGGCTAGTGCGGCGCCTACATCGTCCAGTCCAAATTCATCCATTGCCACCTCTGTGGCAATAACAAATAGTAGTTCATTTGCAGTTAGTCCGCAGTCACCGTCATAGCAATATATTCTAGCCACTTAAACTATCCTTATGCGTAAGTGCTATTTCGTATTTGATCCCAGCCACCGGAGATCTGCCCAATTATCAAACCGGTGCTTCGGCTTTGCTGTGAGTACTGCATGCTGACCTTGGCATAGTTGAATCTAACTACCTCCTCGGGAAAGTTTGAGGGTGATCGCTCGAATAGATTGCCGGAAAAGACACCGCTTATGATGACTTCGTCGAACACATATTCTAAATATTTTTGCTTATCACTGCCTGCACGGCGTACGCATAGCTTCATTTGCTTGATATGTCTGCCTGCGCAGCATGCTTCGAGGATTTTTGGAGTCGCACTGTCAGCGAGTTTTACAATACTGAAGTCGCTTAAATAGACCCTGGATACGGTGGCCCCGCCTGCAGAGCTTGCAGTCCTTGACACTGATTGAGAAGCTGATAGGCAAAACGTATTAATCTCAATCCAGTTTTTGCAGTGTGAGTCCGTAGACTCTCCGCTAATGCCATCAATCCAAAGATATGCATCAATACTCATTCCTGCTCCTTGGAATATCTCTTAATGTAATTCATTGACGTCGTACGATAGCACAACTCATACATTTGAGACTCGTCGTTAGGCACCTTTCGCCAGTGCGGGTTGACGTCACGTAGGTGCTCACCTGAACTCGCAAAGCCAGGCACCTTAAGGTGCGCGAGCTATGCTCCTTACGAAAAGTAGCTGCGCATCGGTGATGCTGCATTGAAGGAAGGCTTGTGTGTGAGTCCACTGAATCCCACCCACAAAAAAAGACGCCCTAGGGCGTCTTCATTTGCAATTTGGTGGAGCCGGGGGGATTTGAACCCGCATCCAGCCCTTTGGCAGCAAGGCCTTCAGGCTCAAGGCTGGCATAAAGCTGTCATTCATAGCATATTGTCACATGCGCCTCGAACTCGTCGTGTTAAGTGGATGAAGTTTAGGGCCGTTGATGGGTAATCCCCATACAACCAATCTGACCAGAGTGATGGAACGCCATGGGACTAGCTACCAGGAATGTTTTTATTGATACGGAATGGTACGTAAGGTCAGGCTTGGATTTCTCCAGCAAAACCATAAAAAGCTTTGTCGATATTTGTTCGGCAGGCCAAATATCACACATCACAACCAGTATCGTCGCCAAGGAAGTAGAGGGAAAAATAGTTGATCATGTCAAAGACACGGTTGACGGGATTACAAAGCTTCAGCGAAAGGTTCGTTCTGTTTCCGGAGTGGAAGGGCTTCCGTTAGCCGGATATTTAGTAAAAATTGACGAGGCGGAACTTCGCGATAAAGCCGTAGGCCTGTTTCGTAATTTTTTACTGCGCAGCGAAGCTACTTTACTGGGGCTGGATAAGGTTAATTCGAATGCGGTATTTAATGATTACTTTAATCAGCAGCCACCGTTTGGCGCAGGCAAGAAGAAAAGTGAATTTCCTGATGCTTTTAATATGGCCTGTCTGTCTAGCTTTGTAGGAGCTGATGCAGGGTTGTACGTGATTTCTCAAGATCAGGACCTGATAAGCTACTGCGAAAAAAATTCACGATACATTTTGGTTAGCAGTCTTGAGAAGTTTCTTGATATATACTACGAACACATGGATACCGTCAGTGTTGCGATAAAGGCCCATGCACTGATAGAGGCTCCCAGTATAAAGCAGTTAGTGAAAGGTTCGTTGGAGGCCGAAGGTGCGTTTAATGGTGCAGCTTGGGAAGACTCTGAGGTGCAAGACTTTGTTGTGACAAAAGTAGAGCTTTCCGAGCCTTCTGTAGTTTCTCTATTTGAAGATAGCTGTACTCTTACTTTTGAAGCTAATGTAGAGTATTCAGTTAGCGTCTCTGGTCCTGATTACTCTAACGGTTTGTATGATAGAGAGGATGATGTAATACACACCTTTGGTAACACTGTTCGACAAGATTATGGTGAGGCCTCTTTTGAAGTCGAGGTGGACGCTTATTATATGGCATTGGAATCTGGCATAGTCTTTCACAATATTGAAGTAACTTTAGGTGTTCATGGTCCCTTAGAGGTTTATGTGGAAGAGACCGCTACGGACTACGATTGACTAAGGCAACTCACTCGCTGAGGGTTCAGTAATGCGGCCTGGGCTAAACATACTTTCCGCTTTGTTTCCTGCATCCGTATTGGCTGCAGGCATCCACCTACCATAAACCCTAGCGATCATGGTCCAGTCACTGTGTCCCATTTGCTTTGCCACCCACATAGGGTGCTCCCCTGCCGTCAACATCATTGATGCGTAGGTATGCCGGGTCTGATAAGGACGGCGGTACCTAACGCCGGCCTTTTTCATCGCAGGCACCCACATTGTCTTCCGGATCGGCCCGTCGCCGGTCCAACGTTCAAGCGTGCGGGGGTTCTGGAACACTTCAGCATCAGCCAGGAAAGTGTGTGCCTTCTGCGCTTTTAACGCCTCCATCGCTGGCCTCAGAAGTTTTACGGATCTGCGTCCAGCTGCAGTCTTCGTCACCTCGGCCTGACCCTTTGCTGCTTGCGTCATGGCCCGGCTCACCATCACCTCCTCGCGCAGCCAGTCCATATCCCCCCAATCCAGTGCAACCAGTTCGCTGGTGCGCAAGCCTGTCCATAGTGCGAATTGCATCATGTTTCGTGCCTGTCCGTTGAGCGCCGCCAGCACAGCCTGCTGCTCCTCTGGGCTGAACGGATCTACGTCATCGTCCTTGGCCGGTGCTTCCTTCCGGGAATACGTCCATCCAGCCAACGGGTTCATCTCGATCAGCTCTTCCTCTGCTGCATCAGTCAGGGCCGATCTGAGACAGCTCTGGATGTTGCTCAGCGTCTTGTTGCTGACTTCCAAGGTGCTCAGCCAGTCCCGCACGTCTTTCCGTTTTAGCTCGACCACCATGTGCTCGCCCAGAGCCGGCGCCAGGCGCAACTCCACGATCTTGCGGTAGCCGTCAAACGTACTACTTGATACGTGCCGCTTCTTACCGTCCAGCCAGCGAGTCAGGAAACCTGCCACTGTTTCCCGGTTCGCCTCGGGCGCAAACTTCGCGGCCCTGGGCGAACCGGGAAACGTTACCGAATAATCGAACCCACCAATCGATATCGCATGCTCGATCGCCGCCTTGTGCTGCTCGGCCTGCTGCCTGCCACGATTGTTGGCTTTCGCAAAATCAGGTTGTGGTTATGCATCCAACGTATTTAACGACGCTTGGGTGCAATTCGATTTCATAAGCGTCCGCCGTTGCTATTCACTGCTATGTTCAAAGCAGCCAGCAGGAGCTGGGGCAGCACCAAGGAGAGGTCATGGAATGCACCACAACAGCGGATGAGGTTTACGGCCCGCGCAATGCCAAGCTCGGCAAGCGAGCGGTGGACGGTAATATCTGGTCGGGCACAACGATGATTTTCAGAATCATCGATGACCGGGTCTACTCAATGCACGAGCAGTACCTGGGCAGGCTCAAGTACGGCATGGCGATGACTGACAGGGGAGAGCTGATTTTCATGGTGCGGTAGGGCTGGGGCTATTGTTAGGCCAGCCGAGCGGCATGCCGTCATCGCGCATCAAGTGAGGGGGAAGGTCTTCACGCAGACACATGGGCATGGTTCCTGGCACGCCACATGAGTGGCATCCGCTGGGCATGCCTCGACATATGGAATGCAGCACAGGAAAGCCGCTTCTGCAGCGATCTTTCGTTACGTCGTACTCCGAGCAAGGAATTCTTTCGGGCATGACTTCGTCCTTGCCGCACACGCGGCTAATCTAAGGTAAATGAAAAGATTGGTCTAGAACGCAGGTTTCCAACCATTGGTCAGACCGAACCGGTCGTTTCGCTGCTTAGGTTGTCTATCCTCTTAGATGGGAAATAGACCCGTGTTTTCTGGTCAGGCCATCTAAAGGGATATTTAAAGTGCCAAATGATGAATTTCGCTTCAGGGCTCATGAGCTCTTGGTGGAGCTGGACGCATCAATCGCTAAAATGATGATGATGGTTGCTGCGAAGGAAATTGAAGGCGCTTTTTGGGCAGAGGCAACTAACCGCCATTATCAAGCGTTTTTAGCGTGGCATGACTTCATCGCGGCTTCCGACGACGCTACAGAATCTATACCCGCTATTCATTGAGCCTTCCCGCGGAGCCTCGAAGCAGCTAAGTGCGTTCAGCTGCGTAATTTCTGACCATTCCCATATCTCGCTCACGGCGTAATGCACCTGAACTCGACGACCCAGACCCACGGGTTTGAGTTCCAAGATTCAGCACCGTTGATAGATGACCAGAGCCCGCCAAAAACAGAGGTGCCTATCTTCTGTGCTTCCTCTTGATTTGCACCAAAGAGCCAGAACTGGCGAACTTCGCAGCCTTCCCGCTGGACCTGGGCGAGGCTGATTTCCTGCAGTCGTTCAACCCGAATGGCGGTGATCTCCAGCAGGATGCGGCTGACCCAGCGCGGCATGTGAATGGATGCAGCCCACGGCCAACGTGGTACAGAGCAACCTGGCAGCCGGCGACGTTATCGAAATGGTGTCGGCGGTGGAAATCATGGGTTCGTCGCGCGGCATTTTGGCTTGGGAGGCTGAGTTGACCATCACCAAGACGGTCAACGGTGCATCGTCCACGTTCTACTATCGGTCGATGGACAAGTACCAAGAGCCGTTCACCATGCCGGCCAGCTTTTCCGGGGCGCTGGAAACGCAGCGCGGCACGATTGACCTGAGTGAAACCGTGATCACATCACGCATGGGCCTGTACCTGGCAGCAGGCGTTCCGCAGGACTCGACGGTCAAGGCCGCGCAGTTCGGGATACGAAAGGTGTAAGCCCGCTTAGAGCGCTAAACCTTTTCACCCCATCTTTCCGGGCTGATTCCAGCACCTCTCATAACCTCGCGATGCTGCCCGATGACGTACTTCTGTGAGTTGATTGTCGCCCAGGAATCGCAAGCGTCGCGCAGCAGATCAGATATCCGGCTGTCCGCGTCTCTCAGCTTTACCCTGAGCTTGTCACGCTCGAGCGCCGCATCGTTGTGCATGTCTATGAGCTTCGTGACGTGCTTGCGATATCGGTCGACCTCGTCGCGCAGCAGTCTGTTTTCTTCCGCCACCAAGTGAGCGTGCTGTTTAAGCATCTGTTCCTCGGTGGGGCAAAACGGCCAGTCTTCGGCGTAGTCGATGTTCATGGTGGATGACTCTCGATAGCTGTATGTGCATACAGTATTTGAGTCTTTCAGCTTTGGGGAGTGGTATTCGTCGGCAGGACGCCGGAGATTGGTGAGTTCTGGAATTGGCGACTGAGCACCCAAAAAGGGCTTACTGAGTAGATTGTCCGTAAGCCCTGACTTCTAAATTGGTGCCCGTGAGCTGATATTATCGATGTTAGCCTTGAAGAAAGGGAAGCAATGCTAAAGCTGTAGGCCCTGAGACGAGTATCAGGCTCTGGGAGAACGTCACGAGCTCATTGGCTTTCCCTATTGCGTCTACCATTCGCTTGACCACGCTCATCCCTTTTTCGGAGGATTTCCCGATTAAGTCGCTGTGCCTGTGAATAGACGCGATTGCCTCATCGACAGTACCTTCTAGATCTGCGGTGCCGCCGGTCATGTAGTCCAAAAGAGACTTTCTGATAGCCTCAAGGTGCTTAACAAAAAGCTTTTTAACGTCAGAATTTAAGTCGGATTTGAGGCATTCACTCAGCAAAGTACTGAGCTTCTCGACGAGTTCAGCAATTTTTGCAGCGTTTTCCGGCTGCGCTGCGGGAAATTCTAACCTCAATGCCAAGTCGCCAAATTTGAGGGCGGACATAGTTTCAACGTTTAGTAGCGATTTGTACTGCTGCCACGGAGTGTCCAAGGAGCAGGTAGAGAGAAGCTTGTCGATATTTTTAAATGGAGACAGGTAAGGACTCTTGTCGCCTTTAACATACGTCTCAATTGCATTCCTTGCAGTCACGGAAAGCTCCATCAGCATCCCTAAGCCCTGTACCAAAAGTCGAGGCTCGTTGGGCTTGCATCCTAGTACCGTGGCCCAAGCGTATAGGGAGGAGATGTTCCCAGACAAATCTGCAGCTTTAGTCATGTACCCCAGAAGCTTGCCCACCGGGTTGTTAGTGTTTTCCGTTGTCATTTATCACCTTCTCCGTGCTGTCATTAAGTGGGCATTACCAAGCCAAAACGGCCCCTAAAGGCACAAAAAAGGCACTTGCGATAAACGCTAAGTGCCTGATTTGTATAGCTTGTTTGGTGGAGCCGGGGGGATTTGAACCCCCGTCCGCCAGTACTCCGCTGTCGGTACTACATGCTTAGCCGTGTCTATTAAGTTAACCCTCAGCGACCCGACGGGCAGGGTGCTTTGGGCGAGTTGCGTAAGTTTTAGTCGCTTCGTCCGCAACGTACTAGGCGACGATCCTGTTCTATATGACAATCATTTCGGGTTTACAGGCATCCCCTGATGATTGCTGGAGCCGAAGCTACCAGAAGGAAGGCTAGCACCGCTTACGCGGCGAGAGCGTATTCCCCGTAGGTTTCGTCATTGGCAACTATAGAAAGTTGCAACAGTGGATTTACGAGTTCTGTTACCAACTCGGCATGCACCTAAAGTTTCATCACCGGCGTCGAATCCAAATCGGCCCCGAGATTGCTTTCGCAATCGCTGGGACGGAGTGTACGCCGATTGGCGTGCCACGTCGACCCGTTTGCTGCAATCGGTCAGGCCAGCCTGGTAGCGGGCCTGACCGAGGGGGTTACTTGGTGCCTTCGCTGCCCGAGCCAGTGTTCTTCAGCGAGGTGATCACTTTGGTCGTGATCTGAACGCATTTTTCCTCGTCGTTGGCAGCTTGAGCTTCCTTAGCGCTTTTCTCGGTCTTTTCAAGCATGGTCTTGTTTTCCGGGCTCAGGTTGGTGCCGGAAGACGCTTGAGCATTTTCGATGGTCTTGATGTTTGCAGCACACAAATCATCGGCGGCAAAAACCGGTGAAGCCAACAGGGCGGCGCTGAGGAACAATCCAGTGAGGGCGGTACGCTTCATGTGTCTCTCCTTATAACCTGTGGACTCGGTATGGCCGGTCGTTGACGCCGTCGCCCGAGGGTTTTGAAAGCCCGTTGAGTGTTGGGCCTAAAGGATTGACTGTGCTGTAACGCAGGCGTTCTATTTTATTTTCAGGCAGGTGCGAAAAAGCCACATCAGACGGTTGAGGCACCAGAGTGGGGCGATCTTCGCGCTGAGGTTGCGATTAGGCGGGGGCGATAAAAGAGAAGAATGGAGTGAAGTTGTGGTGCGCCAGATGCCCGACTCCAGGCATTTGGCGCTGGCAAGGGGCTAGTCGTCCTTGCCTTTGGAGCGCACGGCACGCTGCAGCTCACGGTCCGAGTCACGTTCGCGCTCTGTGTGGCGCTTGTCGTATTCCTTTTTACCTTTACCCAAAGCAATTTCGCACTTGATCAGGTGCTGCTTCCAGTAGAGGGAAAGGGCGACGCAGGCGTAGCCTTTTTGCTGAACCGATGAGGTGAGCTTTTCAAGCTCGCGCTGGTTCAGCAGCAATTTGCGGGTGCGTGTCGGGTCAGCGATGACGTGCGTGCTGGCAGTCTTGAGCGGTGTGATGTGGCAGCCCATCAACCAGGCCTCACCGTCCTTGAGCAGCACGTAACTGTCGACCAGCTGTACCTTGGTGGCACGCAGGCTTTTTACTTCCCAGCCAGACAGGACCAGACCGGCCTCGAACTTGTGTTCGATGAAGTAATCGTGACGCGCTTTCTTGTTCTGCGCGATGGTCCCTGTAGGGTGTTTCTTGAGCTTAGCCATAGGGGGCGCATTATAGGGAGTTGCATCAATGTCGGCTACGGGAAAGCGTGTGCTTGAGCACAAAGGTTGAATCCCGGACAATGCGCGATCTTTTTTGGCTGGGCGTTTCAATAATGTCGACGGACAAGGTTTCGGTCCACGGTAGCTGGGCAAGCCGCTGGGTGTTCATCCTGGCCGCCACTGGCTCCGCCGTGGGGCTGGGCAGTATCTGGAAATTCCCGTACATGGTCGGTGCCTATGGCGGCGGCGCCTTTGTGCTGGTGTTTCTGGCGTGCATCGCGCTGATCGGCATTCCGGTCATGATCGCCGAGACGCTGATCGGGCGTCGTTCGCGGCTCAGTCCTGCCAACGCGCTCAAGACGCTGGCGGTGGAGGCGGGGCATTCGGCGCGCTGGTCCTGGGGCGCCTTTGCCGGAATGATCACTGCGCTGCTGATCCTCTCCTTTTATAGTGTGGTGGGCGGCTGGTCGCTGGATTACATCATTGACATGGGGCGCGGCGATTTTCAGGGTGTGTCGCCGGATCAGGTGGGGGCGTATTTCGGCGCAGTGATTGCCGACCCTTGGCGTCTGATTCTGTGGCACACCGTCTTCATGCTGCTTTCTGCTGTGGTGATCGGCAAAGGCGTCGAGGCGGGCCTGGAAAAAAGCCTGCGCATCATGATGCCGATGCTGTTCCTGCTGATGCTGGCGCTGTTGGGCTATAGCCTGACCACCGGGCACTTCATGGAAGGCGTGCATTTCATGTTCGACTTCAACCCGGACAAGGTGCTGGATGGTTTGCTGCCGGCAATGGGGCATGCGTTCTTTTCCTTGAGCGTCGGTGTCGGCTCGATCATGGTCTACGGCGCGTACATGACCAAAGGCGCCTCGATCAGCACCACCGTGGTTGGCATTGCGTTGCTCGACACGTTTGTTTCGTTGCTGGCCGGGCTGGCGCTGTTTCCGATTGTGTTTGCCGCAGGTCTGAACCCGAGTGAAGGCCCCGGCCTGATGTTCGTCACCTTGCCTTACGCGTTCGGCAACGTCGCGTTTGGTCAGCTGATGGGCGTCGTGTTCTTCGTACTGGTGGCCGTCGCGGCCTGGAGTTCGGCGATTTCACTGCTTGAGCCGATGGTGGCTTATCTGGTCGAACGCACGCGTGTTCGCCGGGGCTGGGTCACGTTCTGGCTGGCATTTACCTGCTGGTTTGTCGGCCTCGGCACGGTGTTTTCTTTCAATATCTGGCAAAAAGCGAAGTTTTTCGTGAACGATGGGGGTGTATTCCACCTCTACCAATGGGGCGCATCGACTGGCCTGGACTTCTTTGGAGTCATTGATTTCTTCACTTCGCGGATCATGCTGCCGCTGGGTGGTTTGTGTTTCGTGGTATTCGCTGGCTGGGTGATGAACCGTGAGGCGGTGCGCGACGAATTGTCGATTCGCAGCCCATTGCTCTTCAACCTGACCTTCTTTTTGATGCGCTACGTGGCGCCGCTCGGCATTCTTGTGGTGTTTGCCGCTCAGCTCTGGAAATGACGCTCACATGACTACGCACATACAACGCTCTGCCTTACTGCCTTACCCGGCCAGGTTTCTTTACGACCTGGTCAACGACGTGGCTCGTTATCCCGAGTTTTTGCCGTGGTGTTCGTCGGCCACCGTGCTTGAATCCAGCGAAGCGCAGATGCGCGCGAGCCTGGAAATCGCTAAAAGCGGCCTGAGTCAGAAATTCATGACGCGCAATACGCTCATTCCTGGCGAGTCGATCGTGATGGATCTGGTCGAAGGGCCGTTCGAACAGTTTCACGGGGTCTGGACGTTCAAGCCGCTGGGTGAGAAGGCCTGCAAGATCAGCCTCGACCTGTCTTTTGATTACGCCGGGACCATCGTTCGCGCAACGCTGGGGCCGCTGTTCAATCAGGCGGCCAATACGCTGGTGGACGCGTTCTGTCAGCGAGCGAAAGAGCTGCATGGCTGAGGCATCGATTCAGATTGAAGTGGTGTATGCCACGGTGCAGCGGCAAGTGCTGATGACGGTTGATGTTCCGGCTGGCTCGTCAGTGCGTCAGGCGTTGGCGGTGTGTGGCATGGATCGGGAGTTTCCCGAGCTGGACTTGGCTCATTGCGCGGTAGGTATTTTCGGCAAAGTGGTCGCCAATCCTGCTGAGCGCTTGCTGGAAGCGGGGGAGCGGATCGAGATTTATCGTCCCCTGTTGGCCGACCCGATGGAGATCAGGCGCCTGCGTGCTGCCAAAGCGCGTGAAAAAAGAGGGTTGCCTGGCTGAACATTCGCTGAAGAAACCCACAAAAAAGCCCGGCATGCCGGGCTTTTTGCTGAGCGCCTGAAGACTAACGAGAGTTAGTGTCCAGCGGTTCCTGAGTCGGGACCGGTACGGTCTCGACGCTGTCCACATCCTTCTGGATGGTGTCCAGCAGCGAGCCTGGTTTGGCTGGCTCTTCTGGTTTTTGCTCAGGCTGAGTCTCTGCCTGCGTGGCGGTATCGCTGCCTTTGCCGAGGATGGCCTCATCGCGGCTGACGCCGGGCATGAAGTCACCGGACAGACTGACAAGCTGGTCGCTGTCGTTGAATACCAGACTGACACGCTCCTGCTGGCGTTCACCGCCACCTGGCTGCAGGCTGTAAAGGTAATCCCACCGGTTGGAGTGGAAAGTGTCGGTCAACAGGGGGTTGCCCATGATAAACCGTACTTGCCGCCGGGTCATTCCGGGGCGCAACTGGTCTATCATGTCCTGCGTGACGACATTACCCTGCTGGATGTCGATTTTGTAAACCCCGGGGAATGAACAACCGGCGAGTGCGAGCAGTCCCACGAAGGTGAAACTGGTTAGCAAGAGCTTGGTGTTTTGCATCGGTGGGCGACTTCCACTATCTTGGCTGGGACAACGTAAACCCCGATCATACCTGCATTAAGAGAAGCTGCGAAGCAGCGTCTGCGAGAAAGCTGACCATGGTTGAAAATAGCGAACTACGTAAAGCAGGACTCAAGGTAACATTGCCGAGGGTTAAAATACTCCAAATGCTCGATTCTGCCGAGCAGCGCCACATGAGCGCCGAGGATGTCTACAAGGCCCTCATGGAGGCAAGCGAGGACGTCGGCCTGGCCACGGTTTACCGTGTCCTGACCCAGTTTGAGGCAGCGGGATTGGTGGTTCGCCACAATTTCGACGGTGGTCATGCTGTGTTCGAGCTGGCTGATGGCGGCCACCATGACCACATGGTCAATGTGGAATCCGGCGAAGTGATCGAGTTCTTCGACGAAGAAATCGAGAAGCTTCAAAAGGCTATTGTCGAAAGACACGGCTTTGATCTGGTGGATCACAATCTGGTGCTCTACGTCCGTAACAAAAGGGCGTAACACCTGGCGACAAAGGCGACCTCGGGTCGCCTTTGTGCTTTCTGTTGCTCAGCTTTTAGCCGTGACGACCATTTTTTTGGCGTGAGCCAGAGATTCCTTGGTCAGGTCAATGCCGCCCAGCATCCGTGCCACTTCTTCTATACGTTCGGTCTTGGTGAGTTTCGACACGGCAGTGCGCGTGGCGTCGTTGTCTCTGACCTTGTGTACGAACAAATGCTGATGGCCCTGCGCAGCCACCTGTGGCAAGTGGGTAACCGTCATCACTTGCCCGCGCTCGCCCAGGCGGCGCAAGAGTTGGCCCACGATTTCGGCGGTGGGGCCGCCGATACCGACGTCAACCTCGTCAAACACCAGCGTTGGCACGCGCGAGGTCTGCGCAGTAATCACCTGGATGGCGAGGCTGATCCGTGACAACTCACCCCCCGAGGCGACTTTTGCCAATGCCTTGAGCGGTTGTCCCGGGTTGGCGCTGACCAGCAGTTCGACCTGCTCCAGGCCGTGTGGAAGCGGTTCTGACTGGGCGTTGGGCTTGAGGTCGATCTGGAAGCGACCGCCCGGCATGCCCAGGCGATGAATTTCCTGCTCCACCGCGTTCGCCAGTTTCGTCGACGAAGTGTGGCGCAGATCGCTCAGCTCGCGGGCTTTTTCCTGATAGTGACGGGCGAAGGCCTGGACTTCGTGCTCCAGGCGCTCGATGGATTCGTCGTTGGCGTTCAGCGTTTCTATTTCATCCAGCAGCTTCTGTTGCAGCGTCGCGACTTCGCCGGGCTGGATGCGATGTTTGCGCGCCAGTGTATAGATAGCATCGAGGCGCTCTTCAAGCTGTTGCAGTCGGGCCGGATCGGCGTCGAAGTGATCCAGAAAGCGATTCAGTTCGCCCACGGCTTCTTCTACCTGAATCTGGGCGCTGGACAGCAAGCCTGTTGCCTCGCTCAATGCTGTCGGCGAATGGTCCACGCTGCCGAGTCTGTGCAGGCTCGCGGTCAGGGCATTCAGTACATTTCCGGAATCGCTTTCACTGCATTGCTCGACGACCTGTCGGCAGATGCTCAGCAGGCTTTCGGCGTTGGTCAGGTCTTTGTGTTCCTGCTCAAGCTGTTCAAGCTCGTTCTCGCCGAGGCTCAGGCTTTCCAGCTCTTCAAGCTGATAGCTAAGCAACTGATGGCGCGCGCGCTGCTCGTCGCCGGAGTTTGAAAGACGCTCCAGTTCTTGCCGCGTCTGGCGCCAGCGCTGGGCCGCAAGGTGGACCTGGCGGGCGAGGTCGGTTGCGCCGGCGTACTCGTCCAGCAGGCGACGGTGGGTGTCGGTCTTGAGCAGCGACTGATGCTCATGCTGGCTGTGAATGTCGATCAGCAATTCGCCCAGCGCTTTCAGGTCGCCCTGCGGGCAGGGCGACCCGTTGATATAAGAGCGCGAACGACCTTCGGCGGTAATCACGCGGCGCAGGATGCAGGGGCCGTCGTTGTCCAGGTCACGCTCTTTCAGCCAGGCCTCGGCCTCGGGAATATCGCCCAGGTCGAACGTGGCAAGGATGTCGGCCTTGTCGGCACCTGGCCTGACCACGCCGCTGTCGGCCCGGTCGCCCAGTGTCAGCCCCAGAGCGTCGAGCATGATCGACTTGCCAGCGCCGGTTTCGCCGGTGATGACGCTCATGCCCCGATCCAGTTCAAGATCAAGGTGTTCGACGATGGCGTAGTTGTGTACGGAAAGATGCACCAGCATTGAGCGGCTCCCGGGCTGTTTGTCTGGTTATTTATACAGTGTTTTATTTGCTGCTGACAATGCTCTTGCTTAGCTCGATTTGATCGGTTTCAACAGGTTTTTAGTCCCTGTTGCTCGCCGGGGCCATTTTCTGCGCGGCCGGAAGGCGGATTTTTTGTCAGGGAATACGTATCTCGATCACTTGGCACCCTTGAAGCCGAAAAATCCGGTCCCATATAGAGGGCAGAAGCGCGAATCGGGATCGCGGACGTTTTTAGAGGAGAACATTTATGGCTGACGAACAGAATCTGGATGCGCAGGCTCAGGATCAGGCTGCCGAGGCAGGCGCGGGTGAAGATCTGACAACTCGCGTGCAAGTGCTCGAAGAGCAACTTGTTGCCGCGCAGGATCAATCCCTCCGGGTGGCTGCGGATCTGCAGAACGTCCGCCGCCGTGCCGAACAGGATGTTGAAAAGGCGCATAAGTTTGCGCTGGAAAAATTTGCCGGTGATCTGTTGCCGATCATCGACAGCCTGGAGCGAGGCCTTGATCTGTCCAGCCCGGACGATGAAAGCATTCGCCCTATGCGCGAAGGCATCGAACTGACCTTGAAGATGTTTCAGGACACTCTCAAGCGCTATCAGTTGGAAGCCATTGATCCGCACGGTCAGCCATTCAGTGCCGAACAGCACCAGGCAATGGCCATGCAGGAAAGTGCCGATGTAGAGCCCAATACGGTGCTCAAAGTGTTTCAGAAGGGTTATCAGCTTAACGGTCGTCTGCTGCGCCCGGCCATGGTCGTGGTCAGCAAGGCACCGTCGCCTGCAACGCCGTCAATCAACGAGCAGGCTTGAAATCAGCTGTAAGGCCCCCATTTAAAGGTCAAGCGTTTAAGAGCTACCGCACGGTGTCAATGCACTTGCGGCAATCACATTCAAAATTTTGCAAGTTTCGGGAGAGTCAAGATGGGCAGAATTATCGGTATCGACCTGGGGACTACCAACTCCTGCGTCTCCATTCTGGAAAACGGTAACGTCAAGGTTATCGAGAACGCCGAAGGTACTCGCACCACGCCTTCGATCGTTGCTTATGCCAACGACGGTGAAATTCTGGTCGGTCAGTCCGCCAAGCGTCAGGCTGTGACCAATCCGCACAACACACTGTATGCGGTAAAGCGTCTGATCGGTCGTAAGTTCGACGAAGAAGTCGTTCAGAAAGACATCCAGATGGTCCCTTACAAGATCGTCAAGGCTGACAACAACGACGCCTGGGTTGAAGTGAATGGCCAGAAAATGGCGCCTCCTCAGATTTCGGCTGAAATTCTGAAAAAGATGAAAAAGACTGCCGAAGATTACCTCGGTGAAGCGGTTACCGAAGCGGTCATCACCGTTCCGGCCTACTTCAACGACAGTCAGCGTCAGGCAACCAAGGATGCTGGCCGTATTGCTGGTCTGGACGTCAAGCGCATCATCAACGAGCCTACCGCAGCCGCTCTGGCGTACGGTATGGACAAGGCCAAGGGCGATCACACTGTAATCGTTTATGACCTGGGTGGCGGTACGTTCGACGTGTCGGTTATCGAGATTGCCGAAGTGGATGGCGAGCATCAGTTCGAAGTACTGGCAACCAACGGTGATACGTTCCTTGGTGGTGAAGACTTCGATATTCGTCTGATCGATTACTTCGTTGACGAATTCAAGAAAGAAAGCGGCATGAGCCTCAAGGGCGACCCGCTGGCGATGCAGCGCCTGAAAGAAGCTGCTGAAAAAGCCAAGATCGAGCTGTCTTCCAGCACCCAGACCGAAGTGAATCTGCCGTACATCACCGCAGATGCTACCGGTCCTAAGCACTTGGTTGTGAAGATCTCGCGCTCCAAGCTGGAATCGCTGGTTGAAGACCTGGTTCGCCGCACCATCGCACCTTGCGAAATGGCACTTAAAGATGCCGGCATCGACAAGAGCAAGATCAACGACGTGATTCTGGTCGGTGGTCAGACCCGTATGCCGCTGGTTCAGAAGCTGGTGACCGATTTCTTCGGTAAAGAAGCGCGCAAAGACGTCAACCCGGACGAAGCTGTTGCAATGGGTGCTGCCATCCAGGGCGCGGTGCTGGCCGGTGATGTGAAAGACGTTCTGCTGCTGGACGTCAGCCCGCTGACCCTGGGTATTGAAACCATGGGTGGCGTGATGACTGCGCTAATCGAGAAAAACACCACGATTCCTACCAAGAAATCTCAGGTGTTCTCGACTGCCGACGACAACCAAAACGCCGTGACCATTCACGTGCTGCAGGGTGAGCGTAAGCAAGCGTCGCAGAACAAGTCGCTGGGCAAGTTCGATCTGGCCGAGATTCCACCTGCTCCACGTGGCGTGCCGCAGATCGAAGTGACCTTCGACATCGACGCAAACGGCATTCTGCACGTTGGCGCGAAAGACAAGGCGACCGGCAAGCAGCAGTCCATCGTGATCAAGGCCAACTCCGGTCTGTCCGAGGAAGAGATTCAGCAGATGGTTCGTGATGCAGAAGCCAACTCTGAAGAAGATCGCAAGTTCGAAGAGCTGGCCTCTGCCCGTAACCAGGGTGATGCGCTGGTCCACTCGACTCGCAAGATGATCGCTGACGCAGGTGACAAGGTCACTGCTGAAGAGAAGACGGCTGTTGAGGCGGCTCTGGTTGCTCTGGAAGCGGCCATCAAAGGCGATGACAAGGCAGCCATCGAAGCCAAGGTCGAAGAGCTGTCGAAGGTTTCCGCGCCAATCGCTCAGAAGATGTACGCCGAGCAGGCCGAGAATCCGGAAGCGGCTGCCAAGCCTGCTGAAGAAACTGCCAAGGCTGACGATGTTGTCGACGCCGAGTTTGAAGAAGTGAAAGACCACAAGTAAGCGCAGGCTCACTTGAACGCCGGTTGACCTCTTTCGAGCGGTGGCTGGTAGGATGTCGCCGCGCGGGAGCTTGCTCCCGCGTTGGCGTGTCTGGAATACCCAAAATTCAGACGTGCGGAATTGCTCCGCACGTCATGTGGCAAGGTCGCAGCGCTCCTGCGCTGCGGCTCATTCTGCCGCTTTACCGGTCAGTTATATCTGGCTTTTGAATGAAGACCAGGATCGTTGAATTGACGTGAGTTGGGTCCGGGGCCTGAGTTGGGCTCAACGAGTTTGGTAAAGCCCAGGAGGGTTTTGCCGAACGTCCTCAAGAGTACGGAAGAACTATGGCAAAGCGTGATTATTACGAAGTGTTGGGCGTTGAGCGAGGCTCCAGCGAGGCAGACCTGAAAAAGGCCTACCGTCGTCTGGCGATGAAGCATCACCCTGACCGTAACCCTGATGACAAAGCGTCTGAAGAGCTGTTCAAAGAAGCCAACGAGGCCTATGAAGTTCTTTCCGATGCCAGCAAGCGCGCTGCCTACGACCAGTATGGTCATGCCGGTGTAGACCCGAGCATGGGTGGCGGCGGTTTCGGTGGTGGTGCCGGTGGTGCCAACTTCTCCGATATCTTCGGTGACGTGTTCAGTGACTTCTTCGGCGGCGGCCGTGCGGGTGGCGGCGGTGGTCGCGGCGGTGCCCAGCGTGGCAGCGATCTGCGCTACACGCTCGAGCTGAACCTCGAGGAAGCGGTTCGCGGCACGACCGTGAATATCCGTGTCCCGACACTGGTCAATTGCAAGCCCTGCGACGGCAGCGGTGCCAAGAAAGGCTCGTCTCCCGTGACGTGTCCTACCTGTGGCGGCATCGGTCAGGTGCGTATGCAGCAGGGGTTCTTCTCTGTGCAGCAAACCTGCCCGCGTTGCCATGGCCAGGGCAAGATCATTTCCGACCCGTGCGACTCGTGTCATGGCGAAGGTCGTGTCGAAGAGTACAAGACGCTTTCCGTCAAAGTGCCACCTGGGGTTGATACCGGTGACCGCATTCGCCTGTCCGGCGAGGGCGAGGCGGGTGTGCAGGGTGGTCCGACCGGCGACCTGTATGTCGTGATCAATGTGCGCGAACACGCGATCTTCCAGCGTGACGGCAAGCATCTTTTCTGCGAAGTGCCGATCAGCTTTACCGACGCTGCGCTGGGTGGCGAGCTTGAAGTGCCGACGCTTGATGGTCGCGTCAAGCTCAAGATTCCTGAGGGCACTCAGACCGGCAAGCAGTTCCGCTTGCGTGGCAAGGGCGTGGCTCCGGTGCGTGGCGGTGGTGCAGGTGACTTGATGTGCCGCGTGGCGGTCGAGACGCCGGTCAACCTGAGCAAGCGTCAGCGTGAATTGCTTGAAGAGTTCCGCACATCGCTCGAAAACGACGAATCCCACTCTCCCAAAGCCAGTGGCTGGTTTGAGGGTGTAAAGCGTTTCTTCGGCGATCTGTAACGCTATCAACAGGAGCAAAGCATGCGACGTATTGCTGTAGTAGGTGCCGCAGGGCGCATGGGCAAGACTTTGATCGAGGCGGTTCAGCAGGCGCCAGGCGCCGGGCTGACCGCTGCTGTGGATCGCCCCGACAGCACGCTGGTAGGGGCTGATGCCGGCGAGCTGGCAGCGTTGGGCCGTATCGGTGTGCCGCTGTCGGGTGATCTGGCAAAAGTGGCAGATGAGTTTGACGTGCTGATCGACTTCACGCACCCATCGGTGACGCTGAAGAATCTGGCGTTCTGTCGCAAGGCAGGCAAGGCCATGATCATCGGCACCACTGGTTTCAGCGCTGAAGAGAAGCAGCGTCTGGTGGAGGCGGGCAAAGACATTCCAATTGTGTTCGCTGCCAATTTCAGCGTCGGTGTGAACCTTTGCCTTAAACTGCTCGACACGGCGGCGCGGGTCCTGGGGGATGAAGTCGATATCGAAATCACCGAGGCGCACCATCGGCACAAGGTCGATGCACCATCTGGCACAGCGCTGCGCATGGGTGAAGTGGTGGCCAATGCGCTGGGTCGTGACCTGGAAAAGGTCGCTGTTTATGGTCGCGAAGGTCAGACCAGCGCGCGTGATCGTCAGACCATCGGGTTTGCGACGATTCGTGCCGGTGATGTGGTCGGTGACCATACCGTGCTGTTCGCAGCGGACGGTGAGCGGGTCGAGATCACCCACAAGGCATCCAGCCGAATGACCTTCGCCAAAGGCGCGGTCAGGGCTGCAATGTGGCTGGACGGCAAGGCTCCCGGGCTTTACGACATGCAGGACGTATTGGGTCTGCATTGATTTCATGCAGGGCCGATCAAGGCCCTGTCGCATTTTCCCGCTTTTCAGGCTCATTGGTGGTAGACCAAAATGGGCCTTTTCTGTAAGCTACAGCTTTAGTGTGTCCACTAAAAGCGCGCAGATGATTCCATAAGAAAGCGGGGTGACGTTACTACGTCATTCCGCTTTTTTGCAGCCTGCGATCGCCCTTTCAGGCTTTATTTACGGGAGGTCTTCTTGACTAAGCCAGCCATACTCGCCCTTGCTGATGGCAGCATTTTTCGCGGCGAAGCCATTGGAGCCGACGGTCAGACCGTTGGTGAGGTGGTGTTCAACACCGCAATGACAGGCTATCAGGAAATTCTTACCGATCCTTCCTACGCCCAGCAGATCGTTACCCTGACTTACCCGCATATCGGCAACACCGGTACCACACCTGAAGACGCCGAGTCGGATCGTGTCTGGTCCGCAGGCCTGGTCATCCGTGACCTGCCGCTGGTAGCCAGCAACTGGCGTAACAAGCTGTCCCTCGGTGATTACCTGAAAGCCAACAATGTCGTTGCCATCGCCGGCATCGATACGCGTCGCCTGACCCGCATCCTGCGTGAGAAAGGCGCCCAGAACGGCTGCATCATGGCGGGCGACAATATCTCGGAAGAGGCTGCCATCGCCGCCGCTCGCGGCTTTCCGGGTCTCAAGGGCATGGACCTGGCGAAGGAAGTCAGCACCAAAGACACGTACGAGTGGCGTCACAGTGTTTGGAATCTGCAGACCGACAGCCATCCTGAAATCGCTGCCTCCGAGCTGCCATATCACGTTGTCGCCTACGACTACGGCGTCAAGGTCAACATCCTGCGCATGCTGGTCGAGCGCGGCTGCCGGGTGACTGTCGTGCCTGCGCAAACGCCTGCCAGCGAAGTGCTTGCCTATAAGCCGGACGGTGTTTTCCTGTCCAACGGCCCTGGCGACCCCGAGCCGTGCGACTACGCCATCAAGGCGATCAGGGAAGTGCTGGAAACCGACGTGCCGGTATTCGGCATCTGCCTCGGCCATCAGCTCCTGGCGCTGGCTGCGGGTGCCAAGACCGTGAAAATGGGCCATGGTCACCACGGCGCAAACCACCCGGTTCAGGACCTGGACACCGGTGTCGTCATGATCACCAGCCAGAACCACGGTT
Source organism: Pseudomonas syringae (assembly GCF_002157375.1). Classification (GTDB taxonomy): domain Bacteria; phylum Pseudomonadota; class Gammaproteobacteria; order Pseudomonadales; family Pseudomonadaceae; genus Aquipseudomonas; species Aquipseudomonas syringae_T. The sequence continues at coordinate 24,619 of NZ_MTSA01000002.1, forward strand.
TTGCGGTTGACGAAGCCACCTTGCCGGGCAATGTGCGCGCCATCCACAAGTCGCTGTTCGACGGCACCCTTCAGGGTATCGAGCTGACCGACAAGAGCGCGTTCAGCTTCCAGGGCCACCCTGAGGCGAGCCCTGGCCCGAATGACGTCGCGCCACTGTTTGATCGCTTTATCGAAGCCATGGCCAAGCGACGCTGACCGGTTGCCTTGAGACTGTAATACGCAGGTGCCCAGGGCGGCCCCGGACCCGGTGTCCGGTTGCTGCCGCCCAGGCCACCTCAGACAAATGTTCAAGACGGCTTGCCGACTGACCTGCGGATTTGAGTGACAACCCATGCCAAAACGTACAGATATTAAAAGCATCCTGATTCTCGGCGCCGGCCCCATCGTGATCGGCCAGGCCTGTGAATTCGACTACTCTGGCGCCCAGGCCTGCAAGGCCCTGCGCGAAGAGGGCTACCGCGTCATCCTGGTGAACTCCAACCCGGCCACCATCATGACCGACCCGGCCATGGCCGACGCCACCTACATCGAGCCGATCAAGTGGCAGACCGTTGCCAAGATCATCGAGAAAGAGCGTCCGGACGCACTGCTGCCGACGATGGGTGGCCAGACCGCTCTGAACTGCGCGCTGGACCTGGAGCGCGAAGGCGTTCTGGAGAAGTTCGGCGTCGAGATGATCGGTGCCAATGCCGACACCATCGACAAGGCTGAAGACCGCTCGCGTTTCGACAAGGCCATGAAATCCATCGGCCTGGCGTGCCCGCGCTCCGGCATCGCGCACAGCATGGAAGAGGCCAACGCTGTTCTCGAAAAGCTTGGTTTCCCGTGCATCATTCGCCCGTCGTTCACCATGGGTGGCACGGGTGGCGGTATTGCTTACAACCGTGAAGAGTTCGAAGAAATCTGTGCCCGGGGTCTGGACCTGTCGCCGACCAAGGAACTGCTGATCGACGAATCGCTGATCGGCTGGAAAGAATATGAAATGGAAGTTGTCCGCGACAAAAAGGACAACTGCATCATCGTTTGCTCCATCGAAAACTTCGATCCGATGGGTGTGCATACCGGTGACTCCATCACCGTTGCTCCGGCACAGACCCTGACCGACAAGGAATACCAGATTCTGCGTAACGCCTCGCTGGCGGTACTGCGCGAAATCGGTGTTGAAACCGGCGGCTCCAACGTCCAGTTCGGCATCTGCCCGGACACCGGCCGTATGGTCGTGATCGAGATGAACCCTCGCGTGTCGCGCTCTTCGGCGCTGGCTTCCAAGGCGACCGGCTTTCCGATTGCCCGCGTTGCCGCCAAGCTGGCCGTGGGTTACACCCTTGACGAGCTGTCCAACGAGATCACGGGCGGCAAGACTCCAGCGTCTTTCGAACCGTCGATTGACTACGTCGTCACCAAGCTGCCGCGCTTCGCGTTCGAGAAGTTCGCCAAAGCTGATGCACGCCTGACCACACAGATGAAGTCGGTTGGCGAAGTCATGGCCATCGGTCGTACGTTCCAGGAATCCTTGCAGAAAGCTCTGCGCGGCCTGGAAGTCGGCGTTTGCGGCCTTGATCCGAAGCTGGACCTGAGCCATCCGGAAAGCATGAGCACACTGAAGCGCGAACTGACCGTGCCGGGTGCCGAGCGTATCTGGTACGTCGCCGATGCCTTCCGGGCGGGCATGTCGGTTGAAGACATCTTCGCCATGAACATGATCGACCCGTGGTTCCTGGTTCAGATCGAAGACCTGGTCAAGGACGAGGAAAAGGTCAAGACGCTGGGCCTGTCGGCCATCGATCGCGACCTGATGTTCCGCCTCAAGCGCAAGGGTTTCTCCGATGCGCGTCTGGCCAAGCTGCTGGGCGTTACCGAGAAAAACCTGCGTACGCACCGTCACAAGCTGGACGTGTTCCCGGTCTACAAGCGCGTCGACACGTGCGCAGCCGAGTTCGCCACCGATACCGCGTACCTGTACTCGACGTACGAAGAAGAGTGTGAAGCCAACCCTTCGACGCGCGACAAGATCATGATCCTGGGCGGTGGCCCTAACCGTATCGGTCAAGGTATCGAGTTCGACTACTGCTGCGTACATGCCGCATTGGCGCTGCGTGAAGATGGGTACGAGACCATTATGGTCAACTGCAACCCGGAAACCGTCTCCACCGACTACGACACCTCCGACCGCCTGTACTTCGAGCCTGTGACGCTGGAAGACGTGCTGGAAATCGTCCGCGTCGAGAAGCCGAAAGGCGTGATCGTCCAGTACGGTGGCCAGACGCCGCTGAAACTGGCCCGCGCCCTGGAAGCCGCTGGCGTGCCGATTATCGGCACCAGCCCGGATGCCATCGACCGTGCAGAAGACCGCGAGCGGTTCCAGCACATGGTCGAGCGCCTCAACCTGCGCCAGCCGCCAAACGCGACCGTGCGCAGCGAAGACGAAGCCATTCGTGCCGCTGCGAAAATCGGCTACCCGCTGGTGGTGCGCCCGTCCTACGTACTGGGCGGCCGTGCGATGGAAATCGTCTACCAGGAAGACGAACTCAAGCGTTACCTGCGTGAAGCGGTTCAGGTCTCCAATGACAGCCCTGTGTTGCTTGATCACTTCCTGAACTGTGCCATCGAGATGGACGTCGATGCGGTCTGCGACGGTACTGATGTGGTCATCGGCGCAATCATGCAGCACATCGAGCAGGCCGGTGTTCACTCTGGTGACTCCGCCTGTTCGCTGCCGCCGTATTCGCTGCCTGCGCACATCCAGGACGAGATGCGTGAGCAGGTCAAGAAGATGGCTCTGGAGCTGGGCGTTGTCGGTCTGATGAACGTACAGCTGGCACTTCAGGGTGAAGACATCTATGTCATCGAAGTGAACCCGCGTGCATCGCGTACCGTGCCGTTCGTTTCCAAGTGCATCGGTGTTTCCCTGGCCATGATCGCTGCACGCGTGATGGCAGGTAAAACCCTGAAAGAGCTGAATTTCACCAAGGAAATCATTCCTAACTTCTACAGTGTGAAAGAGGCGGTGTTCCCATTCGCCAAATTCCCTGGCGTTGACCCGATCCTCGGCCCGGAAATGAAGTCGACCGGTGAAGTGATGGGCGTGGGCGACACCTTCGGTGAAGCCTTTGCCAAAGCCCAGATGGGCGCCAGCGAAGTGCTGCCGACTGGCGGGACTGCGTTTATCAGTGTGCGCGATGACGACAAGCCGCTGGTTGAAGCGGTCGCCCGTGACCTGATCAACCTTGGTTTCGAAATCGTCGCAACGGCGGGAACTGCCAAGCTGATCGAGGCGGCGGGCCTGAAAGTGCGTCGCGTCAACAAGGTCACCGAAGGTCGTCCGCACGTGGTCGACATGATCAAGAATGACGAAGTCACGCTGATTATCAACACCACCGAAGGTCGTCAGTCGATCGCCGATTCCTACTCCATCCGTCGCAACGCCTTGCAGCACAAGATCTACTGCACCACTACCATTGCAGCAGGTGAAGCGATCTGTGAAGCGCTCAAGTTCGGTCCCGAGAAGACCGTGCGTCGCTTGCAGGATCTCCATGCAGGACTGAAAGCATGATCAAATACCCGATGACAGTCGAGGGCGCTCGCGCCCTGGAAGAAGAGCTGACACACCTGACCAAGGTGGTTCGCCCCAAGCTGAGCCAGGACATCGGCACGGCACGCGAATTGGGCGATCTCAAGGAAAACGCTGAATACCATGCCGCTCGCGAGCAGCAAGGTATGGTTGAAGCGCGAATCCGGGATATTGAAGGCCGTATGCAAAATGCCGTGGTCATCGATGTCAAAACCATCCCGCATACCGGAAAGGTGATTTTCGGCACGACGGTCGAGATTGCCAACGTCGAAAACGACGAGCGCGTGACCTACAAAATCGTGGGTGAGGACGAGGCGGATATCAAGAAGGGCAAGATTTCAGTGGGCTCGCCCATTGCTCGCGCCTTGATTGCCAAGGAGGAAGGTGACGTGGTGGTCGTGAAAACGCCAAGTGGCGTGATCGAGTACGAAATCATCGAAGTGCGTCACGACTGATGCCTTGCGCCCGCTTTGGCGGGCGCAATCAGCGGTAAAAAAGAGTCAGGGCACGCTTTTCGCGGCCCTGACTTCTGTTTTTATCCGTGTGCGCGGTGGACGTTGGACAGTTGCTTGTTTACCTTTGGGTTCTTGCGGTAGATCAACGCCATTTTGCCGATGACCTGCACCAGATCGGCTGAGCCGGCCTTGCACAATTCGGCGACGGCTCCCAGACGGCTTTCGCGGTCAAGGATGTTGAGTTTGATCTTGATCAGCTCGTGATCGCTCAATGCGCGCTCAAGTTCTGCAAGTACACCTTCAGTCAAACCATTGTCTGCCACGATCAATACCGGTTTCAGATGGTGGCCAATGGATTTGTATTGTTTCTTCTGCTCTGGAGTGAGCGGCATAATCTGACCTCTGCGTCTGATCTTTTAAAAAGCGGCGGCCAGTTTACCCGAGCGAGTCCGGGACCGCCCAGTTAATCACGACTCGTTTATTTTTGAGGTGCCCTGTGGCCCGTTCCAAGACAAGCCATAACTGGCTCAAAGAACACTTCGACGACAAATACGTCAAAATGGCGCAAAAGGACGGTTACCGTTCGCGTGCCAGCTACAAGCTTCTCGAGATTCAGGAAAAGGACAAGATCATTCGTCCGGGCATGACCGTCATCGACCTTGGCGCCGCACCGGGAGGCTGGTCGCAAGTGACCAGTCGTCTGATTGGCGGGCAAGGGCGTCTGATTGCTTCCGACATTCTCGAGATGGACAGCATCCCGGACGTGACCTTCATTCAGGGTGACTTCACCGAAGATGCCATTCTGGAACAGATTCTCGAGGCGGTCGGTAATACGCAGGTAGACCTTGTGATTTCCGATATGGCCCCCAATATGAGTGGATTGAGCGCTGTAGATATGCCGCGCGCAATGTTTCTCTGTGAATTGGCGCTCGATCTCGCGGGCCGGGTGCTACGTCCCGGTGGCGATTTTCTGATCAAGGTCTTCCAGGGTGAAGGCTTCGATGTCTACCACAAGGATATTCGCAAGCTGTTCGACAAGGTGCAGATGCGCAAGCCTTCGTCGTCGCGTGACAGGTCGCGCGAGCAGTATTTGCTCGCTCGGGGCTTCCGCGGAATCGATGGCGCAGCCAGCATCGAGCGTTTTTGACAAGGAGCGATAGCTTTTTTCAAATGGCGTTATCGATGCAGCATGACTGAACATCGCGTTGTCAAAGTTTCACAAAGGGTTACAGACGGTGTCTGCCGTATCTGCAGGTTCTGTAGTAAGTTAGGCCGGTGAATATCATGCGAGGCACGCTTGCTGCGTGGAGCTTGCTTCAGAGGGTAGCTAATTGAACGATATGGCAAAGAATTTGATCCTGTGGTTGATCATCGCGGCTGTCCTCGTGACGGTGATGAACAACTTCTCCAGCCCGAACGAGCCGCAGAACCTCAACTATTCCGAGTTCATCCAGCAGGTCAAGGATGGCAAGGTCGAGAAGGTTTCTGTCGACGGCTACGTCATCACGGGCAAGCGCAGCGATGGTGATACCTTCAAGACCATCCGCCCGAACATCCCGGATAACGGTCTGATCGGCGATCTGGTCAGCAATAACGTCGTGATCGAAGGCAAGCAGCCTGAGCAGCAAAGTATCTGGACCCAGTTGCTGGTGGCCAGCTTCCCGATACTGGTGATCATCGCGGTGTTCATGTTCTTCATGCGCCAGATGCAGGGCGGGGCGGGCGGCAAAGGCGGCCCGATGAGCTTCGGCAAGAGCAAGGCGCGTCTGTTATCCGAAGATCAGGTCAAAACGACGCTGGCTGACGTTGCAGGTTGTGACGAAGCCAAGGAAGAGGTCGGCGAACTGGTCGAGTTTCTTCGTGATCCGGGCAAATTTCAGCGCTTGGGCGGCCGGATTCCGCGCGGTGTGCTGATGGTCGGTCCTCCGGGTACCGGTAAAACGCTGATCGCCAAGGCCATTGCCGGCGAAGCGAAGGTACCGTTCTTCACCATCTCCGGTTCCGACTTTGTCGAAATGTTCGTGGGTGTGGGTGCAAGCCGTGTTCGTGACATGTTCGAACAGGCCAAAAAGCATGCCCCTTGCATTATCTTTATCGACGAGATCGATGCGGTCGGTCGTCACCGTGGTGCCGGTATGGGCGGCGGTCACGACGAGCGCGAGCAGACGCTCAACCAGTTGCTGGTCGAGATGGATGGCTTCGAGATGAATGACGGCATCATCGTCATTGCAGCAACCAACCGTCCTGACGTACTGGACCCTGCATTGTTGCGTCCAGGCCGCTTTGACCGTCAGGTTGTCGTCGGTTTGCCGGATATCCGTGGTCGTGAGCAGATTCTCAAGGTTCACATGCGCAAAGTGCCGATGGGCGAAGACGTCAATCCGGGCGTTATTGCTCGCGGTACTCCAGGCTTCTCCGGTGCCGATCTGGCCAACCTGGTCAACGAAGCGTCCCTGTTCGCAGCGCGCTCCGGCAAGCGCGTCGTAGAGATGAAGGAATTCGAACTGGCCAAGGACAAGATCATGATGGGCGCCGAGCGCAAATCGATGGTCATGTCCGACAAGGAGAAGCGCAACACGGCTTACCACGAAGCGGGCCACGCCATTGTGGGTCGTCTGGTGCCTGAGCATGATCCTGTTTACAAGGTATCGATCATTCCGCGCGGCCGTGCCTTGGGCGTGACCATGTTCCTGCCGGAAGAAGATCGTTACAGCCTGTCCAAGCGTGCGCTGATCAGTCAGATTTGCTCGCTGTACGGCGGTCGTATCGCTGAAGAGATGACCCTGGGTTTCGATGGCGTTACGACGGGTGCGTCCAACGACATCATGCGTGCCAGCCAGATCGCCCGTAACATGGTGACCAAGTGGGGCTTGTCTGAAAAGCTCGGTCCGTTGATGTATTCCGAAGATGAAGATGCAGGCTACCTGGGTCGCGGCGGCAGCCAGAACTCCAGCGTATCCGGCGACACTGCCAAGCTTATCGATTCGGAAGTACGCAGCATCATTGATCACTGCTACGGCACTGCCAAGCAACTGTTGACGGATAATCGCGACAAGCTGGAAGCGATGGCCGATGCCTTGATGAAGTACGAAACCATTGATGCCGATCAGATCGACGACATCATGACCGGTCGCCCGCCGCGTGAGCCGCGTGACTGGGGTGGTGGTTCAGGTACCAATGGTACTCCGATCACACCGGACCCTCGTCCGGAAACGCCAATCGGCGGTCCTGCTGCCGAGCATTAAGGTCTGACATGACATCTGCGCTGTACCCGACCCGGTTGCCTTGCGGCAACCGGGTTCTTGATTTGGCCCGCACGCACGTGATGGGCATCCTGAATGCAACCCCAGACTCGTTCTCCGACGGCGGCCGTTACAGTCAGCTGGATGCCGCGTTGCGTCATGCCGAGGCAATGATGCTGGCGGGTGCCACGCTGATCGATGTCGGGGGCGAGTCTACGCGTCCGGGCGCTCGACCTGTGTCTCCAGCAGAGGAGGTAGAGCGCGTGGCGCCTGTGGTCGAGATCATTGCACGTGAGCTCGACGTGATCATCTCGGTGGATACATCTACGCCTGAGGTGATGCAGGAGGCGGCGCGTTTGGGAGCAGGCCTCATCAATGATGTGCGTTCCTTGCGGCGTCCTGGCGCGCTTGAGGCGGCGGCAGGCACCGGTTTGCCGGTCTGTCTCATGCACATGTTGGGTGAGCCGGGAACCATGCAGGATGATCCGCACTATCAGGACCTTGTGGGTGAGGTCAGTGCTTTCTTGCTTGAGCGCATGAATCAGTGCGTTGCTGCTGGAATCCATCGGCATCAGATCATTCTTGATCCGGGTTTTGGCTTTGCCAAGACGCTGCAGCACAACCTCAGCCTGTTCAGGCATATGGAGTCGCTGCATGCGCTGGGTCAACCTCTGTTGGTCGGCGTTTCGCGCAAGAGTATGATTGGCGCGGTATTAGGGCGTCCGGTAGATCAGCGTTTGTCCGGAGGGCTGGCCCTCGCTGCTTTGGCGATAACCAAAGGAGCAAAAATTCTACGTGTGCATGATGTCGCCGAAACGGCTGACGTGGTGCGCATGATCGCAGCTGTCGAAGCAGCTGAATAACAACAGTGGGGCATCCATGGCTACCAGAAAATATTTCGGAACCGACGGCATTCGTGGTCGCGTAGGGCAGTTTCCGATCACGCCTGAATTCATGCTGAAGCTGGGTTGGGCGGCAGGCATGGCGTTTCGCAAGATGGGCGCGTGCCGGATCCTCGTCGGCAAAGACACCCGTATCTCCGGTTACATGTTTGAATCCGCCCTTGAGGCCGGACTTTCTGCGGCGGGTGCCGACGTACTGTTGCTGGGGCCGATGCCGACGCCTGCCATTGCCTACCTGACGCGCACCTTCCATGCGGAAGCGGGCATCGTCATCAGTGCTTCGCACAATCCGCACTACGACAACGGCATCAAGTTCTTCTCCGGTCAGGGCACCAAGCTGCCTGACGAGATCGAAATGATGATCGAGGAACTGCTCGATGCGCCAATGACCGTGGCCGAGTCCGAAAACCTCGGCAAGGTCTCGCGGATCAACGATGCCGCCGGGCGTTACATCGAGTTCTGCAAGAGCAGCGTGCCGACCAGTACCGATTTCGCCGGTCTCAAAGTGGTCATCGATTGCGCACACGGCGCCACCTACAAGGTAGCGCCCAATGTATTTCGTGAGCTGGGTGCCCAGGTTGTGGTGCTGTCTGCGCAGCCTGACGGGCTCAACATCAACAAGGATTGCGGCTCTACGCACATGGAGGCCTTGCAGGCCGCTGTGGTCGCGGAGCACGCCGACATGGGGATCGGTTTCGACGGTGACGGCGACCGCGTGCTGATGGTTGACCACACCGGCACCGTCGTTGACGGTGACGAACTGCTCTACATCATCGCACGGGACCTGCACGAGCGTGGCCGTTTGCAGGGCGGTGTCGTTGGCACCCTGATGAGCAACCTCGGCCTTGAGCTGGCCCTGGCAGAACAGAATATTCCGTTCGTGCGCGCAAATGTCGGCGACCGCTATGTGATTGCCGAGCTCCTTGAGCGCAATTGGCAGATCGGTGGTGAAAACTCGGGGCACATTGTGTGTTTTCAGCACGCCACCACCGGTGATGCGATTATCGCCTCGCTGCAGGTGATACTCGCGCTGCGTCGCAGTGGTATCAGCCTTGCGGAGGCGCGCCTGAAATTGCGCAAATGCCCGCAGATCCTGATCAATGTGCGTTTCGAAGGCTCAAGTGTCGATCCGGTTTCCCATCCGTCGGTGCAGGAAGCCTGTGCGCGTGTGACCGAGCAGATGGCAGGCCGTGGCCGGGTGTTGCTGCGCAAGTCGGGCACCGAGCCGCTCGTGCGCGTAATGGTCGAAGGTGAGGACGAAGCGCAGGTCAAGGCCTACGCCGAAGAGCTCGCAAAACTGGTTGCTGAAGTTTGCGCCTGATTTCGGCTTGCCAGTGTCGGAAGTGTTGGGTAACATCTGCGCCCACTTTGACCCACGAGGTGTAGCATGCGTCGCCCAATGGTAGCTGGTAACTGGAAAATGCACGGTACCCGCGCCAGCGTCGCTGAGCTGATCGAGGGGCTGGGCAAGCAGGTGTTGCCAGGCAGCGTCGATATCGCCGTGATGCCTGCGAGCTTGTTCACTTTTCAAGTGATCGAGGGGCTTAAGTCCACCTCTATCACCGTAGGCGCCCAGGATGCAGCGATACAGGCTGAGCAGGGCGCATTGACGGGTGAAATCGCATCGAGCCAGCTGGCTGATGCCGGTTGCAAGCTGGTGCTTGTCGGGCACTCCGAGCGTCGTCAGTTGATTGGCGAGCAGGACAATGTGCTCAACAAGAAGTTTGCGGCTATCCAGGCAAGCGGCCTGACACCTGTGCTGTGCATAGGTGAAACGCTGGAAGAGCGCAAGGCAGGGCAGACACTTGAAGTGGTCGGGCGTCAGCTTGACAGCGTGATTGCCGAGTTTGGCGTCAATGCACTGATCAATGCGGTCATTGCCTACGAGCCAGTCTGGGCCATTGGTACCGGATTGACCGCTTCGCCTCAAGAGGCGCAGGAAGTACATGCTGCCATTCGTGCGCAGCTGGCAAAAGAGAATGCCGAAGTCGCACAAGGTGTGCGGCTTCTCTATGGCGGCAGCGTGAAGGCGGCCAATGCGGTCGAGCTTTTCAGTATGCCGGATATCGATGGGGGGCTCATTGGTGGAGCGTCCCTGAATGCAGATGAGTTCGGTGCGATCTGTCGCGCCGCGGGAAACTGAAAAAATGCTGGAAACAGTCGTAATTGTTTTTCACCTGTTGGGCGCTCTTGGCGTTGTTGCTCTCGTATTGCTGCAGCAGGGTAAAGGTGCGGACGCAGGTGCGTCTTTTGGAGCCGGTGCATCAAATACTGTCTTCGGAGGGCAAGGAACCTCTACCTTTCTCAGTAAGTTTACTGCTATACTTGCGGCATGTTTTTTCATAACCAGCTTGGGGTTAGGTTACTTTGCTAAAGAGAAAGCTCAACAGCTGACTCAAGCAGGTTTGCCAGACCCGGCAGTACTGGAAGTGAAGCAAAAGCCGGCAGCAGATGATGTTCCGGTTCTCGAAGGGCAAAAGCCAGCCGTTGTTCCAGCTGACGTACCTCAAGCCCCAGAGAAGAAGTAAAAAAGAATTCGGCGGTGTTTTTGCGAGATCGCCAGATAGTTGTAATGCCGAGGTGGTGGAATTGGTAGACACGCAACCTTGAGGTGGTTGTGCCCAATGGGTGTAGGGGTTCGAGTCCCCTTCTCGGTACCAATTAACAGGGAAGCCCGCATTAGCGGGCTTTCTTGTAGGTGGATGTTGGATTGACCCAGCAATGGATCGGTCGTATACTTCCGCCCCAGCTTTGTCGCGGGGTGGAGCAGTTTGGTAGCTCGTCGGGCTCATAACCCGAAGGTCGTTGGTTCAAATCCAGCCCCCGCAACCAGTTTTAGCGGAGCCCCTTTTAAGGGGCTTTTTGTTAGCTGGACAGTACATGACGTCGATGTTCAGCGGCGTTTTCAGGGATGGGCTTTTGCCCATTTTTTTATTTTTAAAGCATGCACGAGGGGGTTCAGGTGTCGAGCAAGCTAGAACAGTTGCAGGACTTGTTGGCCCCGGTGGTCGTGGCCCTTGGCTATCAATGCTGGGGGATCGATTTCAGTTCCCAGGGCAAGCATTCGGTGCTGCGCATTTATATCGACAAGGAAGGTGGTGTTCTGGTGGACGACTGCGCAATCGTCAGTCGCCAGGTCAGCGGTGTGTTGGACGTAGAAGATCCAATCAGCACCGAATACACCCTGGAAGTGTCTTCTCCTGGCATGGAGCGCCCGCTGTTCACTATTGAGCAGTTTGCTTCGTACGCCGGGGAACAAGTGAAAATAAAGCTGCGCTCGCCTTTCGAAGGTCGACGCAACTTTCAAGGCCTTCTCCGCGGGGTGGAGGAGCAGGATGTCGTGGTGCAGGTTGAAGACCATGAATTCCTGTTGCCGATCGACATGATCGACAAGGCCAACATTATTCCCACGTTTGACTGAGACGTGCCGGTTATTGCGGATCCCGCGGATCCAATGGCTTGCGAAAGGCGAGGCGTACGATGAGCAAAGAAGTACTGCTGGTTGTTGAGTCGGTGTCCAATGAAAAGGGCGTTCCGGCTGGTGTGATTTTTGAAGCGCTTGAGCTGGCTCTGGCCACTGCTACCAAGAAACGTTTTGAAGACGAAGTTGAGCTCCGTGTAGAGATCAACCGCCAAACAGGTAACTATGAGACTTTCCGTCGCTGGACAGTTGTCGAGGACGAAGACCTGGACGATCCGGCTTATGAGCTGGCCGTTGATCAGGCCCAGGCTAAAAGGCCGGGCGCCGTTGCGGGTGAGCTGATCGAAGAAAAGATCGATTCCATCGAATTCGGTCGTATTGCTGCACAGACTGCGAAGCAGGTCATTGTGCAGAAAGTTCGCGAAGCCGAGCGTGCGCAGGTGGTCGATGCCTACCGCGAACGTTTGGGTGAAATCATTTCAGGTACTGTTAAAAAGGTAACGCGTGACAATGTCATCGTTGACCTGGGTAACAATGCCGAAGCATTGCTGGCGCGTGAAGACATCATTTCCCGGGAAACTTTCCGGGTCGGTGTTCGCGTCCGTGCTCTGCTCAAGGAAATTCGCACCGAAAACCGTGGCCCTCAGCTGATTCTGTCGCGTACTGCGCCAGAGATGCTGATCGAGCTTTTCCGCATTGAAGTGCCGGAAATTGCCGAAGGTCTCATCGAGGTGATGGCTGCCTCCCGTGACCCGGGTTCGCGTGCAAAAATCGCTGTTCGCTCCAAGGACAAACGAATCGACCCGCAAGGCGCCTGTATCGGCATGCGCGGCTCTCGAGTTCAGGCTGTTTCCGGCGAGCTGGGTGGCGAACGTGTGGATATCGTGCTCTGGGACGATAACCCGGCGCAGTTCGTGATCAATGCAATGTCTCCTGCAGAAGTAGCGGCAATCATCGTAGATGAAGATGCGCATGCAATGGACATCGCAGTGGGAGCGGACAACCTGGCCCAGGCTATTGGTCGTGGCGGTCAGAACGTGCGTCTGGCAAGCCAGTTGACCGGCTGGACCCTGAACGTAATGACCGAATCGGACATCCAGGCCAAGCAGCAAGCTGAAACCGGTGACATCCTGCGCAATTTCATCGAAGAACTCGAAGTCGATGAAGAACTGGCTCAGGTGCTGGTTGATGAAGGCTTCACCAGCCTGGAAGAGATTGCCTACGTACCGTTGGAAGAAATGCTCAACATCGACGGCTTTGACGAAGACATCGTCAACGAGCTTCGCGCTCGTGCCAAGGATCGTTTGTTGACTAAAGCCATCGCTACAGAGGAAAAGCTGGCAGACGCCCATCCGGCCGAAGACCTGCTCTCGCTTGAGGGTATGGACAAGGATTTGGCGATGGAACTGGCGGTGCGCGGCGTAATTACCCGCGAAGACCTGGCCGAGCAGTCTATAGACGATCTGCTCGACATCGACGGCATTGACGATGATCGTGCCGGCAAGTTGATCATGGCCGCCCGAGCCCATTGGTTCGAGTAAGTAGGCGCGGCCTGAGGAGAGAAGTGCATGACGCAAGTCACGGTGAAAGAACTGGCCAAAGTGGTCGACACACCGGTAGAGCGCCTGTTACAGCAGATGCGTGAGGCAGGTCTGCCACACACCGCCGCCGAGCAAGTTGTGACCGATAACGAAAAACAGGCCTTGTTGACGCACCTGAAAAGTGGTCACAAGGCCAAGGTGGAAGAGCCTCGCAAGATTACCTTGCAGCGCAAGACCACCAGCACCCTGCGCGTTGCTGGCAGCAAGAGCATCAGCGTTGAAGTGCGCAAGAAGAAAGTCTTTGTGCAGCGTAGCCCGGAAGAGATCGAAGCCGAGCGCAAGCGCGAGATGGACGAACGCCGTGCGGTAGAAAATGCCGCTCGTCAAAAGGCTGAAGAAGAAGCCAAGCGCCGCGCTGAAGAAGATGCGCGGAGCCAGCCTGCCGGCACCCAGACTACCGAACAGGCTGCTTCGGCACCTGCTCAGCCTGTTGCTGCGGCCGAGCCTGTTCGCGAAGCACCTTCGGCTGCCGCTCCGGCACCCGCCAATGCTGCGCCTTCAGCCGATGCTCGCAAGCGTGACGAACAGCGTCGCCCTGACAAGCCGCGTGCTGACGACCGCAATGCCCGTGGTGGCGACGGCGAGCGTAAAAACGCTCCGCATCGCGCCTCGGTAAAAGAGAAGGCTCCGGCCCCTCGCGTTGCGCCGCGTACTACTGACGAAGAAAGCGATAGCTTCCGTCGTGGTGGTCGTGGAAAAGGCAAGCTGAAGAAGCGTAACGCTCACGGTTTCCAGAGCCCTACCGGCCCTGTGATCCGCGACGTTGCCATTGGCGAGACCATCACTGTCGGCGAATTGTCGGCACAGATGTCGGTCAAGGCTGCTGAAGTCATCAAGTTCATGTTCAAGATGGGCACCCCTGTGACCATCAACCAGGTACTGGATCAGGAAACTGCCCAGTTGATCGCCGAAGAGCTGGGCCACAAGGTCACGCTGGTCAGCGACAACGCCCTGGAAGATTCCCTGGCCGAATCGCTGAAGTTCGAAGGTGAGTCGTTCTCCCGTGCGCCGGTTGTGACCGTAATGGGCCACGTTGACCACGGTAAGACCTCGCTGCTCGACTACATCCGTCGTGCCAAGGTAGCAGCTGGCGAAGCCGGCGGCATCACCCAGCATATCGGTGCCTACCACGTTGAAACCGAACGCGGCATGGTCACCTTCCTCGACACCCCGGGTCACGCCGCGTTTACCGCGATGCGTGCCCGTGGTGCCAAGGCGACCGATATCGTGATCCTGGTGGTTGCTGCCGACGACGGCGTGATGCCTCAGACCATCGAAGCCGTTCAGCACGCTGTTGCTGCTGGCGTGCCGCTGGTCGTAGCCGTGAACAAGATCGACAAGCCGGGTGCTGACCTCGATCGCATTCGCAGCGAGTTGTCAGTCCATGGCGTGACTTCCGAAGAGTGGGGCGGTGATACGCCTTTCGTTTCGGTCTCCGCGAAAATGGGTACTGGCGTCGACGAGCTGCTGGAAGCTGTTCTGCTTCAAGCCGAAGTTCTGGAACTCAAGGCAACGCCTTCGGCTCCTGGCCGCGGTGTTGTTGTCGAGTCCCGCCTGGACAAGGGCCGTGGTCCGGTTGCGACAGTTCTGGTTCAGGACGGTACGCTGCGTCAGGGCGACATGGTTCTGGTCGGTTCGAACTTCGGTCGCATCCGCGCCATGCTTGACGAAAACGGCAAGCCGGTCAAAGAAGCAGGTCCTTCGATTCCGGTCGAAATCCTGGGTCTGGACGGTACTCCGGATGCTGGCGACGAAATGTCCGTGCTGGCTGACGAGAAGAAAGCCCGTGAAGTTGCCCTGTTCCGTCAAGGCAAGTTCCGCGAAGTCAAACTGGCTCGTGCTCACGCCGGCAAGCTGGAAAACATCTTCGAGAACATGGGCCAGGCAGAGAAGAAGACGCTCAACATCGTCCTCAAATCTGACGTTCGTGGTTCCCTCGAAGCGTTGAACGGCGCCTTGAATGGCCTGGGTAACGACGAAGTGCAAGTGCGCGTAGTCGGTGGCGGTGTCGGTGGTATCACCGAGAGCGACGCCAACCTGGCACTGGCCTCCAACGCTGTACTGTTCGGCTTCAACGTGCGTGCCGATGCTGGCGCTCGCAAGATCGTCGAGCAGGAAGGTCTGGATATGCGTTACTACAACGTGATCTACGACATCATCGAAGACGTCAAGAAAGCCCTCACCGGTATGCTTGGCAGTGACGTTCGGGAGAATATCCTGGGCATCGCCGAAGTCCGCGATGTGTTCCGTTCGCCGAAATTCGGCGCGATCGCTGGTTGTATGGTTCTGGAAGGCACTGTCTACCGTAACCGTCCGATTCGTGTTCTGCGTGAAGACATCGTTATCTTCGAAGGCGAGCTGGAATCCCTGCGCCGCTTCAAGGATGACGCTGCCGAAGTACGTGCCGGCATGGAATGCGGTATCGGCGTCAAGAGCTACAACGACGTCAAGGTTGGTGACAAGATCGAAGTCTTCGAGAAGGTCCAAGTGGCTCGCAGCCTCTAAATCGCGAGTCTCAGGAGTCACGGTGGAAGCGTCGCATGCAAATGCCCTGTTTTCCCCGTGGACTCTAAACGCAACGCCCGGTCTGGCATTTGTCAGGCCGGGCGTTTGCCGCTTTCAGACGGTCAGGGTTTGGTCCCGGATCAGTAACAGGTAACAAACATGGCAAAAGAATACAGCCGTACCCAGCGTATCGGCGATCAGATGCAGCGCGAACTGGCGCAACTGATTCGTCGCGAAATCAAGGACCCACGTGTGGGCCTGGTCACTATCACTGCCGTAGACGTCAGCCGTGATGTCGGTCATGCAAAGATTTTCATGACGGTCATGGGGCAGGACAACGCAGAAGATATCGCGCAGACCATCAAGGTGCTCAACTCTGCCGCAGGTTTCCTGCGCATGCAGCTGGCGCGTGAAATGAAATTGCGCAGCGTGCCCCAACTGCATTTCCATTATGACGAAAGCGTTGTACGGGGTGCGCACCTCTCGGCCCTGATCGAACGCGCCGTGGCAGAAGACGGCCAGCATCAGGAAGGCCCGGTGTCGTCAGACGCCAAGCCTGAAAGTACCGAGGAATAAAGGGTGGCTCAGGTCAAGCGTATACGTCGCAATGTCAGCGGGATCATCCTGCTCGACAAGCCACTGGGCTTCACTTCCAATGCCGCGCTGCAAAAGGTCCGCTGGCTGCTCAACGCCGAGAAAGCCGGGCACACGGGCAGTCTTGATCCCCTGGCAACCGGTGTTCTGCCGTTGTGCTTCGGCGAGGCGACCAAGTTCTCTCAGTACTTGCTCGATTCGGACAAGTCCTACGAGACGCTGGCGCAGCTGGGCAAGACCACGACCACGGCCGACTCCGAGGGCGATGTTTTGCTCACGCGTCCGGTGACCGTTGGTCGCGACGATATTGAAGCCGTTCTGCCGGAATTTCGCGGGCAAATCAGCCAGATACCTCCCATGTACTCGGCCCTCAAGCGTGACGGGCAGCCACTTTACAAGCTGGCGCGTGCAGGGGAAGTAGTGGAGCGCGAGCCTCGTTCTGTTACTATTGCGCGCCTGGAATTACTTGATTGCGAAGGCGAGACAGCACGTCTGTCGGTGGATTGCAGCAAAGGCACTTATATCCGCACGCTGGTCGAGGATATTGGTGAAAAACTCGGTTGTGGGGCCTACGTCGCAGAGCTGCGTCGTACCCAGGCCGGGCCTTTCACACTGGCTCAGACCGTCACGCTGGAAGAGCTTGAGCAAGTGCATGCCGATGGCGGCAATGAAGCGGTAGACCGCTTTTTGATGCCTTCGGACAGTGGCCTGCTCGACTGGCCCTTGCTGAAGTTTTCCGAGCACAGTTCGTTCTACTGGTTGCATGGTCAGCCAGTACGCGCTCCGGACGCGCCGAAGTTCGGCATGGTACGGGTGCAGGATCATGAAGGTCGCTTCATCGGTATCGGTGAAGTCAGCGAAGACGGGCGCATTGCGCCGCGTCGTTTGATTCGGTCAGAGTGACCGAAACCAGTCCATTGGCAGGCTAGCCTGCCAATGGGGTGGAACGAGGATGGCTGTTAACAGGCACGGTCATATCTCATTTTTTAATACGAGGTTTCGTCCTCGGCCTGTTGGAAACGTTTCTCCGGAAGCGCTTCCCTGAAATAAGGATTGCCCACATGGCACTCAGCGTTGAAGAAAAAGCTCAGATCGTAACCGACTACCAGCAAGCTGTTGGTGATACAGGTTCGCCAGAAGTGCAAGTTGCACTGCTGACCGCCAACATCAACAAACTGCAAGGCCACTTCAAGGCCAACGGTAAAGACCACCACTCGCGTCGTGGCCTGATCCGTATGGTAAACCAGCGTCGCAAGC
This sequence comes from Pseudomonas syringae, assembly GCF_002157375.1. Classification (GTDB taxonomy): domain Bacteria; phylum Pseudomonadota; class Gammaproteobacteria; order Pseudomonadales; family Pseudomonadaceae; genus Aquipseudomonas; species Aquipseudomonas syringae_T. Next base: position 42,169 of record NZ_MTSA01000002.1, read on the forward strand.
TGCTGGATTACCTGAAAGGTAAGGACGTTAGCCGTTACAGCGCCCTGATCGGTCGTCTGGGTCTGCGTCGCTAATAACGACGTTGCTAGAGGTTGGTTGTCTGTCATGATCCGTCGGGTTTGCCCGGTGGTGATGGCAGGCTCCCAGCCTCAAGTTTTATCTGGACTGTGGAAGGGGCCGATTCCCCACATTGCCCAAGAATTCGCAAGAAACCAGTTCCCCAAGAGCCACAAAGAAAGGTAGGAAACCGTGAACCCGGTAATCAAAAAGTTTCAGTTCGGTCAATCGACCGTAACCCTCGAGACAGGCCGTATCGCCCGTCAAGCCTCTGGCGCAGTATTGGTCACCGTTGACGACGACGTCAGCGTACTTGTGACTGTGGTCGGCGCCAAACAGGCTGACGCTGGCAAAGGCTTCTTTCCTCTGTCCGTTCACTATCAGGAAAAAACCTACGCAGCCGGCAAGATCCCCGGTGGTTTTTTCAAGCGTGAAGGCCGTCCTTCCGAGAAAGAAACCCTGACCTCGCGCCTGATCGACCGTCCGATCCGTCCGCTGTTTCCCGAAGGCTTCATGAACGAAGTGCAGGTTGTCTGCACCGTCGTGTCCACCAGCAAGAAAATCGATCCGGACATCGCTGCGATGATCGGTACGTCGGCTGCCCTGGCCATCTCCGGCATCCCGTTCGACGGTCCGGTCGGTGCTGCGCGCGTTGCTTTCCACGAAAGCACCGGCTACCTGCTGAACCCGACTTACGAGCAACTGCAGGCTTCGAGCCTGGACATGGTCGTAGCCGGTACTTCCGAAGCTGTTCTGATGGTCGAATCGGAAGCCAAAGAGCTGACTGAAGACCAGATGCTGGGCGCCGTGCTGTTCGCCCACGACGAATTCCAGGTCGTCATCAACGCCATCAAGGAACTGGCTGCCGAAGCCGCCAAGCCTACATGGGACTGGCAGCCCAAGCCTGAAGCGACCGCACTGTTGGGCGCTATCCGTGCCGAGTTCGGCGACGCGATCTCCCAGGCTTACACCATCACCGTCAAGGCCGACCGTTATGCGCGTCTGGGCGAGCTGAAAGATCAGGTCGTTGCCAAGCTCGCTGTTGAAGAAGGCAGCCCGTCTGCCAGCGAAGTCAAAGCCGCTTTCGGCGAAATCGAATACCGCACCGTTCGCGAAAACATCGTCAACGGCAAGCCGCGTATCGATGGTCGCGACACTCGCACTGTCCGCCCTCTGAACATCGAAGTCGGCGTTCTGCCAAAGACTCACGGTTCGGCACTGTTCACCCGCGGCGAAACTCAGGCGCTGGTCGTTGCCACGCTGGGTACTGCGCGTGACGCACAGTTGCTCGACACCCTTGAAGGCGAGAAAAAAGACCCGTTCATGCTGCACTACAACTTCCCTCCGTTCTCGGTGGGCGAGTGTGGTCGTATGGGCGGTGCGGGCCGTCGCGAGATCGGTCACGGCCGTCTGGCGCGTCGCAGTGTGCAGGCCATGCTGCCGGGCGCTGACGTGTTCCCGTACACCATCCGTGTGGTTTCGGAAATCACCGAATCCAACGGTTCCAGCTCGATGGCTTCGGTCTGCGGTGCTTCCCTGGCGCTGATGGACGCTGGTGTTCCGATGAAGGCACCGGTTGCCGGTATCGCCATGGGGCTGGTCAAGGAAGGCGAGAAGTTCGCGATTCTGACCGACATCCTGGGTGACGAAGATCACTTGGGCGACATGGACTTCAAGGTAGCCGGTACCTCCAAAGGTGTTACCGCGCTGCAGATGGACATCAAGATCAAGGGCATCACCGAAGAAATCATGGAGATCGCTCTGGGCCAGGCCCTGGAAGCTCGCCTGAACATTCTCGGTCAGATGAACCAGATCATCGGTCAGTCGCGTAACGAGCTTTCGGCCAACGCTCCTACCATGATCGCGATGAAGATCGACACCGACAAGATCCGTGACGTCATCGGCAAGGGTGGCGCAACCATCCGTGCAATCTGCGAAGAGACCAAGGCTTCGATCGATATCGAAGACGACGGCTCGATCAAGATCTTCGGCGAGTCCAAGGAAGCGGCTGAAGCTGCACGTCAGCGCGTTCTGGGCATCACCGCAGAAGCAGAGATCGGCAAGATCTACCTCGGCAAAGTTGAGCGCATCGTCGATTTCGGCGCATTCGTCAACATCCTGCCTGGCAAGGACGGTCTGGTTCACATCTCCATGTTGAGCGATGCTCGCGTCGAGAAAGTGACCGATATCCTGAAAGAAGGCGAGGAAGTCGAAGTATTGGTACTGGACGTGGACAACCGCGGTCGTATCAAGCTGTCGATCAAAGACGTAGCGGCTGCGAAAGCATCGGGCGTCTGATCGTCTAGCACTGCGTTTTGAAAAGGACTCTTCGGAGTCCTTTTTTTATGAGCGCAATTAAAGGGTTACGCCACAACCGCGCAAAATGCTTGATTCAAACATGCATCTTGCAAGCCCTGGAGGCCTCCAACGGGCAATCTGCACGATTCGATAAAACGAATAAAAATATAACTGCATGATTTAAAAGGGTTTTTTGTGATCATCTGATTTGGCACAGCGCTTGCGATATAACCATTAACCCTGCAGCCACAACGCTGGCGCAGTTTTCGAGAAAAACAGGAGTTATCGTATGAAGAAGTTCGCTATCGCTGCCGCTACCGCAACTGCCCTGACTCTGACCATGGCTAACGCTGCTTTCGCACAGACCTCGGCTCAAGCGCCAATGGTTCTGGCAGCCAACACCACCACTCAAGAAGTCAAAGAAGATACCTCTGACACCTGGATCACCACCAAAGTCAAAGCTGACCTGCTGACTGAAAAAGGCATTCCTGGTTCGGACATCAAGGTTGAGACCAACAAAGGCGTGGTTTCCCTGTCCTCCATGGTAAAAGTGACTGAGGCGCAGAAAAACACCGCTGTTGCCATCACCAAGAAAATCAAAGGCGTCAAAGACGTATCGGCTGCTGGCCTGAAAGCCGAGTAATCGAACACTGCCCATGAACACCCGCAGTCATTGATTATTGATTGATGGAAGGTTCATGCGAGGCGACAAGGATGTTGCCATTACAGGCCCCGACTGAAGAGTCGGGGCCTGTTCTATTGTGGGCGGTAAAAAGGTGCAGCGGGCTGATTAACGACGGCGCTGGCTATCAATCCTGACCAGACGCCCACCTTCAAAGTGCAGGTATTGATACATGCCATTGTCGGGGCCATAGACCCACTCCTCAATCCTGACAGTTTCCGACCTGCGATAGTTGGCGCTGAAGGTTTCCTTCGTGCCGATGACGTCCTGACTGATGGGCTCGCCGCACTTTTGCTGAACCTCGAACGTCCTGTCCCCGGTACTGACCAATTGACTGCCGCAGCGCAAGGTCGACGCTGCATGTACAGGCAAAGCGGCTACTCCCGCTGCCAGGGCCAGCGTCAGGTTGATCAGCATGTTGCTTCGAATGTGTGGCAACGAATTTACTCACTGTCCAGGTGCAGCGGGCTGATGACTTTACCGTCCGGCTGGGCCTGACCAAGCCGTGCGTCTACAAAGTAGACCCGCGCGTCTTCCAGTTTGCCCTTGTCCACAAGGTAATCCTTGATGCTGCTGGCTCGGCTTTGGCCCAATTCGCGCAGCAGCACTTCATTGCTGCTCCAGAATTTGAGTACGGCAGCGCGCATCTGGCCTGCACGTTGTTCCTTGCCCAGGTTGGCCCACTCGGCGGGTGGTTGCTGCTTCAGGCGGGTTCGGTAGATACCTTCGAGCATCGGCGCTTTTTCAGCGTCCGGAACGTCTATCAGGCCGGCTTTGGCCGGGACCTTGTCACCCCGGCGCTGGAGAATCTTGTAATACGTGTACTGGTATTCCCGCTCCAGCCGTTGCTGAGCAATCAACGGGCCGTCGCTGCTGGCAGCGCTGGTGCCTTCGATCTCCAGCTTGAGGTCCGGACGCTCCTTGAGCGCCACGGAGAGCTTGTCCAGCGCGTTTTGCGCCTCTGCCGACAAGTCACTGGAGCCTGGAGCGAAACTGACGCTGCCGAGGTCCTCGGAGCTGCCGCCCGAGACGAGGCTGCCAAGCATCTTGAACGGGGCCTGTGCCGCGCGCAGCACCAGATTGCGCAGGGTTTGCCAGACGATTGGCATCACGCTGAACTGAGGGTTGTTGAGGTCGCCTTCAATCGGCAGCTCAAGCGAAATTTGCCCCTTGGTGTCCTTGAGCAGCGCGACAGCCAGACGAATCGGCAGGTCCAGCGCATCCGGGCTTTCGACCCGCTCACCCAGTTGCAGCTGCTCGATCAGCACTTTGTTCTGGGCCTTGAGCTGGCCTTTGGTGATCAGGTAATGCAGATCCAGGTTGAGCCGGCCCTTGCGAATCCTGAAGCCCGCGAACTTGCCGGAGTACGGTGTCAGGTTGGTCAGCTCGACACGCTTGAAGCTGGTGGTGATATCCAGGCTGGCCATCGGGTCGAACGGGTTGAGGCTGCCTTTGATGGTTACCGGCGCATAACGATCCACCTTGCCTTCGATGTTGACCGGGGCAGGGGTGGCCTTTCGGTTGTCGATGGTGCCGACGCGACCGTTGAGCTGCTGCACCGCCGTGGCGAAGTTGGGGGTCAGGGTCATGTCGGCAAAGTTTGCCGAACCGTCCTTGATGTTCACTTCGCCGACGTAGATCGCCAGTGGGTTTTCCTTGCTTGCCTTGGGTTGCGGTCTGGCCTTTTCACGCGGTGATGCGGCCTTGTCATCCGGCTGTGGAATCAGCAGGTCATCGACGTTGGTGGTGCGGTCTTCGTTGATCATGAAGCGCGCATAAGGTTGACTCATGTTCACCCTGGCAATCGAAAGCCCTGTGCCGTGCTGGTAATCCAGCCCTTCAAGCTCCAGTTGCTGCCACTTCAGGAAGTCGCGCTGTTTGAGTGTGTCCAGCGTGTGAAGCTGGTTGACCTGGGCTTTCCCCGTCACGCTGAACGCCAGCGGCTCGGTACTTTTCAGGTTCACTGCCAGGTCACTGCCCAGCATGCCGCTGCGCAGTTCAAGAAGAATGAAGGGGCTGATGTAGGCCTGAGCCACCCGCAGGTCGATATCACGCGTGGTCACATTCAGCCGCGCACTCACAGGATTCAGGTTCACATCGCCGGACGCGGTGAGGTTGCCTTGTTTGCCCAGGCCCGTGTCGAGCTTGAGGGTGAAGGGCGAACCGTTGAGGCTGTCGAAATTCTGGATATCCACATTCAGCGGGCCGACATCCAGCGCCACCGGCTCTTTAGGTGCGCGATCCGCCAGATGGACCATGTAGTTGCGCAGTTGCACGTCGCGTAACAGCACTTGCCAAGGCTTGCTGTGCGTTGCCGGTTGAGCGCTGGCAGTGGCAGATGCCGGTTCGGCGGCCTTTTCATCCACCGCCGGTTTTTGAGGCGACGCAGACGTGCCCGGCTGACTGGCGAACAGTTTCTGCCAGTCCAGTTGGCCGTCGGCTTCCCGCGCTGCCCAGGTTTCCAGTTTCTGGCTGCGAATCTTGCCGACATTCACTTTCTGTCTGGCCAGGTCGACCGATGTTTCGCTTACATCCAGGCGTTGCATGCGCACCAGAGGGCGACCATCAGGCGTATTCAGCGCGAAGGGGGCGACGCTGGCCGACAAAGCAGTCAGTTGAAGCTCGGTTTTTTCAGCAAGGTCGAGTTTGTAAGCGGTGCTGAAATTCAGCACGCCATCCTCAAGTGCCAGCGGCAGCGCATCACGCACATAAGGCCACCACAGCTTCATCTTGCCGTCAGTGACTTTCAGGGTGCCCTCTGAAGTGATCGGCACCAGACTGATACGGCCCACCCAGTCGATCTGTCCGCCGTCCGGGCCTGCCGCGACCAATGTCATGTCGGCGTTGTCTTCAGGCAGGGTGCTGAGGTTCTTGAGTTCGAAATTCAGTGCGTCGTAGAGGAATTCGATGGGCTTGCCGGGGCGCATGTCCTGGAAATGCACGTAGCCGTCGGCCAGCTTGATTTCACCAATGCGCAGCGGGAACGGTTTGCTCGGCGGTTCATCCTTTACCGGCTCACTGGCGGGCAGCTTGAACAGTTGCGCCAGGTTGAATGCGCCTTGCTTGTCGAACAGCAACTCGGTTTTGGCTTTGGTCAGCTCGACGCGTTGCAGATGCAGGGCGCGGGTCCAGAGGCTGTCGATTTGCAGATTGGCGTACAGCTTTTCAAAGGCGACCTGTTCTTTACCGGGTGTCCCGATGTTCAGGCCCCACAGCGTCAATTCCAGGGTGTAGGGATTGAATTCCAGACGCTCCAGCTTTGCCGGTGCGGTCGAGTAGTTGGCCAGTTGCTGGTTCGCGATCTGCAGAGCGACACCGGGAAGGATGAAAAACCCCAACAAGCTGTAGAGCACAAACAAGGCCAGCAAGGAGCCAAGTGTGCGTTTCAATCCTCTGGACATGGGCAACGGCGTCTCTCTCTTTCGGAGGTGCTTGGAGTATGGCACGCCTGGTCGGTTCCCAAGGCACTGCCGCTCAGGCTTGTAGGATATTTCCTGATTAAGCGGCTGGTTTCAGCAACCGAGTGTCAGCGCCGGATCAGAGTTGCAGAATCAGCGTCTTCAGCGGTGGCTGCCCGTCCTTCGACGGGAAGTCTTCGGCAGGTTGTATCACCTGACAGTCGCGCACCGGGCGGCCTGCTTTGGTAGCGCAACGCAGCACTTGCTCGCGCCAGTCCTGCAGGCTGACTTTCGCCATATTGTTACAGCAGATCAGCACGCCATCTTCTGCGGTGGCCAGCAGGGCGGGTTTGAGCAGGCTTTGATAATCGCGCAGCAGGTCGACGGTCCCGAACGCACTTTTGGCCCAAGCGGGTGGATCGAGCAAAACCAGATCGTATTGGCGCTGATCGAGTTTTACATGGCTTGGCAGCTTCTGGCTGCGTCGGGCGGCGACCGGCAGGCCCGCAAGTTGACGGATGGCCGGAAAGTAATCCGACTGGATAAATTGCATGGCCGGCAATTGCGGATTGAGCGCGCCGTTCTCGCGGCCCACAGCCAGATTGCCCTCGGCAAAATCCAGATTGCACACTTCGCTCGCGCCACCGGCAGCGGCACTCAGGCCAACGCCGCAGGTGTAGGCGAACAGGTTCAGCACGCTCTTGCCCGCACTGTGCCGCTTCACCCAGCCACGTGTGTTGCGCAGGTCGAGAAACAGCAGCGGATCCTGGCCGGCATGCCGACCGCGAACCCGGTAATTGAGCCCCCATTCATGACCGACATGGTCGGCCAGCGCTGCGTCGTCGGCTTTGTAGACAGCGTCCTGGCGATCCACCCGGGAGTTGCCTTGCGAGCGGTCGTTGTAAACCAGCAGGGTTTCCATGCCCAGATGAACATTGACCTGTTCATGCAGCCCGAGCAGCGCATCGCGCTCCAGACGGGTATGAAAGCTCTGCACCAGCAATTGCGGGCCATAGCGGTCGATGGTCAGGCCGCTGGCGCCTTCCTGGCTGCCATGAAACAGTCGATAGCAATCGGTGCCTTGCTGGTGCAGTTCGGCAAGCAGCGGCTGGCGATGTTCGAAGGCTGCGCTGAGCGCCTGATTCAGGGAAGACATGCTGAGCGCCTCAGGCTGGAATTAGGCGCGGGAGTTTACCAGTTACCGGGCGCCAGAGGTTTTTGCTGTCCACGGTGTGCTTTGTTCGTGAGGGGCTGTCACACAGCGCCAACATTCCCCTGCTACGTTGCTTTTTTGCCTGTCAGCGAGGGGATAACCGTGAGCCAGTTCGATCTCAAGCGTCGTCGTGTCATCCAGGCCGTCGGGGCCGTTGGGGCGGGTTTGCTGCTGCCGGGGGTGGCGCCGGCCGTCATCGCGTCAGTTCAGGACCGGCCGAAAATGATGGACGGTGTTCAGTCCGGTGACGTGTTCGGCGACAAGGCAATCATCTGGAGCCGCAGCGACCGGCCCTCGCGCATGGTGGTCGAGTGGGACACGCGAAGTATGTTTACCCAGCCACGACGTGTGGTGTCGGCGCTCGCCGATCAGCGCACCGACTTCACGGCGCGCGTCGAGTTGAGCGGGCTGCCGGTCGATCAGGCGATTTTTTACCGTGTTTCGTTTGAAGATGCACAGAGCGGCGTGGCCAGCGAACCCTGGTTCGGTCATTTACGCAGCATGCCTCAGGAGCGTCGTGACATCCGGTTCGTCTGGAGTGGCGACACAGTGGGGCAAGGCTTTGGCATCAACCCTGATATTGGCGGGATGCGGATCTACGAAGCCATGCGCCTGCGCTTGCCTGACTTTTTTATCCACAGTGGCGACACCATCTACGCCGACGGTCCGGTGCCGGCGCAGATCACCGCCGAAGACGGGCGTATCTGGCGCAACATCACCACCGAAGCGAAAAGCAAGGTGGCAGAGACCCTCGACGAATACCGTGGCAATTATCGCTATAACCTGATGGATGAAAACCTGCGCCGCTTCAATGCCGAGGTGCCGCAGGTCTGGCAGTGGGACGACCACGAAGTCACCAACAACTGGTCGCCCAGCAAACAGCTGGATGACCGTTACACGGTCAAGGATATTCAGTTGCTGTCCTCGCGTGCCCGCCAGGCATATCTGGAATACGCGCCGCTGCGCCTGCAAGAGGCGGACAAGGGCGGACGCATCTACCGCAAGATTCCTTATGGCCCGATGCTCGACGTGTTTGTCCTCGACATGCGCAGCTACCGCGACGGCAACGACGCCAACCTCGCCGACAAGCCTGGCCCGACCACCGCCTTTCTCGGCCGCGAGCAGCTCGACTGGCTCAAGCGCGAACTCAATGCCTCACGTGCGCAGTGGAAAGTGATTGCCGCTGACATGCCCATCGGCCTGGGTGTGCCGGATGGCGAGGTCAGCCCCGGCGTGCCACGTTGGGAAGCCATCGCCAATGGCAATAATGGCCCGGCGCTGGGGCGCGAGCTGGAGGTTGCCGAGCTGCTGGCTTACCTGCGCGCGCAGAAGATTCGCGACTGTGTCTGGCTGACCGCTGACGTTCATTATTGCGCCGCGCATCACTATCAACCGGACCTGGCGGTGTTCCAGGATTTCGATCCCTTCTGGGAGTTCGTGGCCGGGCCTTTGAATGCGGGCAGCTTCGGGCCTAACGCGCTGGACAAGACATTCGGGCCGGAACTGGTGTTCCAGAAAGCGCCGCCCGCGCAGAACACCTCGCCTTTCGCGGGTTATCAGTTCTTTGGCGAAGTGAATATCGACGGACAAACCGGCGAGATGTCTGTCGCCCTGCGCGATCTGGACGGCGTCTCGGTGTTCGAGCGTAAATTGCAGCCTGCCAAGGAGATCAGTCGAATCGTCTGACGGCAGGCAGTGGCGGGGTGCGCAGGCCGTCAGGAAATTCCTTGCAACACGCCCGTCATGGGTGGCTTATCATAAGCTACCTAACGACGGGACCGGGTGCGTGGCATGCTGGCTATTTTTCTCGAAACCCTGAACATCACCGCCCCGGTGTTTGCCATGTTGTTCCTGGGCGTATTCCTCAGGCGCATCGGTGCCATCAACGACGGGTTCATTGTCGCTGCCTCGGGGCTGGTGTTTAACGTCACCATGCCTGCGTTGCTGTTTCTCGGCATCATCCATGCCGACCTGCGCACCGCACTCAAACCCAGCCTGCTGATTTTTTTCAGCGCGGCAACACTGCTGAGTTTCGCTTTTGCCTGGGGCTGGGCGATCTGGCGTTGCCCGTATGAAGAACGAGGCATCTACGTTCAGGGCGCGTTTCGCGGCAACAACGGTGTGATCGGGCTGGCGCTGGCGGCGAGCATGTATGGGCCGGTGGGGATTTCCCTGGGGGCGATTCTCGCGGCGCTGGTCATCGTGTTCTACAACACGCTGTCGACCGTGGTTCTGGCCGTCTACAGCCCGGTGATCAAGTCCGACCCCTGGAGCATCTTCAAGAGTGTGCTGGCCAACCCGCTGATCATCAGCGTGCTCATCGCGTCGCCGTTCGCCTATTTCAGCATCGGTCTGCCCAAATGGCTGGAGACGTCGGGCAGCTATCTGGCGCAGATGACGTTGCCTTTGGCGCTGATCTGCATCGGCGGCACGCTGTCGCTGACATCCTTGCGCAAAAGCGGCAAGCTGGCCGTCAGCGCCAGCGTCATGAAGATGATCACCTTGCCATTGCTTTGCACACTGGCCGCCTGGCTGTTGGGCTTCCGAGGCCCGGAACTGGGCATTCTGTTTCTTTATTTCGGCAGCCCGACTGCCGCCGCCAGTTACATCATGGCGCGCACCGCCAACGGTAACTACGAACTGGCCGCAGCGATCATCGTCATCACCACGCTCGCCGCAGCGGTCACCACTAACGTGGGGATTTTCATTCTGCAATGGGGCGGCTGGATCAATCCGGCTTGACGTAGCTGTCGATCACTTCCTGCGCGGCCCGAAACGCATCGATGGCCGCTGGCACACCGGCGTACACCGCGCAGTGCAGCAGCGCTTCACAAATTTCCTCGACCGTGCAGCCGTTGTTCAGCGCGCCACGCACATGGCCCTTCAATTCTTGCGGGCATTTGAGGGCGGTGAGGGTGGCCAGGGTGATCAGGCTGCGGGTTTTCAGCGGTAAGCCTTCCCGGCTCCAGACGCTGCCCCAGGCGTGTTCGTTGACGAAGTCCTGCAGCGGCTGACTGAAATCGGTGGCGTTGCCCAGGGCACGGTCGACGTAGACATCGCCCATGACCTGGCGACGGATCTGTTCGCCGTCGCTGATTTTTTTGTCTGTCATGGCGTTTTCCTCTGATCAGTGTGGGTTTGCATCAATGCTGGCGACGCCAGGCGCGGACGGTTCGCCAGGCAACGATAAGGCCCAGCACCGGCAACACGAAAGTGAGCATTCCGCTTTCAAGCCGGCTGGCCAGCGCCATGCCGGTGCTGATCGCCAGAATATGCAGGCCGTAGGTCAGGTACAGCGCCAACAGCAGCAGGCCCTCGATCCGGTCGATCCGGTAGCCGGAATAAAACAGCGGCACGCACAGCAGCGAAACGCCCAGCATGACGGGCAGGTCGAATACCAGCGCGTTCGGCGAAATGGTCAGCGGCACCGGGGCGACCAGCGCGGTGACGCCCAGCACCCCCAGCAGATTGAACAGATTGCTGCCGATCACATTGCCCACCGCGATGTCGCGTTCGCCACGCAGCGCGGCAATCAACGACGTCATCAGCGCGGGCAGGGAAGTGCCGATGGCGATAACCGTCAGGCCGACAATGCGCTCGGAAAGCCCCAGGTGGATTGCCATGACCACCGAGGCACTGACCAGCAGGTGTCCGCCGGCAGTCAGCATCAGCAACCCCACGACAAGCATGGCGATGCGTGTGAAGGTGCGGGGTTTTTCCGTCGTCGCGGCGTTGCCATGACGTGGGGTATGGCCACCTTGGCGGATGATGATGATCAGGCAGACCAACAGGCCGGTCAGCAGCAGTGCGCCGTCGAACTGGCTGAATTCCCCGCTCCACGAAAGACCGATAGCCAGCAGGCACGCGCCGATCATCAGCGGGATATCCACACGCACCACCTGGCGTGCCACTCGCAGCGGAATGATCAGCGAGCACAGGCCAAGGATGACCAGCACATTGAAGATATTGCCGCCAATGACGCTGCCAACGGCGATGTCTGTGTTATCCGAAAAAGCGGCTTGCAGGCTGACCGCCATTTGCGGCGCACTGGTGCCCATCGCCACGACGGTGAGGCCGATGATCAATGGCCTGACCTTGAAAATGGCCGCCAGATGCACCGCTGATCGCACCGAAAGCTCTGCTCCGATCAGCAGCAACAGCAAGCCGCTGAGCATTTGAATCAGCGCGGGGGCGGGCAGGGCCGATAGCTGGAGAATAGGGGGTGTCCTTGACTGAGGTTAATCGAGGGCCTGGACGCGAACAGGTGCGGTGCCGCTGCGCAGCATACCCAGTTGTTCGGCGGCTTCGCGAGAGACATCGATCAGCCGACCGCGCGTATGGGGGCCGCGGTCATTGATGCGGACGACCACCGACCGGTCATTGTCCAGGTTGGTGACCTTCACTCGCGTCCCGAACGGCAGTTGTCGATGGGCTGCGGTCAGGGCATTTTGATTGAAGGGTTCGCCGCTGGCCGTGCGGTTGCCATGATGGCGAGCACCATAATAAGCGGCAGTGCCGGTTTCGTCATAACCGTGAGGGTCGATGATGTGATTGGCACAGCCAGCCAGCAAGGTCAGCAGGCTGCTGGCAAGAAGAAGTCGGCGCATGGAGAGGGTCCTGGGTGCCAGTGGGGTTGAGTTCTGCAAGATCTACCTGACGCTCGTGCCAATGTTCTGCGTGATATACAAAACTGGTGCGAGCTTGCCCGCGAATAGGTCGGTATAGCCCCAAGAGACAGGGCGCCTGGACATCGTCTTCGCGAGCAAGCTCACTCCCCACAGGGATCTGCAGTCCGCCTGGTGCTACGGTTTCAGACCCGTTTTCCCGGCTCATCGAGACTTATGCATGACGATGAGCCCGGAGCGTGGGGCAATCAACCCTCCAGTTTGGCCTTCAGCAGTTCGTTGACCTGCTGCGGGTTGGCTTTGCCTTTGGAGGCTTTCATCGCCTGACCGACGAAGAAGCCGAACATCTTGCCGCGCTTGGCTTCGTCAGCCGCACGGTACTGTTCGACCTGTTCCGCGTTGGCGGCCAGTACTTCGTCGAGCATCGATTCGATGGCACCGCTGTCGGTGACCTGCTTCAGGCCGCGCTTCTCGATGACTTCATCGGCGCTGCCTTCACCATTGGCCATCGCTTCGAAGACCATTTTCGCGATCTTGCCCGAGATAGTGTTATCGGTGATGCGCTGGAGCATGCCACCCAGTTGCTCGGCGCTGACCGGCGACTGGTCGATTTCGACACCCTGCTTGTTCAACAGGCTGCCCAGTTCGACCATGACCCAGTTGGCCGCCAGCTTGGCATCGCCGCCGATGCTGACCACTTTTTCGAAATAATCGGCCTGCTCGCGGCTGGAAGCCAGCACGCTGGCGTCATACGTCGACAGACCGAACTGGCTCTGGAAGCGCTCGCGTTTCTGCGGTGGCAATTCGGGCAGTGTGGCGCGGGTTTCTTCGAGGAACGAATCTTCGATGATCACCGGCAACAGGTCCGGGTCGGGGAAGTAACGGTAGTCGTTGGCTTCCTCCTTGCTGCGCATGGCGCGGGTTTCGTTGGTGTTCGGGTCGTACAGACGCGTCTGCTGAATGACCTTGCCACCGTCCTCGATCAGATCGATCTGGCGCTGTATCTCGCTGTTGATCGCCTTTTCGATGAAACGGAACGAGTTGACGTTCTTGATCTCGCAACGGGTGCCGAACTCGACCTGGCCCTTGGGGCGAATCGAGACGTTGCAGTCGCAACGCAGCGAACCTTCGGCCATGTTGCCATCACAGATGCCCAGATAGCGGACAATCGCGTGGATCGCCTTGACGTAGGCCACGGCTTCCTTGGCGCTGCGCATGTCCGGCTCGGAAACGATCTCGAGCAGCGGTGTGCCGGCGCGGTTCAGGTCGATGCCGGTCATGCCCTGGAAGTCTTCGTGCAGGCTTTTGCCAGCGTCTTCTTCAAGGTGCGCGCGGGTGATGCCAATGCGCTTGACCGTGCCGTCTTCCAGCGGGATATCCAGGTGGCCCTTGCCGACGATCGGCAATTCCATCTGGCTGATCTGATAGCCCTTGGGCAGGTCAGGGTAGAAGTAGTTCTTGCGGGCGAACACGTTGTGCTGGCCGATCTCGGCGTCCACCGCCAGGCCGAACTTGACGGCCATGCGCACGGCTTCCTTGTTCAGCACCGGCAATACGCCCGGCATGCCCAGATCCACAAGGCTGGCCTGCGTGTTGGGCTCGGAGCCAAACGTGGTGGCGCTACCGGAAAAAATCTTTGATTGGGTCGAAAGCTGGGTATGAATCTCCAGCCCGATGACGACTTCCCATTGCATGTGTTTCTCCTCAGAAGCCTTCAGGTGCGCGAGTGTGCCAGTCAGTGACTTGCTGATACTGATGCGCCACATTCAAGAGACGGCCTTCCTGGAAATACGGGGCGAGCAGTTGCACGCCGACCGGCAGACCTTCGACAAACCCTGCTGGCATGGACAAGCCGGGCAGGCCCGCCAGGTTGGCGGTGATGGTGTAGAAGTCTTCCAGGTATTCGGCAATCGGGTCGTGGGTCTTGGCGCCGATTTTCCAGGCCGGGTTGGGCGTGGTCGGGCCGAGGATCACGTCCACTTCGGCGAATGCGCTCATGAAGTCATTCTTGATCAGGCGACGGATTTTCTGCGCCTGCAGGTAATAAGCGTCGTAGTAACCGGCCGACAGCGCGTAAGCGCCCACCATGATGCGACGCTGGACTTCCGGGCCAAAGCCTTCGGCGCGCGAGCGCTTGTACAGGTCGGTCAGGTCTTTCGGGTCTTCGCAGCGGTAGCCGAAGCGCACGCCGTCGAAGCGCGACAGGTTGGACGAGGCCTCTGCCGGGGCGATGACGTAGTAGGCCGGGATGGCATGCTGCAGATTCGGCAGGCTGACTTCTTTGACGATGGCGCCGAGTTTTTCCAGCTCCTTGACGCTTTCATGCACCAATTGCGCGATGCGTGGGTCCAGGCCCGCGCTGAAATATTCTTTCGGCACACCGATACGCAAGCCTTTGAGCGAGGTATTGAGGCTGGCGGAATAGTCCGGGACCGGCTCGTCGATGCTGGTGGAGTCCTGTGGGTCGAAACCGGCCATGCCCTGCAGCAGCAGCGCGCAGTCTTCGGCAGTGCGCGCCATCGGACCGGCCTGATCGAGGCTCGATGCGTAGGCAATCATGCCCCAGCGCGACACACGACCATAAGTCGGTTTGAGGCCGGTGAGGTTGGTCAGCGCAGCGGGCTGGCGAATCGAACCGCCGGTGTCGGTGCCGGTCGCGGCGGGCAGCAGGCGAGCCGCGACCGCAGCCGCCGAACCGCCGGAGGAGCCGCCAGGCACGCATTCCAGATTCCACGGGTTTTTCACCGCGCCGTAGTGGCTGGACTCGTTGGCCGAACCCATGGCGAATTCGTCCATGTTGGTCTTGCCCAGCGTCACGGTGCCGGCCGATGCAAGGCGCGACACGACGGTCGCGTCGTACGGGGCCTTGAAATTGTCGAGCATCAGCGAGCCGCAACTGGTGCGGATGCCCTGGGTGCAGAACAGGTCCTTGTGCGCCAGCGGGGCACCGAGCAGCGGGCCGTTTTCACCGGCAGCGCGACGGGCGTCCGCCGCCTGGGCCTGAGTGATGGCCAGGTCTTCGGTGAGGCTGATGAAACTGTTGAGCTGCGGGTCGAGCTGTGCGATACGCGCCAGCAGAACCTGGGTCAGCTCTTCAGAAGAAAACTTTTTTTCGGCGAGTCCGCGAGCGATCTCGGCCAGAGTCATTTGATGCATGCAGGCGCTTTCCCTTACTCGATGACTTTCGGAACCAGATACAGACCGTCCTGGACCGCTGGTGCGATGGCTTGGTAAGTGTCGCGGCGATTTCGCTCGGTGACCGCGTCTTCGCGCAGACGCTGGGTGGCTTCCAGCGGATGAGCCAGTGGTTCGATGCCGCTGGTGTCGACCGCCTGCATCTGATCGACCAGGCCGAGAATGCTGTTAAGTGCTTCGGTAGTACGCGGGATATCGGCGTCATTGAGGCCCAGTCGGGCCAGATGAGCGATTTTTTCCACGTCGGAGCGTTCAAGCGCCATGGGGTATCTCCAGTGGAAGGCTGACGGATTTGCTTTGTTGCCAATTGCGGAACACTATCGCGTTATGACTGTCTCAAGCCGCTAACGTCGAGGGTAGTGTTCGGAAAACCGCCAATTTAGCATATTGGCTCCTTGCCCAAAATCCCTGTCGTTGTTAGAGTTTGCCGCACTTTTTTTACCACGCGTTCCCTAGGGTCCCTTTCCCATGTTCAAGAAACTGCGTGGCATGTTTTCCAGTGATCTATCCATCGACCTGGGCACTGCCAACACCCTTATCTACGTGCGTGAGCGCGGTATCGTTCTGAATGAACCCTCTGTCGTTGCCATTCGTACTCACGGCAACCAGAAGAGCGTCGTCGCTGTCGGTACCGAAGCCAAGCGCATGCTGGGCCGTACGCCAGGCAACATTGCAGCCATTCGTCCCATGAAAGACGGCGTCATTGCCGATTTCAGCGTCTGCGAAAAAATGTTGCAGTATTTCATCAACAAGGTTCACGAAAACAGTTTTCTGCAGCCTAGCCCTCGTGTGCTGATCTGCGTTCCGTGCAAATCCACACAGGTCGAGCGTCGCGCCATTCGCGAATCGGCCCTGGGTGCAGGCGCACGTGAAGTATTCCTGATCGAAGAGCCGATGGCTGCTGCGATCGGCGCCGGTCTGCCGGTGGAGGAAGCTCGCGGTTCGATGGTGGTCGACATCGGCGGCGGCACCACCGAGATCGCCCTGATCTCCCTCAACGGTGTGGTGTATGCCGAATCCGTACGTGTGGGCGGCGACCGCTTCGACGAGGCGATCATCACTTACGTGCGTCGGAATTACGGCAGCCTGATCGGCGAATCCACAGCCGAGCGCATCAAGCAGGAAATCGGTACTGCCTATCCGGGCGGTGAAGTGCGTGAAGTCGACGTTCGTGGCCGTAACCTGGCTGAAGGCGTACCTCGTGCATTCACCCTCAACTCCAACGAAGTGCTCGAAGCACTGCAGGAGTCGCTGGCGACCATCGTTCAGGCAGTCAAGAGCGCGCTGGAGCAATCGCCTCCGGAACTCGCTTCGGACATCGCCGAGCGCGGCCTGGTGTTGACCGGTGGCGGCGCGTTGCTGCGTGATCTGGACAAACTGCTGGCTCAGGAAACAGGCCTTCCGGTGATCGTCGCCGAAGACCCGCTGACCTGTGTAGCCCGCGGCGGTGGCCGTGCGCTGGAAATGATGGATAAGCACACCATGGATCTGCTCTCCAGCGAATAATTCGCCGGGGTGCCTTCCACGGAGTCTTTTGTATGCAGGTGGCGTATGTGCTACCTGTATGCATCAGGCTGACGCCGAAACAGGGTGCCTATCCCTCTCATTTGTCCGGGCCGGTTACATACCGCATGAATAATTGCCAATTGAAGTTCGATCCAACGATCGCATGCCTGGGAGGAGCGGCCTATTAAACCGCTTTTCACAAAAGGCCCGTCGCTGGGTGTTCGTCTGCTGGTGCTGGCCGTTCTGTCGGTGGCGTTGATGGTTGTCGACGCCCGCTTTACGATCCTCAAGCCCGTGCGCAGCCAGATGTCGATGGTACTCATGCAGTCCTACTGGATTGTCGATCTGCCGCAACGGTTGTATCAAGGCGTTGCCAGTCAGTTTGGCAGTCGCACCGAACTCATCGCTGAAAACGAAAAACTCAAGACCGAAGCCCTGCTCCTGCAAGGCCGCCTGCAAAAGCTGGCGGCACTGACCGAGCAGAACGTTCGTTTGCGCGAGTTGCTGAACTCTTCAGCGCTGGTCAATGAGAAGGTCGAGGTCGCCGAATTGATCGGCATGGACCCGAACCCCTTCACTCATCGCATCATCATCAACAAAGGCGAGCGCGACGGCGTTGTGCTTGGCCAGCCGGTGCTCGATGCGCGTGGCCTCATGGGGCAGGTTGTCGAGCTGATGCCCTATACCTCGCGGGTTCTGTTGCTGACCGACACGACCCACAGCATTCCGGTGCAGGTCAACCGCAACGGCCTGCGCGCCATCGCCAGCGGCACCGGTAACCCGGAGCGTCTCGAGCTTCGACACGTGGCGGACACGGCAGACATCAAGGAAGGCGATCTGCTGGTCAGTTCCGGTCTCGGTCAGCGGTTCCCGGCGGGTTACCCGGTGGCCACGGTCAAGGAAGTCATTCACGACTCCGGCCAGCCCTTCGCGATTGTTCGCGCCGTGCCCACGGCTGCCTTGAACCGTAGCCGTTATCTGTTGCTGGTGTTCTCTGACGGTCGTTCGCCCGAAGAGCGGGCTGCCGATGCCGCACAGGCTCAGGAATCTATCGACAAGGGAATCGAACCCACAGTGATGGCGACCTTGCCGCCGCCTGCGCCGGCGCTCCCGATGTGGCCGCAAGCGACCATCCCGGTATTCCCTGGCAGCGCAGCCGCCCATAAAACCGCAGCTCATCCGACGACGCCTGCACCTGTTGCCGTGCCAGCGACCCCGGCGAAGCCCGCTTCGCGGCCTGCTTCGTCCCGGCCGCCTGCCACAACGCCTTCCACCGGTCGGGAGCCTATCGATGGTTAGTCATGTTTCCGGACGCAATGGCTGGGTGGTCTGGCTGACGTTCGCGATCGGCCTGCTGCTGAGCGTTTCGCCGCTGCCGCAGTTCATGGAAATCTTTCGGCCCTTGTGGCTGGCCTTGCTGCTGACCTTCTGGGTTCTGGCGCTGCCGCACAAATACGGCATGACCACCGCGTGGATACTCGGGCTGATGGAGGATGTGCTGTACGGCACATTGCTTGGCCAGAATGCGCTGATCCTCAGCCTGATTACGTTCCTTGTGATGTCCTTGCAGCAGCGCCTGCGCATGTTTCCCATGTGGCAGCAGTGTCTGGTGCTGTTGGTGGTGTTCGGCCTGGCGCAGCTTGCGCAGCTCTGGCTGAGTGCATTGACCGGTAACCGGCAGCCTACGTTGGCGCTGGTGCTTCCCGCGCTGGTCAGTGCGCTGTTGTGGCCCTGGATTAGTTATGGCCTGCGTGGATTGCGCAAACGTTTGAAAATCAATTAAGCGCAAGGTGAGCGTGACGCCCCGCAGCGTCGTCCTTCGCGCTCACCCGCACAGACACGGAGATGTCCTTATGCCCTCGCTTTATCTGGCTTCTGGCTCGCCGCGCCGCCGCGAACTTCTGACTCAGATCGGTGTGCCCTTTACCGTTCTGAGCGCTCGGATTGACGAAACTCCTCTTGATCACGAAACCCCTGCGGCCTATGTCGAGCGTCTTGCGCGCGGCAAGGCTGAGGCCGGATTGGCGTTGCTGCCGGTTGATCAGCACGCTTGCGTGATGGGCGCTGACACAGCAGTGGTGCTTGATGGGCGCATTCTTGGCAAGCCGGTCGATGAAGCAGATGCCCTGGCCATGTTGATTGCTTTGTCCGGACGCGAACACCAGGTGATGACGGCCGTCGCGCTCTGTGATCGGCAACGCAGTGAAACCCGTAGGGTGACCAGCCTCGTGCGTTTTCGCCCGATTCAGGCCCATGAGGCGCAGACCTATTGGGCCAGTGGCGAACCGGCCGACAAGGCCGGCGGCTACGCCATTCAAGGATTGGCAGCGATTTTCGTCGAAGGCCTGCAAGGCAGCTATTCTGGGGTGGTTGGTCTGCCTCTGTGCGAAACCGCAGAACTGCTCGGCCGTTTCGGCATACCCTGCTGGCAATGCCTGGAAGGTGACAAGTCATGAGTGAAGAGATCCTGATCAACATCACCCCGATGGAATCGCGGGTGGCCGTGGTAGAAAACGGTGTGCTGCAAGAGGTGCATGTCGAGCGCACCCAGCGGCGGGGCATCGTCGGCAATATCTACAAAGGCAAGGTCGTGCGGGTGCTGCCCGGCATGCAGGCAGCGTTCATCGACATCGGTCTTGATCGTGCGGCGTTCATTCATGCATCGGAAATTTCCATGCGCGAAGGCCCTGCCGTCGAGAGCATTGCGTCGCTGGTGCATGACGGCCAGAGCCTGGTCGTGCAAGTCACCAAAGACCCTATCGGCAGCAAGGGCGCACGCCTGACCACGCAATTGTCGATCCCCTCGCGCTATCTGGTGTACATGCCGCGGACCGCCCATGTCGGCATTTCTCTGAAAATCGAGGACGAGGCCGAGCGCGAGCGGCTCAAGAAAGTGGTCAGTGATTGCGTCGCCCTTGAAGGCATCAAGGAGGCTGGCGGCTTTATCCTGCGCACCGCTGCCGAAGGGGCGGGTGCCGACGAAATCCTCATGGACATTCGTTACCTGCGCAGGCTCTGGGATCAGATTGCCGAGCAGATCAAGACCGTCAGTCCGCCCACCGTGATTTACGAAGACCTCGGTCTGGCGTTGCGTACCCTGCGCGATCTGGTCAGCCCGCGCATCGAGAAAATCCGTATCGACTCCCGGGAAACCTTTCAGAAGACCACGCAATTCGTGGCTGAACTGATGCCTGAAATTGCCGACCGTCTCGAGCATTATCCCGGCGAACGGCCGATCTTCGATCTGTACGGTGTCGAGGACGAAATCCAGAAAGCCCTTGAACGCAAGGTGCCGCTCAAGTCGGGCGGGTATCTGGTGGTCGATCCGGCCGAGGCGATGAGCACCATCGATGTCAACACCGGGGCGTTCGTGGGGCATCGCAACCTGGAAGAAACCATCTTCAAGACCAACCTGGAAGCGGCAACCGCCATTGCCCGCCAACTGCGCCTGCGCAACCTAGGCGGCATTATCATCATCGACTTCATCGACATGGAAGACGGTGAACACCAGCGTCAGGTGCTGCGCACGCTCGAGAAGCAACTGGAGCGCGACCACGCCAAGACCAACATCATCGGCATCACCGAGCTGGGTCTGGTGCAGATGACCCGCAAGCGTACCCGTGAGAGCCTTGAGCAGGTGCTGTGCGAACCCTGTCATTGCTGCGCAGGGCGCGGCAAGCTGAAAACACCCGAGACCATCTGTTACGAGATATTCCGTGAAATTCTGCGAGAAGCCCGGGCCTATCAGGCTGTGGGTTATCGCGTTCTGGCCAACCAGCGCGTGGTGGACCGATTGCTGGACGAAGAATCGGGCAATGTGGCTGAACTGGAGAGCTTTATTGGCCGGACCATCCGTTTTCAGGTAGAAACCATGTACTCGCAGGAACAATACGACGTGGTGCTGCTCTGAGGGTGCTGACCGTGTGAAAAGTGACAACGAGCGCCCGAAGGGTTTCTGGCAGGTATGCCGTTTTATCGAGAATGATGTGTGGCAAACGAGCAAAACCTGTACTTGACCGCACCTGCACAGTTGGGCCGGAATCAATTCGCCGATTCGAGTTTTTGCATCCCGCAACGGAGGGCATCCTGAGATGGGACGTCTTCCTCGCATCGTTGCCACGCTGACTCGCTGGGGCCTCAGCCTGTGCGCATTGCTGCTGGTGCTCGCGGCGTTGTATGTCAGCCTTGGACGCCAGCTCACGCCGCTGGTCGCCGAATACCGTGTCGATGTAGAAACCAGAGCCGGCAGTGCGCTGGGCATGCCGCTGAGCATCGGCCGCCTGGAGGGTAGCTGGAGCCGATTTGCCCCGGTCTTGCTGGCCCACGATGTGATGATCGGTGAGGGCTCGAAGGCCTTGCGCCTGGACCGCGTGCGGGTGGTTCCCGACCTTTGGAAAAGCCTGCTGGCCCGCGACGTGCGAATCGCCCACCTTGAAGTAGACGGTCTGCAGTTCATTCTCAAGCAGGATCAGGACGGCCACTGGGCAGTGCAGGGCTTGCCGGTACGTGACGACAGCCCGTTCGACCCCGAGCAGGTATTCAATCAGATGCAGACGGTCGAGCACCTGTCGCTGCTCGACAGCCAGGTGACGGTGCAACCGTTTGACGCTGCGCCTCTGACCTTGACCTACGTAGACCTGAGCCTGACCACAGGCCGCTACCATCAGCGTCTCTACGCACGCCTGACCCTGCCGGACGGTCAGCCGTTGGCGCTGAACGTGCGCTCGCGCATCCAGGCCAGTCAGTGGAAAGACGGCGAAGCCGATGTCTACGCCAGCGTCCCGCAAAGCGACTGGGCCAAGTGGCTGCCGAAAAGCCTGACGCGTGAATGGACCTTGTCGACGCTGAAAGCCGGCGGCGAGTTGTGGATGAGCTGGGGCAAGGGCACCGTGCAAAGCGCCACTGCACGCCTCAATGCGCCGCAGATCAAAGGCGTTTACGCCGGTCGAAAGCCATCGACCGTTGATAATCTGGCACTCAACGCCTGGTTCGCCCGCACAGACGCAGGTTTCGACCTCAATCTCGATTCACTGGCAATGAGCCTGGGCAGCAACCGTTGGGAAAGCCGTTTGCAGCTGACGCAAACCGCCGCCACGCCGGACAGCGAAGAGCTGTGGCATGTGCAGGCTGATCGCCTGGACCTTACGCCGCTCACGCCGCTGATCGACTCCCTCGCACCTTTGCCGGAAAAAGCGATGGCCGTGGTCGACGGTCTCAACGTCAAGGGTGGGCTGCGTAACGTTTTGCTGGATTACCGTCCTCAAGCCACGGGTGACAAACGCCTCGGTTTCGCGGCCAATCTGGACAATGTCGGTTTCAATGCGTATCGCGGTGCGCCCGCCGCTGGAAACGTCAGCGGTGCGATCAGCGGTGATCTGGGGCAGGGCGAACTGCGGCTCGACACCAATGACTTCATGCTGCACCTGGACCCGATCTTCGCCAAGCCGTGGTTTTACAATAAAGCCAACGCGCGCCTCACCTGGAAGCTGGATGATCAGGCCTTCACCCTGATCGCCCCGTACATCAAAGTGCTGGGGGACGAGGGCAAGATCGCTGCGGACTTCCTGATCAAGATCCACCTCAGCCATGAACAGGAAGATTACATGGACCTACGCGTCGGCATGGTCGACGGCGACGGTCGCTATACCAGCAAGTACCTGCCGACCGAACTCAGCCCGGAACTCGATCACTGGCTGCGGACAGCGGTGGTGAGCGGGGCGGTCAAGCAAGGTTTTTTCCAGTACCAGGGGTCGCTGAACAAGAGTTCACCCGACACCGCGCGGGTCATCAGTCTGTTTTTTGATGTCAGCAACGCAACGCTGGCGTTCCAGCCGGGCTGGCCTTCACTGACCGGTGTCGATGGCAAGGTGTACGTTGAAAACAGCGGCGTGCGCGTGAAGGCGAGCAAGGGGCAGTTGCTGGACACCAGAATCAGCAACGTGCTGGTCAATATTCCCCACGTCCCGTCAGGGCAGGACAGTCACCTGTTGGTGGATGGCAATTTCTCCGGCAGCCTGGGCGACGGCCTGAAAATTCTTCAGCAAGCGCCGATTGGCACGGGCAGTACGTTTGCCGGATGGCAAGGCGAAGGGCCGCTGGACGGTAAGCTGAAGCTGGACATCCCGCTGGCCAAGGGCGTCGAGCCTAAAGTCCTGGTGGATTTCAGCACGGACAATGCGCGCTTGAAACTGGCCGATCCGGTGCTGGAGCTGACTCGACTCAAAGGCGACTTCCGGTTCGACAGCAATAGCGGGCTGAGCGGCAAGGGCATCAAGGCGCAGGCATTTGATCGCCCGGTGACCGCAGACATCGCCGCCGAGGGCAAGCCGGGCGCCAATGTGACGCGCATTGTGGCAAACGGCCAGATCACCGTGAAGAAACTGACTGACTGGCTGAGCGTCACTCAGCCGTTGCCGGTTTCCGGCGACCTGCCTTATCAGTTGCAGTTGACGCTGGACACCAAAGACAGCCCGATGTTGATCAACTCCACGCTCAAGGGCGTAGCGATTGACCTGCCTGCGCCGTTTGGCAAGACGGCCGATGAAGAGCGTCCGAGCGAATTTCGCATGACGTTGCAAGGCGCCGAGCGTCGACTGGGTGCCGCCTACGATAACCTCGCCAACTTTGCCTTCGCGGCGCCTGGCGGCAAGTTCGCCGACGGACGTGGCGAACTGTACCTGGGCCGGGGCGGGGCGATAGTGCCTGATGCCAAAGGCGTGCGGATCCGTGGCGAATTGTCTGAGCTGGACGTCGCGCCTTGGCAGGAGCTGGCAGCACGTTATGCCGGTGGTGATCCGGGTGGCAGCGCCAAGCAATTGCTCAGCAGCGTGGACTTGCAGATCGGCAAGCTGACGGCGATGGGCACGACGTTGAATGATGTGCGTGTTCAGTTGCAGCGCAACGCTGCAGCCTGGGCCTTGTCGCTGGACAGTGCGCTGGCCAAGGGCACTGCGCTGCTTCCGGACGCCAAGTCTGCGCCCATCGGCATCAACATGCTGTATGTGCGCCTGCCGGCTTCCGACCCGAAGGCAGCAGTGGTCGAAAACGCGCCCGACCCGCTGGCGAATATCGACCCGCGCAATATTCCGGCGCTGGACGTCAAGATCGCCCAGCTGTTTCAGGGCGACCAGTTGTTGGGTGCCTGGGCGCTGAAGATTCGCCCAACGCCTACCGGCATGCGTATGTCGGACCTGAGCCTGGGCCTCAAAGGCATTCTGCTGGAAGGTGACGGTGCGTGGGAAGGCGCACCGGGCGCCAGCAGCAGCTGGTTCAAGGGGCATCTGGCGGGCAAGAACCTGGCGGACGTGCTCAAGGCCTGGAACTTTGCGCCGACCGTGACCAGTGAAAGTTTCGAATTGAATGTTGACGGACGCTGGCCGGGGTCGCCTGCCTGGGTCGGTCTCAAACGCTATTCCGGCAGCCTGGATGCTACGTTGAACAGAGGGCAGTTTGTCGAGGTCGAGGGCGGTGCCCAGGCGTTGCGTGTATTCGGCCTGTTGAACTTCAACTCCATCGGTCGCCGTCTGCGGCTGGACTTCTCCGACCTGCTTGGTAAAGGTTTGAGCTATGACCGGGTCAAAGGGCTGTTGGTGGCCAGCGATGGCGTGTACGTCACGCGCAATCCGATCACCCTGACCGGGCCGTCCAGCAATCTGGAACTCAACGGTACGCTGGACATGGTTCGCGACCGGGTTGACGCCAAACTGCTGGTGACGTTGCCGGTGACCAACAACCTGCCCATCGCCGCGCTGATTGTCGGCGCGCCTGCCATCGGCGGGGCGCTGTTTCTGGTCGACAAGCTGCTGGGCGACCGGGTTGCCCGTTTTGCCAGCGTGCAGTACAAGGTCGAAGGGCCGTGGAAAGAACCGAAGATCACATTCGACAAGCCATTTGAGAAACCTCAGTAGCGCCGCATGGCGTACAGTGGTGGCCATGTCATCAAGGAGCGGGGCGCGATGTCTTTTGCCGTGATTCAGATGGTCAGCCAGAGCGACGTCGAAGCCAACCTGAGCCGCGCACGTGCGTTGCTGGAACAGGCTGCCGAAGGGGGCGCCAGGCTGGCAGTGCTGCCTGAAAACTTCGTGGCGATGGGTCGCCGCGACGTGGCTGATATCGGTCGTGCCGAGGCATTGGGGCAAGGCCCGATCCTGCCGTGGTTGAAACTGGCCGCTCGCGACCTCAAGTTATGGATTGTTGCCGGAACCTTGCCGCTGCCGCCGACTGACCGGCCCGATGGCAAGGTGACGGCGTGTTCATTGCTGATCGACGAACACGGCGAACAGGTCGCACGGTATGACAAGCTGCACCTGTTCGATGTGGACGTTGCCGACCGTCGAGGCCGTTACCGGGAATCAGACGACTATGCTCATGGCAACAAGGTTGTGGTGGCTGACACACCTGTCGGTCGTCTGGGGTTGACGGTCTGTTACGACCTGCGTTTTCCCGAGCTGTACACCGCGCTGCGCGAAGCGGGCGCTGAACTGATTACCGCGCCGTCGGCATTTACGGCGGTCACGGGGGCTGCGCACTGGGACATTCTGATCCGGGCGCGGGCCATCGAAACCCAGTGTTACCTGCTGGCGTCGGCACAAGGCGGGGTCCATCCGGGGCCTCGCGAGACTTACGGGCACGCGGCCATTATCGATCCATGGGGCCGTGTGCTGGCTCAGCAAGCGCAGGGTGAAGCCGTGCTGCTGGCCACACGTGACAGTGAAGAACAAGCGTCCATACGGACGCGGATGCCGGTGTCCAGTCACCGGCGCTTTTTTTCGCAGGACGCCATGCGTCCTGCTTCGGAGTAAATATGAGTGAACTGTCCTCAGTCAGCGAACACCTTCTGGCACCTGGCGGCCTGACCCTCGACAGCCTGCAATCGGTGTTG
Source organism: Pseudomonas syringae (assembly GCF_002157375.1). Taxonomy (GTDB): domain Bacteria; phylum Pseudomonadota; class Gammaproteobacteria; order Pseudomonadales; family Pseudomonadaceae; genus Aquipseudomonas; species Aquipseudomonas syringae_T. Next base: position 68,024 of record NZ_MTSA01000002.1, read on the forward strand.
GGTGAGCTTGCCGGGCCTGGCATCGACGCGGCTGATCTGTATTTTCAGGGGATGATCTCCGAGTCATGGTCGCTCGAAGACGGCATCGTCAAGGAAGGCAGTTTCAATCTCGATCAAGGCGTGGGTGTGCGCGCTCAGTCGGGTGAGAAGACCGGCTTCGCGTACAGCAACGCCATCACTGCCGATGCATTGAGCGCGGCGGCCCGTGCTGCCCGCTCTATTTCCCGCGCCGGCCAGAATGGTCAGGTGCAGGCCTTCAAGTCACAGGAAGTGGCCCATTTATTATATGCCCCGGATAACCCCCTGGAAGTGCTGAGCCGTGCCGAGAAAGTCGACCTGCTCAAGCGCATCGATGTCGCCACGCGCGCGCTGGATTCGCGCATTCAGCAGGTCTCGGTGAGCATGGCCGGCGTCTGGGAACGCATTCTGGTGGCTGCCGCCGATGGCAGTCTGGCCGCCGACGTGCGCCCGCTGGTGCGCTTCAATGTGAGCGTCATTGTCGAGCAGAACGGCCGTCGCGAACGGGGCGGGCACGGCGGTGGCGGACGCACCGACTATCGTTATTTTCTGAATGATGACCGTGCGATGGGCTATGCCCGTGAAGCGTTGCGTCAGGCACTGGTCAATCTGGAAGCGATTCCTGCACCAGCGGGCACGTTGCCGGTCGTGCTGGGTTCCGGCTGGTCCGGCGTTCTGCTGCACGAGGCGGTAGGCCACGGCCTGGAAGGCGATTTCAACCGCAAGGGCAGTTCGGCCTACAGCGGGCGAATGGGCGAGATGGTCGCGTCGAAACTCTGCACCATCGTGGATGACGGCACCCTGGCCGGACGTCGTGGGTCGCTGGGCGTCGATGACGAAGGGACGCCGACCGAATGCACCACGCTGATCGAGAATGGCGTGCTCAAGGGCTACATGCAGGACAAGCTCAACGCCCGACTGATGGACGTGGCACGAACCGGCAACGGTCGTCGCGAGTCCTACGCCCATCTGCCGATGCCGCGCATGACCAACACTTACATGCTGGGCGGGCAGAGCGATCCGCAGGAAATCATCGCGTCGGTGAAGCGCGGCATCTACTGCGCCAACCTCGGCGGCGGGCAGGTGGACATCACCAGCGGCAAGTTCGTGTTTTCGACCAGTGAGGCTTACCTGATCGAAGACGGCAAGATCACGGCGCCCGTGAAAGGTGCGACCTTGATCGGCAACGGGCCTGAAGCGATGAGCCGAGTGTCGATGGTCGGTAATGATCTGTCGCTGGACAGCGGCGTGGGTACGTGCGGGAAGGATGGTCAGTCAGTGCCGGTCGGTGTGGGCCAGCCTACCTTGAAGATCGATGCGATCACGGTCGGCGGCACAGGCAACTGAAGGTGAGTCGGGGCCAGCAACCAGCCGTTGCCTGCCCCGAGATCGATATCAACGCAGACCGCGTTGAAGTTCGTCCAGCTCACGGATGTATTTGAAGATTTTGCGGCTTGTGGCCGGCGGTTTGTTACGCGCCACTTCGTGTTGCGCCTGACGGATCAGCGAACGCAATTGCTGACGGTCGGCGTCGGGGTATTCGATAACGAACTTCTCGAGGTCGGCGTCATCACCCGCGATCAGGCGGTCTCGCCAGCGCTCCAGATTGTGAAAACGTTCGTTGTATTGGCGAGTGGAGGCATCGAGTTGGTCCAGCAGCACAAGAATGGCTTCCTGGTCCTGATCGCGCATCAGCTTGCCGATGAACAGAATATGCCGTTTTCGGGCGATGTTGGCCGTGTGCTTGGGCGCTTCGGCCAGAGCCTTGCGCAAGGCGTCGGTCAGCGGCAGCTTGGCCAGTACATCGGCTTTGAGTGTTGTCAGTCGCTCGCCAAGGTCAACCAGAGCATGCAGCTCTCGTTTGACCTGGGTTTTGCTTTTCTCCCCGTCGAGGGAGTCGTCGTAAGAATCAACCATGGGGGCCGTCCGCAAATAAACGCCGCCATGATAACCAGTCGAGGGCCGCTTGTCCGGCCCGGTCGGTATTCGGCCTGTGCTGAAAGAAGAATTTGATGGAGAAAGTCATGAGTGCAACCCAAAGCGTCGGCCCACAGGCCTTGCCCGAGCTGCAGGAACAGGTCGAGCAGATCATCGCTGAAGCCAGGCGTCAGGGCGCCAGCGCCTGCGAAGTTGCCGTGTCAGTGGACCAGGGGCTGTCGACATCGGTCCGTCAGCGTGAAGTCGAAACCGTCGAATTCAACCGTGACCAAGGCTTCGGTATCACCCTGTATGTAGGGCAGCGCAAAGGTTCGGCCAGCACCTCGGCCACAGGCGCCGATGCGATTCGTGAAACGGTGGCTGCTGCACTGGCGATTGCCGAGCACACCTCCGAGGACGAAAGCTCCGGGCTGGCCGATGCTGCGCTGATGGCCAGGGAAGTCATGGACTTCGATCTGTATCACGCCTGGGACATCACGCCCGAACAAGCCATCGAGAAAGCGCTGATCTGCGAAGCGGCAGCCTTTGATGCCGACAGCCGGATCAAGAACGCTGACGGCACCACCCTTAACACTCACCAGGGTTGCCGCGTGTACGGCAACAGCAATGGTTTCATCGGGGGCTATGCGTCGACTCGCCATAGCCTGAGTTGCGTGATGATCGCTGAAGGCGAAGGCCAGATGCAGCGTGACTACTGGTACGACGTCAACCGTAAAGGCTCGTTGCTGGCCGATGCCCAAAGCATTGGTCGCAAGGCAGCGTTACGCGCAGCGAGCCGTCTGGGCGCGCGCCCTGTGCCGACCTGTGAGGTGCCCGTGCTGTTTGCCGCCGAGCTGGCGGGTGGGCTGTTCGGCAGCTTTCTCGGTGCGATCTCGGGCGGCAGCCTGTATCGCAAGTCGTCGTTCCTCGAAGGCTCGCTTGGCCAACGGTTGTTTCCGGAGTGGATGACCATTGATGAGCGTCCGCACCTGATGCACGCGATGGGCAGTTCGGCGTTCGACAGCGATGGTCTGGCGACCTACGCCAAACCGTTCGTGGAAAACGGCGATCTGGTGTCTTACGTGCTGAGCACTTATTCCGGTCGCAAACTGGGCATGCCAAGCACTGCCAATGCGGGCGGCGTACATAACCTGTTCGTGACTCACGGTTCCGAGGATCAGGACGCGCTGATCCGACGCATGGGCCGTGGTTTGCTGGTCACTGAGTTGATGGGCAGCGGCCTGAACATGGTGACGGGTGACTATTCCCGGGGCGCCGCAGGTTTCTGGGTCGAGAACGGCGAGATTCAGTTCCCGGTTCAGGAAGTGACCATTGCCGGTAACATGCGCGACATGTTCAAGCAAATCGTCGCGGTCGGCAGCGATCTTGAATTGCGCAGCAACATCCGCACCGGCTCGGTCCTGATCGAACGCATGATGGTCGCGGGAAGCTGAGTCCCTTACCCGCCTGACCAGATCCCATGCCAATGCTCTGCATTGGCATGCCGTCCACGACACTCCGCTTCACACATCTTTGCCGCGTTACGCCCTCCAGATCAAAAAAGTCATGAGCCTTCGACAGCTCCTGGCGCCTCGCCTTATCCTCTTTTCAAGAATCAATCTCATCAACGGGCTTGTGTTGAGTCAAAATCTCATTTAATAATGAATATCATTTGAAGGTGTGTTGTGGTCGCTGGTATCACGTGATCCGGCCAGCCAGCGCCTCAGGAGGTAAGTCATGCAGCATTGGAAACGCACCATTGAACAGGCCAATCGCTGTTTCAGTCTCGGTGAATGGGTCGAGGCCCGAGAGCTGTACCTCCAGGCGCTGGCGCTGGCGCAGGTGCTGTTCGAGCGCTGGGCGGATGTCGATGAGGCCGTCGCTGCCTGCGTGATTTCCCATCACAACCTGGCGGACCTGCACCTCAGCCTCGGTCAGCCGGAGGAAAGTGCGGAGTACCTGTGTGCGATCCATCAGCACCTGCTGCAGACCATGCAGAGCCAGCGCCTGCCGCCGTCCTTGCGTCAGGCGGCGTTGCGCCACAGCAGTAAAACCTACGCCGAGCTGCTGAGTTTTATCAGCGAGCACGGCGAGTACCCGCGCACCCACCGGCTGCTGAGCAGCAACAGCGAGCACCTTCGCTCTTCGTTACAGCACGACAGGGCTGTCTCGTCCGGCTTTTTTCACGGAGCACATTGATATGTCCTACACCTTGCCCGCACTGCCTTACGCCTACGATGCGCTTGAGCCGCATATCGACGCGCAAACCATGGAAATTCACTACACCCGGCACCATCAGACGTACATCAACAACTTGAATGCGGCAGTCGAAGGGACTGAGTTTGCCGACTGGTCCGTCGAAAAACTGGTGGCCAGTGTCAGTCAGTTACCCGAGAGCCTGCGTCCGGCAGTCATCAATCAGGGGGGCGGTCACGCCAATCATTCGCTGTTCTGGGAGGTCATGGTGCCCAATGGCGGCGGATCACCTCACGGTCCTGTTGCAGACGCCATAGATCAGCAACTGGGCGGCTTCGAGCGTTTCAAGGACGCCTTCACCAAGGCTGCGTTGACCCGTTTCGGCAGTGGCTGGGCCTGGCTGAGCGTTACACCGGACAAAAAGCTCATCGTTGAAAGCAGTGGCAACCAGGACAGCCCGTTGATGAACGGCAACACACCGATTCTGGGTCTGGATGTATGGGAACACGCCTACTACTTGCGGTATCAGAACCGTCGCCCTGAATACATCAATGCGTTTTACAACGTGATCAACTGGAACGAGGTCGCCCGACGCTATGCAGCCGCACTGGCCTGACAAGGTTGCCTATGCGTCCTGAACGCCTCGCCATCCGCCCCGTGAGGCGGTTGCGTCTGATCGTCGGGACGGTTTTGTTTCTGGCGGGAATGGCGTTGCTGGCAGGGCAGGGCCTGAGTGCGTTGCGCGGCGGATAAAGCGCTGGCGTGAGGGTTTGCAGGTGGGGCTGGCGCGAGGGCTTACTCGCCCTCGTCGAACTTGTTATTGATCAGCTCGATCAGTCCGTCCAGCGCTTCCTTTTCGAATTCGCCCTCGGTGTGCAGATGGATATCGGTGCCCTTGCCCGCAGCCAGCATCATCACGGCCATGATGCTTTTGCCATCGACCATGGCTTCCGGCGTGCGACCGACCCTGATCTTGCAGGGAAACTTGCCTGCTACACCGACGAATTTGGCCGCGGCGCGGGCGTGCAGCCCCAGTTTGTTGATGATGGTGATTTCGCAAGCGGGCATCGCAGAAAAAATCCTTTCAGCTGAGGTCGCGGTGGCGAACCTGAACATTTTTGAGTGATTGTTGCAAGACCTGACCGAGCCGTTCGGTCAGGTAGACGGAGCGGTGATGCCCGCCAGTGCAGCCGATGGCAATGGTAACGTATGAACGATTGCTGGCTGCGAAGCGTGGCAGCCATTTATTGAGGTAGGAGAAGATGTCCTGAAACATCTCTTCTACGTCAGGCTGCACCGACAGGTAGTCGATGACCGGCTGCTCAAGGCCCGAATGGTCACGCAGTTCAGGCTTCCAGTAGGGGTTTGGCAGGCAGCGCACATCGAACACCAGGTCTGCATCGACGGGCATGCCACGCTTGAAGCCGAAAGACTCGATAAGGAACGCAGTACCTGGCTCGGGCTTGTTCAGCAAGCGCAGTTTGAGCGCATCGCGCAGCTGGTAGAGGTTCAGGTGAGTGGTGTTGATCTTGAGGTCGGCCAGATCGATGATCGGGCCGAGCAGCGTGGTCTCGTCCCGTATTGCCTCGGCCAGTGAGCGGTCGACCGTACTCAACGGGTGGCGACGTCGGGTCTCCGAAAAGCGCTTGAGCAGGGTTGATTCGTCTGCATCGAGGTACAGCACGTCGCACTGGATATTGCGCGAGCGCACTTCATCCAGCATTTGCGGAAATCGGGTCAGGTGGCTTGGCAGATTGCGCGCATCAATCGAAACCGCCAGTAATGGCTCGGCCAGTTCGGTGTTGATCAATGCGCGCTCGGCCAGTTCGGGCAGCAGGCCGGCCGGGAGGTTATCGACACAGTAGAAGCCGCTGTCTTCCAATACATCCAGCGCGGTGCTTTTGCCCGAGCCGGAGCGGCCACTGACGATAATCATGCGCATGGTCAGGGTTTTCCGCTCTGTGCGTCGAGCACGACTTGATAAAGCGCTTCACTGCTTTTAGCACCGCGCAGGCGTTCACGCATATCACTGCGGTCGAGCATGCTGGCGATCTGGCGCAGCAATTCCAGGTGCTCATCGGTAGCGGCTTGCGGAACCAGCAGTACAAACAGCAGGTCGACCGGCGCACCGTCGATGGCATCGAAGTCAACCGGGGTGGCGAGATGCATGACTGCGCTGACAGGCTGCGCACAGGCGGCCAGACGGCAGTGAGGAATGGCGATACCGTTGCCGAAACCGGTCGATCCCAGTTTTTCGCGGGCAACAAGGCTTGCAAATACCGTCTCCGAATCCATGCCCGGTACTTCACGACCGATCAGGTTGGCGATTTCTTCGAGTACACGTTTTTTGCTGCCGCCCGGCGCGTTCACTATCGAACGGCCGGGGGTCAGGATATTTTCAATTCGTATCATTTGAATGGGCGTTAGCGAGCGGCCGCACCTTTAAGGATGCTTTGCTGCTTTTCCTTATGCTTGAGCAATTGTCTGTCGAGCTTGTCAGTGAGCAGATCGATAGCCGCATACATGTCGTCATGTTGCGCATTGGCAACCACCTCCCCACCGTGGATGTGCAGGGTGGCTTCGATCTTCTGTTGAAGCTTCTCGACCGCCATCGTGACCTGCACGTTCGTAATCTTGTCAAAATGCCCTTCGAGCTTCTTGAGCTTGAGCTCAATGTATTCACGAAGGGGCTTGGTCACTTCCAGTTGGTGTCCACTGATGTTGACTTGCATACAGTTTCTCCTTTGCCAGTGCATAAAGCGGCAGGCGTAGTGCCTGTCACCGGGACGCTGTGGCTCTGCCTGCATCACATCAATCGCTTACGCTCACTGGAAGGCGCTATCCCGAGTGATTCGCGGTATTTGGCGACTGTGCGACGGGCTACTTGAATGCCTTGTGCCTCCAGTAGACCAGCGATCTTGCTATCACTCAACGGCTTTTTCTGATTTTCCGCAGCGACCAGTTTTTTGATGATTGCGCGGATCGCCGTAGACGAGCATTCGCCGCCTTCGGAGGTGCTCACATGGCTCGAGAAGAAGTATTTCAGCTCGTAAATGCCGCGTGGGGTGTGCATGAACTTCTGGGTGGTCACGCGAGAGATGGTCGACTCGTGCATGCCCACGGCTTCGGCAATGTCATGCAGGACGAGGGGCTTCATGGCCTCGTCGCCGTATTCGAGAAAGCCTCGCTGGTGTTCAACGATCTGGGTGGCCACTTTCATCAGAGTTTCGTTGCGGCTCTGCAGGCTCTTGATGAACCAGCGGGCTTCCTGCAACTGATTGCGCATGAATGTGTTGTCTGCGCTGGTATCGGCGCGACGCACGAAACCGGCGTATTGCGGATTGACGCGCAGACGCGGCACGGACTCCTGATTGAGTTCGACCAGCCAGCGCTCATTGTCTTTGCGCACGATCACGTCAGGAATGACGTATTCGGCTTCCGTGGACTCGATTTGCGACCCCGGGCGTGGGTTGAGGCTCTGGACCAGCTCGATGACCTGGCACAGCTCGTCTTCCTTGAGCTTCATGCGCCGCATCAACTGGCCGTAGTCACGGCTCCCCAACAGGTCGATGTAGTCGTTGACCAGACGTTGTGCTTCTGACAGCCACGGCGTCTTGGCCGGTAACTGGCGCAGTTGCAGCAGCAGGCATTCGCTCAGGTTGCGGGCGCCGATACCGGTCGGTTCGAATTGCTGAATGCGATGCAGGACGGCTTCTACTTCGTCGAGCTCGATGTCCAGTTCTGGGTCGAACGACTCGAGGATTTCTTCGAGCGTCTCGTCCAGATAACCCTGATTGTTGATGCAGTCGATCAGTGTGACGGCAACCAGGCGGTCCTTGTCGGACATCGGCGCAACATTCAGTTGCCACAGCAGGTGGCTTTGCAGGCTTTCGCCGACCGAAGTGCGGGTGGTGAAGTCCCACTCGTCGTCATCGTTGCTCGGCAGGCTGCTGGCGCTGGTCTGGTAAACGTCTTCCCACGCGGTATCAACCGGCAGCTCGTTCGGGATGCGCTCGCTCCATTCGCCGTCCTCCAGGTTGTCCACGGTAGGGGCGGATTCCTGATAAGTCGGTTCCTGAACGTCTGGATTGGGCTTTTGTTCGATGTTGTCGGCAAGCGGATCGGAGTTGTCGAAGTCGTCGCCTTCTTCCTGCCGCTCCAGCATAGGGTTTGACTCCAGCGCCTCCTGAATCTCCTGCTGGAGGTCCAGAGTGGAAAGCTGAAGTAAGCGGATTGCCTGTTGCAGCTGCGGTGTCATCGTCAGCTGCTGGCCCATTCTCAAGACTAGCGATGGTTTCATGGCAGGGGCTAAACACCTTATTCGCCGGCGCACACGCGCCATCTACTACAGGCGCCGGAGCGCCATCATTAAGCAAATTATATGCCTGAAACCTGTACCTTTGCCTAGAGCGTTATGACAAATAAAATAATGTCAATACGCTGCTCAGGCTTCGAGCGCCGCGATGTGTTGGCGGCAGTCGATCAAAGGCGGAATTCGTGACCGAGATAGACTTCCTTCACGAGCTGATTCGCAAGAATGGTCTCTGAATCACCTTCTGCAATCAGCTGTCCATCATTGACGATGTAGGCCGTTTCGCAGATGTCCAGCGTTTCACGAACGTTGTGGTCAGTGATCAGTACACCGATGCCTTTGGCTTTCAGGTGGTGAATGATCTGCTTGATGTCGCCCACCGAGATCGGGTCCACGCCTGCAAACGGTTCATCCAGCAGGATGAATTTCGGCGCGGTGGCCAAGGCACGGGCGATTTCGACGCGGCGACGCTCGCCACCCGACAGGCTCATGCCCAGGTTGTCGCGGATGTGGGTGATGTGAAACTCCTGCAGGAGGCTTTCCAGCTCCTTGCGGCGCCCGGCGGCGTCGAGTTCCTTGCGGGTCTCGAGGATCGCCATGATGTTGTCGGACACGGACAGCTTGCGGAAGATCGAGGCTTCCTGCGGCAAGTACCCGATGCCTGCGCGTGCGCGACCGTGCATCGGCTGGTGGCTGACGTCCAGGTCGTCGATCAGCACTCGGCCCTGATCGGCACGAACCAGGCCGACGATCATGTAGAAGCAGGTGGTCTTGCCAGCACCGTTAGGGCCGAGCAAGCCGACGATCTGGCCGCTGTCGATGGAAATGCTCACATCGCGCACGACCTGTCGGCCCTTATAGCTTTTAGCCAGATGCTGGGCTTTGAGCGTCGCCATTTACTGGGCCTTCTGCGGTTGATCGGTTTTCTTTTTAGGCTGGATGACCATGTCGATACGCGGACGTGGTGTGGTCAACTTGGTGCCACCATTGGCCCGTCCTGCGCTGACGACCTGTCTGACCGTGTCGTAGACGATTTTCTCGCCTTCGGACGTGTTGCCGTCATTGATGACCTTGGCCTTGTCGATCAGGACAATGCGGTCCTGCCCGGCGTAATACTGAATCGTGACGGCGTAGGCCTGCACGATCGGTTTGTCCGGCGCAGGCTTTTGCTCGTAATAGGCCAGATTGCCGACGGACGTGAACACGTCGACTTCGCCTTGGGCATTACGCGTGATGGTCACGGTGTTGCCGGTGACCTTCATCGAACCCTGGGTGATGATGACGTTGCCCTTGTACGTTGCAACGCCTTTCTTGTCATCGAGCTGAGCGTCGTCAGACTGGATGTGGATCGGCTGATCGCGGTCGGTTGGCAGGGACCAGGCGCTCGCGCTTCCCAGTGCTGCGCCCAGGCCGAGCAATAAAGGAAGAGTTTTAACGAGACTCATACTGTCCTCTTACGTTGGAGAGCAGGTCCATCCTGCTGTCTTTCAAATACGCTTTCATTCCCTTGGCTGTAGTGACACCGCCCGCGCCGTCGATTCTAACGTCTTGGTCGGTCTCCGCATATTGCTTCTGAGGGAATACGGTCATGCGACTACTGGTGATAATAGTCGTACGTTGTTTTTCATCGGTGCGCTCGACACGGACGGCATCGATCAACTCGACCTGATCGCCAGCAGACGACACTTCGCCCCGTTTGCTCTGCACGTGCCAGGGGAATTCACCGCCACGGTACATGTGCAGGTTGGGTGTCGTCAGCAGGCTCACGTCGGTGGCCTTTACATGCTCTACCTTATCGGCAGTCATGTCGTACTGAAGTTTGCCGTCGGGCAAGTACTGCACGCTGCGGGTATTGATTGCATAGTAGTCGATGACGGTGTCGTCAACGGCCCCCACAGGTTGATCCATAAAGCTTTCCGGGCTGATATTCCAGTAGCCGACCGCTGCCAGCAGCACTGCCAGCACCCCGAAAAGCAGGAACTTCCGAATTTTTTTAGTGAACATAATGGCTTCTATAAATAGGCGGAGTGAGCCGCTTCAAGGTTGCCTTGCGCACTCAGAATCAGTTCGCAGAATTCGCGTGCCGCCCCTTCGCCGCCTCGCGCCGTGGTTATTCCGTGTGCATGTTCGCGTACAAAGCTTGCCGCATTCGCAACGGCCATGCCCAGACCGACGCGTCGAATGACTGGCAAGTCTGGCAGATCATCGCCCAGATAGGCGACTTGTTCGTAATCAAGTTTCAACTCGGCGAGCAATTGATCCAGGACGACCAGTTTGTCTTCGCGTCCCTGAAACAGATGCGCAATGCCCAGGCTCTTCGCCCGGCGCTCGACAATCGCAGTCTTGCGGCCACTGATAATGGCCGTGGTCACGCCTGAGGCTATCAGCATTTTTATGCCTTGGCCGTCCAGCGTGTTGAATGTCTTGATCTCGCTGCCATCTTCCAGAAAATAAAGACGACCGTCAGTCAGTACGCCGTCGACATCGAAAACGGCCAGCTTGATAGGCTTGCCGCGCTGCATGAGGTTCTGGGTCATCGCTTCGGTTTCCATTACATGACGCCTGCGCGCAAGAGATCCTGCAGGTTGAATGCGCCCACAGGCCGGTCGTTCTGGTCTACGACCACCAGTGCGCCGATCTTGTGGTCTTCCATGATTTTCAGTGCTTCAGCGGCGAGCATCTCTGCATGGACCGTCTTGCCATGCACCGTCATGACTTCGTCGATGGTGGTTTGACGAATATCGACAGGGCGGTCCAGCGTTCTGCGCAGGTCGCCGTCCGTGAATATGCCGGCAAGTGTGCCATCGGTTTCCAGAATGGCCGTCATGCCCAGGCCCTTGCGGGTCATTTCCAGCAGCGCGTCCCTTAACAGGGTGCCGCGTTGCACGCTGGGCAGTGCGTCACCGGAATGCATGACGTTTTCGACCTTGAGCAGCAGGCGACGACCCAGTGCGCCACCCGGATGGGAGAAGGCGAAGTCTTCGGCAGTGAAACCCCGTGCGTCGAGCAGCGCCACGGCCAGGGCGTCGCCCATGACCAGCGCGGCGGTGGTCGAAGAGGTCGGTGCCAGGTTGAGCGGGCAGGCTTCGTGCGCCACGCGGGCATTCAGGTTGACGTCCGCAGCCTTGGCCAGAATCGAATCGGGGTCGCCGGTCAGGCTGATCATCTTGATGCCCAGGCGCTTGATCAGCGGCAGCAACGTCACGATCTCGTGGGTGCTGCCGGAATTGGACAGCGCGAGAATGATGTCATCGCGAGTGATCATGCCCATGTCACCGTGACTGGCCTCGGCCGGATGCACGAAGAACGACGTGGTGCCGGTGCTCGCCAGTGTGGCTGCGATCTTGTTGCCGATGTGTCCGGACTTGCCCATGCCGACCACGACAACCCGCCCCTTGCTGGCCAGGATCATTTCACACGCGCGCACAAAATCCCCGTCCAGGCGTTCAAGCAAGCCTTGTATGGCTTCTATCTCGAGACGAATGGTGCGTTGCGCCGAATGGATCAGGTCACTGGATTGGTTCATGTCTGGAAGAGGTCAGCCTGCTGAAAGGCGGCGATTATAGCGGTAATGAACGATTCCCTCACGTCTGATCGTCGTTGTGTTGTTTTTAAACGAATTTCCTACGCAACTGCGGGTCTGTATCCCTGCCTCTGGCCATAACATTGTGGTACAGAATATTTTAACGAATACCTGAACCGGTCGGTTCTCTTCTTGGGGGCGGTTGGCGGCGGTGATATAGTTCGCGGCTTGTTCGGCCTGCCTGGACAGCTTTTCTGCCTCCACTGTCCGGTGGCCGAGGGCGGTGGCTGTATCGCAAGGAGTTTAGATGAGTCCTGATGACGCCTATGCGGTCGAGTTGAAAGGTGTGTCTTTCAAACGCGGTACGCGCAGCATTTTCAATAACGTTGATATTCGTATTCCGCGGGGCAAGGTCACCGGGATCATGGGGCCGTCGGGTTGTGGCAAGACTACCTTGCTGCGCCTGATGGGCGCCCAGTTGCGCCCGAGCGCAGGTCAGGTGTGGGTCAACGGCCAGAACCTGCCGGAGCTGTCGCGCAGCGACCTGTTCGATGCACGCAAGCAGATGGGCGTGCTGTTTCAGAGCGGCGCACTGTTTACCGATCTGGACGTTTTCGAAAACGTCGCCTTTCCGCTGCGTGTGCATACCGAGCGGCCGGAAGAAATGATCGGCGACATCGTGCTGCTCAAGCTCCAGGCTGTCGGCCTGCGTGGCGCGGTAGAACTGATGCCGGACGAACTGTCGGGCGGCATGAAGCGCCGTGTGGCACTGGCCCGGGCGATTGCGCTCGATCCGCAGATTCTCATGTATGACGAACCCTTCGTCGGGCAGGATCCGATTGCGATGGGGGTGCTGGTGCGCCTTATCCGCTTGCTCAACGATGCGCTGGGCATCACCAGTATCGTGGTGTCTCACGACCTCAGCGAGACGGCGAGCATTGCCGACTATCTATACGTCGTGGGTGACGGGCAGGTGCTGGGGCAGGGTACGCCTCAGGAACTGATGTCTTCGGACAATCCGCGCATTCGTCAATTCATGACCGGCGAGCCCGATGGCCCTGTGCCGTTTCACTATCCGGCGCCGGATTTTCGCGAAGATCTATTGGGGAAGCGCTGATGCGCAATAAGTCACTGATGGACCGGGTCCGCCTGCTGGGGCGTTCGGCCATCGATATCGTTGCTGTTCTGGGCCGTTCCGGTCTGTTTCTGGTGCATGCCTTGCTGGGGCGCGGCGGTGCGGGCAGCAGTTTTCAGTTGCTGATCAAACAGCTGTATTCCGTCGGTGTCATGTCGCTGGTCATCATTGTGGTGTCCGGCGTGTTCATCGGGATGGTGCTGGCGCTGCAGGGCTTCAGCATTCTGGCCAAATACGGTTCCGAGCAGGCCGTCGGGCAGATGGTTGCCCTGACGCTGTTGCGCGAGCTGGGGCCGGTGGTCACCGCCTTGCTTTTTGCCGGTCGTGCGGGGTCTGCGCTGACTGCCGAGATCGGCAACATGAAGTCCACCGAGCAATTGTCGAGCCTTGAGATGATCGGTGTCGATCCGCTCAAGTACATCGTTGCGCCCCGTTTGTGGGCCGGGTTTATCTCGTTGCCGATTCTGGCGATGATTTTCAGCGTGGTGGGTATCTGGGGCGCTTCCTGGGTAGCGATCGACTGGCTGGGAGTCTATGACGGTTCTTTCTGGTCGAACATGCAGAACAGCGTTTCTTTCACGAACGATGTGCTCAATGGGGTGATCAAAAGCGTCGTATTTGCCTTCGTGGTGACATGGATTGCCGTTTTCCAGGGTTATGACTGCGATCCCACTTCCGAGGGGATCAGCCGCGCGACAACCAAGACCGTCGTATACGCCTCGTTGGCCGTGCTGGGACTGGACTTTATTTTGACCGCCTTGATGTTTGGAGATTTCTGATGCAAAACCGTGCCATCGAAACCGGGGTCGGCCTGTTCCTGCTGGCCGGGATACTGGCTCTGCTCCTGCTGGCCCTGCGAGTCAGTGGTCTGAGCACAAGTGCGAGTACTGACACTTATAAACTTTATGCCTATTTCGACAATCTGGCCGGTTTGACTGTCAGAGCCAAGGTCAGCATGGCGGGTGTGACCATCGGCAAGGTGACGGCGATCGATCTGGATCGCGATACCTTCACAGGTCGCGTCACGCTGGAGATCCAGAAGAAGGTCGACAACCTGCCTTCGGACTCGACCGCCTCGATTCTGACTGCGGGCCTGCTGGGTGAAAAATACATAGGTATCAGCGTCGGCGGCGATGACAAGCTTCTCAAGGATGGCGGGACCATCCATGACACGCAGTCTTCTCTAGTGCTTGAAGACCTGATCGGAAAATTCCTGCTCAATACAGTAAGTAAAGACGCCAAGTGAGGAGCTTCAAATGATCTCTATTCTGCGCCGTGGTCTGCTGGTATTGCTGGCCGCTCTGCCGATGCTGGCCAATGCTGCGGCGACCCCCTCCGCCCATGATCTGGTGGAACGCACCACCAAGGAATTGCTGAGTGACCTCGCGACCAATCGCGAAGCGTACAAGTCCAACCCTCAAGCGTTCTACAACGCGTTGAACCGCATCGTCGGGCCGGTCGTGGATGCCGATGGCATTTCCAAAAGCATCATGACCGTCAAGTACTCCCGCCAGGCTACGCCTAAGCAGGTGAAGCGCTTCGAAGAAAACTTCAAGCGCAGCCTGATGCAGTTCTACGGCAATGCGCTGCTTGAGTTCAATAACCAGGGCATCACCGTTGCACCGGCCAAGGACGAAGGCGATGACCGAACCACTGTAGACATGCAGGTCAAGGGCGGCAACGGCGCTGTCTATCCGGTTTCCTACACGCTGGTGAAGCTGAACGGCGAGTGGAAAGTTCGTAACGTTGTCATTAATGGCATCAACATCGGCAAGCTGTTCCGCGACCAGTTCTCCGATGCCATGCAGCGCAATGGTAACGACCTGGACCAGACGATCGATGGTTGGGCCGGCGAGGTTGCCAAGACCAAGTCCACCGTAGACGCTTCGCAGAAGCCGGCACAATGAGCGAGTCCGCTGTCCGTCTGGTCGGGCCGGGCGAGCTGATGCTGGTCGGGGTGCTGGATTACCGCACCGGGCCGCAACTGCGCAAGCAGGGTGCGGCGCTGATCAAATCCGGCGACCTGGCCGAACTGACGCTTGATTGTTCCGGTGTCGAGAAGTCCAGCAGTGTAGGATTGGCGTTGCTGCTGGCGTTCATGCGCGATGCGCGGGACGCAGGCAAGTCGATGACCGTTCGTTCGCTGCCTGAAGACATGCGCCAGATAGCCCGTGTTTCAGGCCTGACCGAGCTGCTGGGCACCCACTGACAGGCGTTATCGAGAAAGCCCTTTATCCGGGACCCGCTCGTCGGGCTTCGCATAACATGGGCTTTTTTGTATGATGGCCGACCCGCGCGCGTACAGCGCCGATCGAGGTTAAGCATGCAGGCTGTAGAAGTTAAAAGCTTCCTTGAAGGAAAGCTGCCGGAAATCAAGGTGGAAGTCGAAGGCGAAGGCTGCAACTTCCAGCTGAATATCATCAGTGACGAGTTGGCCGGCCTGAGCCCGGTCAAGCGTCAGCAACAGATTTACACCCATCTGAACCCCTGGATTGCCGATGGCAGCATCCACGCGGTGACCATGAAATTTTTCAGCCGCGCTGCATGGGCCGAGCGTACCTGAGCCAATTTGGTGTCGAGACTCTAATGGATAAATTGATTATTACCGGCGGCGTTCGTCTTGATGGCGAAATTCGCATTTCCGGGGCAAAGAACTCTGCCTTGCCGATTCTGGCTGCTACGTTGCTGGCCGATGGGCCGGTCACCGTTCAGAACCTGCCTCACCTGCACGACATCACCACCATGATCGAGCTGTTCGGTCGCATGGGCATCGAGCCTGTGATCGACGAGAAGCTCAGCGTCGAGATCGATCCGCGCACCATCAAAACCCTGGTCGCCCCGTACGAACTGGTGAAAACCATGCGTGCGTCGATTCTGGTGCTGGGCCCGATGGTTGCCCGCTTTGGCGAGGCCGAAGTTGCGCTGCCGGGTGGCTGTGCCATCGGTTCGCGTCCGGTTGACCTGCACATCCGCGGCCTTGAAGCCATGGGCGCAATCATTGATGTCGAAGGCGGTTACATCAAGGCCAAGGCGCCTGAGGGCGGCTTGCGCGGTGCGCACTTCTTCTTCGATACCGTGAGCGTGACCGGTACTGAAAACATCATGATGGCGGCCAGCCTCGCCAACGGCCGCAGCGTGCTGCAGAACGCCGCGCGTGAGCCTGAGGTTGTCGACCTGGCGAACTTCCTGATTGCCATGGGTGCAAAAATCCACGGCGCGGGCACCGACACCATCACCATTGATGGCGTCAAGCGTCTGGGGCCGGCCACCTACAAGGTCATGCCTGACCGTATCGAAACCGGCACCTATCTGGTGGCTGCTGCCGTTACCGGTGGCCGCGTCAAGGTCAAGGACACCGATCCGACCATCCTCGAAGCGGTGTTGCTCAAGCTTCAGGAAGCCGGTGCCGAAGTCACGACTGGTGAAGACTGGATCGAGCTGAACATGCACGGCAAGCGTCCGAAGGCCGTCAACGTGCGCACTGCGCCGTACCCGGCGTTCCCGACCGACATGCAGGCGCAGTTCATCTCGCTCAACGCGATTGCCGAAGGCACGGGCGCGGTTATCGAGACCATCTTTGAAAACCGCTTCATGCACGTGTATGAAATGCACCGCATGGGCGCTCAGATCCAGGTCGAAGGCAACACCGCCATCGTCACGGGCACCGAGGTACTCAAAGGCGCGCCTGTCATGGCGACCGACCTGCGAGCATCGGCCAGTCTGGTGATCTCTGCGCTGGTGGCTCAGGGTGACACACTGATCGATCGCATTTACCACATAGACCGTGGTTACGAGTGCATCGAAGAGAAGCTGCAAATGCTGGGCGCCAAGATCCGCCGCGTGCCGGGCTAGTAGCGAGTGGTCCTGGTGCCGCTGGCATCAGGATCGCCTGTTCCGTCACGGGTGTGATTTCTGATTCGTTTCACTTCAGGTCGACCGGGCCTGAAGGTTGTCACGCGCCGCTTGCGTCGTGACAAAAGTTTCCTGATAAGGACTGACGTTTCCCATGTTGACCATCGCACTGTCCAAGGGCCGCATTCTTGACGACACTCTGCCGCTTCTCGCTGAAGCCGGCATTGTGCCGACCGAGAATCCGGACAAGAGCCGCAAGCTCATCATCCCCACGACTCAGGCCGACGTGCGTCTGCTGATCGTGCGTGCCACCGATGTGCCGACCTACGTCGAGCATGGTGCCGCCGATCTGGGCGTCGCAGGCAAGGATGTGTTGATGGAATACACCGGCCAGGGCCTGTACGAGCCGCTGGACTTGCAGATTGCCAAGTGCAAGCTCATGACCGCCGGTGCCATCGGCGCCGTGGAGCCCAAAGGGCGTCTGCGTGTGGCCACCAAGTTCGTCAATGTTGCCAAGCGTTACTACGCCGAGCAGGGCCGTCAGGTCGATATCATCAAGCTGTACGGCTCTATGGAGCTGGCGCCGCTGATCGGCCTGGCAGACAAGATCATCGACGTGGTCGACACCGGCAACACCTTGCGTGCCAATGGTCTCGAACCGCAGGAACTGATTGCCCACATCAGTTCGCGACTGGTGGTCAACAAGGCTTCCATGAAGATGCAGCATGCCCGCATCCAGGCCCTCATCGACACCCTGCGCAAGGCAGTCGAGTCGCGACACCGCAGCTGATCCCCCCACGCAACGTCGAGTTGCGTCCAGCTATCCGTGTCATAGCCAAATTTCTCAGGTGCCTGCGCGGATAGCTTGGTAGCTTTAGGCTCCTGAGCATCCGCCAATTATTGAGGCCCTGTTATGACCACTCCCACTGCCATTCGCCGACTTGATGCTGCTGACCCGGATTTCGCACGACATCTGGATCATCTGCTGAGCTGGGAAAGTGTGTCTGACGACTCGGTCAACCAGCGCGTGCTCGATATCATCAAGGCCGTGCGTGAGCGTGGCGATGCCGCACTGGTCGAATTCACTCAGAAGTTCGACGGTCTGCAGGTCGCGTCGATGGCCGACCTGATTCTGCCTCGCGAACGTCTGGAACTGGCATTGACCCGGATCACACCGGTTCAGCGCGAAGCCCTGGAAAAAGCGGCGGAGCGGGTGCGCAGCTACCACGAAAAGCAGAAGCAGGATTCCTGGAGCTACACCGAGGCCGACGGCACGGTGCTGGGCCAGAAAGTCACACCGCTGGACCGCGCAGGCCTGTATGTGCCGGGTGGCAAGGCGTCCTACCCATCGTCGGTGTTGATGAATGCCATTCCGGCGAAGGTGGCGGGCGTGACCGAAGTGGTCATGGTTGTGCCGACGCCGCGTGGTGAAATCAACGAGCTGGTGTTGGCGGCGGCGTGCATCGCCGGTGTTGATCGCGTGTTCACCATTGGTGGCGCTCAGGCCGTCGCGGCCCTGGCTTACGGCACTGAAAGCGTGCCGAAGGTCGACAAAGTGGTCGGCCCTGGCAATATTTATGTCGCCACGGCCAAGCGCCATGTGTTCGGGCAAGTCGGCATCGACATGATCGCCGGTCCTTCCGAGATTCTGGTGGTGTGCGACGGTCAGACCGATCCTGACTGGATCGCGATGGACCTGTTCTCACAGGCCGAGCACGATGAGGATGCCCAGGCGATTCTGGTCAGCCCGGATGCCGGTTTCCTCGACAAGGTGGCGGCCAGCATCACCCGTTTGTTGCCGACAATGGCGCGAGCAGCCATTGTCGAAACATCGATCAATGGCCGTGGCGCGCTGATCAAGGTGGCGGACATGGCGCAAGCCATCGAAGTAGCCAACCGCATCGCGCCCGAACACCTTGAGCTGTCCGTCGCCGATCCCGAAGCGTGGCTGCCGCACATTCGTCACGCAGGGGCGATCTTCATGGGGCGCCATACCTCCGAAGCGCTGGGTGACTACTGTGCCGGTCCCAACCATGTCTTGCCGACGTCGGGTACGGCGCGCTTCTCTTCGCCCTTGGGCGTCTACGATTTTCAAAAGCGTTCGTCGATCATCTACTGCTCGCCAGAGGGGGCGTCCGAGCTGGGCAAGACGGCGTCCGTGCTGGCGCGTGGTGAGTCATTGAGCGGACATGCCCGCAGTGCCGAATACCGCATCACTGATCTCGACTGGAAAGCTGGCAACCTTGAGGACGGCAAATAATGAGCAAATTCTGGAGCCCTTTCGTCAGTGGTCTGGTGCCTTACGTGCCGGGCGAGCAGCCGAAGCTGACCAAACTGGTGAAACTCAACACCAATGAAAACCCTTATGGCCCGTCGCCCAAGGCTGTCGAGGCGATGCGCGCCGCGCTGACCGACGACTTGCGTCTGTACCCCGACCCCAACAGCGACCTGCTCAAGCACGCCGTGGCCGATTATTACAATGTGCAGCCCAACCAGGTCTTTCTCGGCAACGGTTCCGATGAAGTGCTGGCGCACATCTTTCACGCGTTGTTTCAACACGATGCGCCGCTGTTGTTTCCGGACATCAGTTACAGCTTTTACCCGGTCTATTGCGGCTTGTACGGCATCGACTACGAAATGGTCGCGCTGGACGAGCAGTTTCAGATTCGCGCCGAAGACTACGCCAGGCCGAATGCCGGAATCATCTTCCCCAACCCGAATGCGCCGACGGGCTGCCTGCTGGGGCTGGACGCGGTCGAGCGGATCATCAAGGCCAGCCCGGACTCGGTGGTCGTGGTTGACGAAGCGTACATCGACTTTGGTGGCGAAACCGCGATCACGCTGGTGGATCGCTACCCGAACCTGCTGGTCACACAAACCTTGTCCAAGTCGCGTTCGCTGGCCGGTCTGCGTGTCGGCCTTGCTGTCGGGCACCCGGATTTGATCGAGGCGCTGGAGCGGGTCAAGAACAGCTTCAACTCTTACCCGCTGGATCGCATGGCCAACGTGGGCGGTGCGGCGGCTTTCGAGGATCGCGAGCATTTCGAGTCGACGCGCAACAAGGTCATCGAAAGTCGCGAGGCGCTGGTGGGGCAGTTGCAGAGCAAGGGTTTTGAAGTGCTGCCCTCGGCCGCCAACTTCATTTTCGCTCGCCACCCGCAACACGACGCGGCCGGTCTGGCTGCAAAGCTGCGCGAACAGGGCGTCATCGTCCGTCACTTCACGCAGCAACGCATCGCCCAGTTCCTGCGCATCAGCATCGGCACGCCGGAGCAGCATCAGGCGTTGCTGGAAGGGTTGAGCGATATCTGAGACGCGGATCGGTCAGCCCGAAAACGGGCTGGCCATGCGCTGCCACTCAAGATCGGACGCAGGGCGTCCAGAACGGTATGCCCACGCGGAGCATGGGCACGATAGTGTGTTGAAGACGCCTGTCGTTACGCACGCTCCGGCGTGGGATTGCCTTTCGTGACGCTCTGCGTCACAGGTCTGTTTTCAGGTACTGGCGCGTCACTCCGGCGCGGCTGCCGGTGTCGGTGCAGGCGGCGGGCGCAGGCCTACTTCGGCGCTCAGGCGCATTTCCTTGCCGTTGCGCATCACGTCGATGGCTATCTTGTCCTTGGGCTTGGTGCGCGCCACCTGGTTCATCGAGCGACGACCGTCGCCAGCGGGTTCGCCGTTGATGCTCAGGATCACGTCACCCAGTTGCAACCCGGCTTTCTGCGCCGGTCCGTCGCGGAAGATGCCCGCCACGACAATGCCTGGACGATCTTTCAGCCCGAACGACTCGGCCAGCTCAGGCGTCAGCGGTTGAACTTCGATACCCAGCCAGCCACGAATGACCTGACCGTGTTCGATGATCGATTTCATGACGTCCATCGCCAGCTTGGTCGGGATCGCAAAGCCGATACCCTGAGAGCCGCCCGACTTGGAAAAGATTGCGGTGTTGATTCCGATCAGATTGCCGCTGGCATCCACCAGCGCGCCGCCCGAGTTACCAGGGTTGATGGCGGCGTCGGTCTGAATGAAGTCTTCGTACGTGTTGAGGCCCAGCTGATTGCGTCCGGTGGCACTGATGATGCCCATGGTCACGGTCTGGCCGACGCCGAACGGGTTGCCGATGGCCAGTGCCACATCGCCGATGCGGATGCCGTCGGAGCGTGCGATGGTGATCGCCGGCAGGTTTTTCAGATCGATCTTCAGCACCGCCAGATCGGTTTCCGGGTCGTTGCCGATTACCCTGGCGACGGTTTCGCGGCCATCCTTGAGCGCCACCACAATCTGGTCAGCGCCTGTGGTCACGTGGTTGTTGGTCAGGATGTAGCCTTCGGGGCTCATCATCACGCCGGAGCCGAGGCTGGACTCCATACGCTTCTGCTTGGGCGTGTTGTCGCCAAAGAAGCGCCGGAACTGGGGGTCTTCAAAAAGCGGGTTGTTGCCTTTGTTGACCATCTTGGTGGTATAGAGGTTGACCACCGCGGGCGCCGCGGCAATGACCGCGTCTGCATAAGAAGTCGGACCCTGGATGACCGTCGTCGTTTGTGGGGCCTGTTGCAGATTGACATCCAGGGTCGGCAGTCCGACCCATTGCGGATAGCGCTGAATAATCAGCAGGGCGATAAGCACGCCAGCCAGCAATGGCCAGCCGAAAAAGCGCAGTGCCTTGAACATTGAACACGTCCTGATGGTTGCGGGCGCAGAAAGTTTAGCCACGGGTGCGCCATAATGGCGGGCATTATACGAGTACAACGCAGCTCTGAACTGCATATTTAGGAGTCTTTTATGGCTGTTGCTCTGAGCACTCTGGTCGAAGAAGCCGACCGTTATCTGAACAGCGCCCGGATTCAGGATTACTGCCCCAATGGCCTTCAGGTCGAAGGGCGGCCGCAGGTCATGCGTATCGTCAGTGGTGTGACGGCCAGTCAGGCATTGCTGGACGCCGCTGTCGATGCTCAGGCGGATCTGATCCTGGTCCATCACGGTTATTTCTGGAAGGGCGAAAACCCCTGTGTGGTCGGCATGAAGCAGCGGCGTCTGAAGACCTTGCTCAAACATGCCATCAGCCTGCTTGCCTATCACTTGCCGCTGGATGTGCATCCCGAGGTGGGCAATAACGTGCAACTCGCGCGTCAGCTGGATATCACGGTCGAAGGGCCGCTGGACCCTGAAAACTCAAAAATCGTCGGGCTGGTCGGCTCCCTGTCCGAACCGATGACGCCGCGTGACTTTGCCCGTCGCGTACAGGACGCACTGGGTCGCGAGCCGTTGCTTATCGAAGGCAGCCCGATGATTCGGCGTGTCGGCTGGTGTACCGGAGGCGGGCAGGGTTACATCGATCAGGCGGTGCTGGAAGGCGTTGATCTTTTCCTGAGCGGTGAAGCATCGGAGCAGACCTTTCACAGCGCCCGGGAAAACGACATCAGCTTTATCGCGGCCGGTCACCACGCCACCGAACGATACGGCGTGCAGGCGCTGGGGGATTATCTGGCGCGGCGTTTTGCGCTTGAGCATATTTTCATCGACTGCCCGAACCCGATCTGATTCATCAAGCTGCGGGGCATATGCATAGATCGTTTCGATCTAGACGCATCGCTGATTAGCGATATCACGCATGTTAAAGTGCCCGGCTCGAATACGGCCCGCAGGCCGCCCCGGGTTTTTCCGGTCCATAACGAACGTGAGTAGCCATGGTTGACAAACTGACGCATCTGAAACAGCTGGAGGCGGAAAGCATCCACATCATCCGCGAGGTCGCCGCCGAGTTCGATAACCCGGTGATGCTGTACTCGATCGGCAAGGATTCGGCCGTGATGCTGCACCTGGCACGCAAGGCCTTCTTCCCCGGCAAATTGCCGTTTCCGGTCATGCACGTCGATACACGCTGGAAATTCCAGGAGATGTATCGCTTTCGTGACCAGATGGTCGAAGAAATGGGCCTGGACCTGATCACCCATATCAACCCCGATGGCGTGGCGCAGGGTATCAACCCGTTCACCCACGGCAGCGCCAAACACACCGACATCATGAAGACCGAAGGCCTGAAGCAGGCGCTCGACAAGCATGGTTTCGACGCCGCGTTCGGCGGCGCCCGACGCGACGAGGAAAAGTCCCGGGCCAAAGAACGCGTTTACTCGTTCCGTGACAGCAAACACCGCTGGGACCCGAAAAACCAGCGTCCCGAGCTGTGGAATGTCTACAACGGCAACGTCAACAAGGGCGAGTCGATCCGCGTGTTCCCGCTGTCCAACTGGACCGAGCTGGACATCTGGCAGTACATCTACCTCGAAGGCATCCCGATCGTACCGCTGTATTTCGCCGCCGAGCGCGACGTGATCGAGAAGAACGGTACGCTGATCATGATCGACGATGATCGTATCCTCGAGCATCTGACCGATGAAGAGAAGTCGCGCATCGTCAAGAAAAAGGTCCGTTTCCGTACGCTGGGTTGCTACCCGCTGACCGGTGCAGTCGAGTCCGACGCGACCAGCCTGACCGATATCATCCAGGAAATGCTGCTGACACGAACTTCCGAACGCCAGGGCCGGGTCATTGACCACGATGGTGCTGGCTCGATGGAAGAAAAGAAACGTCAGGGTTATTTCTAAGGAGGATGTCACATGTCGCATCAATCTGATTTGATCAGCGAGGACATCCTCGCCTACCTGGGCCAGCACGAACGCAAGGAAATGCTGCGCTTTCTTACCTGTGGCAACGTCGATGACGGCAAGAGCACGCTGATCGGGCGCCTGCTGCACGATTCCAAGATGATCTACGAAGACCACCTGGAAGCCATCACCCGCGATTCCAAGAAGTCCGGCACCACGGGCGACGACGTCGACCTCGCGCTGCTGGTAGACGGTCTGCAGGCCGAGCGTGAGCAGGGCATCACCATCGATGTCGCCTACCGCTATTTCTCGACCGCCAAGCGCAAGTTCATCATTGCCGACACGCCCGGCCACGAGCAGTACACCCGCAACATGGCGACCGGCGCCTCGACCTGTGACCTGGCGATCATTCTGGTGGATGCGCGCTACGGCGTGCAGACCCAGACCCGTCGCCACAGCTATATCGCGTCGCTGTTGGGCATCAAGCACATCGTTGTGGCCATCAACAAGATGGACCTCAACGGCTTCGATGAAAACGTTTTCGAGTCGATCAAGGCCGATTACCTGAAGTTTGCCGAAGGCATCGCGTTCAAGCCGACGACCATGACGTTTGTCCCGATGTCGGCGCTCAAGGGCGACAACGTGGTGAACAAGAGCGAGCGCTCGCCGTGGTACACCGGCCAGTCCTTGATGGAGATTCTCGAGACTGTAGAAATCGCCAGCGACCGCAACTACACGGACCTGCGGTTCCCGGTGCAGTACGTCAACCGTCCGAACCTCAACTTCCGCGGTTTTGCCGGTACGCTGGCCAGTGGCATCGTGCATAAAGGCGACGAGATTGTCGTTCTGCCGTCGGGCAAGAGCAGCCGTGTGAAGTCCATCGTCACGTTCGAAGGCGAGCTGGAGCAGGCCGGGCCGGGTCAGGCCGTGACACTGACGATGGAAGACGAGATCGACATTTCTCGTGGCGATCTGCTGGTGCATGCCGACAATGTCCCGCAGGTCAGCGATGCGTTCGACGCCATGCTGGTGTGGATGGCCGAAGAGCCGATGCTGCCGGGCAAGAAGTACGACATCAAGCGCGCGACCAGCTACGTGCCGGGCTCGATTGCCAGCATCACCCGTCGGGTCGATGTGAACACGCTGGAAGAAGGCCCTGCCAGCGCGTTGCAGTTGAACGAGATCGGCCGCGTCAAGGTCAGTCTCGATGCGCCCATCGCGCTGGATGGTTACAGCAGCAACCGCACCACGGGCTCGTTCATCGTCATTGATCGATTGACCAATGGCACCGTCGCGGCAGGCATGATCATTGCCAAACCGGTTTCGGGCGGTGGCTCGCAGCATCATGGCGATCAGGCTCATGTTTCCACGCAAGAGCGTGCGCAGCGTTTCGGCCAGCAGCCGGCCACCGTGCTGTTCAGCGGCCTGTCCGGCGCTGGCAAGAGCACTCTGGCGTATGCGGTGGAGCGCAAGCTGTTCGACATGGGGCGTGCGGTCTTTGTGCTGGACGGCCAGAACCTGCGTCATGACCTGAACAAGGGCTTGCCGCAGGACCGTGCCGGTCGTACCGAAAACTGGAGTCGGGCTGCCCATGTGGCGCGTCAGTTCAACGAAGCCGGGCTGCTGACGCTGGCCGCTTTCGTCGCACCTGACGCCGAAGGGCGTGAACGTGCCAAGGCGCTGATCGGCAAGGATCGTCTGATCACCGTCTACGTTCAGGCATCCCCGACCGTGTGCCGCGAACGTGATCCGCAGGGCCTGTATGCCGCCGATGGCGACAATATTCCGGGCGAGTCCTTCCCGTATGACGTGCCACTGAATGCCGATCTGGTGATCGACACCCAGACACTCAGCGTGGAAGAAAGCGTCAAGCAGGTGCTGGACTTGCTGCGCAGCCGCGGCGCGATCTGATACGAATGCAGGCGTGAGAGACCAATGGTCTTCAGCGCCCTGCATTGGCCTCTTCGCGAGCAAGCTCGCTCCCACAATGGTGCGCACGCACGATCTTGTGGGTGCGACCGGGGCGGCGATCCGCATTGCTCGCGAAGGGGGCGGACCCACAAAAAAGCCCGCCGCAGAGGCTCTCTGCGGCGGGCTTTTGTGTGGCGGCAAAGCTTACTTTTTCAAACCGTAGTGCTCGTCCAGCATGCCTGGGGAATTAGGCGACTTGGGAGCGTAGTCCTTCGGCGTTTCGGTATCGCGTGGAGGGGTCAGGCGGTCGCGATGATCACGGTGCGCATGGTTGGCCTCCGGGTGCAGTGCGGCGAGCAGGCGCTGGCGGGTCAGCTCATCGAGCGCCAGGCGGTTGGCGCCTTCTGCAAGGTGTTCCTGAACATCCTGATAGCTCTGCGACAGCTTTTGCACCAGGTTGGCCGTGCTGTTGAAATGCGTGACTACCTCGTTCTGATAGGTATCGAAGCGTTCCTGAATGTTGTCCAGCTGGCGCTGGGTGCTGTTCGGAACGGTGTTGGGCAGCAGGCGTGCCACCAGGAAACCAATGACGACACCCGCCACCAGGGCAAGCGTCGGCAACAACCAGACTAAGAGCGAGTGTTCCACGAGTCCTTCCTCTATAAACGGCTTTGCTTTACGTTAACGGCTCGAACCTGCGCTGTATACCCGCGACGTGTCGTTGATATGCAAGCCGCAGACAATCAGCTAGACGAGTCGACCCATTTCGAGGTCACGGAGTTCTGTTTTGCTCATGCGTGAAACCCCATTATTTATCGATGGCCCAGAAGGCCAGCTCGAAGCGTTGTATCAGGATGTGCCCGACGCCCGAGGCATCGCGCTCATCTGTCATCCTAACCCGATCCAGGGCGGAACGATGCTCAATAAAGTCGTATCGACGCTGCAGCGTACCGCACGGGACCAGGGTTTGATCACACTGCGCTTCAATTATCGCGGCGTCGGGGCCAGTGCCGGCACATCGGTTGCCGGGCCGGGCGAGATCGATGATGCTCAGGCCGCCGCGCAATGGCTGAGGGCGCAACACCCTGATCTGCCCATGACCCTGTTCGGCTTTTCCTTCGGCGGCTATGTTGCCGCAAACCTGGGTGGAAGGCTCGAAGCGCAGGGCGAAAAACTGACGCATCTGTTTCTGATTGCTGCGGCGGCCTCCCGCCTTCAGGATCAAAGCGTACTGCCGCCAACCTGTCCACTGACGATCATTCAGCCAGAGGCGGATGAGGTCATTGATCCGGAAACGGTTTATGCGTGGTCTGCCGCGTTGCAGCGTCCCCATGAGCTGCTGAAAGTGGCAGAATGCGGACACTTTTTTCACGGCAAGCTGACGGACCTCAAAGATCTGCTGCTGCCGCGACTTCCCAACTGATTGCAGCCCGTATTGCATCCTTTAGATAAGCGACCTGCCATGACCACTCGTATCCTGACCGGTATCACGACCACCGGCACTCCCCATCTGGGCAACTACGCGGGCGCGATTCGCCCGGCCATCGTTGCCAGTCGTCAGAGTGATTTCGATTCGTTCTATTTCCTGGCCGATTACCACGCGCTGATCAAGTGCGATGACCCGCTGCGCATTCAGCGCTCGCGTCTGGAAATCGCAGCGACCTGG
The DNA here is from genome assembly GCF_002157375.1 of Pseudomonas syringae. Taxonomy (GTDB): domain Bacteria; phylum Pseudomonadota; class Gammaproteobacteria; order Pseudomonadales; family Pseudomonadaceae; genus Aquipseudomonas; species Aquipseudomonas syringae_T. The sequence goes on from NZ_MTSA01000002.1 coordinate 95,159, forward strand.
CTGGCAGCCGGCCTCGACGTTGATCGTGTGACTTTTTACCGTCAGTCGGACATTCCAGAAATTCCGGAGCTGACCTGGCTGCTCACGTGTGTGGCAGCCAAGGGCCTGCTCAACCGTGCCCATGCCTACAAGGCATCAGTGGACAAGAACGTGGAAGGTGGCGAAGACCCGGATGCGGGCATCACCATGGGCCTGTACAGCTACCCGGTGCTGATGGCGGCCGACATTCTGATGTTCAATGCCCATCAGGTGCCCGTGGGTCGCGACCAGATCCAGCACGTCGAAATGGCCCGTGACATCGGCCAGCGCTTCAATCACCTGTTTGGCAACGGCAAAGAATTTTTTGTCATGCCGGAGGCGTTGATCGAGGAAAGCGTCGCCACGTTGCCGGGCCTGGACGGGCGCAAGATGTCCAAGAGCTACGACAACACCATTCCGTTGTTCAGCAGCGCCAAAGAGATGAAAAGCGCCATCTCGCGCATTGTCACCGACTCCCGTGCGCCCGGCGAAGCGAAGGACCCGGACAACTCGCACCTGTTCACGCTGTATGAAGCGTTCTCGACGCCCGAGCAGTGCGCTGAATTCCGTTCCGACCTGTTGCAGGGACTGGGCTGGGGCGAGGCGAAAAATCGTCTGTTCACATTGCTGGACGCGCAGTTGAGTGAGGCACGTGAGAACTATCTGGGGCTGATCGAGCGGCCGGCTGATCTGGAAGACATCCTGCTCGCTGGCGCTCAGAAGGCCCGTCGCGTCGCCACGCCGTTCCTCGAGCAACTGCGTGAAGCCGTTGGCCTGCGCTCATTCCGTACCGTGGTGCAGAACGCCGACACCGGCAAGAAAAAAACCACCAAAGGCGCGCGTTTTGTCAGCTTCCGGGAAGACGACGGCAGCTTCCGTTTTCGTCTGTTGGCGGCTGATGGCGAGCAACTGCTGTTGTCGCGCAACTTTGCCGACGGCAAGGCTGCCGGCATCGTCAGCAAGCAATTGCAGCAGGGCGGCGAGCTGGACCTGCGCAGTGAGGAAGATCGCTTCACGCTGTGGCTGGACGGCGAGTGCGTGGCGGACAGTCCGGTATTTGCCGACGCGGTTTCGCGTGACGCAGCCATCGAGACGCTCAAGCTGGCGCTTGCTCCTCAACAGGACTGATTGCCAATCCCCGGGGTCGTCGCTACAGTGACGACCCGTTTTTGTTGCCTTGCTAACGAATATGACGCCCTTAGAACGATATCAAGCTGATCTGAAACGCCCGGACTTCTTCCATGATGCCGCGCAGGAAAACGCTGTGCGTCATTTGCAGCGCCTGTACGACGATCTGGTTGCCGCTCACGACAGCAAGCCCGGCCTGTTCGGCAAGCTGTTCGGCAAGAAGGAGCCGACTCTGGTCAAGGGCCTGTATTTTTGGGGCGGGGTGGGGCGCGGCAAGACGTATCTGGTTGATACGTTCTTCGAAGCGCTGCCCTTCAAGGAGAAGGTCCGTACGCACTTCCACCGCTTCATGAAGCGCGTGCATGAAGAGATGAAGACCCTCAAGGGTGAGAAAAACCCGCTGACGATCATCGCCAAGCGCTTTTCCGACGAGGCGCGGGTCATCTGCTTCGACGAATTCTTTGTTTCCGACATCACCGACGCCATGATTCTCGGCACCTTGATGGAAGAGCTGTTCAAGAATGGCGTGACGCTGGTGGCAACGTCCAACATCGTGCCTGACGGCCTCTACAAAGACGGTCTGCAACGGGCGCGTTTTCTGCCGGCCATTGCGCTGATCAAGCAGAACACCGACATCGTCAACGTCGACAGCGGCGTCGATTACCGTCTGCGTCACCTCGAGCAGGCTGAACTGTTCCACTTCCCGCTCAACGAAGCCGCGCAGGAAAGCATGCGCAAAAGCTTCAAGGCACTGACGCCGGATTGCGCCGAGACCATCGAAAACGACGTGCTGATGATCGAGAACCGCGAGATCCGCGCCTTGCGCACCTGCGACGATGTGGCGTGGTTCGATTTTCGCGAACTGTGCGACGGCCCGCGCAGCCAGAACGATTACATCGAACTGGGCAAGATTTTTCACGCGGTACTGCTCAGCGGAGTCGAGCAGATGGACGTCTCCACCGACGACATCGCCCGACGCTTCATCAACATGGTCGACGAGTTCTACGATCGCAACGTCAAGCTGATCATTTCGGCCGAGGTTGAGCTGAAGGACCTGTACACCGGTGGCCGGCTGATGTTCGAATTCCAGCGCACGCTCAGCCGTTTGCTGGAAATGCAGTCCCACGAGTTCCTGTCGCGGGCGCACAGAGCCTAAACAGCAGCGGCAAGCCTGCAGCGTACACGGGCTTGCCGACTCACAGCTTTGAACCTTCGAACTGTTGCCGATACTGATTGGGTGACAGTTCGGTGTGCTGACGAAACAGCCGGGCGAAAAAACTGGCGTCGTCGTAGCCCACTTCGTAGCTGATGGTCTTGATGCTCTTGCGAGTGCCTGACAACAATCCTTTTGCCGTTTCTATTCTCAACCGTTGCAGGTAATGCAGCGGTTTGTCGCCGGTTGCGGTCTGGAAGCGGCGCATGAAGTTGCGAATGCTCATGCCATGCTCGCGGGCCACGTCTTCAAAGCGGAATTTGTCAGCGAAGTGCTCCTCCAGCCAATGCTGAATCTGCAGAATCACCACATCCTGATGCAGCTTCTGCCCGCCAAAGCCGATCCGGCCCGGCGAGTAGGTGCGACGCACTTCGTAAAGAATGTCGCGGGCCACCGCCTGGGCGACATTGGCCCCGCAGAAGCGCTCGATCAGGTAGATATAAAGATCGCAGGCTGACGTGGTGCCGCCCGCGCAGTAGACATTGTCCGCATCCGTCAGGTGCTTTTCCTGGTTGAGCAGCACGTTGGGGTAGCGCTCGGCGAATGCACTGAAAAAACGCCAGTAGGTCGTGGCTTCCTTGCCATCCAGCAGGCCTGCCTCGGCGAGCCAATAGACGCCAGTGGCCTCGCCGCATATCACCGCACCATTGGCGTGCTGCTCGCGCAGCCAAGGCAGGATTTGCGGGTAACGTTGGCAGAGCGTGTCGAAATCGTCCCAGAACGCCGGGATGACGATGATGTCGCTCTGGCAGAGGGCACCGTCGACCGGCAGCGTGACCTCGCTGAAGCTGTTGACGGGATGCCCGTCCGGGCTGATCAGGCGTGTTTCAAAGGCGGGTATCAGGCCGTGGCCCAATTGCTTGCTGTAGCGCAGGCTGGCCAGGTGAAAAAAATCCTTGGCCTGCATGACGGTCGACGCAAACATCTTGTCGGTGGTCAGAATGCTGACGCGGCGCAGAAGGGTGGCGTGTTGGATCGGCATAATCGTTATTCTTATATGGGTAAATGGTCAAGCAACGGCTGGATCGTCTTATTTTTTATCAGGCGTGTCCAGCATCCCCACCGGCCGGCTTGTCAGGGTCGGGCATGATGGCGTTGTGCTAAGCGGGCGAATATCCGCCAATACCTGCCTTGCAGGCAATAAACAGAGTGTGAACAAAAAATCCGGTTGAGGTTATTTTTGCAGTCTGTATAATCCGCCAGCTCTTTGCAGTGGAAGTGATGCGCCGTCTGCCGAAGAATCTTGCCGTATAACGGACGCGCTGACCCGAGCCCCCGATAGCGTCTGTTTCCGGCTGCCTTTGACTTGTCAAAGTACGCACTATTCAGTAAGATCCGCCGTCTAATTTTCAGGGCGGCCCCTGAGGCTATAAAGAATGAAAACTTTTACTGCTAAACCGGAAACAGTTAAGCGCGACTGGTTCGTCGTCGACGCTGCTGGTCAGACCCTGGGTCGTCTGGCCACCGAAATCGCGAGCCGTCTGCGTGGCAAGCACAAACCGGAATACACTCCGCACGTTGATACCGGCGACTACATCGTCGTGATCAATGCCGAGCAGATCCGCGTTACTGGTGCCAAGACCACCGACAAGATCTACTACTCACACTCCGGTTTTCCGGGCGGGATCAAGTCGATCAACTTCGAAAAGCTGATCGCCAAAGCTCCTGAGCGCGTGATCGAGACCGCGGTCAAAGGCATGCTGCCTAAAAACCCGCTGGGTCGCGACATGTATCGTAAGCTGAAAGTCTATGCGGGCGCTGTACACCCTCATACTGCTCAGCAGCCCCAAGAACTGAAGTTTTAACGGAATAGTTCATTATGTCGGCGACTCAAAATTACGGCACTGGCCGTCGCAAGACCGCAACCGCTCGCGTTTTCCTGCGTCCGGGTACTGGTAACATCTCGATCAACAACCGCTCCCTGGACAACTTCTTCGGCCGCGAAACTGCCCGCATGGTAGTTCGTCAGCCGCTGGAACTGACCGAGACTGTTGAAAAGTTCGACATCTACGTCACCGTTATCGGTGGCGGCGTAAGTGGCCAGGCTGGCGCAATCCGCCACGGTATCACTCGCGCTCTGATGCAGTACGACGAGACGCTGCGCGGCGCTCTGCGTAAAGCAGGCTTCGTGACTCGCGATGCTCGTGAAGTTGAACGTAAGAAAGTCGGTCTGCGTAAAGCGCGTAAGCGTCCGCAGTACTCGAAGCGTTAATTCGCTGTTCGTTCAAGGGGCTTTGTCCGAAACTGTTCGTGCAAAGCCCCTTGTTCGAAAAAAAGCGTCCATCTCCTTGCGGGGTTGGGCGTTTTTTTATGGGTGCGATTTTAGGGGCTGGTGGGGGGCTAAGGCGCTCGTATAGCGCTGATATCGCGAGGTTCATGGCCTGTCTGTGCAAGATTACAGAATTTACATCGCGTAAATGAGCTATCTTGTCGCCCGCGACGAACACCTGTCCTGTTGCGTTCATTATCGGAGGCGCCCTTGAGGCGCGTTCGTTCGTCTGTCCGATAAATTTTAACAAGCGAGGAGGATCGCCATGGGCGTGACCAACCGGTTGGCCTGTTACTCCGACCCCGCCGACCACTATTCCCATCGCGTGCGCATCGTGCTCGCGGAGAAAGGTGTCAGCGCCGAGATCATTGAAGTGGTGGCGGGCCGTCATCCGCCGCAGCTCATTGAAGTCAATCCGTACGGCAGCGTACCGACCCTGGTTGATCGTGACCTGGCGTTGTACGAGTCGACGGTGGTGATGGAATATCTGGATGAGCGTTATCCGCATCCACCTTTGTTGCCTGTCTATCCAGTGGCTCGTGCCAACAGCCGTCTGTTGATCCATCGGATTCAGCGTGACTGGTGTGGTCTTGTGGACCTGATCCTGGATACGCGCAGTAAAGAACCTGCCCGCGTTCAGGCGCGCAAGGAGCTGCGTGAAAGTCTGGCCGGGGTTTCCCCGCTGTTTGCCGAAAAAGCTTTTTTCATGAGTGACGAGCTAAGTCTTGTTGACTGCTGTCTACTCCCCATACTCTGGCGTTTGCCGGTTTTGGGTATCGAATTGCCGCGGCCCGCCAAGCCGTTGCTTGATTACATGGAGCGCCAATTTGCGCGTGAGGCTTTTCAGGCGAGTCTGTCTGCTGCCGAACGTGAAATGCGCTAAGGCTTAAGGAGCCGTTAATGAACTCCAGTCGCCCTTATCTTGTTCGCGCTCTCTATGAGTGGATCGTCGATAACGATTGCACCCCGCATGTGCTGGTCAATGCGGAGTATCCATCCGTGCAGGTCCCGCAAGGGTTTGCCAACGATGGTCAGATTGTCCTGAACGTTTCGCCCAGTGCAGTGCGTCATCTGCACATGGATAACGACGCGGTCAGCTTTGAAGGCCGCTTCGGCGGTGTGCCACACACGCTGTACGTGCCTGTTGCTGCCATTCTGGGTATTTATGCCCGTGAGAACGGGCAGGGCATGGTGTTCGATCTGGAGCCTTCCATAGAGGAGGCTGACGATGTCGAGATCGAAGAAGACACGCCGCCGGACAGCGAGCCGCCGCGCCCGAGTGGCAGGCCAAGTCTGAAAGTGGTGAAATAAAAAAGGCGATCCTCGGATCGCCTTTTTCACATCTGCCCGTCGGGCGTCAGTCGATGTATTCGAACAGTTTGACGATCTTCTGCACGCCAGAAACACCCTGTACGAGGTTGGTCGCACGATTGGCTTCATCCTGAGTCACCAGGCCCAGCAGGAACACGATGCCGTTCTCGGTGACGACCTTGATGCGCGAACCGGGGATCGAAGCATCGGCGATCATTTCGGTTTTGATCTTGGTGGTCAGCCAGGCATCGTTGTTGCGTGCCAGCAACGACGAAGGTGCCATGATCTGAAGTTCGTTATTGACCTTCTTGACGCGCTGGACCGAGCTGGCGGCCTGTTCGGCTATGGCCTTGAGGTCGGCGCGCGGTGTCTGGCCAGCCAGCAGCACGATGCCGTTGAAGCTGGTCACGACGATGTGCGAGCCTTCTGCGAGGTCAGGGTTGGCCTTGGAGATGTTGACGGCTGCCTTGGTCTCGATCAGCGAGTCATCGATCTTGCTGCCGAAGGTGCGCGTGCCGCGATCATCTTCGATCGGTTTGTCGCGAGCGGCCGTCAGCACAGAACTGCATCCGGTGACGCTCAGGCACAGTGTCAGAACCAATAGGCTGAGACGATTAGGGGTCATTCTTCACTCCCGAACAGTTGGCTGTCGATCAAATCGCAAAGGCAATGGATCGCCAGCAGATGGACTTCTTGTATGCGCGCCGTGACGTTGGCCGGTACGCGGATTTCCACGTCCTCAGGCAATAGCAGTGAAGCCATGCCGCCACCGTCGCGTCCCGTCAATGCTACGACAATCATTTCGCGATCATGTGCGGCCTGGATGGCTTGAATAATATTCGCCGAGTTGCCGCTGGTGGAAATCGCCAGCAGCACATCGCCCGGCTGGCCCAGGGCGCGGATCTGTTTGGAAAAGATTTCGTTGTAACTGTAGTCGTTGGCGATCGAGGTGATCGTCGAACTGTCGGTGGTCAGTGCGATGGCTGGCAAGCTGGGCCGCTCGCGCTCGAAGCGGTTGAGCAGTTCCGAAGAAAAATGCTGGGCATCGCCCGCCGAGCCGCCGTTACCGCACGCGAGCATTTTGCCTTCGTTGAGCAGGGCATTGACCATGACCTGACTGGCTTGCTCGATAAAGGGTGCAAGGACTTCCATCGCCTGTTGCTTGGTTTCGATGCTGGCCTGAAACAGCCGGCGAATTCGGGATTGCATGTCCATCAATGTGACCTTAATTAGGGCGTACGGCGGCGGGGCGGAGGCGCCAGGGTCTCCCGGGCGCTATCCGGCACACAAGGTGTGCAGCCGGCAAAACAGATAGCGAAATCAATGAAGGCAAAAGCCTGTTGCAGGTCGACGGTACGGTCGGCATGACTGCCGTCGCGTGCATCAGCTGTCAAACGCGCTTTTGATCCAGTTCAACGGTGCATCACTGCCAGGGTCGCCTTCAATGGCGATCACGTCGAAACGACAGGGATGGCTGGCCCAGCGTGGTGTCTGCTGCAGAAAAAGCTGTGCGGCGACGACGAGTTTCCCTTGCTTGCGAAAATCGACGCTTTCCGTCGCTCCGCCCCATCCTGAATGGCGACGGTAGCGAACTTCGACGAATACTACTGTATCGCCATCAAGCATGACCAGATCAAGCTCGCCGCGTTTGCATAACCAGTTTTGTTCGATGAGGCGCAGCCCTTGCTGTTGCAGATACTGCAGGGCGAAGGCTTCTGCCTCGCGCCCTGCCTGCTGCCGGGTGCTGCGTTGCATCAAGGGGCGGTGTCCGGCAGGCGCTGGATCTTGCCATCCACGAACTCTGCCCAAGGCAGTTGGCGTTCGATCCGACGATCCGGGTTCATGCTCAGGCTGCCGGACAGGCCGTCAATGCGGCTGTCGGGCATGGCTTTCAACTGGCCCAGGCGTGGTGCGAGGCGATAGGCATCAATGCCCATTGCGTAAAGGCGCCCGAGGCTGCCTGCTGCTTGTGGCCATTGCGCGGTGACCTGCTGGCGCAACGGATCATCAGCATTGAGCAACCAGGGTGTTTCGCAGAAGCGCACACCGTTGAGGTCCATGTACTGCGCGTGATCATTGCTGTTGGTAAACAGGTGCGAGGTGGCATAGACCGGGACATCGCCAGCGTACTGGAAGACCATGGTCGGCTTGATCTGCTGCGCTTGCTGAGGTGTTGCCGCAAGGAACATGAAGTCGATGTCCTGGCGACGGCTAGGCTGTGCGGCGACCTGAGTGCCGGCCGTGCTTTGCAGGCGCTGGGCGCGACCTTCGCTGTTGCGCAACTGGAACAGATCGGCAACCTGTTGGGCCAGTTCCACGGGCTGGTCGACGTGCTCGGCGGCGATCAGTGTGCCGCCCTTGGCCTGCCAGCTCTTGCGGAAGGCATCCAGAACGCGGTCGCCCCATTCACCCTTCGGCACCATCGCCACGGCGCTGCGCTTGCCGTCAGCCCAGGCACGACGGGCCACTTCGCGGGCTTCGTCTTCTGCGGCGAGGCCGAACTGATACAGCTGCGCAGGGCCTTCGGTGCTGGTGTCACTGTAATTGAGCGCCAGGGTGGTGATGGGTAGTTGCTGACGGCTGTTCAGTTGTTTGACGAGGTTCTTTTCCAGCGGGCCAACGACCAGTTGGGCGCCAGCAGCCTGGGCCTGGCGGTAGAACTCGTCCATCGAGGTCACGCGCGAGCTGTCAAAGACCTGGATGGCAGGAGGATTCTCTCCCGCTTGCTGAGCCTGAAAGTGAGCCGCCATGAAGCCGTCACGAAGTGCCTTGGCGACCGAGGCCAGTTGACCTTCCTGTGGCAGCAGCAATGCAATTTTGGTAATCGGTTCGCTGGTCAGGGCGCGCAGTTGCGCAAGGGCGGTAGGCAATTGCAGCGCGGCAGGGTGTTTCGGGTTCTGCGCTTTCCAGTTATCGATGGCTGCCTGTTGTTGCTCCAGCGTGCCGGCACCTTTGATCGAACGTGCCAGGCTCAGCCAGCCGCCCAGATCATCGGTTGCCGAGCTTTGCAGTTGGTCGGCCGGAAGGGCGGAGACCAGCGTCCAGATGGCATCGTTGTTGGCACTTGCGTCGGCGCCCTGCAACAGAGGGCCTGCATAGACGCGCTCATGGACAGCCGCCAGCATCTGGCCATCGGCTTCGAGTGCGCGGGCCTTGACCTTGTGGGTGCGAACCTGTTGTTCGACCGACAGCTCGCCCAGACGCTGCATGCTCGGGTGATTAAGGGCTGTCAGTGCGGCCTTGGGCTGGTTGCGGCCCATCGCCAGTTCGGCGGACAGTGTGCTGGCATACACCTGAAGGCCGGGTTTGAGTTGATCGAGTTGCACCTGTCCGAGGATCTGCGCAGCGCGCCCCGCGTCATTCTGGCGGTTGGCCAGGTCGGCGGCACTCAGGCGCAGCGTTGCGGCCTGCTCGGGTGTTTTGGCACTGGCGGCCTGATCAAGCAATTGCTCGATGCTGGCGTCAGGGGTACGAGGCAGCTCGCCAAGGCTGGACGAGGGCGAGCTGGCACACGCTGCAAGAAGGGCAGCGAGGCAGAGGGCAGAGAGCAGCCGCAGACAAGCGATCATTGGTATGTTCCTGAGACTCGAGCGAATTAACGGAGAATTGTACCCAAGCGCTGGCCGGGGTGCGACGTCGAAGGTGTTTAAAGCCATGATATTGGCCGCGTTAAGGTCATCTGTCGGCCAAATCGTTCAATTCGAGAGGGTCGCCGTGTTTCACGGTCGGACGTAATCATGTTTTTATTCCCTTTTTATCGGCATCCCTGATGCGCGAACCGTTGGCCCGGGCCGCAGCCTGTACAATGCGTTCTTCCCAGCATCAAGCTCTAACATATGAGGTTTGCGTTTTGACTGTTCCGGTTGTTTCGAATTCCACTCCGGGTTCGCTTTATGTCGTGGCGACCCCTATCGGCAATCTGGACGATATGAGCGTGCGAGCGCTGAAAGTATTGCGTGAGGTCGCACTGATCGCGGCGGAAGACACGCGTCACTCTGCACGCCTGATGCAGCACTTCGGGATATCAACGCCATTGGCCGCCTGCCATGAGCACAACGAGCGGGATGAGGGTAGCCGCTTCATTACTCGTTTGCTGGCAGGTGATGACGTCGCACTTATTTCCGATGCCGGGACGCCGCTGATCTCCGACCCTGGCTATCACCTGGTGCGCCAGGCGCGCGCTGCCGGAGTGCCAGTGGTGCCGGTGCCCGGTGCTTGCGCCTTGATCGCGGCACTTTCTGCAGCGGGACTGCCTTCGGATCGATTCATTTTCGAGGGGTTTCTTCCGGCGAAGGCGGTTGGTCGCAAAGCCAAACTTGAAAAGGTCAAGGAAGAGCCGCGTACGCTCATCTATTACGAAGCTCCGCACCGGATCCTGGAATGCCTGCAGGACATGGAGTCGGTGTTCGGTGCCGATCGCCACGCGCTGCTGGCCCGTGAAATAACCAAAACGTTCGAGACGCTCAAGGGTCTACCTCTGGGTGAGCTCCGCGCGTTTGTCGAATCCGACAGTAATCAGCAGCGTGGCGAGTGTGTTGTGCTGGTGGCGGGATGGACGCCGCCCGAGGATGAGGACGTCATCGGCACCGAGGCTCGTCGGGTGCTGGATTTGCTGCTCGAAGAGATGCCGCTCAAGCGGGCCGCTGCGTTGGCTGCCGACATTACGGGTGTGCGCAAGAACCTGCTTTATCAAGTGGCGCTGGAGAAGCAGAAGGGCTGAAACGCTGTAAATTCAAAGAGGTCTGCCGGGCGGGTGCGCTATTAAAGCTTGTTCTTGGCGGCGTGTGCCGCTAACCTTGTCGGCGGAGAGTCGATTGGACAGTCGCTGCCTCTTGTTGTTCCGCAACAGGGGGGGGAGGAAAGTCCGGGCTCCATAGGGCGGAGTGCCAGGTAACACCTGGGAGGCGCGAGCCTACGGAAAGTGCCACAGAAAATAACCGCCTAAGCACTTCGGTGCCGGTAAGGGTGAAAAGGTGCGGTAAGAGCGCACCGCACGTCTGGCAACAGTTCGTGGCAAGGTAAACCCCACTCGGAGCAAGACCAAATAGGGTTCCTAGGCGTGGCCCGCGCTGGAACCGGGTAGGTTGCTAAAGACGTCCAGTGATGGCCGTCGTAGAGGAATGACTGTCCTCGACAGAACCCGGCTTACAGATCGACTCTCCACCTTTTTCATCCCCTCGCTTTTCAGCAGCAAACCCCCTTCGTAATACCAAAAAAATCTTACAGTTCATAAATCACATTAACTTCGAGCCGCAATGGTTTGAGCTGTGTGGGATTAATCCGTCAGAACCTTCGTAAAATTACCCTTTCGTGTCCAATACCGCTCCTAAATCTCCGAAATGTAAGGGTTTTCCTTAAGACCGTGCCTTGACGGTGTGGCAGGCGGGTTCCTATAGTGTGCGCAAGTGGCAGAAAGTGGCACGAAGTGGGTTTTTTCAGCGCAAAAAGCTAATATTCGGAGAATGCGCCTGTGTTCCGTGGTGCCAACGCGATCAATCTCGATGCTAAAGGCCGTCTCGCTATGCCGAGCCGGTATCGCGACGAGCTGGATTCGCGTAGCGCCGGGCAAATGATCGTGACCATTGACGCTGTCGACCCCTGCCTGTGTCTTTACCCATTGTCCGAGTGGGAATTGATAGAAGCAAAACTTCGTGATCTGGCGACGTTTCGTGAAGAGAACCGTCGGCTGCAAAGACTGTTGATTGGTAATGCCGTCGATCTGGAACTGGACGGCAGCGGGCGTTTTCTTGTGCCTCCACGCCTGCGCGAGTACGCGAAGCTGGATAAGCGCGTGATGTTGGTAGGCCAACTCAACAAGTTTCAACTGTGGGACGAGGACGCCTGGAACGCTCTTGCTGATGCTGACCTGGCTGCCATTCAACAACCTGGCGCGATGCCCGACGAATTACGTGACTTGATCCTGTGACTATGAATAGCGGCTTTACCCACATCACCGTGCTGCTCGAAGAAGCCGTGGAAGCTCTCGCGGTGCGCGCTGATGGCTGCTATCTGGACGGCACGTTCGGACGTGGCGGGCACAGTCGTCTCATTCTGAATCATCTGGGGCCGGATGGCCGGCTGCTGGGATTCGACAAGGACCCTCAAGCGATTGCCACCGGGCAAGCGCTAGCGGCCGAAGACGGCCGCTTTGTCATTGTGCAGCGCAGCTTTGCCGAGCTCGGCTCGGAAGCTCAAGAGCGTGGATTGGCGGGCAAAGTCAGCGGCATTCTGCTGGATCTGGGTGTGTCGTCCCCGCAGCTGGATGACCCCGAGCGCGGCTTCAGCTTCATGAATGACGGTCCGCTGGACATGCGCATGGACCCGACCCGTGGTGTCAGCGCTGCGGAGTTCATTGCCACTGCTCCAGCTGAAGAGATTGCCCGCGTTTTCAAGGAATACGGCGAAGAGCGATTTGCCAAACGCATGGCCAATGCCGTGGTGCAGCGCCGTGAAATCCAGCCTTTCGAGCGCACTGCCGATCTGGCAGAAGTCCTCAAAGTAGCCAACCCTGCCTGGGAAAAAGGCAAGAATCCTGCGACGCGAGCCTTCCAGGGTTTGCGCATTCACGTCAACAACGAACTGGGTGATCTGGAAGCCGGTCTTGAAGCGGCGATGGACGCCCTGGAAGTGGGCGGGCGCCTGGTGGTCATCAGTTTTCATTCGCTGGAAGACCGCATCGTCAAGCTGTTCATGCGCAAGCTCGCCAAAGGCGAAGCCGACAACATGCCGCGCAACCTGCCGATCCAGTTCAAGCCCTTCGAGCCGAAAATCAAGATTCACGGCAAGGCTCAATTTGCCTCGGACACCGAAACCAAGGCCAATCCGCGCTCGCGCAGTGCTGTCATGCGTGTAGCGGAGAAGCTCAGGTGAGCCGCCTGTTCCTCAAGCCTCTGCCCGGCGGCAGCTTCATTATGCTGCTGCTGTTCATTGCTGTCCTGATTTCGGCGATTGGCGTTTCCTATAGCGCCCATTGGAATCGTCAACTGCTCAACTCGCTGTACTCGGAAATGAGTGTGCGCGACAAGGCGCAGGCAGAGTGGGGGCGGCTGATTCTCGAGCAGAGTACCTGGACGGCGCACAGCCGTATCGAAACGCTGGCTACCGAACAACTGAAGATGCGCATTCCAAGCGCTGCTGAAGTGCGGATGGTGGCGCCATGATGAAACTCGAGGGCGCACTCTATCCCTGGCGTTTTCGTGTGGTCGTCGGGCTGCTGGTTTCGCTGGTGCTTGCCATTTGCTGGCGCATTGTGGACTTGCAGGTTATCGACCACACCTTCCTTAAAGAGCAGGGCGACGCGCGCAGCCTTCGGCATATCCCGATTCCGGCCCACCGTGGTCTGATCACCGACCGCAATGGCGAGCCGCTCGCCGTCAGTACGCCGGTTACGACCCTGTGGGCCAACCCGCGCGAAATGCAGCAGGACAAATCCAAGTGGCCAATGCTTGCAGCCGCCACAGGCCAGGATCTGAAAGCCCTGACCGAGCGCCTTGAGTCGCAGGCCAACAAGGAATTCATCTACCTGGTTCGCGGTATGACGCCAGAACAGGGCCAGGCTGCACTGGATCTGAAAGTGCCGGGTGTCTATGGCATCGAGGAATTTCGCCGTTTCTACCCGGCGGGTGACGTGACCGCACACATGGTTGGCTTTACCGACCTCGACGACCACGGTCGTGAAGGTGTCGAGTTGGCATACGACGACTGGCTTGCCGGAGTGCCCGGCAAGCGTCAGGTCATCAAGGACCGGCGCGGACGACTGATCAAGGATGTTCAGGTCACCAAGAATGCCAAGGCCGGAAAGACCTTGGCTTTGTCCATTGACCTGCGTCTTCAATATTTGGCCACGCGTGAACTGCGCAACGCCATTGTAGAAAACGAGGCCAAGGCCGGCAGCATGGTGATCATGGACGTCAAGACCGGTGAAGTCCTTGCGATGGTCAACCAGCCGACCTACAACCCGAACAACCGCCGCACGATGGTGCCTGCCGCCATGCGCAACCGAGCGATCATCGACGTGTTCGAGCCAGGTTCGACCATGAAGCCGATTTCCATGACCGCCGCGCTGGACAGCGGTCGCTGGAAGCCGACCGACAAGGTCGAGGTCTACCCGGGCACCTTGCAGATCGGCAAGTACACCATCCGTGACGTCACCAAGACCGAAGGTCCGGTTCTCGATCTGACCGGCATTCTGATCAACTCCAGTAACGTCGGCATGAGTAAAGTCGCGTTCGATGTGGGCGGTGAAGCGATCTTCCGCGCCATGCAACGTGTCGGTTTCGGCCAATACACCGGTCTGGGCTTTCCGGGCGAGCGCGTCGGCAACCTGCCTAACTACCGTGAATGGCGCAAGGCAGAAACGGCCACGCTGTCCTACGGCTATGGCCTTTCGGTGACCGCTCTGCAACTGGTGCATGCCTATGGCGCGCTGGCCAACAATGGCCGGATCGTACCGCTGACCATTCTGAAAACGGATAAAGAACCGGAGTCGACTCAGGCCATTCCGGAGAAAACCGCCAAGACCCTGCAAGGCATGCTGCAGCAGGTGATCGAAGACCCGCGCGGCGTGTATCGCGCCCGTGTGCCGTCCTATCACGTGGCTGGCAAGAGCGGTACCGCGCGTAAGACGTCCATCGGCACCAAGGGCTACGCGGAAAACTCCTACCGTTCGCTGTTCGCAGGTTTCGGGCCAATGAGTAACCCGCGTTACGCCATCGTGGTGGTGATCGATGAACCGAGCAAGGGCGGCTACTACGGCGGTCTGGTATCGGCTCCGGTCTTCAGCAAGGTCATGTCCGGCACGTTGCGTCTGATGAACGTGACTCCTGACAACCTCGCGCCACCGGAACAAGTCAACGCAGCACCCGCAGCCAAAGGAGGGCGTGGTTGATGGCCTTTAATCTGAGCAAGATATTCGCCCACACCGACCGCGATCCACTGATCCGTGAGTTGACCCTGGACAGCCGTAATGTTCGTCCGGGCGATCTGTTTCTGGCTGTGCCGGGCATCAAGGTCGATGGTCGCGCGCACATCGCCGACGCGCTCAAGCGTGGCGCAGCGGCGGTGGCTTACGAAGTGGAAGGCTCGACCGTTTTGCCGATCACCGACGTGCCGCTGATCCCGGTCAAGGGGCTTGCCGCGCAACTGTCCGACATCGCCGGTCGCTTTTACGGCGATCCGAGTCGCAGCCTGAATCTGGTCGGTGTCACCGGCACCAACGGCAAGACCAGCGTGACCCAACTGATTGCCCAGGCGCTTGACGCACTGGGTCAGCGTTGCGGCATCGTGGGCACGCTGGGCACCGGTTTCTATGGTTCGCTGCAGAGCGGTCGCCACACGACGCCGGACCCTATTGCCGTTCAGGCGACGCTGACCGATCTGAGAAAGGCCGGTGCCCGTGCGGTGGCGATGGAAGTTTCGTCCCACGGCCTGGATCAAGGCCGGGCTACCGCACTGGCGTTCGACGTGGCCGTGCTGACCAACCTGTCCCGTGATCATCTGGATTATCACGGCACGATGGAAGCTTACGGCGCTGCCAAGGCCAAACTGTTCGCGTGGCCCAATCTGAACTGCCGGGTGATCAACCTGGATGACGATTTCGGTCGCCAGATGGCCGGCCTCAAGCAAGAGTCGCGCTTGATCACCTACAGCCAGCTGGACAGCTCGGCTTACCTCTACTGCCGCGACGCGAAATTCGATGACGATGGCGTACGTGCCACGCTGGTCACGCCGCAAGGCGAGCATTTCTTGCGCAGCAGCCTGTTGGGCCGCTTCAACCTGAGCAACGTACTGGCGGCGGTCGGCGCTTTGTTGGGGCTGGATTACGCGCTGGACGAAATTCTCAAGGTGCTGCCGAAACTCGAAGGCCCGGTCGGACGCATGCAGCGTCTGGGCGGGGCCGACAAGCCGCTTGTCGTCGTTGATTACGCACACACCCCGGATGCGCTGGAAAAAGTACTCGAAGCCCTGCGCCCGCATGCCAAAGGTCGTCTGCTGTGCCTGTTCGGTTGCGGTGGTGATCGTGATCGCGGCAAGCGTCCGCTGATGGCGGAAGTGGTCGAGCGGCTGGCGGACGGTGTCTGGGTCACTGATGACAACCCGCGCAACGAATCCTCTTCACAGATATTTGATGACATTCGCCCAGGGTTTGCGGCAGCCGACAAGGTGCGCTTCATCGAAGGGCGCGGTCAGGCCATTGCCGAGTTGATCGCCAGTGCCTGCGCGGATGATGTGGTGGTGCTTGCCGGCAAAGGGCACGAGGACTACCAGGAAGTCAGCGGTCAGCGTCACCCGTTCTCTGACCTCGAAGAAGCTGCTCGAGCGCTTGCTGCATGGGGGTCTGCCAATGCTTAAGCCAATGACATTCGGTGAATTGGTCGTGCCACTTGATGCGCGCATGGTCGGTGGCGACTGCAGCTTCGACGGTGTGAGCACCGACAGCCGGGGTATCGAAGCAGGGCAATTGTTCGTAGCCCTGACCGGTCCGCGTTTCGACGGTCACGAGTACCTCGATCAAGTGGCTGCCAAGGGCGCGGTCGGTGCGTTGGTCGAGCGCGAAGTGGAAGGCGCGTCGCTGCCGCAACTGGTTGTGCTCGACACCCGCAAGGCACTCGCTCAACTGGGCGCGATGAACCGTAACGCGTTTGTCGACAGGCCGGTTGCCGCCGTTACCGGCTCCAGCGGCAAGACCACGGTCAAGGAAATGCTCGCAAGCATCCTGCGCACGCGCGGCCCGGTGCTGGCCACCCGTGGCAACCTGAACAACGAACTGGGCGTGCCGCTTACGCTGTTGGAACTGGCACCCGAATACACCTCGGCCGTCATTGAACTGGGCGCGTCGCGCGTCGGCGAAATTGCTTACACGGTCAGCCTCACCAAGCCGCACGTGGCCATGATTACCAATGCCGGAACCGCCCATGTCGGCGAGTTCGGCGGCCCGGACAAAATCGTCGAAGCCAAGGGCGAAATCCTGGAAGGTCTCGATGCCACCGGCACGGCGGTACTGAACCTGGAAGACAAGGCATTCCCGATCTGGCGCCAGCGTGCGGGCAGTCGCGCCATCCTGACGTTCGCGCTGGGTGACACTGCCGCTGACCTGTACGCCAGCAACCTCAGCCGCGATGCCCGCGGTTGCCCGGGTTTCACCATTAATAGCCCGCTCGGTACCGCACAGGTGCAACTCAACCTGCTGGGGGCGCACAACGTCACCAACGCTCTGGCCGCAGCGGCGGCTGCGTGCGCACTGGGTGTGTCGCTGGAAGGCATCGTGACCGGTCTGAATAACGTGCAGCCGGTCAAAGGCCGGGCTGTCGCGCAACTTGCCAGCAACGGCATGTGCGTCATCGACGACACCTACAACGCCAACCCTGCATCGATCAATGCTGCGGTCGATGTGCTGACCGGTTTTCCCGGCCGTACCGTTTTGGTACTGGGTGATATCGGCGAGCTGGGCGACTGGGCCGAGCAGGGCCATCGCGATGTGGGTGCCTATGCCGCTGGCAAGGTGTCGGCGCTGTATGCCGTCGGCCCGCTGATGACCCATGCCGTCAGCGCTTTTGGCGAACATGCCTATCACTTTGCCAGTCAGGCAGAGCTGATCGCAGCGCTGGGCGCCGAGCAGGATCCTAATACCACTTTACTGATCAAGGGCTCGCGTAGCGCTGCGATGGAAAACGTCGTGGCTGCCTTGTGCGGTTCTAGCCTGGAGAAACATTAATGCTGCTGCTGTTGGCCGAGTTCTTACAACAGTTCTACAAAGGCTTCGCGGTCTTTCAGTACCTGTCTCTGCGCGGGATCCTTGGCGTGCTTACCGCACTGACGCTGTCGCTGTGCCTGGGGCCGTGGATGATCCGCACGTTGCAGATGCGTCAGATCGGCCAGTCGGTCCGCAACGACGGTCCGCAGTCGCACCTGTCCAAATCCGGTACGCCGACCATGGGCGGGGCGTTGATCCTGTCCTCCATCGGTATCAGCACATTGTTATGGGCTGACCTGAGCAACCGCTACGTATGGGTGGTGTTGCTGGTGACCTTTCTGTTCGGCGCCATCGGCTGGGTCGATGACTACCGCAAGGTCATTGAAAAGAACTCGCGTGGCCTGCCGAGCCGCTGGAAGTATTTCTGGCAGTCCGTGTTTGGCCTGTGCGCCGCCATCTTCCTCTACACGACAGCGCCTTCGGCCACGGAAACCACGCTGATCGTGCCGATGCTCAAGGATGTGCGCATCCCGCTGGGCATTGGCTTTATCGTCCTGACCTATTTCGTGATCGTCGGCTCCAGCAACGCGGTCAACCTGACGGACGGCCTCGACGGCCTGGCGATCATGCCGACCGTGATGGTCGGTGGTGCGTTGGGCATCTTCTGCTACCTGTCGGGTAACGTGAAATTCGCCGAATACCTGTTGATCCCCTATGTACCGGGGGCGGGTGAGCTGATTGTGTTCTCCGGTGCGCTGATTGGCGCGGGGCTCGGGTTTCTCTGGTTCAACACCTACCCGGCGCAAGTCTTCATGGGCGACGTCGGTGCGCTGGCACTGGGCGCAGCACTGGGCACGATGGCTGTGATCGTCCGTCAGGAAATGGTCCTGTTCATCATGGGTGGCGTGTTCGTGATGGAAACGCTTTCAGTGGTCATTCAGGTTGCGTCTTTCAAACTCACCGGTCGCCGGGTGTTCCGCATGGCGCCGATTCACCACCACTTTGAACTCAAAGGCTGGCCCGAGCCACGCGTGATCGTCCGTTTCTGGATCATCACCGTGATTCTGGTGCTCATCGGCCTTGCCACACTGAAACTGAGGTAGAACGAGTGTCCCTGATCGTTTCCGACCGCTTCCGCATTGTTGTGGGGCTTGGCAAAAGTGGCATGTCCCTGGTTCGCTTCCTGGCGAACCGGGGCGTGTCCTTTGCCGTGGCCGACACGCGGGCGAATCCTCCTGAGCTGGCGACCCTGCGTCGCGAGTATCCGCAGGTGGAAGTGCGTTGTGGCGAACTGGACGTCGATTTCCTCTGCCGTGCCGACGAGCTTTACGTCAGCCCAGGTCTGGCGCTGGCCACCCCGGCGCTGCAACAGGCGCATGCGCGCGGTGTGAAGCTGTCCGGCGATATCGAGCTGTTCGCGCGTTACGCGAAGGCTCCGGTGATCGCCATTACCGGCTCCAATGCAAAAAGCACCGTCACCACGCTGGTGGGCGACATGGCCAAGGCTGCAGGCAAGCGCGTCGCGGTCGGCGGCAACCTCGGCACGCCGGCGCTGGATCTGCTCAGCGACGACATCGAACTGTATGTAATGGAACTGTCCAGCTTTCAGCTCGAAACCACCGATCAGCTCAATGCTGAAGTGGCGACCGTGCTGAACATCAGCGAAGACCACATGGACCGTTATGCCGGTCTGCCGGCTTACCATCAGGCCAAGCACCGGATTTTCCGGGGCGCGCGGCAAGTGGTGGTCAATCGTCAGGACGCACTGTCCCGTCCGTTGATCGGCGAAGGTCTGCCTTGCTGGACGTTCGGCCTCAACAAGCCTGACTTCCACGGCTTTGGTCTGCGTGAAGAGAACGGCGAAAAATACCTCGCCTTCCAGTTTGAAAACCTGATGCCGGTGCGCGAGCTGAAAGTGCGTGGTGCGCACAATCAGGCCAATGCACTGGCCGCACTGGCGCTGGGGCATGCCGTGGGCCTGCCCTTCGATGCCATGCTTGCCAGTCTGCGTGAATTCACCGGTCTTGAGCATCGCTGCCAATGGCTGCGTGAGCACGACGGTGTGCATTACTACAACGATTCCAAAGCCACCAACGTGGGTGCCGCACTGGCTGCCATCAAAGGCCTGGGGTCGGACATCGACGGCAAACTGGTGCTGATTGCCGGTGGCGATGGCAAAGGCGCCGACTTCAGCGGTCTGCGTGCGCCTGTGGCCGAACACTGCCGCGCGGTTGTCTTGCTGGGTCGCGACGCCGAACTGATTGCTCAGGTGCTGGGTGACGACGTTCCGCTGATCCGTGTTGACACGGTCCAGGCCGCCGTCGAGCGAAGCGCAGAACTGGCCCACAGCGGCGACGCTGTATTGCTTTCCCCTGCGTGCGCCAGCCTGGACATGTTCAAGAATTATGAAGAGCGCGGACGTGTGTTCGCGCAGGCAGTGGAGTGCTTGTCATGATCTTCGGTGTGATCAAGCCTTATCCATCGCCGCTGATCAGCGGGCGGGGCATAGACCTCGACTTCCCGATGCTGGTCGGCTGTCTGGCGTTGCTGGGCCTGGGCCTGGTGATGATCACTTCTGCCTCGTCGGAAGTGGCGGCCGTGCAGTCGGGCAACACGCTGTACATGATGACCCGCCATCTGGTGTATCTGCTGATCGGCCTGGGTGCGTGCGGCGTGACCATGATGATTCCGGTCGCCACCTGGCAACGTCTGGGCTGGCTGATGCTGCTCGGTGCTTTCGGCCTGTTGCTGCTGGTGCTGGTGCCGGGGATCGGACGCGAGGTGAACGGTTCGATGCGCTGGATCGGCTTCGGCGCGTTCAACGTCCAGCCATCGGAAATTGCCAAGGTGTTCGTGGTGATCTTCCTGGCCGGCTACCTGATTCGTCAGCAGCAGGAAGTTCGCGAAAGCTGGATGGGCTTCTTCAAGCCGTTCATCGTGCTGCTGCCAATGGCCGGTCTGTTGTTGATGGAGCCTGACTTCGGCGCGACCGTCGTGATGATGGGTGCGGCAGCCGCCATGCTGTTTCTCGGTGGCGTCGGCCTGTTCCGGTTCTCGCTGATGGTGGTTCTGGCGGTTGCTTCGGTCGTCGTTCTGGTTCAGGCCCAGCCTTACCGGATGGCGCGTTTGACCAACTTCACCGACCCGTGGGCCGACCAGTTCGGCTCCGGCTATCAATTGACCCAGGCGCTGATTGCCTTCGGTCGCGGCGAGTGGATCGGTGTCGGTCTGGGCAACAGCGTACAGAAGCAGTTCTACCTGCCGGAAGCGCACACCGATTTCGTGTTCTCCGTGCTGGCAGAAGAGCTGGGCGTGGTCGGCTCGCTGATCACCGTTGCGCTGTTTCTGTTCGTCAGTATTCGTGGCATGTACATCGGCATGTGGGCCGAGCGTGCCAAGCAGTTCTTCGGCGCCTACGTGGCGTACGGCCTGTCGTTCCTGTGGATCGGTCAGTTCCTGATCAACATCGGTGTGAACGTCGGGCTGCTGCCGACCAAGGGTTTGACGCTGCCGTTCCTCAGTTATGGCGGCAGCTCGCTGGTGATCTGCTGCGCGAGCCTTGGCCTGCTGCTGCGCATCGAATGGGAATCGCGCAACAACATGGGCAGCGAAGAAGCCGAGTTCAAGGAAAGCGACTTTGCCGAGGACACGCCCAATGGACGCTAACGTGCTGATCATGGCAGGCGGGACCGGCGGGCATGTGTTCCCGGCGCTGGCCTGCGCACGCGAGTTCCAGGCACGTGGCTATAAGGTCCATTGGCTGGGCACGCCGCGCGGCATCGAAAACGAGCTGGTGCCACAGGCCGGGCTGACGCTGCACCTGATCAACGTCACCGGTCTGCGTGGCAAGGGTCGGCTGTCGTTGCTCAAGGCACCGTTCATGCTGCTCAAGGCTCTGATGCAGGCACGCAAGGTCGTGCGCCAGGTCAAACCGGTCTGCGTGGTCGGTTTTGGCGGCTACGTCACAGGCCCTGGCGGTCTGGCGGCGAAGCTGGCGGGCGTGCCGTTGATCATTCACGAGCAGAACGCCGTTGCCGGTACGGCCAACCGCAGCCTGGCGTCGTTTGCCAGCCGCGTGTGCGAGGCGTTCCCGAACACCTTTGCGGCCTCCGCCAAGCGCCGTACCACCGGTAACCCGGTGCGTGTCGAGCTGTTTCTCGAAACTCCGCGTCAGGCCCTGGCCGGACGCAAGGCGCGTCTCCTGGTACTGGGCGGCAGCCTGGGCGCGGAGCCTTTGAATAAATTATTGCCCGAGGCGCTGGCTCAGTTGCCTCAGGACGTCCAGCCCGAAGTGTTTCATCAGTCGGGCAAGAATCACGACGCCGTGACTGCCGAGCGCTATCGCAACGTAGGCGTCGAGGCGCAAGTCGCGCCGTTCATTCAAAACATGGCCCAAGCCTATGGCTGGGCCGATCTGGTGGTCTGCCGCGCAGGCGCATTGACCATCAGCGAACTGGCCGCCGCCGGTCTGCCTTCGTTGCTGATACCACTGCCCCACGCGATTGATGACCATCAGTCACGTAACGCTGACTATCTGGCCCGAGAAGGCGCAGCCTTCGTCATGCCGCAAGCGACAACTGGCGCCGCCGAGATGGCCGCACGCCTGAAAGAGGTTTTGATGCAACCCGAACAATTGAACAGCATGGCCCGCACTGCACGTCGCCTGGCCAAGCCTGATGCAACCAACACCGTCGTGGATGTCTGTGTGGAGGTGGCCCGTGGTTGAGAATCAACGCGCCATGCCACAACCTGAAATGCGTCGTATCCGTCGCATTCATTTCGTCGGTATCGGCGGTGTCGGCATGTGCGGCATTGCCGAAGTGCTGTTGAACCTGGGTTATGAAGTGTCCGGCTCCGACCTCAAGAGCTCGGCTGTGACCGATCGTCTGGAATCGTTCGGTGCGCAGATTTTTGTCGGCCATCGCGCAGAAAACACCGTGGGTGCCGACGTACTGGTGGTCTCCAGCGCCGTAAACACCTCCAACCCGGAAGTGGCCACTGCTCTGGAACGTCGTATTCCGGTCGTGCCGCGTGCCGAGATGCTTGCCGAACTGATGCGCTATCGCCACGGTATCGCCGTCGCCGGTACGCACGGCAAAACCACCACCACCAGCCTGATCGCTTCAGTGTTTGCTGCCGGTGGCCTGGACCCGACGTTCGTGATTGGCGGCCGTCTGAATGCGGCCGGCACCAACGCGCAGTTGGGCACCAGCCGTTACCTGATTGCCGAAGCCGACGAAAGCGATGCCAGCTTCCTGCACCTGCAGCCACTGGTCGCGGTCGTGACCAACATCGACGCCGACCACATGGCGACTTACGAAGGCGACTTCAACAAGCTGAAGAAGACCTTTGTCGAGTTTCTGCACAACCTGCCTTTCTATGGTCTGGCAGTGATGTGCATCGATGATCCGGTGGTGCGTGAAATTCTGCCACTGGTCAAGCGCCCGACGCTGACCTACGGCTTCAGCGAATCTGCCGACATACGTGCGATCAACGTGCGTCAGGACGGCATGCTGACGTTCTTTACGGTGCTGCGTCGCGACCGCGAGCCGCTGGATGTGTCGGTGAACATGCCCGGCAACCACAACGTGCTCAACTCGCTGGCCACCATCGCCATTGCGACCGACGAAGGCGTCAGTGATGAAGCCATCGTCCAGGGCCTGTCTGGCTTCCAGGGCGTCGGTCGCCGCTTTCAGGTCTACGGCGAATTGCCAGTCGAAGGCGGCAACGTGATGCTGGTCGATGACTACGGTCACCACCCGCGTGAAGTGGCCGCCGTGATCAACGCTGTGCGTGGCGGCTGGCCGGATCGTCGTCTGGTCATGGTTTACCAGCCGCACCGTTTCAGTCGCACACGGGACCTGTATGACGACTTCGTGCAGGTGTTGGCCGACGCCAACGTGCTGCTGCTGATGGAAGTCTACCCGGCCGGCGAAGAGCCGATTCCCGGTGCGGACAGCCGCAACCTGTGCCACAGCATTCGTCAGCGTGGTCAGCTGGACCCGATCTACATCGAGCGCGGCGTCGAGCTGGCACCGCTGGTCAAGCCGCTGCTGCGCGCTGGCGACATTCTGTTGTGTCAGGGTGCCGGCGACATTGGCGGTCTGGCACCACAACTGCTCAAGAGCCCGTTGTTCGTCGGCGCCAAAGTGGCTTCAACCGAAGGTAAGTTGAAATGACAGCCGTCGCCCGGTCTTCCCTGCGCTCGACACTGGAGCCGAAAAGCTTCGGCCGTGTCGCCGTGCTGTTCGGTGGCAAAAGCGCCGAACGGGAAGTCTCCCTGAATTCAGGCCATGCAGTGCTCAACGCGCTGCGCGATGCGGGCGTTGATGCGTTCGGCATCGATGTGGGCGACGATTTCCTGCAGCGCCTGGTCAGCGAAAAGATCGACCGTGCCTTTATCGTTCTGCACGGTCGAGGCGGCGAAGACGGCACCATGCAAGGGCTGCTGGAGTGCCTGGAAATCCCGTACACCGGCAGCGGCGTACTGGCTTCGGCACTGGCTATGGACAAGTTGCGCACCAAGCAGGTCTGGCAGAGTCTGGGCCTCCCGACGCCACGGCACGCCGTGCTGCAAAACGAGAACGATTGTATTTGCGCCGCGACGGAACTGGGCTTCCCTTTGATCGTCAAACCGGCCCATGAAGGCTCAAGTATCGGTATGGCCAAGGTGAACAGCGTCGACGAATTGATCGCCGCCTGGAAAGCCGCTAGTACCTACGATTCGCAAGTATTAGTCGAACAGTGGATTCAGGGTCCTGAGTTCACTGTGGCCTCTCTGCGTGGCCAGGTGCTGCCTCCTATCGGCCTGGGCACTCCTCACAGTTTTTACGATTACGACGCCAAGTACCTGGCCTCCGATACTCAGTACCGGATCCCGTGCGGGCTTGACGATGCGCAGGAACAGCAACTCAAAGAACTTGCAGCACGTGCTTGCGACGCCATCGGCATTGCCGGGTGGGCGCGCACGGATGTCATGCAGGACGAAGAGGGTAAGTTCTGGTTGCTGGAAGTGAACACCGTGCCCGGCATGACCGATCACAGTCTGGTCCCGATGGCGGCACGTGCTGCCGGTCTGGATTTTCAACAACTGGTGTTGGCGATTCTGGCCGACAGCGTTCAGGCGAGAGGGTAAGGCATGTACGGCCCGTCGGCACGTCCTCAGCCACCCGCTCCCGGCCGCAACAAGCCGGTGCCACGCGGCGCCAGCCGGATGGTGGCCAAGGAGCCTCTGTCGGCGCGCTTGCCCAAGGCCAACTTCAGCTTTCTGAAGCGTCTGATGTGGCCGGTGCTGTTGGTGGTTCTGGGCTTTGGTACTTATGAGGCCGCACAGCGTCTGCTGCCGTACGCCGACCGCCCGATCACCCGCATCAACGTGCAGGGCGATCTGAGTTACATCAGCCAGCAGGCTGTGCAGCAGCGAATTGCGCCGTATGTGGCGTCGAGCTTTTTCAAGATCGACCTGACGGCCATGCGCACCGAGCTGGAGCAGATGCCGTGGATTGCGCACGCCGAGGTCCGTCGCGTCTGGCCGGATCAGGTGGTGATTCGTCTCGAAGAGCAACTGCCGGTTGCCCGGTGGGGCGACGAGGCATTGTTGAATAACCAGGGGCAGGCTTTCACGCCGCGTGAACTGTCCAACTATGAACATCTTCCCCAGTTGTTCGGCCCGCAGCGGGCTCAACAGCAGGTGATGCAGCAGTACCAGGTGTTGAGTCAGATGTTGCGCCCTCTGGGCTTCTCCATCGTGCGCCTTGAACTGCGCGAGCGCGGCAGCTGGTTCCTGACAACAGGCGCCGGTAGTGCTGGCCCGGGTATCGAATTGTTGCTTGGACGCGACCATCTCGTCGAAAAAATGCGCCGTTTTATCGCCATTTACGACAAAACGCTGAAAGAACAAATCACGAATATCGCGCGCGTCGACTTGCGCTACTCCAATGGCCTGGCGGTCGGTTGGCGTGAGCAGGCAGCGCCGACGACGGAAAAACCCGCCGTCGCGAAGAATTGATAAGAGGCAAGACCATGGCAAACGTGCAAAGCGGCAAAATGATCGTCGGGCTGGATATCGGTACCTCCAAGGTGGTGGCACTGGTAGGCGAAGTCGCGGCCGATGGTTCGCTGGAAATCGTGGGTATCGGCACCCATCCCTCCCGCGGCCTGAAGAAGGGCGTGGTGGTGAACATCGAGTCGACCGTGCAATCGATTCAGCGCGCGATCGAAGAAGCCCAGTTGATGGCCGGTTGCCGTATTCACTCGGCGTTCGTAGGCGTTGCAGGCAGCCACATTCGCAGCCTGAACTCCCACGGCATCGTGGCGATTCGTGATCGTGAAGTCAGCTCTGCGGACCTTGAGCGTGTGCTTGATGCCGCTCAGGCCGTGGCCATTCCTGCTGACCAGCGCGTACTGCACACCTTGCCTCAGGATTACGTGATCGATAACCAGGAAGGCGTTCGTGAGCCACTGGGCATGTCCGGCGTGCGTCTGGAAGCCAAGGTTCACGTGGTGACCTGTGCAGTGAATGCCGCGCAGAACATCGAGAAGTGCGTGCGTCGCTGCGGCCTTGAAGTTGACGACATCATTCTCGAGCAACTGGCATCGGCCTATTCGGTACTGACCGACGACGAGAAAGAGCTGGGCGTCTGCCTGGTGGACATCGGTGGCGGCACCACCGACATCGCGATCTTCACCGAAGGCGCGATTCGCCACACCGCGGTCATCCCGATTGCCGGCGACCAGGTCACCAATGACATCGCGATGGCGCTGCGTACCCCGACCCAGTACGCCGAAGAAATCAAGATTCGTTACGCCTGCGCCCTGGCCAAACTGGCCGGTGCCGGTGAAACCATCAAAGTACCGAGCGTGGGCGACCGTCCACCTCGCGAGCTGTCCCGCCAGGCCTTGGCCGAAGTGGTCGAACCTCGTTACGACGAGCTGTTCACCCTGATCCAGGCCGAGCTGCGTCGCAGCGGCTACGAAGACCTGATCCCGGCCGGCATCGTGCTGACCGGTGGTACGGCAAAAATGGAAGGTGCGGTCGAGCTGGCTGAGGAGATCTTCCACATGCCAGTACGCCTCGGCGTACCGCACAGCGTCAAAGGGCTCGCGGATGTCGTGCGCAACCCGATCTATTCGACGGGCGTAGGCCTGTTGATGTACGGGCTGCAAAAGCAATCGGACGGCATTTCGCTGTCCGGGATTGTCGGCAACAGCAGCTACAGCGACGAAACCAAGGCCCCGGTGCTTGAGCGGATCAAGCGTTGGGTGCAGGGAAATTTCTGAGTTTCAACGATTTCAAAGATTCAGGGCGACAAAAAAGCAGTATCGGCAGGCAGTAGGCAAAACTAACTAGAAAGCGGAAGGAGAGAGAAAATGTTCGAACTCGTAGACAACGTCCCGCAAAGCCCGGTCATTAAAGTTATCGGTGTAGGCGGTGGTGGCGGAAACGCTGTCAATCACATGGTCAAGAGCAACATCGAAGGCGTGGAATTCATCTGCGCCAACACGGATGCTCAGGCGCTGAAAAACATTGGCGCGCGGACCATTCTGCAACTCGGTACAGGCGTGACCAAAGGTCTTGGCGCTGGCGCCAACCCTGAAGTCGGTCGTCAGGCCGCTATGGAAGACCGTGAGCGCATTGCAGAAGTCCTGCAAGGCACCAACATGGTGTTCATCACCACAGGCATGGGCGGCGGTACCGGTACCGGTGCAGCTCCGATCATTGCCGAAGTGGCCAAGGAAATGGGCATTCTGACGGTCGCCGTCGTGACCCGTCCGTTCCCGTTCGAAGGTCGCAAGCGTATGCAGATCGCCGATGAAGGCATCCGCATGCTGTCCGAAAGCGTCGACTCGTTGATCACCATTCCTAACGAGAAGCTGCTGACCATCCTCGGTAAGGACGCCAGCCTGCTGTCGGCTTTCGCCAAGGCTGACGATGTACTGGCCGGTGCCGTTCGCGGTATCTCCGACATCATCAAGCGTCCTGGCATGATCAACGTCGACTTCGCCGACGTTCGTACCGTGATGAGCGAAATGGGCATGGCAATGATGGGCACTGGTTGCGCCAGCGGTCCTAACCGTGCGCGTGAAGCCACTGAAGCAGCCATTCGCAACCCGCTGCTTGAAGACGTCAACCTGCAGGGCGCTCGCGGCATCCTGGTCAACATCACTGCTGGTCCTGACCTGTCTCTGGGTGAGTACTCGGACGTGGGCAGCATCATCGAAGCGTTCGCTTCCGAGCATGCGATGGTCAAGGTCGGTACGGTTATCGATCCGGACATGCGTGACGAGTTGCACGTGACGGTGGTTGCTACCGGCCTGGGCGCGAAAATCGAGAAACCTGTCAAGGTCATCGACAACACGCTGCAGACCTCCCAGCAGGCGCCTGCTCAGCAAGCGGCCCGTCAGGAAGCACCTTCGGTCAACTACCGTGATCTGGACCGTCCTACCGTGATGCGCAATCAGGCACACGCAGGCGCCACCGCGGCCGCGAAGATGAACCCTAACGACGATCTTGATTACCTGGACATCCCGGCTTTCCTGCGTCGTCAGGCCGATTGATGAAATGTATCAGGGGTATTAGGGTGATTGGTGTTCAGCAAAGGCATGGTCTGCTATCATCGCCAGCCTTTGTTGATACCAGTTCGCAACTTGCGCTGAAGCGGCCCATGCCATGATTAAACAACGCACCCTGAAAAATATTATCCGTGCCACAGGTGTAGGCCTGCACTCCGGGGAGAAGGTTTACCTGACCCTCAAGCCCGCACCTGTGAATACCGGCATTGTGTTTTGCCGAGCTGACCTTGACCCCGTCGTGCAGATCCCTGCGCGTGCGGAAAATGTCGGCGACACTACGCTGTCGACCACGCTGGTCAATGGTGATGTCAAAGTTGACACGGTAGAACACTTGCTCTCGGCCATGGCTGGCCTTGGCATCGATAACGCCTACGTCGAGCTCTCTGCCTCCGAAGTCCCGATCATGGACGGCAGCGCAGGCCCTTTCGTATTCCTGATTCAATCGGCAGGCCTGGAAGAACAGGACGCGCCGAAGAAATTCATCCGGATCCTGCGTGAAGTCACAGTGGAGGAGGGCGGTAAACGCGCTACCTTCGTGCCTTTCGAAGGGTTCAAGGTCAGTTTCGAGATCGATTTCGATCACCCCGTCTTCCGTGACCGCACTCAAAGTGCAAGCGTGGACTTTTCCAGCACTTCCTTCGTGAAGGAAGTCAGCCGTGCCCGAACCTTCGGGTTCATGAGTGATATCGAGTACCTGCGCAAGCACAATCTCGCACTCGGCGGCAGTGTGGAAAACGCCATTGTGGTCGACAAGGACGGCGTATTGAACGAAGACGGCCTGCGTTACGAGGACGAATTCGTCAAACACAAAATCCTGGACGCCATCGGTGACCTCTACCTGCTGGGCAATAGCCTGATCGGGGAGTTCCGGGGCTTCAAGTCGGGGCATGCACTGAACAATCGTCTCTTGCGCACGTTGATCGAGCAAAAAGACGCCTGGGAAGTGGTGACCTTCGAGGATGCCAGTACTGCTCCTATTTCTTACATGCGTCCTGTCGCGGCCGTGTAAGGAAGCTTTACTCTCTTTCCTTTTGTATTTTAAAGGCTGCCTTCGGGTGGCCTTTTTTTATGGCCTTTTGCAGGCGCTGCACCGGTGGGCCGTTACGCTCGATGCATTCAGGCGCTACTTCTTGTCCTTGGCATGGCTGGCCAGCCGCTCGAGTGCGGCCCGCAGCTTGGGGTCGGTGATGCCGTCGGCGGTGGCTTGAATGTTCTCGGCGGCGACCGTCGACAGGTCGATGGTATGCGTGGCTGCGCCGCGTGGCGCCTCGGGCGGCTGAACCTTGAAGAGAATGCGCGTCAGGTTGATGAACTCGTCAAAGGCGATCAGTTGCCGATGCAGGCGCTTCTGCTGATAGCGCAGGCGCGTGGCCCAGTGACCGTCCGTCACGATCAGCAACAAGGTGCCTTCCCGCCATGAAGCCACATGACAATGCTCGCGCGCCGCCGGCTGAAGCTGGCTTTCGAGCAGACGCTGCAGATGGCTGAGGCGCTCTGCATGGCGAAAAATGGCCTTCAAAGGCTTGGCTTCGCGCAGCAAAACGGCAGGTGGGCGGGCATTCAGCGGACGAAAGGCCATGAGGGATTGCCTGGGTAACAAGATGAACATGTTAACAGAAAGCATTCTGGCGGCTGCTTTTCAGGGCATTTCCGTGCTTTCATATGCAAATCAATGAGTAACTTCCCCGGATGACGGGTTGAAGTGCTTGAAAATGGCCCCATTGTAAAACTGCCCCGTCACAGCGCTGTGCCAGCATCGTGGAATAACGCCACTTTCCTCACCATCGTTTCCGGGTAGAATGCTCGTTCGCATGCGGCCATCTGGGCTGCACGGGCGACTCACGGGGCCGCCCTCCATTCCTATGTGTGGAAGATCCTGTCGATATGTTTGCGCCTTTGTTGAAAAAACTTTTTGGAAGCAAGAACGAGCGTGAAGTCAAACGCATGCTCAAGACGGTACAGATCGTCAATGCCTTCGAAGAGCAAATGGTGGCCCTTTCGGACGAGCAACTGCGCGCCAAGACCGAAGAGTTCAAGGCCCGCATAGCCAAAGGCGAGACCCTCGATCAATTGCTGCCTGAAGCCTTCGCTGTGGCCCGTGAAGCGGGCAAGCGTGTCATGGGCATGCGCCACTTCGACGTTCAGTTGATCGGCGGCATGACCCTGCACGAAGGTCAGATCGCGGAAATGCGTACCGGTGAAGGTAAAACCCTCGTCGGCACCTTGGCCGTGTACCTCAACGCCTTGTCCGGCAAGGGCGTTCACGTGGTTACCGTGAACGACTACCTCGCTCGCCGCGATGCCAACTGGATGCGTCCGCTGTACGAATTCCTCGGTCTGACCGTAGGGATCGTCACGCCATTCCAGCCACCGGAAGAGAAGCGCGCCGCCTACGCTGCCGACATCACTTACGGCACCAACAACGAATACGGCTTCGATTACTTGCGCGACAACATGGCGTTCAGCATGGACGACAAGTTCCAGCGTGAACTCAATTTCGCCGTGATCGACGAAGTCGACTCGATTCTGATCGACGAAGCGCGTACGCCGCTGATCATTTCCGGTCAGGCCGAAGACAGCTCCAAGCTGTACACCGAAATCAACCGCCTGATCCCCAAGCTCGAGCAGCACATCGAGGAAGTGGAAGGCGAAGTCACCAAGCCGGGCCATTTCACCGTTGACGAGAAAACCCGTCAGGTCGAGCTGAATGAAGCCGGTCACCAGTTCATCGAAGAAATGCTCACCGAAGTCGGCCTGCTGGCCGAAGGCGAGAGCCTGTATTCGGCGCACAACCTCGGCCTGCTGACTCACGTCTATGCCGGCCTGCGTGCTCACAAGCTGTTCAACCGCAACGTCGAGTACATCGTCTCGGACGGTCAGGTTCTGCTGGTTGACGAACACACCGGCCGTACCATGCCGGGCCGTCGTTTGTCCGAGGGCCTGCACCAGGCCATCGAAGCCAAGGAAGGCCTGAACATTCAGGCCGAAAGCCAGACCCTGGCCTCGACCACGTTCCAGAACTACTTCCGTCTGTACAACAAACTGTCCGGCATGACCGGTACAGCCGACACCGAAGCGTTCGAATTCCACCAGATCTACAACCTGGCCGTGATGGTCATCCCGCCGAACAAGCCTTTGGCGCGCAAGGACTTCAACGACCTCGTCTACCTGACCGCAGAAGAGAAGTACGCGGCCATCGTGACCGATATCAAGGCCTGCCTGGCGGAAAACCGTCCGGTGCTGGTGGGTACGGCGACCATCGAAACCTCCGAGCACATGTCCAGTCTGCTCAACAAGGAAGGTATCGAGCACAAGGTTCTGAACGCCAAGTTCCACGAAAAAGAAGCAGAAATCATTGCGCAGGCCGGTCGTCCGGGTGCGCTGACCATCGCCACCAACATGGCCGGTCGCGGTACCGACATCCTGTTGGGCGGTAACTGGGAAGTCGAAGTCGCCAATCTGGAAGACCCGACCCCCGAGCAGATCGCACAGATCAAGGCTGACTGGCAGAAGCGTCACCAGCAGGTGATTGAGGCGGGCGGTCTGCACGTGATTGCTTCCGAACGTCACGAATCACGTCGTATCGACAACCAGCTTCGCGGTCGTGCCGGTCGTCAGGGCGACACCGGTTCCAGCCGTTTCTACCTGTCGCTTGAAGACAGCCTGATGCGCATCTTTGCCTCTGACCGGGTGAAGAACTTCATGAAGGCACTGGGCATGCAGTCTGGCGAGGCCATCGAGCATCGCATGGTGACCAACGCCATCGAGAAAGCGCAGCGCAAGGTGGAAGGTCGCAACTTCGACATCCGCAAACAACTGCTTGAATTCGATGACGTGGCCAACGAGCAGCGCAAAGTGATCTATCACATGCGTAACACGCTGCTGGCCGCTGAAAACATCGGTGAGACCATTGCCGACTTCCGTGAAGAAGTCCTCAACAACCTCATCAGCCAGCATATTCCGCCACAGTCCCTGCCAGAGCAGTGGAACGTTGCCGGTCTGGAAGCTTCTCTGAACACCGACTTCGCCGTACAACTGCCGATTCAGCAATGGCTGGACGAAGACGACAACCTGCACGAAGACAGCCTGCGCGAGAAGATCATGGCGCAGTTGCTGGTGGCTTATAACGAGAAGGAAGATCAGGCCAGCGCCGAAGCGCTGCGCTCCTTCGAGAAGCAGATCCTCCTGCGCGTGCTGGACGATCTGTGGAAAGACCACCTGTCCACCATGGACCACCTGCGTCACGGCATCCACCTGCGCGGCTACGCTCAGAAGAACCCGAAGCAGGAATACAAGCGCGAGTCTTTCACCCTGTTCCAAGAACTGTTGGATTCGATCAAGCGCGACACCATCCGCGTGCTCTCGCACGTTCAGGTCCGTCGCGAAGATCCAGAGGAAGAAGAGGCACGTCTGCGTCGGGAAGCCGAAGAACTGGCCAGTCGCATGCAGTTCGAACACGCGCCTGCGCCGGGTATCGACCAGCCTCTCCTCGATGAAGAAGGCGGCGACGCGCCAGTGGCCGTTGCTTCCGAGCCCGTGCGTAACGACCAGAAACTGGGTCGCAACGAGCTGTGCTGGTGCGGTTCGGGCAAGAAATTCAAACACTGTCACGGCCAGATCAACTGAGCCTTCGACTGACTGTGTAATACCTGCGCCGCGACCGGCTTGCCCGTCGCGGCGTTTTTTCATTGATAGCCGTACCGCTGTGGACGGCGCCACACTCCTTGAGGAGCACCCCGATGGCTGTTGGTCTTGGTCCTTTGCCTGCGTTGCACCCGGTTCCCGGTTTTGAACTCGGCATTTCTTCTGCCGGCATCAAGCGTCCGGGGCGCAAGGACGTCGTGGTCATGCGCTGTGCCGAAGGCTCCAGCGTGGCCGGCGTCTTCACATTGAATGCGTTCTGCGCCGCGCCGGTCATTCTGGCCAAACAGCGTGTGCAGGGCACGGTACGTTATCTGCTCACCAATACCGGCAATGCCAATGCGGGTACAGGCGAGCCGGGGCTGGCGGCAGCGCGTCGCACTTGCGAAGCGCTGGCACAATTGACTGGCGTGGACGCGTCGGCGGTGCTGCCGTATTCGACCGGTGTGATCGGTGAGCCGTTGCCAGTGGAAAAGATCGAAGGCGCTCTGCAAGCGGCGCTGGATGATCTGTCTGTGGACAACTGGGCCGCTGCGGCGACCGGCATCATGACCACCGACACCCTGCCAAAAGGTGCCAGCCGTCAGTTCACCCATGACGGCGTGACCGTCACCGTGACCGGCATCAGCAAGGGCGCAGGCATGATTCGTCCGAACATGGCGACCATGCTCGGTTACATCGCCACTGACGCCCATGTGGCGCAGAGCGTGTTGCAGGACCTGATTCGCGACGGTGCCAACAAGTCCTTCAACCGGATCACCATTGATGGCGACACCTCGACCAACGATTGCTGCATGCTGATCGCCACCGGTCAGGCTGATCTGCCGCAGATCACCGAAGCCAAAGGCCCGCTGTTCGAAGCCTTGAAGAAAGCCGTTTTCGACGTGTGCATGGACGTTGCTCAGGCCATCGTGCGCGATGGCGAAGGCGCGACCAAATTTGTGACAGTCGAAGTCAACGGCGGTGGCAATCATCAGGAATGCCTGGACGTCGGTTACGCGGTCGCTCATTCGCCGCTGATCAAGACCGCACTGTTTGCCTCGGACCCTAACTGGGGCCGTATCCTGGCCGCGGTAGGCCGCGCTGGCGTGCCGGACCTCGACGTGAGCAAGATCGATGTATTTCTGGGTGGCGTCTGCATCGCCAGCCAGGGCTGCCGCGCGACCACTTACACAGAAGAGCAGGGCTCTGCGGTCATGGCCGAGGAAGAAATCACCATCCGTATCGAGCTGGGCCGCGGCGACTGCAGCGAGACCATCTGGACCACTGACCTTTCTCACGAATACGTGAAGATCAACGCGGAATATCGCACCTGATCCGACGTCCGGCGCGCAGGCACCTCGCCGTCGCGCCGGGCTTACGCGC
Organism: Pseudomonas syringae; assembly: GCF_002157375.1. GTDB lineage: Bacteria > Pseudomonadota > Gammaproteobacteria > Pseudomonadales > Pseudomonadaceae > Aquipseudomonas > Aquipseudomonas syringae_T. The sequence goes on from NZ_MTSA01000002.1 coordinate 129,368, forward strand.
TGAACTCAAAGGAGCTTAACCATGAGCCTGCATCTGATTATCGGCGACAAACGCTATTCCTCCTGGTCACTGCGTCCCTGGCTGGTGCTGGAGATGACCGGTGCGGCGTTCACCGATCAGGTTATTCGCCTGAACCAGCCTGATACCCGCGATAACATTCTCAAGTATTCACCCACCGGTAAAGTGCCTGCGTTGCAGTGCGAGCACGGTACGATCATTGATTCGCTGGCGATTTGCGAATACCTGGTCGAGCGCTTTCCGGACGTCGACTTGTGGCCGCGAGATATCGCCGCTCGCGCCCAGGCCCGTTCCGCCTGTGCGCAGATGCACAGCGGTTTCGTCAGCCTGCGTTCGAACATGCCGATGGACCTGCGTCAGGATCAGGCACTGGACGTGATTCCGGCCGAGACCCGGCAGGACATAGATCGCATTGTTGCGCTGTGGGCCGAGTGCCGCGCTGCTGCTGCCGAAGACGGTCCGTTTCTGTTCGGTAAACCAAGCATTGCCGATGCGTTCTTCGCGCCGGTGGCGATTCGTCTGCGCGGCTACCGTGTCGAGTTGCCGGCAGAAGCGCTGGCCTATATCGACACCGTCTACCAATGGCCTGCTTTCAAACGCTGGCAGCAGGCTGGTCTGGAGGAGTCCTGATCGTGAAACGTGTTCATGTAGCCGCCGCCGTCATTCGTGGCGCTGACGGCAAAATACTGATTGCCCGGCGCGCCGACAGTCAGCATCAAGGCGGTCTCTGGGAGTTTCCTGGAGGCAAGGTCGAGGCAGGTGAGACGGTCGAGTCTGCACTTGCACGTGAACTGCAGGAAGAACTGGGCATCGTGGTAATGGCGGCGCGCCCGTTGATCAAGGTCAGTCATGATTATCCCGACAAGCAGGTGCTGCTGGATGTGTGGGAAGTTTCCGCATTCACGGGCGAGCCGCAAGGTGTCGAAGGGCAGCCACTGGTCTGGGTAACCTCCCGTGAATTGCCTGACTACGAGTTTCCGGCAGCGAACCAGCCGATCGTGGCCGCAGCCTGTTTGCCCGGTGAGTACCTGATCACGCCTGACGGGCTGGACAACATCGAATTGTTGCGTGGCATGCAGAAGGCCATCGCGGGCGGCATCAAGCTGGTCCAGTTGCGCGCGCCGGGTGGGTATGACCCGAAGTATCGTGACCTGGCGGTTGACGCGGCAGGGTTGTGTGCGGGCAAGGCGCAACTCATGCTCAAAGGCCCTCTGGAGTGGCTGGGCGACTTTCCGTCGGCTGGCTGGCACCTGACCTCCGAGCAACTGCGCAAATACGCCAGCCGCGGGCGTCCGTTCCCTGAGAATCGCTGGTTGGCAGCGTCCTGTCATGACGCCGAGGAACTGGCGCTGGCAGAGCAGATGGGCGTGGATTTCGTCACCCTGTCACCGGTTCAGCCAACCCTGACGCACCCTGATGCACAGCCACTGGGCTGGGAGCGGGCAACCCAGTTGATCGCAGGCTTCAACAAGCCGGTCTTTCTGTTGGGCGGCGTAGGCCCTGCCGAGCGTCAACGAGCCTGGGAAAGCGGCGCACAGGGCGTGGCCGGAATCCGCGCATTCTGGCCTGACGAGATCGTCTGAGTCGCAACAGAGGACGCAAAGCGTCGGCGCGACAGTGACGGATTCTTGTGGGAGTGAGCTTGCTCACGAAGGCGTCGATCCAGGTGCCTTATTTTGATGGCTGCACCGGGCCCTTCGCGAGCAAGCTCGAACACTCGATTTTCGCGTTGGCACGACAGTTACAGATTACTGTGGTAGTGAGTGTGATCACGCAGACGCCGATATTGGAGCCTTATTCTGCTGGCTGGATCGGAGCCTTCGCGAGCAAGCACACTCCCACAATGTTCATAAACAGCTTTTCGACTGCAACGCCCGCAGCCACGCGAGGCCTTCGCTGGTGTCGCCTTTCGGGCGGTATTCGCAGCCGATCCAGCCGGTGTAGCCCAGTTCGTCGATGACGTTGAACAGGTGCTCGTAATTCAGCTCGCCGAGGTTCGGCTCGTTGCGATCCGGAACGCCCGCGATCTGGATGTGGCCGATGCCTGCAAAGTCGCGGCGCAGTTTACTGGTCAGGTCGCCTTCGACGATCTGGCAGTGGTAGCAATCGAACTGAACCTTCAGGTTATCGGCACCCACCAGCTTGCAAATGTCCTGCGCCTGATCCTGACGATTGAGAAAGAAGCCCGGCATGTCACGGGTGTTGATCGGTTCGATCAGGATCGTGACGCCAACAGCTTTGGCCTGCTCTGCCGCGAACGCCAGGTTTTCCAGGTAGACCGCCTGATGGCGCTCACGCAAATCCTCGTTGGGCAGCAGCCCGGCCATTACATGCACGCGGTCATTGCCCAGCACCTGCGCATATTCCAGCGCGCGTTCGAGGCCGCTGCGAAATTCCGCCTCGCGGCCCGGCAGTGTCGCAATGCCTCGCTCGCAAGCATCCCAGTCGCCCGGCGGGGCGTTGAACAGCGCCTGCACCAGGCCGTTGTCGCTCAGGCGCTGTTTGAGTTCCTGCGGCGTGTAGGCATAAGGAAACAGATACTCGACCGCGCCGAAACCATCGGCGGCGGCTGCGGCAAAGCGCTCAAGAAAATCATGCTGCGGGTACAGCATGCTGAGGTTGGCGGCAAAACGAGGCATGTTAACTCCAGTCTTCAAAGGGTCAGACGAATGGCCAAAGCAGCAGGGTGATCACGAAGCCCAGTGTGCCGAGCAGCGTGACCAGCACGGTCCAGGTGCGCAAGCCGTCGGCGACGTTGAGGCCCGCCAGCTTGGTGAACATCCAGTAACCGGCGTCGTTGATGTGCGACATGGCCAGACCGCCACCGCCCATCGCCAGGCACAACAGGGCCAGATGGTTGGCGCTCAGGTCCAGGGTGGCGATCAGCGGGCTGAGAATACCGGCGGTGGTGACCAGCGCGACGGTGGTCGAACCCTGAACCGCACGCAGCAACAGCGTCAGCAGGAAGCCCAGCGCCAGTACCGGCAGACCGGTATTGCGCAGCGCCTCGGAGACCACCGCACCGATGCCGGTATCGACCAGCACCTTGCCGAACACGCCACCGGCACCCGCGATCAGAATCACCATGGCCACACCGGGCAGGGCCGAACCGATTACGTCTGACACCTGAGAACGGCTCCAGCCACGACGCGAACCCAGCAGCCAGGCGCAGAGCAACGTGTCGATCAACAGCGCAACCAGCGGTGCCCCGAGCACTGTCAGCACTGCGCGCAGCGTGGACGTTGCCGGCAGCAGGGTCGTCGCCAGCGTGCCCATTAGAATCAATACGATCGGCAACAGAATCAGCGCAATGATCAGCCCGAAGCCCGGTGCAGGCGCTGGCGGCAGTTTGCTCGCCAGGCTGCTGGCGCTTTCTTCGGCGCCCAGGGTTCTGGTTTCGGTCGCTTCCCGCACGCCGGAATAGTCATTGCGTGCCCAGGCTTCCAGGTCTTCGTTGGTGACGTGTGAACCGTAGACCTCGGCACGAATGTCGTCGGTCATCGGGTAGGTTTTGCGGGTCATGCGGCCTGCCACGAAGTAACCGATCATGCACAGTACCGCGACAATCGGGATACCCAGCATCAGCACGCGACCCAGGTCCGCGCCCAACTGACTGGCCGCAGCGACGGCTCCGGGGTGCGGGGGCAGAAACGCATGCACCGCCAGCAGCGCAGCACACATCGGCAGCGCAAAAATCAGCAACGGCTTGCGCGCCGCCCGTGCCACGCCATAGGCCAGTGGCATGAGGATGATCACGCCGACCTCGAAGAAGACCGGAATGCCGACCATGAAGCCGGCGATGGTCAGCGCCAGCGGCGTGCGCTTGTTGCCGAAACGATTGATCAGGGTTTTGGCCAGTGCTTCAGCCCCGCCCGACAGCTCGATAATGCGCCCGATCATCGCGCCCAGCGCGATGATGATCGCAATGTGGCCGAGGGTCTTGCCCATGCCGCCTTCAATGGTGGCGACCAGATCGGCCGGCTTAACACCCGCGACCAGCGCCACGATGATGCTGACCAGCATCAAGGCAACGAAGGGCTGGAATTTGTACTTGAGCACCAGGAACAGCAGCAGTGCGATGCCCGCACCGGCCACGACCATCAACATGAGCGGCGTCATGCCTGTGTACTCCGGTCATTGAGGGTAAAGACTGACAGCGAAACAGCGGGGTAGAGGTGAGTCATGCTCTCGATTCCTGTTGTTATTTTGTTATTGTTTTTCGGTCGGGAGGCGCGAGGCGCCTCTCGATCAGTGGGTGCCCGTTTACCACTTCGCGCCGAACACCTGACGCAATTCCTCCAGCGCTGTCGGGTCCAGCGGTGCAGGTTTGGGGTTGCTCATCAGCCACAGGCGCGCGGTTTCTTCCAGCTCTTCCAGGGCATAGCAGGCCTTGGCCACCGAGCTTTCCCAGACCACCGGGCCGAGACGTTCGAGCATCACGCCGCGCACACTGTTGGCCAGTTGCGCCACGCGCTCGGCGACTTTTGGCGAGCCGGGGCGTTCGTAAGCGATCAGCGGGATGTGCCCGACTTTCATCACCTGATAAGGCGTCAGCGGCGGCAGAATGTCGTCCTCGCGCCACACGCCTGCCAGGGTCAGCGCCACAAGATGCGTCGAGTGGGTATGCACCACGCCGCCGACTTCAGGGTTGCGGTCGTAGACTTCGCGGTGCAGCGCCAGGGTCTTGGATGGCTTGCTGCCCGACACCCATTCACCGACCAGATTGACCTTGGCGATGTCTGCCGGGTCCATGCGGCCCAGGCAGGCGTCAGTCGGTGTGATCAGCCAGCCATCATCAAGGCGCGCGCTGATGTTGCCCGCGCTGCCGACCGTATAGCCGCGGCCGTAGAGCAGCCGGCCGACGTCGCAGATTTCCTGGCGCAGTGCGTTTTCATCGATCATCAGGCTTCCCCCGCCAGTTGCTTGAGGGCCTTGGCGAAGAAGTCGCGTGCGCCGAAGTTGCCGGATTTCAGCGCCAGAGCCAGCGGTTGCGCGCCGCTGCTGACGGTGGCAGGAACGCCCGGATCGATCTGTGCGCCGATCTGCAGCAATTGCACGCCCAGCGCCTGCACCACTGCGCCGGAGGTCTCGCCTCCGGCCACCACGAAGCGGCGCACGCCAGCGTCCATCAAACCTTTGGCGATCTCGCCCAAAGCGGCTTCGACCATCGCGCCGGAGCGCTCTACACCCAACTCGTTCTGCACGGCTTTGACTTCATCCGGCGTGCTGGTGGCGTAGATCAGCACGGTTTGCCCGGCGTCTCTGGCAAACGCCAGCGCCTGTTCGACCACCGGTTTGCCTGCGGCCAGCTCCAGCGGGTTGAGGCGCAACGCAGGGCGACCGGCTTCCACCCACGCGGCGACCTGGCCGTTGGTGGCCACCGAAGCGCTGCCCGCCAGCACCACGTCGCCGCCGCTGATAGCAATCTGTTTGGCCGCATCGATATCACGCAGCTTGCCGGCCTTGCGGAAGTTGCCTGGCAAGCCCAGCGCCAGCCCCGAACCGCCGGTCAGCAGTGGCAGGTCGGCACAGGCTTCGCCCAGCGTGTACAGGTCGGCGTCCGACAGGGCATCGGCAATCGCCATGCTCACACCGTCGGCGCGCAGCTCGGCCATTTTGCTGCGTACGCTGTCCACGCCTTTGGCAATCGTGTCGTAGCGCAGCAAGCCGACTTTATGAGTGGTCTGCGCTTGCAGCACGCGCACCAGATTGGCATCGGTCATCGGTGTCAGCGGATGGTTCTGCATGCCCGATTCGCTGAGCAACTGGTCCTGAACGAACAGGTGACCCCGGAAAATCGTACGGCCGTTTTCCGGGAACGCCGGGCAGGCCAGGGTGAAATCACTGCCCAGTTGTTCCAGCAGCGCTTCGCTGACCTGGCCGATGTTGCCTGCGGCGGTCGAATCGAAGGTCGAGCAATACTTGAAGAAGATCTGCTCGCAGCCGCGCTCGCGCAGCCATTCCAGTGCTGCGAGGGATTCGGCGACCGCGTCGGCAGTCGGCGTGGTGCGCGACTTGAGGGCGATGACGATCGCGTCGGCGTCCAGGCCCGCAGCCATTTCGGCGCTGGGGATGCCGATGCTCTGCACGGTGCGCATACCGCCCCGCACCAGCATGTTGGCAAGGTCGGTCGCGCCAGTGAAATCGTCGGCAATGCAGCCCAGCAGCGGGCGAGCGTTATTCAGGCTCATCGTTCGCTCCTCAGGCTTTTTCCGGCTTGGCTTTAGGCAGTTCGATGCCCGGGAAAATCTTGATCACCGCCGAGTCGTCTTCGCGACCGAAACCGGCGCTGGACGCCTGCATGAACATCTGGTGCGCCGTGGCCGACAGCGGCAGCGGGAATTTGCTGCTGCGTGCGGTATCCAGCACCAGGCCCAGGTCCTTGACGAAGATGTCCACAGCCGACAGGGGTGTGTAATCGGCATTGAGGATGTGCGGCACGCGGTTTTCAAACATCCACGAGTTACCGGCACTGTTGGTGATCACTTCGTACAGCGCATCGGCGTCGACGCCTTCACGCAGGCCGAGCGCCATCGCTTCGGCACTGGCAGCGATATGCACGCCGGCCAGTAACTGGTTGATGATTTTGACTTTCGAGCCTAGCCCGTGAACGTCGCCCAGACGATAGACCTTGCCGGCCATGCCGTTGAGGACGGCTTCAGCTTTGGCGTAGGACTCGGCCGGGCCGGAAGTCATCATGGTCATCTGGCCAGCGGCAGCTTTGGCTGCGCCGCCGGAAATCGGGGCATCGAGGTACAGCAGGTTCTGTGCTGCAAGGCGTTCGCCGAGTTCGACTGCGAAGGTCGGCGCGACGGTGGCGCAGCCGATCACCAGGCTGCCCGGACGCAAGGCCGCGATGGCACCGTTTTCACCGAACAGGACGGTTTCAGTCTGCTCGGCATTGACCACCACGGTGATGATCACGTCGCAGGCCGCGGCCATGCTGGCCGGGGATGGGCAGGCAACACCGCCTTCCTGGGCGAACGCCTCGGTCACGCTGGTGCGCACGTCGCACGCATGCACATTGAAGCCGCTGCGCAGCAACGAGCGGGCAATGCCCAGGCCCATCGCGCCAAGGCCGATAACGCCCACATTCTTGGTGTTCATGCAGTAATCCTCAACGTCAGTGCCGATGCCTGTGACGCCGGCATTCGAGCGTTATTGTTCTGATCTGTGAATACGATAGTGAATCAATAGGTAAATAATGTGAAGTATTTTTATTTCTAACAAAATTTAACATCGATAGGCTTTTTCCATCGCCCACAAAAAAGCCCCTGACCGGGGCTTGATTGGAAGTGCCTGATATCGACGCGTCGCATCGTGGGTGACGAATCAGAATTTCGGCACTGGCGCGCTGGTGGCGTTCTTCAGCGAACCGCTTTCCTGACGCACGACCTCTTTGGGCTTGTACGCGCAATAACCGGGGCGCGGCCCGATTTTCGGGTGGTTGCGGCAGGTGTCCGGGCGCTTGTCGTAGATGGTACACAGACGGCTTTTGCGGTCCAGGTACAGGCAGTCGTTGTTGCTCATGCGTTGCAACGTGAAGATTTCCGACTTCTGGTTGTAGCGCTCGACGATGCCTTCTTTCTGCAGCCGCTTGGCGATGTTCTTCGCCGGGTCGCCGCGCTCGAACTCATCGACGATGCCGATGCGGATCAGGTCCTTGATCTTCACTTCTACCGGCAATGTGCAGCAGCTGGAGATGCAGCCTCCGCACATATGGCTGGAGTACTTGGCCCAGGTGTCGATGCGGTCGAGTTCTGCGGCGGCGATCAAGGTGGGTTTCATTTTATTTCAGAATTCCGGGTGTATCGGGGCGCGCGATCATACCGGTCCGCGGCCCTTTGCAGTAAGTAAAAATTGCCGAGGCGACTGTCGGTATCGTGGCGGTCACCCGAGACGACCGCCACGCCTGCCGAAGGTGTCCAGTCAGCAGGCGTGAACGGTGCGTGCGTCTGACTCAGGGCTTGAGCTTGTTGTCGGCCCTGAACATGCTGCGGATGCCGCGCACGGCCTGGCGGATGCGGTCCTGATTCTCGATCAGTGCAAAGCGCACATGGTCGTCGCCGTACTCGCCGAAACCGATGCCCGGCGAGACACAGACCTTGGCTTCGGCCAGCAGCTTCTTGGCGAACTCCAGCGAGCCGAGGTGCGCGTACGCTTCAGGAATCTTCGCCCAGACATACATCGACGCTTTGGGGTTTTCGACCATCCAGCCGAGTTCGTGCAGCCCTTTGACCAGCACGTTGCGGCGTTGGCGATACTGCTCGGCAATGTCGAGCACGCATTGCTGATCACCCTCCAGCGCCGCAATGGCTGCGACCTGCAGCGGCGTGAATGTGCCGTAGTCGTGATAGCTCTTGATACGGCCCAGCGCGTTGACCAGCTCCGGGTTACCGACCATGAAACCGATCCGCCAGCCCGCCATGTTGTAGCTCTTGGACAGGGTGAAGAACTCCACGGCGATGTCCTTGGCGCCGGGCACCTGCATGATCGACGGGGCTTTCCAGCCGTCGTAGACGATGTCGGCGTAGGCCAGATCATGCACCACCAGCACGTCGTACTGTTTGGCCAATGCCACCACCCGTTCGAAAAAGTCCAGTTCCACGCACTGCGCGGTCGGGTTGGACGGGAAACCGAGAATCATCATCTTCGGTTTGGGAATCGAGCCGCGAATGGCCTTTTCCAGCTCGGCGAAGAAATCCACACCCGGCACCAGCGGCACCGACCTCACCTGGGCGCCGGCAATCACTGCACCGTAGATGTGGATCGGGTAGCTGGGGTTGGGCACCAGCACCGTATCGCCCTGATCCAGCGTGGCGAGCATCAGGTGCGCCAGGCCTTCCTTGGAACCGATGGTCACAATGGCTTCGCTTTCGGGGTCGATATCGACCTCGTAGCGTTTCTTGTACCAGTTGGAAATGGCGCGGCGCAGGCGTGGAATGCCGCGTGAGGTGGAGTAGCCGTGGGTGTCTTCGCGCTGGGCGACAGTGACCAGTTTTTCGACAATGTGCGGCGGTGTGGCCCCGTCGGGGTTGCCCATGCTCAAGTCGATAATGTCTTCACCACGACGGCGCGCTGCCATTTTCAGCTCGGCGGTGATGTTGAACACGTAAGGGGGGAGTCGATCAATGCGCGCAAAGCGGCGCGGCGAACCTTGGTCAGCCATGAGTATCTCGCAAACGTAAGCGCCCGGAACCGTCCGAGCGACGCGGCCACATGAGGCGGCCTGGCGACGAAGATAAATGCGCTGATGACGTTTTGTCTACAGAGATTTCGAACGAGCCACCGGCAACGACATTCGGCCCCCACCAAACGGTATCGGCGGTGTAGAATCGCGCTATTCATCGCCAGTCATCCCCCGGCGGGTTTATGAGCTCAGGCCGAGTACACGGTGATCCCGTGGTGTTCGGTTTCTTCGCTGCCTGCGGTCACTGCCGCACGCCCGCGACGTCAATAGAAGCTCACTCCCTTCCCTGATCAGCCCTATTTTTGCCGGAGTGTTCCAATGCCTGATTACCGCTCGAAAACGTCCACCCACGGCCGCAACATGGCCGGCGCCCGTGCCCTGTGGCGCGCTACGGGCATGAAGGACGAAGACTTCAAGAAACCGATCATCGCCATTGCCAACTCCTTCACCCAGTTCGTACCGGGCCACGTCCACCTCAAGGACATGGGCCAACTGGTCGCTCGTGAAGTCGAACGCGCCGGTGGCGTGGCCAAGGAATTCAACACCATTGCGGTCGATGACGGCATCGCAATGGGTCACGACGGCATGCTTTATTCGCTGCCGAGCCGCGAGATCATTGCCGACTCGGTCGAGTACATGGTCAATGCGCACTGCGCCGACGCCATCGTGTGCATTTCCAACTGTGACAAAATCACCCCCGGCATGCTGATGGCGGCACTGCGCCTCAATATCCCGGTGGTCTTCGTGTCTGGCGGGCCAATGGAAGCGGGCAAGACCAAGCTGGCCAGCCACGGCCTGGACCTGGTCGACGCGATGGTCATCGCTGCCGACTCGACCGCCAGCGACGAAAAAGTCGCCGAGTACGAGCGCAGCGCCTGCCCGACGTGCGGTTCCTGCTCGGGCATGTTCACCGCCAACTCGATGAACTGCCTGACCGAAGCGCTGGGCCTGGCGTTGCCGGGCAACGGGTCTGCACTCGCCACCCACAGCGACCGCGAGCAACTGTTCCTGCAGGCTGGCCGCACCATCGTTGACCTGTGCCGGCAGTACTACAAGGAAAACGACGAGTCGGTGTTGCCGCGCAACATCGCCAACTTCAAGGCGTTCGAAAACGCCATGACGCTGGACATCGCGATGGGTGGCTCGACCAACACCATCCTGCACTTGCTGGCGGCGGCTCAGGAAGCCGAGATCGACTTCGACCTGCGCCACATCGACCGTCTGTCACGCAAGGTTCCGCAACTGTGCAAGGTTGCGCCGAACATCCAGAAGTACCACATGGAAGACGTACACCGCGCAGGCGGGATCTTCAGCATTCTCGGCGAGCTGGCGCGCGGTGGCTTGCTGCACACCGACCTGCCGACCGTACACAGCAAGACGCTGGCTGAAGGCATCGCCAAATGGGACATCACCCAGACTGACGATGAAGCCGTGCATACCTTCTTCAAGGCAGGCCCTGCGGGCATCCCGACGCAGACCGCGTTCAGCCAGTCGACCCGTTGGGAGAGCCTGGATGACGACCGTGAAAACGGCTGTATCCGCAGCGTCGAGCATGCCTATTCGCAAGAAGGTGGCTTGGCCGTGCTGTACGGCAACATCGCGCTGGATGGTTGCGTGGTGAAAACCGCGGGCGTTGATGAGTCGATCCACGTCTTCGAGGGCAACGCCAAGATTTTCGAAAGCCAGGACAGCGCCGTGCGCGGGATTCTCGCTGACGAAGTGAAGGCCGGTGACATCGTCATCATTCGTTACGAAGGCCCGAAAGGCGGCCCGGGCATGCAGGAAATGCTCTACCCGACCTCGTACCTGAAATCCAAAGGCCTGGGCAAGGACTGCGCGCTGCTCACCGATGGCCGTTTCTCGGGCGGTACGTCTGGCCTGTCCATCGGTCACGCCTCGCCGGAAGCGGCGGCGGGCGGTGCGATCGGTCTGGTCCGCGATGGCGACAAAGTGCTGATCGACATCCCGAATCGCTCGATCAACCTGATGATCGACGACGCTGAGATGGCCGAACGTCGTGCCGAACAGGACAAAAAAGGCTGGAAGCCGGTCGAGTCGCGTCCACGTAAAGTGACCACCGCGCTCAAGGCTTACGCCCTGCTGGCGACCAGTGCCGACAAGGGCGCGGTGCGTGACAAGGCTCTGCTGGACAAGCTGGTGCCTTGATCTGCATCGGTAAACGCAAAAGCCCGGCAGAGATGCCGGGCTTTTTGTTGACAGGGGTTTCACGTCGACGCGATTGAAACGGGCCTTTTACTTGCGGTCGGCAATCACCCCGATCAACACCAGCACCACCAACAGCACCGGTGCCAGGCTGTAATTGTTGAACTGGCTGAGGCCGCGCACTACCCACGGTGTGGCGTAGATCAGTGCCGCGCCGCTGCCGACTGCGCACAGCAGGGCAATGAGCGGGATGCGTATGGCGCCGGTCATGCTGCTGATGCGTTGTTCGATCCAGCCTTTGATGTCTGCGCCGAATAGCACCAGCAGGCAGCCCACCAATGCGAGGGCGATTTCCGAAAGATTGCTGCGACTCCAGCGCGAAACGGTGGCGAGCAAATCGAGTACGAAATCCATGCAGGGTCCTTAGATCAGAAAGTATTGCAGCAGGTCATTGAGGAACAACTGGCCTTGTGGCGTGGCGATCAGACGTGTCGGGTCCTTGTGCAGCAGACCCTTTTGTTCGGCCTGTCGGCGTGCCTCGGCGAGCGAATCGAGGCTTAGACCCGTTCTTTCACGAAATAACGCAGCGTCCACACCATTTGTCAGTCGCAACGCATTCATCAGGAATTCAAACGGCAATTCGTCCAGCGGCAACAGCTTGGCACCGGCCTGAAACGGCTTGCCCGGGTTCAGGTAATCCTTCGGCAGCCGGGTCTTCCAGGTCCGCATGATGCGCCCGTCCGGGTGGCTCAACTTGCCGTGCGCACCCGCGCCGATGCCGATGAAATCGCCGAACGCCCAGTAGTTGAGGTTGTGCCGCGCCGGTTTGCCGGGCTGTGCATAAGCCGACACTTCGTACTGTGCGTAACCGTGAGTGGCCAGCAACTGCTGCCCGGTTTCCTGAATATCCCAAAGAATGTCGTCTTCGGGCAAAACCGGGGGCTGATTCCAGAACACCGTGTTGGGCTCCAGGGTCAGCTGATACCAGGACAGGTGAGTCGGCGCGAGGGCGATGGCCTGGCGCAAATCGTCCAGCGCTTCGTCCTGAGACTGGTCTGGCAGGCCGTGCATCAGGTCCAGATTGAAGTTGTCGAAACCGGCCTGCCGCGCCATGTCGGCGGCGCGAATTGCTTCGTCGCCGTTGTGAATCCGGCCCAGCGCCTTGAGTTTGGACTCCTGAAAGCTTTGAATGCCGATGGACAGCCGATTGATGCCCAACCCGCGATAGGCGCTGAATTTGGCCTGCTCGAAGGTGCCGGGGTTGGCTTCGAGCGTTATTTCGATGTCGCTGGCAAAGCGAATGCGCTGTTCCACGCCCTTGAGCAGACGCCCCAGCGCGTCGGCGCTGAACAGGCTCGGCGTGCCGCCGCCGAAGAAAATCGATTGCAGCTCGCGGCCATAGACGTGCGGCAGGTCAAGGTCCAGGTCGGCGAGCAGGGCGTCGACGTATTCCTGTTCCGGCAAGACCGGGCTGGCGGTGTGCGAGTTGAAATCGCAATACGGGCATTTGCGCACGCACCACGGGATGTGGATGTACAGCGACAACGGTGGCAGGTGCGGCAGCGCAGGGCGCGGGCTCTCTGACGAGAAGCCACTCTCGCCGAGAAACAGCGGCTGCGCTGGCGAATCGTGGGTCATTGCAGGCCCAGGCGTTGCCGCAACAGGACCATCGCGCGGGCGCGATGGCTGAGCTGGTTTTTCTCGCTCGGGCCGAGTTCGGCGCTGGAGCAGTTGCGCTCCGGCACCCAGAACAGCGGGTCGTAACCAAACCCGTGTTCGCCGCTGGCGGCGTGCAGAATGCGCCCGTGCCACAGCCCTTCACAGAGAATCGGCAACGGATCGTCGGCGTGACGCACCAGCGCCAATACGCAGACGAACTGCGCGCCGCGCTGCTCGTCCGGCACGTCTTTCAGCGCCTCCAGCAGCTTGGCGTTGTTCGCCGCGTCACCTTGGCCATCGGCATAGCGAGCGGAATAGATACCCGGTGCGCCGCCGAGAAAGTCGACCGCCAGCCCGGAGTCATCGGCCAGCGCGGGCAGCCCCGACAGACGCGAAGCATTGCGCGCCTTGAGGATCGCGTTCTCGACGAACGACAGGCCGGTCTCCTCCGGCTCCACGAGGCTGAACTCGCTGACCGAGCGCAACGTCACGCTGCCACCAAGCATGGCCTGAAGTTCTTTGAGTTTGCCGCCGTTGTGGCTGGCCAGTACGAGTTGGGTGAGGTTCATCATTGGCCTGTCGTGGTGCTTGAAAACGATCGGTTAAATGGCAATCTTGTGGTCCGTCAGCCCAGGGCTGGTGACCCGGTAGATGCCGATTTCGCCCAGCAGGTTGGGCCACAGTTTGCTGGCCCAGCCGTGACGATGTTGCTGATCGACCGCCAGCCTGTCGAGCACTTGCGCATCCCGCTCGCGGCACAGTTCTTCGAAGTCGCCGAAGGTGCAGAAGTGGATGTTCGGCGTGTTGTACCAGGTGTAGGGCAGGAACTCGGACACCGGCATGCGCCCCTTGCTGGCCAGATACCAGCGGCAGCGCCAGTGACCGAAGTTCGGGAACGTGATGATGCACTGGCGACCGACACGCAGCATCTCGTCGAGGATTCTGTCCGGGTAATGCACAGCTTGCAGGGCCTGGGTCATGACCACCACGTCGAAGCTGTTGCTGGCAAAGTTGCCCAGGCCTTTGTCGAGATCCTGCTCAATGACGTTGATGCCCTTGGCGACACACTCGGCAATGTTGGCTGCGTCGTTTTCCAGGCCGTAGCCGGTCACTTGCTTGTGGTCGCGCAGCCAGGTCAGCAATTCGCCGTCGCCGCAGCCCAGGTCGAGCACGCGGCTGCCTGCGGGGATCCATTCCTGGATGATTTCCAGATCGGCTCTCATGGCGTCCTCACAACGAAATTCGGTTCATGTAATTACTGAAAGCCTGCAGGTAGCGCGGAATCGGGATCAGGAAAGCGTCATGCCCTTGGGGGGCGTCGATTTCCAGGTAGCAAACGTCCTTGCGGGCCGCCATCAAGGCATCCACCAGTTCCCGCGAGCGGGCCGGCGAGAAACGCCAGTCGGTGGTGAACGACATCACGCAGAACTTCGCGGTGGCGTTGGCGAACGTTTTTGCCAGATCGTCATCGAAGTTGGCGGCGGGGTCGAAGTAATCCAGTGCTTTGGTCATCAACAGGTAGGTATTGGCGTCGAAACGCCCGGAAAACTCTTCACCTTGATAACGCAGGTAGCTTTCAACCTGAAACTCGACGCTGTGGAAGTCGTAGTTGAGTTTTTCGCTTTTCAGACCACGGCCGAATTTCTCGCCCATCGAGTCATCGGACAGGTAAGTGATGTGCCCGACCATTCGCGCCAGCATCAGCCCGCGCTTGGGGATCACACCCTGTTCCTGGAACGAGCCGCCGTGGAATTCCGGGTCGGTCAGAATCGCCTGCCGCGCCACTTCGTTGAAGGCAATGTTCTGCGCCGACAATTTGGGAGCCGAGGCGATGGCCAGACAATGACGCACCCGATCCGGGTAGCTGATGGTCCATTGCAGCGCCTGCATCCCGCCCAGACTGCCGCCGATCACCGCTGCCCATTGCGCGATGCCCAGCAGATCGGCCAACCGTGCCTGGCTGTTGACCCAGTCTTCCACGGTCAACACCGGGAAGTTGGCG
This sequence comes from Pseudomonas syringae, assembly GCF_002157375.1. GTDB lineage: Bacteria > Pseudomonadota > Gammaproteobacteria > Pseudomonadales > Pseudomonadaceae > Aquipseudomonas > Aquipseudomonas syringae_T. The sequence goes on from NZ_MTSA01000002.1 coordinate 144,400, forward strand.
CCGAAAGGCTTGCCGGTTTCCGGGTCGATGCTGCTGGGTCCGGTCGAACCATTGCAGCCGCCCAGGTTATTGAGGCTGACGACGAAGAACTTGTCGGTGTCGATAGGCTTGCCGGGACCGATGCAACTGTCCCACCAGCCGGGCTTGCGGTCGTCGGCGCTGTGAAAGCCTGCCGCGTGATGATGCCCGGACAGCGCATGACAGATCAGCACGGCATTGCTGCGTGCAGCATTGAGCTGACCGTAGGTTTCGTAAATCAGGTCATAGGCTGGCAACGAACGGCCACAGGCCAGCGGCAGAGGCTCGCTGAAATGTGCCATTTGCGGTGTGACCAGTCCGACAGAATCGTGAGGGAATACCGTGGGCATCGACCCTGCTCTCGCGTGAATGAGGCGTAAGTCTAAAGACCGCGGGGGGCAGCGGCAATAAGGGATGTTGTCGGCGCGCCAATCAGAATCGGACGCAGAGCGTCCAGAACTGCATGCCCACGCGGAGCATGGGCACGATAGGTGTTCTTGCGGACGCCTATTGTTCCTCACGCTCCAGCGTGGGAATGACGCTCCGCGTCACAGATCTGCGCCGCGCCACCTGTCCGGGGCAGGACGCAGAGCGTCCAGAACTGCATGCCCACGCGGAGCATGGGCACGATAGGTGTTCTTGCGGACGCCTCTCGTTCCTCACGCTCCAGTGCTCAGCGTTACAAAAGCCCGCTTTGATTCTGGCCGAAGGCCGTGGGAGCGGACTTGTCCGCGAAGGCGGTGGTTCAGGCGACCCATTTTTGGGAATGCCTTGGGTGACGCTCCGCGTCACAGATCTGCGCCGCGCCACCTGTCCGGGGCAGGACGCGGAGCGTCCAGAACTGCATGCCCACGCGGAGCATGGGCACGATAGGTGTTCTTGCGGACGCCTCTCGTTCCTCACGCTCCAGTGCTCAGCGTTACAAAAGCCCGCTTTTGATTCTGGCCGAAGGCCGTGGGAGCGGACCGGGCGACGCTCCCACAAATATCCGGACGATTCAGGGCATGTTTACATCAACAACCGCAGCACATCCGGCATGGCGCTCATGGCCGCGAGGTTGTTGATGACCAGCATGTCCAGCAGTTTGAGCACCAGAAACGCCAGGATCGGCGATATGTCCAGGCCGCCCAGGTTCGGGACGATCTTGCGGAACGGCGCCAGGGCGGGTTCGCAGATCTGGTTGACCAGTTCAGCGGCAGGGTTGCTGCTGGCCGGTGCCACCCAGGACAGAATCACGCTGATGATCAGGGCGAAGAAGAAAATCTTCAGGAACAGCGCCGTCACACCAATGATCGACCAGAGCAGCAGGTGCAGCGGGTCGCCGGTGGTGCCGAACACCAGCAGCAGGGTCAGCGCCATCAGGATCATCTGCACGATGATCGCCAGCACCAGCGACGACATGTCCAGCCCGAACAGGCTGGGAATGATGCGTCGCAGCGGTTTTAGCAGCGGTTGTGTGGCGCGCACGATGAACTGGCACAGCGGGTTATAGAAATTGGCCCGCACCAGTTGCAGCACGAAGCGCATCAGAACGATCAGCAGGTACAGACTGCCGAGCGTTTGCAGGACGTAAATTGCAGCGGTGTTCAATCCGATCATCAATCTGCTCCAGAAAAGCCGAAAATTATTTGCCCAGTTGTTCAGCCAGCTCGGCTGCACGGTGATCTGCGGCGGTCAGCGCCGTTTCGACCAGCGCTTCGAAGCCGCCAGCCTGGAATGCCTTGATGGCGGCTTCGGTGGTCCCGCCTGGCGAGGCGACGCGACGACGCAGCTCGCCCGCGTCCACATCACTGCCTGTCGCGATCAGCGCCGAGCCCAGTGCGGTTTGCAGGGTCAGCTTTTTCGCGATGTCTTCCGGCAGGCCCAGTTTCACACCTGCCGCCGTCATGGCTTCCATCATCAAAAAGAAGTACGCAGGGCCACTGCCTGAGACGGCCGTTACCGCGTCCATGTGTTTTTCCTGCTCGACCCAGACCGCCACACCGACGGCCGACAACAGTTGCTCGGCCTGCCCGCGTTGTTTGGCAGTGACCTTGTCGGTCGCATACAGCCCGCTGGCACCCTGACGTAGCAGTGACGGGGTGTTGGGCATGCAGCGCACCACCGGCTGATCGCCAAGCCATTGAGTCAGGCTGGCGCAGGTAATGCCAGCCGCAACCGAGACAATCAACTGATGGGGTTCGAGGCTGGACTTCAACGCCTGGCAGACGTTTTTCATCATCTGCGGCTTGACCGCCAGCACCACGACGTCCGCGCCTTTGACGGCTTCGGCGTTGTCCGCAAACACCTTGATGCCGTGTTCGGTGGAAATACGTTCGCGGGTTTCAGCGCCCGGCGCACTGGCGCAGACCAGTGCCGCTTCCACGCCTTGGGCGCGCAGGCCGCCGATCAGGCTGGCGGCCATGTTTCCGGCACCGACGAAGGCAATACGGGTCTTGCTCATGAAAGGGTCCTTGTGAGGAGGGTTATGGCTGGCCATAGTCGCGGGCGCCAAAAAGGGCTGTGCCGATACGCACCCAGGTTGCGCCTTGTGCAATGGCGGCTTCCAGGTCGTGGCTCATGCCCATCGAAAGTGTGTCGAGCGACAGGTTCAACTGTTCCTGCAAGGTGCGCACGGCAGCGAACGAAGCTGCCTGAGTTACAGGGTCGTCTGTCGGTTCAGGAATCGCCATCAGGCCGCGCAGCTTCAGGCGCGGCAATGCGACGATGGCCGCGGCCAGTGCCGGCAGATCCTGAGGTGTGCAGCCCGATTTGCTGGCTTCGCCACTGACGTTCACCTGAATGCAGATGTTCAGTGGCTCAAGCGCCTCGGGGCGTTGCTCGGACAGGCGTTGCGCGATTTTCAGGCGATCCACGGAATGTACCCAGGCGAAGTTCTCGGCGATAGCGCGCGTCTTGTTCGATTGAATGGGGCCGATGAAGTGCCAGCACAAGGGCAGGTCGGCCAATTCGAGCTGTTTGCTCAAGGCTTCCTGTAAATAATTTTCGCCAAAGTCACGCAAGCCTGCGGTGTAAGCTTCGCGCAAGTCGCTGGCCGGTTTGGTTTTACTCACCGCCAGCAGGCCGACAGACGCCGGATCGCGGTTGGCCGCGTGGGCTGCGTCGCGAATTCGCTGTTCGAGCGTTGAAATGTTCGCTGCTATCGTGGACATTGATTTGCGCCAGCAGGGCTAAGGTCTGCGGCATTCTATGTGATTGAGGAGCTGTATGGATATTACCGAGCTGCTGGCCTTCAGTGCCAAACAGGGCGCGTCGGACTTGCACCTCTCTGCAGGTCTGCCCCCGATGATCCGTGTCGATGGCGATGTGCGGCGCATCAACCTGCCCCCGCTGGACGCGAAGGAGGTCAAGGCGCTGATCTACGACATCATGAACGACAAGCAACGCCAGGATTTCGAGGAGCGTCTGGAGACCGACTTTTCCTTCGAGGTGCCGGGTGTTGCGCGGTTTCGTGTCAACGCATTCAACCAGAATCGCGGCGCAGGCGCAGTCTTCCGGACCATTCCGTCGAAAATCCTGAGCATGGAAGACTTGGGCATGGGCAGTGTGTTTCGGAAGATTACCGATGTGGCGCGAGGCCTGATTCTGGTCACCGGGCCGACCGGTTCAGGTAAATCAACGACCCTGGCGGCGATGATCGACTACCTCAACTGCAACAAGCATCACCATATCCTGACCATCGAGGACCCGATTGAATTCGTCCACGAGTCCAAGAAGTGCCTGATCAACCAGCGTGAGGTTCATCGGGACACGCTGGGCTTCTCGGAAGCGCTGCGCTCGGCGCTGCGTGAAGACCCGGATGTGATTCTGGTCGGCGAGATGCGCGACCTGGAGACCATTCGTCTGGCGCTGACCGCCGCTGAAACCGGCCATCTGGTGTTCGGCACGCTGCACACCACCTCGGCGGCGAAGACCATTGACCGGATCGTGGACGTGTTTCCGGCTCAGGAAAAGTCGATGATCCGTTCCATGTTGTCCGAATCGTTGCATGCGGTGGTTTCGCAGGCGCTGCTCAAGAAGGTCGGCGGCGGACGCGTGGCGGCTCACGAAATCATGATGGGCACCCCGGCGATCCGTAACCTGATTCGCGAGGACAAAGTGGCGCAGATGTATTCGTCCATCCAGACCGGTGGATCGGTGGGCATGCAGACGCTGGACATGTGCCTGGCCGACCTGGTCAAGAAGGGCCTGATTACCCGCGAAAGCGCACGCGAGCGGGCCAAGGTGCCGGACAACTTCTGACGGTCACCTGACACGACGGGGATGTGTCGAGGGAGAAACGAAAAGGGGCCTTGAATGAATTCAAGGCCCCTTTTTCAAGCAGGGATCAGATCAGCGCTGGACGATGCGCATCTGTCCTGGCTGCTTGGGCAGCACGCGCTTGGCGATCTTGTAGTGACTGTTCCAGTACGGTTTGTTCAGCGTATCGACAGTAACCGCCTTGCCACGGCGCGGCGCATGAACGAACTTGTTGTCGCCCAGGTAAATGGCCACGTGGTTGATGTTGCGGCTCTTGATGTTGAAGAACAGCAGATCACCGGGTTTCAGGTCCTTGCGGTCCACCGTCTGGCCATGACCCTGGGCCATCGCGTTGGAGGTGCGCGGCAGGTCGACTTCACGGACGTCCGTGTAGGCGTATTTGACCAGCCCGCTGCAATCAAGCCCTTTGCCGGGCGTGGTGCCGCCCCAGCGATAGGGCGTCCCGACGGCCTGCAAGGCGCGTTTCACAACGGCATTACCCTGCTTGGCAGGGGCCGATGCCTGCAAGGCCGCCTTTTGGGCGTTCTTGCGCGACAGCGGCTTGCTGGCGCGAGCATTTTTGGGCTGGACGGAGACTGGGGTGGCTTCCTTGGGTGCATTGCGAGTCACGAGTGCCGGTGAAGAATGATTTTTGGCGGTGTAGCCCGTGAAGCTCGCAGGAAGTTGTTGCTCACGATTGGTGGCGTGGGCGGCCAGTGGCATAAATAGGCAAATGGTTAGCCATGTCTTGAAAAAAGGACGCATTCGGCAGGGCTCGTAGTGGTCAGCGCGCAACTTTATAACAGCTTTTTCGGAAAATCTGACCCCATTTGTCGAGTGCATCACACTGGTATCGTTGCGTTTTATGCGACAGACTCTTTCCTTTTCATCCCTAATCCCTTTAGCGACAAGGGGTTGGCGGCGTAAAACCGGCTCGAGTGCCATACGTCGGAAGGGCGAAACCAAGTCACAAATTTGTTATGTATTTTTTTCTATCAGCGCAAAGAGGTTAAAAATGAACGGCTATCGTTCTGACACGCACAGCAAGGTCATGGGTTACCTGATGTGGATTTTCGGGTTTCTCGGCGCGCATCGTTTCTATTACGGCAAGCCCGTCACCGGGACCCTTTGGTTCTTTACGTTCGGTCTGTTTGGAATCGGCTGGCTGATTGACCTGTTTCTGATCCCGTCAATGGACCGCGAGGCGGACCTGCGTTTCACCCCTGGCTCCACCGATTACAGCGTGGCGTGGGTTCTGCTGACCTTCCTGGGTCTGTTCGGCCTGCACCGCATGTATCAGGGCAAGTGGATAACGGGCGTTATCTACCTGCTGACCGGTGGGTTGTTCCTGGTGGGCATTCTGTATGACTTCTGGACGCTGAATGACCAGATCTCGATAAAGAACGCCCGGCGCGGGTGATGCTCACCCCAGACCGGACGCAGAGCGTCCAGAAGGGCGTTACCACGCAGAGCGCGGTAACGAGAGCCCGAGGCTTTAAGCTCAACGGCTGTAGCTGATCCGTCCATCCACCAGCGTGTAGCGCACCGAACCTGGCAGGCAGTGGCCGATGAAAGGGCAGTTATCGCCTTTTGACAGCCAGGTCTCACCGGCGACGGTCGAGGCCGCCGGGTCGAACAGCACGATGTCCGCAGGCGCACCTGCGCTGAGCTTGCCGGCTGGCAAGCGCAAAGCCTCTGCCGGGCCGCTGCTCAGGCGGGCGAGCAGGGTCGGCAGGTCCAGCAAGCCGTCGTCGACCAGTGTCATTGCCAGCGGCAACAGCAATTCCACGCTGCTGATGCCCGGCTCGGTAGCGCCGAACGGTGCCAGCTTGGCGTCGCGCTCGTGGGGCTGGTGATGGCTCGATATTGCCTGGATAACCCCGGACTTCACGGCCTCGCGCAGGCCATCGCGGTCAGCGCGGGTTCGCAGCGGTGGCTGGACGTGATACAGGCTGGAGAAGTCGATCAGCGCTTCATCGGTCAGGATCAACTGGTACAGCGCGACGTCCGCCGTCACCGGCAGCCCGCGCGCCTGGGCCTGAGCGATCAGGGCTGCGCCGCGTGCGCTGGTCAACTGGCTGAAATGCGCACGTACCCCGCTTTGCTCGACCAGTAACAGGTCGCGAGCCAGTGCCACTGTTTCGGCCGTTTCAGGAATGCCTGCCAGCCCCAGAAAGGCGGCAGTCGGGCCGTCATGCGCCAGGCCACCCTCGGCCAGGTCCCGGTCCTGCGAATTGAAAATCACCGTCAGGTCGAAGGTGGCCGCGTATTCCAGCGCCCGGCACAGCGTGCGGGTGTTGCTGAAGCTGCTCAGGCCATTGCCGAACGCCACACAGCCTGCGTCGCGTAGGGCAATCAGTTCTGCCAGCTGTTCGCCTTCCAGGCCCTTGCTCAAGGCCCCGATGGGGAACACTTTACTGAAACCGGCTTCGCGGGCGCGGTCCAGGATCAACTCGGCCACCGCCGAGGTGTCGAGCACCGGTTTGGTCTGCGGCGGGCAGCATACGCTGGTCACGCCGCCGGCGACGGCTGCGCGGGTTTCACTGGCGATGCTGCCTTTACGGCTATAGCCGGGCTCACGCAGGGCAACGTTGAGGTCGACCAGGCCCGGTGCGGCGATCAGCCCGGTGGCGTCAATGGTCTGGGTCGGTTCGAATCCGGCCGGTGCGGCGCCGATGGCGCAGAGCTTGCCTGCTTCGATGTGCAGGTCGGTAATCTGATCCAGCCCGCTGACCGGATCGATGACGCGAGCGCCGAGTATGCTGAGCTTCACTGGGCGTGCTCCTGTTCGAATTGGCGTTGTGCGTTTTGTCCGCTCATGGCCATGGACAGCACTGCCATGCGGATTGCGATGCCGTAGGTCACTTGATTGAGAATCACCGAATGCGCGCCGTCGGCCACCGCCGACTCGATTTCCACGCCCCGGTTGATCGGGCCGGGGTGCATGACAATCGCATCCGGCTTCGCGGCTGCGAGGCGAGCGGTGGCCAGGCCGAACAGGCGATAGAACTCACCTTCGCTGGGCAGCAGGCCGCCGGTCATGCGTTCGCGTTGCAGGCGCAGCATGATGACCACGTCCACATCCTTCAAACCTTCGTTGAGGTCGGTATAGACCTTGACGCCGTACTGCTCGACGCCGACCGGCAGCAGGGTTTTCGGCCCGATCACGCGGATGTCCGGGCAACCCAGCGCCTTGAGCGCAATCATGTTGGAGCGCGCCACGCGCGAATGCAGGATATCGCCGACGATGGCCACCGAAAGGTTCTCGAAACCGCCCTTGTGACGGCGGATCGTCAGCATGTCGAGCATGCCTTGGGTCGGGTGAGCATGCCGGCCGTCACCGCCGTTGATGATTGCGACATCAGGGCATACGTGTTCGGCAATGAAGTGCGCCGCGCCCGAGTCGGCGTGGCGCACCACGAACATGTCGGCGGCCATCGCTTCGAGGTTGCGCAGGGTGTCGAACAGCGTTTCGCCCTTGCTGGTGGACGAGGTCGAAACGTTCAGGGTGATCACGTCGGCCGACAGCCGCTGGGCCGCCAGTTCGAAGGTGGTCCGGGTGCGCGTCGAGTTTTCGAAGAATACGTTGCACACCGTCTTGCCGCGCAACAACGGGACCTTTTTCACCGCCCGTGCGCCCACCTCTAGAAACGAGTCGGCGGTGTCGAGGATTTCGGTAAGCAGCTCGCGAGGCAAGCCGTCCAGAGACAGAAAATGGCGCAGCTGGCCCTGATGGTTGAGCTGCAGCGGGCGCTTGGCGTCGAGAGGCGTCATCGCAATGGACTCTTTAAAGGGCGGTGGAGAGGTCTTGAAGTTCAAGCGCCAGCGGCTCGGGGCCGGACAGCTTGATGCGTTCGTGCGGTGCCAGCGACAGGGTCGCGCCGACCACGTTCGGGCGGATCGGCAGTTCGCCAGCGTCCAGGTCCAGCAGGCAGACCAGCGTGACGCTGGCCGGTCGGCCGTAATCGAACAGCTCGTTGAGCGCAGCGCGAATGGTACGGCCACTCATCAGCACGTCATCGATCAGCACCAGGTGCTGCCCTTCGATCTCGAACGGCAATTCCGAAGGACGCACCTGAGGGTGCAGGCCGTTCTGGCTGAAATCATCGCGATAGAACGAGACGTCTAGGGTGCCAAGGGGCGACGGATTGTCCAGCGCCTCGAGCAGCGCCTGAGCGACCCACACGCCGCCAGTGCGAATGCCGATGAAACGAGGATCGCTGATGCCGCGTTTGCTCAGATGAGCGTTCAGGTCAGTGGCCATCTGACGAATCAGCTCGGCGGGATTTGGCAGGCTCATGGTTGCTCCTTTGAGGCTCGGGCAGCGCCCTTCCCTGACTGTGTAAAAACTACCGCGCTTGGCAATACTGCGTTAAAAAACAGGCGAAAAATGCTCATTTAGAACACCTGGAGTCGGTCGCGACCCCGGCCGTTTTTCGCCTGTTTTTGCTTTGTCTTGCCTTCGCTCGTGACGTTTTTACAGTCTGGTCCGTGGCGCATTGCTCAAGCGGTAACGTGGAATCCGGTTATCTCGAAGCGGTATGGGCTTTAAAAGTCACACATTCAGCAGTTCGGGGTGCTCGTCCAGCCAGCCTTGCAGCAGCAGTGCGGCGGCGATGGCATCCACCGGGTTGTCGCGATAGCTGCCTTTCTGGCCGCCGCGCGCCATGCGCTCGCCCTTGGCCTCGAAGGTCGTCAGGCGTTCGTCGTGGGTGTAGACCGTCACGCCAAAGCGACCGTTGAGTTTGCGCGAAAACTTCTCGGCGCGGGCGCTCATGTCGCTGGGCGTACCGTCCATGTTCAATGGCAGGCCGACCACAATGGCGTCAGGTTTCCATTCGGTGATGAGCGCCTGAACCTTGTCCCAGTCCGGTACGCCGTTCTGTGCCTTGAGCGTACACAGCTCACGCGCCTGGCCGGTGATGGCCTGGCCGACGGCAACGCCGATTTGTTTGGTGCCGTAATCGATGCCCAGCAGCAGCCGTAAAGCGGCCATCAAGCGTGTCCTGCCTGAGTCGAGATAAGGCTGAGGTTCACGCCCAGGCGTCTGGCTGCGGCGTCGAGGCGCTGATCACTCTCGACATCGAACAGAATGGCCGGGTCGAACGAGCAGGTCAGCCAGGCATTGTCAGCCATCTCGGCATCCAGTTGGCCGGCGTCCCATCCCGCATAGCCCAGGGTGATCACATTTTGATCAGGCCCATAGCCGTCGGCGATGGAAAACAGCACATCCTGCGAAGTGGACAACGAGATTCCGCCCGGCAGCGCGACCGTGGCCTGAAACATCTGGCCACTGGGGTGCAGGACAAAGCCACGGTCGGTCTGCACCGGGCCACCGGAATGTATGGCTATTTCCTGGCAGTGCCTGGGCGCAGGAAGCTCCGGTCGCAATTGCTCAAGCACATCCGCCAGCGACAGGCTTTGCGGGCGGTTGATCACCAGCCCCATTGCGCCATTGGCGTTATGCTCGACAACGTAGGTCAAGGTCTGAGCAAAGTTCTCGTCGTGCATGTGGGGCATGGCGATCAGGAACTGATGCTTGAGATAACTCGGAGAGACTTTTTTCATGAGTCCTAGTGTGGCGTTGTGTTACTGGCCTGACAACTGGCACTTATACGTGTCGGGTGTCCGTTGGCAAAAATGTCAGTTGCTCGACAGTTTGTCGCCGCGTGCAAATTTCCAGGTGCGAATGATCTCGAGTCGGTCGATGTCTGCCAGATCGCCGGTGAACGGCGCAAAAGGCGCGGCCAGACGCACGATTCGCTGAGCGGCCTGGTCAAGCAACGGTTGCCCCGATGATTCCAGCACCAGCACTTCGTACAACGAACCGTCCCGATTGATCGACACAAGAAGTCGCAAATTGCCGTATATCTGCTTGCGGCGTGCTTCTTCAGGGTAGTTCAGGTTTCCGACCCGTTCGACCTTTTTGCGCCAGTCGTCCTTGTACCAGGCACCTTTGTCGCGCATGGTCGAGGCTGCGTTGAGGCGATGGATTTTAGGGCGCTTGGCGTATGCCTGCTGCTCGGTCGACAGTTCGGCTTCCAGGCTGGCAATCTCGTTGCTCAGTTCCGCACTGTCAAAGGTCGGCGCGGCCTTGGTGGTCGGTTCGGGCTTGACCTCTTCGCGCTTGGCAACGGTTTTCTGCTGGCTGGGCGCGGTGGTTGCCACGGCCGTCTTGGGCGCCTCCTGCCTGACCACCGGTTTGCTGGCCGGAGGCGGAGTGACCTTGTTGACCTTGGTGTCCTGATAAGGCGCCAGTTCAGTGGTCTTGAGCGTCTCGGCCTTGTCGAGGGTGCCGCTGCCTTGCTGATCGTCCTGCGCCAGAAAATCCGCCTGTTTGGGCTTTTCTTCGCTCTTGAAGGTGGCGAGGGTGATTTCCAGCGTCTGCGAGATCTGCTCCGGCTTGACGTAGGTGAAGCCCACGCCAAGGATCACCGCAAGGTGGATCAGCGCGGCGATCATCAGGGTGAAACCCAGACGATCGGCAGGGCGCACACCCACAGTGGAGAGTTCGAGGGGGAGGTCGTTTCGGGCCATGGATGTCATCGGCGGTTCAGCATCTCGTCAGCCTGCATGTCAAAATCCGTGTCGTGTCACAGGTGGCGCATGATAACGCAATGTGCGGTGTAACTTTGCTGCGGATCAGACGAAGGGACCACGTGGCGTAGGGCTTGACCCGCGGCCAGTGGCGCTCGTCGTTATGTAACAGTCCGCTCCCACAAAATGCCCAGCTCCGGGTGTCTCAGGCCTTGCGTGCTTCCAGTTTCTTCTCGATGGCATCCATTAACAGGCCACCGATATTGGTGCCGTAGGCGTTGTCGATTTCGCGGATGCAGGTCGGGCTGGTGACGTTGATCTCGGTCAGGTGCTCACCGATCACGTCGAGGCCGACGAACAACAGGCCTTTTTCACGCAGGGTCGGGCCGATCTGTTCGGCGATCCAGCGGTCCTTGTCGCTCAGCGGACGGGCTTCGCCACGGCCACCGGCTGCCAGATTGCCACGGGTTTCGCCTGCTGCGGGGATGCGTGCCAGGCAGTAAGGCACCGGCTCGCCATCGACCATCAGGATGCGCTTGTCGCCGTCCTTGATGGCTGGCAGGTAGCCCTGCGCCATGATCTGCTGGGTGCCGTGGGCCGTCAGGGTTTCGAGGATCACCGACAGGTTCGGATCACCCGCACGGTGACGGAAGATCGACGCGCCCCCCATGCCGTCCAGCGGCTTGAGGATCACGTCGCCCTGCTGCTCGGCAAACTCGCGAATGATGTCGGCGCGGCGGCTGACCAGCGTCGGCGGGGTACACTGCGGAAACAGCGTGGCAAACAGCTTTTCGTTGCAGTCACGCAGGCTCTGCGGCTTGTTGACCACCAGCACGCCAGCGCGCTCTGCCTGCTCCAGCAGGTAAGTGGCGTAGACGAATTCCATGTCGAAGGGCGGATCCTTGCGCATCAGGATCACGTCCAGATCGTCCAGGCCGGCGTCGACTTCAGCGTCGAATTCAAACCATTTGGCCGGGTCGGCAAACACCTTGAGCGGCTTCATGCGCGCCCGGGCCTGGCCTGCATTCTGGTACAGGTCTTTCTGTTCCATGTAGAACAGCGACCAGCCGCGATCCTGTGCGGCAAGGAGCATGGCCAGCGAGCTGTCCTTTTTATAGGAGATGCGCTCAATGGGGTCCATGACAATCCCTAGGCGAACGCTCATGGGCAATATCCTCTGATCGGTAAAGGCCGTGACGGCCATAAAATTGGCATCAGGGTGGCGTTCCGATTGCTCCCGGTCAAGGGGCAGGTCCGCCACGGCGCACTTTATGGATTGAGTCTGGAGAGTGTGCTAAAAAGACTGCGCATCCGGGCTTCAATCCTTTTGGATCGATGAAGCGATACCGTCAGGCTCTCAGTGCCTCGCAGAATGCGCAACAATTCGCTGCGGCGATGGAAGAGCAGCTTATGGAACAACACGCCTCCGCATTGAAAGTCATGGTCATCGATGACTCGAAGACCATCCGCCGCACCGCCGAAACGTTGCTTAAAAACGCAGGCTGTGAAGTCATCACCGCAATAGACGGTTTCGACGCACTGGCCAAGATTGCCGATAACCACCCGCGCATCATATTCGTCGATATCATGATGCCGCGTCTGGACGGTTATCAGACCTGCGCACTGATCAAGAACAACCGCGCATTCAAGTCAACGCCGGTCATCATGCTGTCCTCCAAGGACGGCCTGTTCGACAAGGCCAAAGGGCGGATCGTCGGTTCCGACCAGTTTCTGACAAAGCCTTTCAGCAAGGAAGAACTGCTCAACGCAATCAAGGCCCATGTGCCGGGCTTCGTTGCCGCAGAACAACATCTATCGTGATGCCCGCGCCTGATGTCGCGCGCTCGTAAACTGACGGGGAACACCCATGGCTCGAATATTGATCGTCGATGACTCGCCGACCGAAATGTACAAACTCACCGGCATGCTTGAAAAGTACGGTCATGAAGTGCTCAAGGCCGAAAACGGCGCTGATGGCGTGGCCCTGGCCCGCCAGGAAAAGCCCGACGCCGTGCTGATGGACATCGTCATGCCGGGGCTCAACGGTTTTCAGGCCACGCGTCAGCTGACCAAAGACCCCGACACCAGCATGATCCCGGTGATCATGATCACCACCAAGGATCAGGAAACCGACAAGGTCTGGGGCAAGCGCCAGGGCGCGCAGGATTACCTGACCAAGCCGGTGGATGAAGAAACCCTGATGAAAACCCTGAACGCGGTGCTGGCCGGCTGATTGCCGGAATCGTCATGGCCGAGCCACGTACCGCCTTTGAATTGTTGCTGGACATGGACCGACGCTGTCGTTCGCTGGCGGCGGGTCTGCCGTTGCAGGAAGCCCATCAGCAGGACTGGGTCGGAATCGGGTTCCGGATGGGCGAGCAGCGTTTTGTGGCGCCCATCGGCGAAATTGCCGAAATTCTTCATGAACCCCGTCATGCGGTGATGCCCGGCGTAAAGTCCTGGGTGGCGGGCGTTGCCAACTTGCGTGGCCGGTTGTTGCCGCTCATGGACCTGTGCGGATTCTTCGGCCTCGAACCGGCGACGGCGCGCAAGCAACGGCGGGTGCTGGTGGTCGAACACAACGACGTGTTTGCCGGTTTGCTGGTTGACGAGGTGTTCGGCATGCAACGTTTCAGTCAGTTGAGCCTCATACCTCAGACCCCGCAAGACGTCGACCAAGGCATCGTGCCATTCCTGCGTGGGCAATTTATTCGCGAGCAGGCGTGGCAGGTGTTCAGCCCTTGGGCGGTGGTGCAGTCTGCGGAGTTCATGGACCTGGCATCTTAGGCTCTGAACAAAAAGTGGCTACGCTCGCCGACTTTTCGTACAGAGCCTGGGCGCTGGTTTGTTTTGTTTCACACTTGATCCAGGCGGGGGCCTGATTAATGAGTAATACAGGCAGATCACTGGAGGGGGTACGAAGCCGGACGCAGATCATTCTGTTGTTCGTCGCGCTGATCGTTTTCATCATGTTGCTGTTCGCCAACTTCGCTTACCTCAACACTCAATCGAACTACGACAAACAATACATCGGGCATGCCGGTGAACTGCGCGTTCTGTCCCAGCGCATCGCGAAAAACGCCACCGAAGCGGCCGCCGGGAAAACCCAGGCGTTCAAGCTGCTGGCCGATGCGCGCAATGATTTCGATGTGCGCTGGGGTTATCTGAAGAAAGGCGACCCTGCCACCGGACTGCCTGCTGCCCCAGACCTGATTCGTGACGAGTTGCGCACGGTCCAGAAAGATTGGGAAGGGCTGCGCAAGAGCACCGACGTGATTCTGGCCAGTGAGCAGACGGTATTGTCGCTGCATCAGGTGGCGGCGACGCTGGCCGAAACCATTCCGCAATTGCAAGCCGAGTACGAAAAGGTCGTAGAGAACCTGCTGCAAAGCCGTGCGCCCGCTGCCCAGGTGGTCGTTGCACAGCGCCAGGCCCTGCTGGCCGAGCGTATTCTGGGTTCGGTCAATACGGTGCTGGCCGGTGACGAAACGGCGGTGCAGGCGGCCGATGCCTTCGGACGTGACGCCAGCCAGTTTGGCCGGGTGCTGAACGGCATGCTGGAAGGCAATGCGACGCTGCGCATCACCCAGGTCGAAGACCGCGATGCCCGGGCACGGCTGGCAGAGATTGCCGAACTGTTCGAATTCGTGTCCGGTTCGGTGGACGAGATTCTCGAGACCTCGCCCGAGCTGTATCAGGTGCGCGAAGCGTCCGGCAATATCTTCAACACCTCGCAGACTTTGCTGGATGAGACGTCAGTGCTCGCCAACAGCCTGGAAAACCTTGCCAAGCGCCGCACGATGAATACCGTCGGCGGCTACGTGCTGGGGCTGCTGGCGCTGATGTCGATCATTCTGATCGGGCTGGTCATGGTGCGGGAAACCAACCGCCAGTTGCGCGAAACCGCGCAAAAGAGCGAGCGCAACCAGACCGCGATCATGCGCCTGCTGGACGAGATCGAGAGCCTGGCCGACGGCGACCTGACCGTGACCGCCTCGGTCACCGAGGATTTCACCGGCGCGATTGCCGACTCCATCAATTACTCCATCGACCAGTTGCGCGAGCTGGTGGTGACCATCAACCTGACGGCTGAACAGGTGGCCTCCGCAGTCACCGAGACCCAGGCCACGGCCATGCAGCTGTCCGCCGCGTCCGAGCATCAGGCGTTGCAGATCAGTGCAGCGTCGACGGCAATCAATGACATGGCGGCGTCCATCGATCAGGTCTCAGCCAACGCGTCGGAGTCTTCGGCGGTGGCAGAGCGTTCGGTGGCGATTGCCAACAAGGGCAACGAGGTGGTTCACAACACCATCCACGGCATGGACAACATTCGCGAACAGATTCAGGACACCTCAAAGCGCATCAAGCGTCTGGGTGAGTCTTCGCAGGAAATTGGCGATATAGTCAGCCTGATCGACGACATTGCCGATCAGACCAATATTCTGGCACTCAATGCGGCCATCCAGGCGTCGATGGCCGGTGACGCCGGGCGAGGTTTTGCAGTGGTTGCCGATGAAGTGCAGCGGCTGGCCGAGCGTTCGTCTTCCGCCACCAAACAGATCGAGACGCTGGTGCGCGCCATCCAGAACGACACCAACGAGGCGGTCATCTCTATGGAGCAGACCACCAGCGAAGTGGTGCGCGGTGCGCGACTGGCGCAAGACGCCGGTGTGGCGCTCGGGGAAATCGAAGGGGTTTCCAGGGTTCTGGCCGAGTTGATCGAAAGTATCACCGACGCCGCCCATCAGCAGGCCGAGTCTGCCGGGCAGATTTCCCAGACCATGAACGTGATTCAACAGACCACGTCCCAGACCACCTCGGGCACGGCGGCCACCGCCGAGAGCATTGGCAATCTGGCGAAAATGGCCAGCGAAATGCGCCGCTCGGTGTCGGGTTTCACCTTGCCGCCCTCGAAGAAAATCGGATGATGTTCACGACATGAACACTCTTGGCGCAACAACAGGCGGGATGGGTCATGGCTGATCGTCACGATTACGTGGCCCTTGAATGGCTCAAGGGCGAGATTGCCGAGACGTTGCGGCAGGCCAGGCATGCGCTGGATGCGTTCATCGAAGAGTCCGACGGCGCGGCGATGGCCGAGTGCCTGAACCTGGTGCATCAGGTTCACGGCAGCCTGCAGATGATCGAGTTCTACGGTGCCGCGTTGCTGGCCGAGGAAATCGAGCAATTGGTGCTGGCCGTTCAACAGAACCGCGTCGCCCATCCGGTCGAGTCCGAGCAACTGCTGATCCAGGCCATGAGCCAGCTACCGCTTTATCTGGAGCGAATCCACTCGGCGCGCCGTGACCTGCCGCTGGTGGTGCTGCCGTTGCTCAATGACCTGCGCAGCGCGCGGGGCGAGAGCCTGTTGTCGGAGACCAGCCTGTTTGCCCCGCAACTGGTCAACGTCCCGCCCCTTGATGACGAAGAGCTGGCACGGCGTAACACGCCGGAGCTGCCCAACCTGCTGCGCAAGCTGCGCCAGACGTTGCAGGCTGCCTTGGCAGGCCTGATGCGTGAGCAGGGCGTGCGCACTCAGCTCGGCTACATGGCCAAGGTCTTTGCCCGGCTGGAGCAATTGTGCGAGGACGCGCCACTGGGGCCGCTGTGGCGGATTTCCACGGCACTGGTCGAAACCATGCTCAACGGCAATTTCACCAACAGCCCGGCCCTGCGCAGCCTGTTGAAAGACGCCGACAAGGAACTCAAGCGTCTGGCCGAGCAGGGCGTGACGGGCATCAACCAGCCTGCGCCCGAAGAGTTGCTGAAAAGCCTGCTGTTTTACATCGCCAAGTCCGACAGCCTGGCGCCGAAGATGCTCGACCTCAAGGACCAATACGCGCTGGCAGATGCCTTGCCTGGCAGCGATGTGGTCAACGAAGAACGCGCGCGCATGGCCGGACCGGACCGGGACGCCATGCGTTCGGTGATCGTGGCATTGTGCGAAGGGCTGGTGCGGGTCAAGGAGCGGCTGGATGTGTTCGTGCGCGGGGATCGCCAGCACGTCAGTGAACTCAACGCACTGCTGCCACCGCTGCGCCAGATCGCCGACACGCTGGCGGTGCTCGGCTTCGGTCAGCCGCGCAAGGTGATCATCGATCAGCTTTCCGTCGTTCTGGGTCTGGCGCAGGGGCAGCGCGAACCCACTGACGGCGCGCTGATGGATGTCGCGGGCGCATTGCTGTACGTCGAATCGACCCTGGCGGGCATGGCCGGGAGCAACGAACAGTCGAGCCGCGAAGAAAGCCGCCTGCCGACCACCGACCTGACGCAGATCCATCAACTGGTGATTCGCGAAGCCCGCAATGTGCTGCAGCAGGCCAAGGACGTCATTCTCGATTACATCGATGGCGAGTGGGACCGGCAACGGCTCGACCCGCTCTGTGCCTTGCTGGTGCAGGTGCGCGGAGCGCTGGCGATGATCCCGCTGGCCCGCGCGGCGAGCCTGCTGGCGGCCTGTAACGAATACATTCAGGAACACCTGCTGGTGGACGAAACCCGTCCGACTGCGGTACAGCTCGATTGCCTGGCCGATACCCTGACCGGCATCGAGTACTACCTGGAACGCATGCTCGAGGACCACGAGGCGCCAGGTGATCAGGTGCTCGACATGGCCCAGCAGAGTCTGGCCCGTCTGGGCTACACGCCCGCAACGGACACCCTTGAAGTGCCGCTGCTCGACGAGATCATCACTCAGGACGAGTTGCTGGAGCTTGATGATCGCAAGGCGCTGGTCAGCCCGACGCAAACCATCGCGCAAGTGCTCGCCAGCCCGGTGTCTGCGGTCAATCCGCCTGCGCGCAACGTCCCGACCAGCCTGCTGCCGCCTTCCGCTGAAGAAGAGGCGGTGGACGACGAACTGCGCGATGTCTTTCTGGAAGAGGCCGACGAGGTGCTCGACGCTCTGGGCGAGTACCTGCCGCGCTGGTTTACGTCATTGGGTAACGGCGTCCAGTGGGACAGTGCTGCGCTGACTGAAGTGCGTCGTGCGTTTCACACCCTCAAGGGCAGCGGCCGGATGGTGCGGGCGCTGATTCTCAGCGAGCTGGCCTGGTCCGTGGAAAACCTGCTCAACCGGGTGCTGGAAGGCGAGGTGCTGCCCGGGCTGGAAGTGCAGCACCTGATGAGCGAAGTGCTGACGCTGTTGCCGTCGGTCATCCGCGATTTCGCCGACGGCGCGCAGTGCCAGCGCAACGATGTCGATCTGATGGCGGCTCGTGCCCATGCGCTGGCCAACGGTCTGGAAGCACCGACACTGGCTGCGTCCGGTGGAACGGCCACGGACAAGGCGCTGGACCCGCAGTTGCTGGATATCTTTCGTCAGGAAGCGCTCGGGCATCTGAACACGCTTGGCCGCTTCCTCGACACCGCCGAACAATCGGTATCGCCTTCGATCAGCGACGCCGTATTGCGCGCCCTGCATACGCTCAAAGGCAGCGCGCACATGGCCGAGGTTCTGCCGATTGCCGAGCTGGCCAACCCGCTCGATCAACTGGTGCGTGAGTACAAGGCCAACCTGATTGATATCGGTCCGCCTGAACTCGCCCTGTTGCGTCGCGCCGAACCCTTGCTGCATAAAGGGCTCGAGCAACTGGATACGACCCCGCTGGCGGAAATCCCAGGCGCGGCAGAGCTGATCGAAGCGGCTTTTTCGAGGCTCGATGAACGCCTCGCTGCGGTGCTTCGTGAATCGGACAACGGCTTGCGGATCAAGCGTAACCCCACGCTGATCGCCAGCTTTCTGGCCGAAGGCATGGACATTGTGCTGGATGCCGAAAACCTGCTGCGGCGCTGGCGTCAGCACCCCGGTGAGCGACAGGAACTGAGCGCACTGCTCGACGAATTGACCACCTTGGGTCATGGCGCTCACCTGGCCGATCTGCCGCAGGTCGATGAATTGTGTGAAGCCTTGCTCGACCTGTACGGCTCGGTCGAGGAAAGCAGCCTGGCGGTCAGCGAGCGCTTCTTCGATGTGGCGGAGAACGCCCACGAAGCGCTGATCAACATGCTTGATCAAGTGGCTGCCGGCCAGGATGTCGAGCCTCGCCCTGAGTGCGTGCGTGCCCTGCATGAACTGCTGGATCAGGCGCTTGATCCGTCAGCGACCGGGCTGGTCAAAAGCGATGGGCGCCAGACGCTGAGCGTCACCGAACTCAATGCGGCGACCGAGCAACTGGCCAGCGAGGCCGAACCGTCGGAAGTAGCCGGTCCGGACGACGAAATTGTCGACATCTTTCTCGAAGAAGCCGTCGATATTCTCGACAGCGCCGGGCAAGCCTTGCAGCGCTGGCTGGCGGACCCGGAAAACCCGGCGCCGCTGGCCTCGCTGCAACGCGACCTGCACACCCTCAAAGGGGGCGCGCGGATGGCGGAAGTGGTCGAGGTCGGCGACCTTGCTCACGAACTCGAAAACCTCTACGAAGGCTTGATCGACCGGCGCTTCAATCATTCAGCGGCATTGGCCGATCTACTGCACAAAAGTCACGACCACTTGGCGATCCTGCTGGAACAACTGTATCGGCAGGAGACGCTCAGCGATCCCTCGGCCTTGATCGATGCATTGGGCCGCTGCCGCAATGCCGAGAGCACCGGGCCGGACCTGCAAGCGCCGCCTCAAGCCAGCGAAGACCTGCCGGAGCAGGACAACGAGCTGCGTGAAGTCTTTCTCGAAGAAGGCTTCGACATCATCGAAAGCTCTGGCGCGGCCCTGGCCCGCTGGCAGACCGACCCGCACAACCTGCTGGAAGTCGAAAACCTGCTGCGCGACCTGCACACCCTCAAAGGGGGCGCACGGATGGTCGAGATCGCCCCGATCGGCGACCTCGCCCACGAGCTGGAAACGCTTTACGAGGGGCTTTCCGCCGGCAGCCTGCAGCCCGCCCCGTTGATGATCAGCCTGGTGCAGAGCGGCCACGATGTGCTGGCCGACATGCTGGACGCAGTGCGAAACGACAAGCCGTTGCCTGATGCGACGTTGCTGATCGAAAGCATCCGCACGCTGGCCAGCCAGGCACCCTTAGACCCGCCAGTGGTTTCCCTGGCGTCGGCGGTCGGTCCGGAACCTGTCGTGGTCGTGGCGCCGGTGGCCGACGGTGAGGCTGAGCGCAGTGGCCCGGAAATGGTCAAGGTGCCTGCCGAGCAACTGGAAGACCTGGTTAATCTGGCCGGCGAAACGTCTATCTTTCGTGGGCGAATCGAGCAGCAGGTACTCGATTCGCAGGTCACGCTGGTCGAGCTGGAAACCACCATCGAGCGGATGCGCGATCAGTTGCGCCGTCTGGACATGGAAACCCAGGGCCGCATTCTCAGTCGCGAGCAGGTGCAGGCCGAGCGGCTGGGCTATGAAGAGTTCGACCCGCTGGAAATGGATCGCCATTCCCAGTTGCAACAGTTGTCCCGCGCGCTGTTCGAGTCGGCCTCCGACCTGATGGATATCAAGGAAACCCTCGGCGCGCGCAACCGCGATGCTGAAACGCTGCTGTCGCAGCAGGCCAGGGTCAACACCCAGTTGCAGGAAGGCTTGATGCGCACGCGCATGGTGCCGTTCGAGCGACTGGTGCCGCGTTTGCGTCGCGTGGTGCGCCAGGTGGCGTCCGAACTGCACAAGAAGGTGCGTTTCGAGGTCGGCAATGCCGAAGGCGAAATGGACCGCAATGTGCTGGAACGGATGGTCGCCCCGCTGGAGCACATGCTGCGCAACGCCGTCGATCACGGCCTCGAGAGCACAGAAAAACGCATCGCTGCCGGTAAGCCGGAAGAGGGCTGCATCACCCTGGAGCTGATGCATGAGGGCGGCGACATCGTGATCGAACTGAGCGACGACGGTTCCGGCGTCGATCTGGCTGCGGTGCGCCGCAAGGCCATCAAGCGCGGCATGATTCATCCGGACGCCGAGCTGTCCGATCACGAAGTGTTGCCGTTCATCCTGCAAGCCGGGTTTTCCACCAGCGAGATCATCACCCAGATTTCCGGGCGTGGCGTCGGTATGGATGTGGTGCATGCCGAGGTCAAGCAACTGGGCGGCTCGATGGTCATCGACTCGCTGCCTGGAAAGGGCACGCGCTTTCGCATTCGTCTGCCGATTTCAGTGTCGGTCAACCGGGCACTGATGGTGACCTGCGGCGAAGAGCAGTATGCCGTGCCGCTCAACACGGTCGATGGCATCGTGCGGGTAATGGCCAACGAGCTGGACGCTTATTACCAGACGGTTCCACCGCGCTATCAGTACGGCGGACGCAGCTACGAGCTGCGCTATCTGGGCGAGTTGCTGGGCAACAGTCCACCAAGACTGGTCGGGCAACTGCAGCCGCTGCCGGTGTTGCTGGTGCATTTGCAGGATCAGTGGGTGGCGGTGCAGGTCGATGCGTTGGCGGGTTCGCGGGAAATCGTGGTCAAGAGCCTGGGTACGCAGTTTTCCAGAGTGCAGGGGATTTCCGGCGCGACCATCCTGGGCGATGGCCGCGTGGTGCTGATTCTCGACCTGATGGCGCAGATTCGTACCTTGCAGCGCCTGCCGTTCAACGGCGGCGCGCCTGCGCCCTACACTGAAATCGAGCACGCCAGGCCGTTGCTGGTGATGGTGGTGGACGATTCGGTGACCGTGCGCAAGGTGACCGGCCGGTTGCTCGAACGCCACGGCATGCACGTGCTGACCGCCAAAGACGGGATCGATGCGATGAGCCTGTTGCAGGAACACACGCCCGACATCATGTTGCTGGATATCGAAATGCCGCGCATGGACGGCTTTGAAGTGGTCAGTCAGATACGCCAGGACGAACAACTGAAGGCACTGCCCATCATCATGATCACTTCCCGCTCCGGCCAGAAACACCGCGACCGGGCGATGGCGCTGGGCGTCAACGAGTACCTGAGCAAGCCTTATCAAGAGAACGTGCTGTTGGAAAGCATCGCTTACTGGAGTCAGGTCAATGTCTGAAGGTACGTTCCAGACCAGTCGGCTCACCAGCCTGACCGGCCTGCTGTTGCCATTGAGCGACCGCCATTTGCTGGTGCCCAATGTCGCGGTCGCCGAGCTGATCGACTATCAGGACAGCAGCGCTGAACCGGGCGCGCCCGAATGGTATCTGGGGTTGATCAGCTGGCGCGAACTGAGCTTGCCACTGCTCAGCTTCGAAGCGGCCTGCGGCGGGCGCACGCGGGTGGGCGGTCGCGCCCGGATCGTGGTGCTCAACGCGTTAGGGGGGCGCAACGACATCCGCTTCATCGCTCTGCTGACCCAAGGCATTCCGCGCTCGTGCAAGGTCGACAGCCAGCTGAGCTACGTCGACGTGCCCTTGACCGAACTGGAACTCGCCGCCGTGCAGATCGGCGAAACCGTCGCGCGCATTCCCGACCTGCAAGGGCTGGAACAGTGGTGGGTGGATTCGGGACTTGCGCCCTAGCCGACCTCTTGGAAGCGGACGCGGAGCGTCCAGAACGGCATGCCCACGCGGAGCATGGGTACGATCAGCTTTCTTGGCCGCCCCGCGTTCCGCACGCCCCAGCCGTACACCGCTCGTCCCGCATGCTCCAGCCTTACCCTGATCGTTCCGCACGCTCCAGCGTGGGAATGCCTTGGGTGACGCTCCGCGTCACAAATCTGCGCTGCACCGCACAGTCAGCGTCGGACCCAAGGCGTCCAGAGCGGCACGCTCACGCGGAAAAATTTCACGACGAACAGCTGATTTCCAGGTGCTTGCCCCAGTCCGGTGGACGTTGGGCGTAGCTTTCCATGCCTGCTTGCTCGGTGAACGGGTGGCAGAGTACGTCGTGCAGACGGCGGACTTCTTCGTAGTCGCCTTTTTCAGCGGCGATGATGGCGTTCTGGGCCAGGTAGTTGCGCAAGATATACAGCGGGTTAACAGCATGCATACGGGCCTGACGGTCTTGCTCGGTGCCGCTGTCTTCCCGGCCGATGCGTGCCAGATACGTCTCGGCCCAGGCGTCGAAGCCCTTGATGTCGACAAAGTCGTCGCGCAAGGTGCGCAGCGCTTCGGCGGCAGGCTGATCCCCCAAGCGGCGGAAGAACAGGGTGTAATCCACGCTGCTGCCCTGCATCAGTTGCAGTAACTGGCCGATCTGTTTTTCGTCCTGCTCCTCGGCAGCGGTCAGCCCCAGGCGACGGCGCATCAGGTCGAGGTAGTGCGCCTGATACAGCGGCAAAAACAGGCCGATTGTCTCGCGCAACGCTTCCACACTGATGAACGGCGTCAAGGCTTGCGCCAAGGCGCTGAGGTTCCATTGCGCGATGGGCACCTGATTGCTGAAGGAATAGCGGCCTTCATGATCGGAATGATTGCAGATGAAGTGCTCATCGAAATCATCCAGAAACGCGAACGGCCCGAAGTCGAAGGTAATGCCCAGAATCGACATGTTGTCGGTGTTCATCACGCCGTGGCAGAAACCGTACGCCTGCCACTTGGCAATCAGCTCGGCATTGCGCTCGACAATCTCCCGGAACATCGCCAGATAAGGTTCGGGCTGTTCCTGACAATGCGGGTAATGCATGGTCAGCACATGTTCGGCCAGCGTCTTCAACTGCTCCGGCTGCTTGGTGTAGAAAAAATATTCAAGGCTGCCAAAGCGCACATGACTCTGCGCCAGGCGCAGCACCATCGCGGCATGTTCCTGGGTTTCACGCCATACCGGCGTGCTGGAACTGACCACGCACCCCGCGCGGCTGCTGGGGATGCCCAGCGCGTGCAGCGCCTCGGAAGCCAGAAACTCCCGGATCGACGAACGCAGTACCGCGCGGCCATCGCCCATCCGCGAATACGGCGTGCGGCCGGCGCCCTTGAGGTGCAGGTCCCAATGCTCGCCCGCTTCGTTGTACACCTCGCCCAGCAACAGGCCCCGGCCATCGCCCAGGCGCGGGTTGTAGGAGCCGAATTGGTGGCCTGAATAAACCATCGCCCGCGGTTCAGCGTCTGCCCAGAGTTTATGGCCACTGAATATTTCCGCGAACAGCGGTAACTCCGCGTCTTCAGGGGCCAGGTCCAGCAGTGCCAAGGCTGATTGGCTGGCGACCACAAGACGTGGCGCGTCGATAGGCTCAGGCAACACATGGGTGGAAAACGCATCGCCCAGACGGGCAAAGCGGTTGTCGAAAGTGAGTTCGTCGAGTGCTTTCACAGCGTTTCGCCTCCAGAGGAGAATGTCAGGCTTGCAACGGGACGGCGGCCTGTCGGGCTCGTCGGGCGGTTTTCAACGATCAGAACCCGTAGACCCAGGCCGCCAGCGGTAGTTCTGGCGATAGTTATCGGGCCGGACTACCGGTTCCGGCTGCGTTCGTAAGCGGCCAGAATCGTGCGCTCCGATTGCACCAGATAGTCTTCGAGCATGCGGGTGGCTTCGTCGGGCTTGCCGGCGTCGAGGCGGCCAAGGACGGCGGCGTTCATGTCCAGATAGGGCGAATGGAGCAGTTCGGGGTTGTTGAGCAGCCCGAACGCCAGGCGCAATTCTGCCGAGATCTGTGCGTAAAAAGTCACCAGTCGCGGGCTGTCGGACAGCTCGACGATGGCCTTGTGAAACATCATGTTGGCCGTGCCCACGGCAATCCAGTCATTGGCTTCACGGGCGCGCACGCCAGCCTCGACCGCATTGCGCATGTGCTGCACGCCCGGGTGCTGGGGATACGCCTGAGCGATCGCCCTGCATTCGATAAAGCGCCGGATGCGATAAATGTCGATGATCGAGGCCATATCAGGTTTGGCCACGGTCACGCCGCGATTGGGTTCGTGGGTGAGTAACCCTTCGCGGGTCAGGATTCTGAACGCTTCTCTCAAGGTATTGCGGGAAATCTGCAGGCTTTCGGCCAGGGCCGCTTCCGAGAGGCGTTGACCGGGAACCAGTTCGCCCTCAACCAGCATTCTGCGAAGTTCTGTGGTGATGGATTCTCCAAGGGTACGGGGGAGGGCAGAAGCAGCGTCGTTCATAAAGGGTCCAGAGAGAGAAAAGCCGAGTCGATATTCCACGACAGCTCATTGGCTGGCAAGGACGAAGGTCACCCGATGCCTCATCAGGTAGCACTCATGAGTCTGTGCGTAACAACATGGTGCATATGGTTGACCTATGTCGGATGGATTGTTCAACAATATTATCGTTATGTATCTACAGCTTGGCGCACTTGAATGAGCGTTGGCATGCTCATTGCTCAGGCTGAATACCTCTCCTCTCAGGAATGCCGCCGTGACACAGACTGCCAATGAGTTCACCAAGGCGCGTCGCGCCTCATTGATCGCCGCGATCTTCATGATGGCCACCTCTGCCATCGGCCCAGGCTTTCTGACCCAGACCGCCACCTTCACCGCGACGCTGGGGGCGGCGTTTGCGTTCGGCATTCTGGCGTCGATCCTGATCGACTTCGTGGTGCAACTGAATGTCTGGCGGATCGTCACGCTGACCAAAATGCGTGCGGCTGATCTGGCCAACGCGGCGATTCCGGGCAGCGGCTATCTGCTGGCAGTGCTGGTGATCTTTGGCGGGCTGGTGTTCAGCCTGGGCAACATTGCCGGTGCGGGTCTGGGGCTGAATGCGCTGATCGGCCTTGATCCCAAATGGGGTGGCGCCTTGAGTGCGCTGATCGCCATCGCGATCTTTTCTTCCCATCGCGCAGGCATTGCGATGGACCGCATCATGATGGTGCTGGGCACCCTGAAAGTCGGTCTGATCCTGTTCGCCGCCTTTGCCTCGCACCCTCCGCTGGGCGAGGCGCTGCGCCAGACCGTCTTGCCGGATCTGGTCGATTTCGCGGCCATTACCACCATCGTAGGCGGTACGGTCGGTGGTTACATCACTTATGCCGGCGCGCACCGCTTGCTTGATCGCGGCACCGTCGGGGTAGAGAACATCGACGTGGTGTCCAAGGCAGCGCTGACCGGTATTCTGGTCACCGGCATCGTCCGTTACGTGTTGTTTCTGGCAATTCTTGGCGTGGTCGCCAGTGGCGTCGTCATCGACGTGTCCGGCAAGGGCGCAAACCCTGCGGCCCAGGCATTCACTGCGGCTGCCGGCAACTTCGGCCTGATCATGTTCGGTCTGGTGCTCTGGGCCGCCGGTATCAGCAGCGTGATCGGTGCCTCCTATACTTCGATGTCGTTCATCACGGTGTTCTCGAAACACATCACCGAACGGGGGCGTAATCTGGCCACGGTCGGTTTTATCCTGATCGCGGTGATCGTCTACCTGATGCTGGGCAAACCGCCAGCCGCGTTGCTGGTGTTTGCGGGCGGCTTCAACGGCTTGATCCTGCCGCTCGGGCTGAGCATTTTCATGTACGTCGGCTGGCGCCGTTCGGACATGATGGACGGCTATCACTACCCGCGCTGGTTATTGGTGCTGGGCGTGCTGACCTGTCTGTTGTCGTGGTACATGGCGTTCAAGTCGGCCGGTCCCATCTTTGCCTTTATCAATGCAGCCTGATTTCGGAGAACAAAAAATGCCTGCAATAGACCTGAACAGCGACCTCGGCGAAAGCTTCGGCGCCTGGCGTATGGGCGACGACGAGGCGATTCTCGACGTGGTCAGCAGTGCCAACGTGGCCTGCGGTTTTCATGCCGGCGACCCCGCCGGAATCCTGCGCACCCTTGAAGCCGCTGCGGCGCGGGGCGTTTCGATCGGTGCCCATGTCGCGTACCCGGACCTTGTCGGGTTTGGCCGTCGCAACATGGACATCCCGTCCGATCAGTTGATGGCCGACGTCATCTATCAGATCGGCGCACTGCAAGGCCTGGCCCGTAGCGCCGGGACATCCGTCAGTTACGTCAAACCTCATGGCGCGCTGTACAACACCATTGCCGGCGACTCGCGTCAGGCGGCGGCGGTCATTCAGGCGCTGTTGCGCGTCGACCCGGCCTTGAAACTGGTGTGCCTGGCCAACTCACCGCTGCTCGACCAGGCGCGCGAAGCCGGAGTGTCCTGCGTGGCTGAAGCCTTCGCCGACCGCGCCTACACCGCCGAAGGCACGCTGGTGTCCCGTTCCCGACCCGGTGCCGTGCTGCACGATGCCGAGTTGATCGCTGAACGCATGTTGCGCCTGGTGCGCGACGGCGTCATCGAGGCAGAGGACGGTCGCGAGATCAGCCTGCAAGCCGATTCGATCTGTGTGCATGGCGACAGCCCGGGCGCCGTGAACATCGCGCGACTCCTGAAAAGTCGTTTGCACGACGCAGGCGTGACCGTCCGCGCATTCGGTCGAGGCTGATCATGAATACATTGCAACAGGCGCGTCAGGCCGCTCTCGCCGCCCGAGCCCGTTACCGCGAAGGGTTTGTCTCGCCGACCGCTGGCCAGGCGCCTGGTCTGACCCAGTGCAACATGATCACCCTGCCGCGCGACTGGGCGTATGACTTTCTGCTGTTTGCGCAACGCAACCCGCAAGCCTGCCCGGTGCTGGACGTGACCGAGCCTGGCAGCTACACCACCTTGCTGGCCGAACAGGCTGACTTGCGTACCGACTTGCCGCTGTATCGGGTCTGGCGTGATGGCCAACTGGCCGAGGAAGTCAGCGACGCCCGTGACGTCTGGGCGCAGCACAACGATCTGGTCAGCTTTCTGATCGGGTGCAGCTTCACCTTCGAAACCGACCTGATGCACGCCGGGATCGACGTGCGACACATCAGCGAAGGCTGCAACGTGCCGATGTATCGCAGCAACCGTCTCTGTCGGCCTGCCGGTCGGTTACACGGCGAGATGGTCGTGTCGATGCGACCCATCGCGGCAGACCGGGTCGCCGAAGCGGCCCGCATCACCGGGCGCTATCCCGGTGTGCATGGCGCGCCCGTGCATGTCGGCGAGCCTGAACGGCTCGGCATCAAGGACCTTGCGCGTCCGGACTTCGGCGATGCGGTGACCATCAAACCCGGCGAGATCCCCGTGTTCTGGGCCTGCGGCGTGACGCCTCAAGCGGTGGTCATGGCGTCCCGTGTGCCGTTCGCAATTTCCCACGCACCGGGCCATATGTTCATCACCGATATCCCGGACAGCTACTACCACGTATAGGAGAGGCTCATGCGTTTCTACCCGGCCAACCTGGATGCACTTCTGGTTGAACTGTCGAATCTGGACGAGACCCTGGCCCTGTTCGAATCGTTGCAGCAAACGCCCATCGCGGGTGTGGAAGAGATCGTGCCGGCTGCCCGGACGTTGCTGGTGCATTTTCGCCCCGCAGCGATTGGCTTCGAAGCCTTGGCAACGCAGCTTGCGTCACGCGACATTCGCGGTCAGGCGCGTGAGCCTGGCAAGCTGATTGAAATTCCGGTGCATTACAACGGCGAGGACCTGGCCGATGTCGCCCGCGAGCTGGATATCAGCGTCGAAGAAGTGATAAAGCGCCACACCGGCAGCGATTACAACGTTGCCTTCTGCGGCTTCGCCCCCGGCTTTGCCTACCTCAGCGGTGGCGCTGGCTTCGTGGTGCCACGGCGCGCCACGCCCCGCACCCGTATTCCGGCCGGTGCGGTAGCGCTGGCCGGTGGCTTCAGCGGTATTTATCCACAGGCCAGCCCCGGCGGCTGGCAGATCATCGGCGTCACCGACTCAAAAATGTGGGATTTGCAGCGGGACGAGCCCGCCTTGCTTCAGCCCGGTTATCGCGTGCGCTTCCAGGATGCGGGGCCGCTGCCTGTAACCGGCGTGTCGGTGCCCGCACCGGTTCGTCAGCAGGCTTCGACGGTCACCGAGGACTACCTGGAGATCACCGCGCCAGGCCTGCAAACCCTGTTTCAGGACCTGGGTCGACCCGGTCAGGCCGGGCAGGGCGTTTCTGCTTCAGGCGCACTGGACCGTGGCGCATTGCGTGCAGCCAATCGCGCGGTCGGCAATGAGCCAGGCACTGCTTGCCTGGAAATCCTCATGGGTGGCCTGACGTTCACCTGTCAGGGCCAGACGGTGGTGGCGGTCACCGGGGCTCAGGTGCCTGTCGAGGTGCTGACGGCTGATGGCCAACGATTACAGCCCCCTGTTTATGCGCCCTTTTCCTTGCAGAGCGGCGATCAGGTGAGTATTGGATCGCCGACTGCCGGGTTGCGCAGCTACCTCGCGGTTCGCGGCGGTTTTGTTCAGGAACCCGTGCTGGGCAGCCTCTCCACCGACACGTTGGCGCAGGTTGGCCCCGCCGCGCTGGCGGCCGGTGACCGGCTGGGCTTCAAGCGCAGAACCGGCGGACACGCCGTGTCGACTGCCGAGCAACCAGCCTTCGACATGCCGCGTAACGATCAGGTCATCACGCTGGATGTGGTCATGGGGCCACGCAGCGACTGGTTCACCGCCGAGGCGCAGCAATTGCTGGCGCAACAGACCTGGCAGGTGACGCCGCAATCCAACCGGATCGGTATTCGCCTGGCGGGCGAGCAGTCACTGGAGCGCGCCGTCAGTGGCGAACTGCCCAGCGAGGGCACCACGGTCGGCGCGATTCAGGTGCCGCCAAGCGGCCAGCCGGTGCTGTTCCTGGCCGATCACCCGCTGACGGGTGGCTACCCGGTCATCGGCGCCGTTGCCACCTATCACCTGGACAAGGCCGGGCAGATCCCGGTCAACGCCCGCATTCGTTTCAACCCGCTGAGCACGTTCGAGCCAGTGCGCCCCGCCACTTCAGACGAGACCCACAACAGATGAAAAAGGTTCTGATTGCCAACCGTGGCGAAATTGCCGTACGTATTGCCCGTGCCTGCCGAGACTATGGTGTCGCTTCGGTGGCGGTGTATGCCGATGCTGACATCGATGCGCTGCACGTGCGCCACGCCGATGAAGCGTATGGCTTGCAGGGCGAGCGCCCGACCGACACGTACCTGAACATCGAGAAACTGCTGGCAATCGCGGCTCGCTCGGGTGCCGACGCGGTTCACCCCGGCTACGGTTTCCTTTCCGAGCGAGCCGAGTTCGCCCGTGCCGTGATCGACGCCGGCCTGACCTGGATCGGCCCCGATCCTGCGACCATCGACGCACTGGGCGACAAGGTTCAGGCCCGGCGCATCGCCCTCAACGTCGGTGCGCCTTTGGTGGCCGGTACTGCAAACCCGGTGAGCGATGCCTCCGAAGTGGTCGCATTCGCTGAACAGCATGGCCTGCCGATTGCCATCAAAGCCGCGTTCGGTGGTGGCGGTCGTGGCTTGAAGGTCGCCTGGAAGCTGGATGAAGTCGCCGAACTGTACGAGTCGGCCGTGCGCGAAGCGATTTCGGCGTTTGGCCGTGGCGAGTGCTTCGTCGAGCGCTTTCTGGACCGTCCACGCCACATCGAAGCGCAGATCATCGCTGACCGTCATGGTCGTGTTGTCGTCGTCGGCACCCGCGATTGTTCGTTGCAACGCCGTAATCAGAAGCTGATCGAAGAAGCACCAGCGCCTTACCTGAGCGATGAGCTGCGCCAGCGCATTCACGAATCGGCCCGCGCGGTCTGCGCCGAAGCCGGTTATGTCGGTGCCGGGACGGTGGAGTTCCTGCTCAGCGGCGATGGCACGCTGTCGTTTCTGGAGGTCAACACCCGCTTGCAGGTGGAGCACCCGGTCACCGAAGAAACCAGCGGCATCGACCTGGTCATCGAGCAACTGCGCGTGGCTGACGGCCTGCCACTGTCGTTCGACGGCACGCCTGTACCGCGCGGCCACAGCTTCGAATTCCGTATCAACGCCGAAGACGCAGGCAACGGCTTCCTGCCGACGCCGGGCACCATCGATGTGTTTCAGCCGCCGTCCGGGCCGGGCGTGCGCCTGGACACCGGCGTGACCGAAGGCTCGCGAGTGTCACCGAACTTCGATTCGATGATCGCCAAACTGATCGTCACCGGCGCAACCCGCGAACAGGCCATCAGACGTGCCCGTCGCGCCCTGGCCGAGTTCAAGGTAGAAGGCGTCGCCACCGTGCTGCCGTTCCATCGGGCGGTCATGGCCCATGCCGACTTCACCGCTGCCGACACCTTCGCCGTACACACCCGCTGGATCGAAACCGACTTCGCCGAACACGTCACCCTCGCCCCCCGCAATGCCACGCCGGTCGACCCGGGCGTGCTGCGCACCTTCGTCGAAATCGACGGTAAACGCCACGAACTGGGCCTGCCCGCTGCGCTGCTGCGAGGCATGAGCCTGAACCCGGCAGCACCGGCTGATACCCATCAGCCCGCTGCCGACGCCCCGGACCCACACGCAGTGCTGACCCCGGTAGCCGGCAATCTGCACGCCTGGGCGGTTGAGGACGGTGCGACGG
Organism: Pseudomonas syringae; assembly: GCF_002157375.1. Lineage (GTDB taxonomy): Bacteria > Pseudomonadota > Gammaproteobacteria > Pseudomonadales > Pseudomonadaceae > Aquipseudomonas > Aquipseudomonas syringae_T. Next base: position 175,390 of record NZ_MTSA01000002.1, read on the forward strand.
TAGAAAAGGGGCAGGTGATCGCGATCATGGAAGCCATGAAGATGGAAACATCGATACTGGCACCGTGTGCCGGGCAGTTGAAGATGAGCAAAGAGCCTGGCGGGTATCTGGAGGCTAAGGTGGTGATTGGGCGGGTTGAGGCTGCTGACTGATCAGTTTGGTAAGTGCGCCGCACAACCGGCAGCCACCGCTGCCGGTTATTCCATACTCAACCTCAGTCCAGCCTCAACTCCGGCGGCTCTGGCGCGTCTTTGGTGGCCGGGGTGACTTGAGTGTTCACGGGCTGCAGCGTCGTCTGTCCGGTGGGTGCGCCGGATTTTTCGCTCGGCTCGGCGGGGACCAGTTTGTATTCCAGGCCCTGGGTGTTCTTGAGGTAGATCTCCATCTGGCGGAACGAGATGTTGATGTGCTGCTTCTTGAATTCGCGGTTGATGAAGCGGTTGATCTCGTCCAGCACCGGGTTGCGGTCGCCCAGGTCGCGCACGTGCATGCGCAGTTCGTGGTCGAGGGTGCTTTCGCCGAAGTTCAGGAAGTAGACGATGGGCTCCGGGTCTTTGAGGACGCGAGGGTTTTCCCGGGCCGCTTGCAGCAGCAACGAGCGCACCAGATCGAGGTCCGAGCCGTAATCCACGCCCAGCTTGAGGGTTACGCGGGTCACGGTGTCGGTCAGCGACCAGTTGATGAGCTGGCCGGTGATGAACGTCTTGTTCGGGACGATGATGTCCTTGCGGTCGAAGTCGGTGATGGTCGTGGCGCGGATGCGGATCTTGCTGACCGTCCCCGACAGGGCGCCGATGGTGATGGTGTCGCCGATCCGCACCGGGCGTTCGAAGAGGATCATGATGCCGGAGATGAAGTTGGCGAAGATCTCCTGCATGCCGAACCCCAGGCCTACCGACAGCGCTGCGACCAGCCACTGCAATTTGTCCCAGCTCACGCCCAGCGTCGACAGCGTGGTCACGAAGCCGATGCCGGCGATGGTGTAGGACAGCAGAGTGGTGGTGGCGTAGGCGCTGCCTTGTGCCAGGTTCATGCGTGACAGCACCAGCACCTCCAGCAGGCCGGGCAGGTTGCCCGCCAGCAGGAAGGTGGTGACGATGATCACGCCGGCACCCAGGAAGTCGCTCAGGCTGATCGGCACCATGCTCATGTTGGCGCCGGTGCCGCTGGTGTATTCGTAGAGGATGATGTTGTCCAGGTAGGCGAAGACTGTGATCAGCTCGGCCCAGACCAGGTACAGCGCGCCGACGAAACCGGCCAGCAAGGCCAGACGGATCAGGCGCAACGACTGCTGGTTGACCTGTTCGATGTCCAGTTTCGGCTCTTCGACGGGGATGTCGCTGTCGCCGTTTTCTCTCGCCGCCTGACGCTTGGCCAGTGCCCGTTGATAAGCCAGTCGCCGTGCCGCAACGCCCAGGCCACGCACGAAGGTCGCCTCGACCATCAACCAGATCATCATCAGGTACAGGGTGTCGATCAGGCGGTCGCTGAGCTTGAGTGCGGTGTAGTAATAACCGAAGCACACGGCCAGAAACAGTGCGACTGGCAGCGCCGTGAACGCCACACCAATCGCCTTGCGGAACAGCGAAGCGTTGTGGTGCGTAGGGCTTGAAATCAGCAATCGACCCAGCAACCACGCCATCAGTGCGTAGCAGGTCAGAACGACGCCGATGCCCAGCACGTCTTCGGACAGCGCGGCCGGCTGGTGTTCGGCCACGGCGACGACAGCCACCAGCGCCAGCACCACCAGCCCGAGGCGACGGACCCAGCCGCGGAGGAATTCGACCTGCGCGGTTTCCCAGCGGAAGTGCAGCTGCGCGACGCCTTGAGGGGCCAGGACGCGGTAGGCGGTGTAGAACACCAGCCACGCCAGAGCGATTTGCAGCAGGGCTTCGCCCAGGTTGGCGTTTTGCCCGCGGGCGTCGATTTGCAGGGCATAGCCGCACAGCGCCAGGCCCAGCGCAACCGGCATCGCCAGCAGGACGTTGATCAGCAGCGCCAGCGGGGTCTTCCACTGGCTGTCACGCTTGAAGTGGCCGATATCGGCATGCAGACGGTTGAGCTTCTGGTAAAGCGCCTTGCGTCTCCAGGTCAGCACGGCAATCAACAGCAGCAGCGGCAGGAACAGCAGAGGCCGCTGGGTCAGGCCATCCGACAGCTCGCTGAGGCTGGAGGTCCAGGGCAGGGTAGCGACCTGTTTTTCCAGGCGCGGCCAGATGTTCTGGAACCACTCCAGGTCCAGTGGCTTGTTGCTGGGAATCCAGAACATCTGTTCGTCCAGCGTGGAGCGCAGGCCCATCGCCGTGCTGGTCAGTTGCTTTTGGTTCAGTTGCAGCGTGATGGACTCATTGAGCAGCGCGCTCAGTTCACGGTTCAGGCGCTCCAGCAGATCGCTGCGGGTAATCGCCAGATCGAGCAGGGTTCTGCGCAGTTGTGGCGTGACGTTTTCAGGGGGTTGAGTGGCGAGCAGGCGATCGACGTAAGCGTTCGGGGTGCTCATCTGCTCGCGCTTCTGATTGATGTCGAACTGATACAGGCGAATGTTGGCGATTTCGTCAGCCAGGCCCTTGTCCAGCTCCAGGTGCGGCAGTGCCTGTTTCTGTTTGTAGAGAATCTTGGACAGCAGCAGGCTGCCGCTCAGCACGTTGATCTGTTCGCTGAGGGCCTGATCGGTCTGCGTCAGGTTGTCGAGCTGTTGCTTGGTCTTGAGGTTCTGCTGGGTCAGTTCGTTGAGGCGATCGGTGCCGCGCAACAGGTAGTCGGACAGCTTGAGGTTTTCAGCGCTCTCGGTCGCCAGCAGGCTGCTGCCTCCCGACTTCTGCGCTTCGAGAGACAGCTCGGCCACGGTTTTCTGCGACTGGGCACGACGTTTGTCGTTGATCAGGGTTTGCAGGTCCTGAATTTCCTGTTCTTGACGCGCGACTTTTTCAGTCAGCAAGTCATGCTGGCTGTTACCAAGATCCTGTAGCTGGCTGTTGCCGGCCAGTTCCTGGCGACGCAACAGGTTCAGGGCATTGATCGACGCCAGCTCGGCGTTGAGCAAATTGCGCTGGTCTGCATTGAGCGCCTTCCCGTTGTCCTTGCCGCTTTTGAGGATGGCATTGATCTGCTGAATGCGTGTCTGGTTGGCGCTGATTTCAGCCTGTGCGCGTTCTGGTCGCGTCTGTGCCGTGATGGCCAGGCTGTTGGCGTCGTTGAGTTCGCTCTGCAAGTCACTCTGCTGCGTGCTGCGCTGGCTGAGAAGCTGCTCCAGTTGCGGTACATCAAGGCCGCCATAGCGCTGTGCAACCGGCACGGCTTTGCTCTCTTTCAGGCGCGCCAGCTCACGCTGGTTGTCCGAGGTCTGTTTCGGGGCCTGAGCCAGTTGCTGCTTGAGCGCGGTCAGCTTCTGTTCGCTGTCCTGTTTGCTGGCCAGAAACGCCAGCGTCTGCTCAAGCACTTGCTGCAATGCCTTCTGATCGGCATCGGGCAGCTTGCGGTCGGCAATTTTGTCGAGGCTTTGCTGCACGGCTTCAGCGGTTGGCGGTTCGGCGGCCAGCGCCGGAAAGGTAGACAGGCAAAGTGCAAACAGTGCGGCAGCACAAATGGAACGCAGGGAAAACATAGACACCGGTCGCATGATGATACGTGTGGATTGGCAGTTTAAAGGAACAGTCCGGGGGCCGGGCGGGTTCCTTCGGGGAATTTGACGCCGACTTTCTGGATCTTGTTCCCGTCCATGACGGCAACGGTCCAAATAGTTCCATTCCATTCAATCTGGTCGCCGACCACCGGTTCGCCACGGTTCTTCTGCACGATGAACTGACTGAGCGGCATGCCGGGATCGATGCCGTCGAGTTTCAGGCCATACAGCGCTGCCACTTCGCCAAGACGCGCGTCGCCTTCAAGCACAAAGTCGCCGAAGAAACGCAGGTCCTGACCACGTTGCGGGGCCTGACTGAAGAGTTTGCCCAGCGCAGGAAGGTCATGTTCATGGCCGATGACGCACAGCAGGTCACCCACTTCCAGCGTCGTGCTGCCGGACGGGTGGAGCAGTTGCTGGCCGCGGAACAGCGCTGCGATACGGGTGCCTTCCGGCATTTTCAGTTCGCGCAGTGCGGCGCCGATGCACCACTTTTCGGCGCCCAGTCGGTAAACGAACAGCTCCCATTCGCTGGTGACATGAACCTCCAGCGCTGCACGGGAAACAGGGGCGGGTTCTGGTGGCACCGTGACCTTCAGCAGTTTGGCCATCCACGGCAGGCTGGTGCCCTGCAGCAACAGCGAAACCAGGACGATGAAGAACGCCAGGTTGAAATACAGTTGAGCATTCGGCAGCCCGGCCATCAGCGGGAACACGGCCAGAATGATCGGAACTGCGCCCCGCAGGCCGACCCACGCGATGAATGCCTTTTCGCGTCCATGAAATACCTTGAACGGCAGCAGGCCGACCATCACCGACAGCGGCCGCGCGACAAGGATCATCCACAGCGCCAGCCCCAGAGCCGGAATGGCGATCGGCAGCAGGTCATGCGGTGTGACCAGCAGACCCAGCACGAGAAACATGCCGATCTGCGCGAGCCACGCCATGCCGTCGAGCATGTGCAAAATGCCGTGACGGCTGCGGATCGGCCGGTTGCCGAGTACCAGGCCGCACAGGTACACCGCAAGGAAGCCGCTGCCGTGAATGGCATTGGTCAGCGCAAAGATCGCCAGACCGCCGGCAATGACCAGGATCGGGTACAGACCGGCCGCCAGATTGATGCGATTGACCAGTTGCAGCAGGATCCAGCCGCCCCCCAGACCAATGAAGCTGCCGATGCCGAATTCCTGAATCAGATGGCCCAGAAGCCCCCAGTGCAGGCCGGTCTGGCCACTGGCGATCATGCCGATCAGGGTGACGGTGAGAAACACTGCCATCGGGTCGTTGCTGCCCGATTCGATTTCCAGGCTGGCGGTTACCCGTTCATTCAGGCCTTTGCCACCGAGCAGGGAGAACACCGCTGCGGCGTCTGTCGAGCCGACGATGGCGCCGATCAGCAGGCCTTGAATGACGCTCAGGTTGAACAGCCAGGCGGCCATCATGCCGGTCAGCACGGTGGTGATGAGTACGCCGACGGTCGCCAGCGACAAGGCTGGCCAGAGCGCTACCCGGAAACTGGAAACCCGCGTGCGCAGACCGCCGTCGAGCAGGATGACCGCCAGGGCCAGGTTGCCGACCAGGTAAGCCGTAGCATAGTTGTCGAAGATGATCCCGCCGCCATCGACACCTGCCACCATGCCCACTGCCAGGATGATGACCAGAATCGGAATGCCGAGGCGCGAAGAAAGGGAGCTGACCAGGATGCTTGCGGCTACCAGCAACGCGCCGATCAGGAACAGGCTGTTGATGGTGGTGGCGTCCAAGGGCGGTACTCCATAGAAAACGAAACAAAAGCGGGAAGAGCGAAAACTGACCATGCAGTCCGCGTGCCAAGCGATTTAACCTGTTGAATTGCTTGGCTGTCAAAGTGCAATTTCAAGCAAGCGGGTACAGGAGGGTGGATCACGCGCTTCAGCGCACAGTATGCGCCACCGCCGAGCCGCTGCTGAATATCTATATACCGCGTGCGAGTCGTTCAGGCGTTTTATTGTCTGCGATCCAACTATCAGAGTGTTTTCATCATGGACGATGAATATGCAACAAACCTGGACGCTGTCCACCCGGTCAATGACGACGACCCTTACGCAGCGTTCTGGGAGCGTGTGCGGGAGGATTTTTCGGTCAGCGATTACTTTCGGTTGAAGAAAATCACGCTGCAATCACCCGCGACCCAGGCGTGCGATGACATCAGGCAGGAATGCCTGTCCAGGTGGGGCGTCGAGGTTGAGCCGGACGAAACACTGATCGCTACGGTGTACCTTGAAGACCCGAGGGTCTACCCCGTGCCGCTGCGCGCCAATGTCGCGCACTCGATGACGTTGACCCAGGCGTTGCTGTGCAACTGGCAACAGAAGGGCAATGGCGACTGGTTCGATCACCTTGGGCATTTGCAGGCTCACCGCGACCATGGGTTCAATTGCCGGGTGGTAGATGAAAAGCTGACGGCGTCAGAGTGTGTCGCCTATGAGGCTGTCTATCGAAAAACCAGCCCCCAGCGTTACGATTCGACCACGCATCTTTCCATCAGGGCCGATGCATTCAAGCACTACGTGTGGGATCACAATCTGCAGTCTCGTTACCTCACGTACCTGCAGCAGTTCTGGCAAGCGCATTCCAAGGACTACAACCTGATGCTCAAGGCAGGGCTGTTCAGGGCTGCCTGTCTGCAGGCCGATGAGCACACGCTGAAGGCCGAACACAAGGCGATGATTCTGGAAGCGCTGGGTGTGCCTGACAACCAGGGCTGGGATGAACTGAGCTTCGATGCTTTTCTCACTGCTCCGGTGTCGCGCCGCGTGACGATTTCAGAGTTGATCGTTTACGGCTACAGCGCTGTTGACCTTATGGTCATACGTAGCGCGGACTCTCCGACGGTTCTGCTGTATATCCCCGGCAACTCGTCGCCCATTCATGCTTTTATGAATGAACATGCGCTCAAGGACTGGATCGGCCAACTCTGTCGGGACCCGGTGAAGCGCCGCCTCTTCGAGGCGCATTTCAGCGCAGCGGATGATGACGACGGTTTTTTTTACAGCGGCGTTGCGACCGCCTTGCAAGGCTTTGCGGTGTACCCGAAGCTGCTGAATGCGGCGACCGGTGCGTGGAACCCCCGAAAGCTGGTGCAGTTCGGTGAACCTCTGCACCCCTGGCCGTTCTCGCACTTCAAGGACCGGATCAAGGCAAAGTCCGAATCCGATGCGCTGCAAAAGATCCGGGGTCACGGTGACTACTGGAAAGCAGAAGTCAGCAGTGGCCTGAGCGAATGCGTGTCTGTGCTGGGCGGCATTGCGATTGTTTTCCCCGAACTGATGCCTGTGTTCGCAGGGCTGTCTGTTGTGCTGGCCGGGCTGGGCGTCGATCAGGTGCGTAACGGTCGTACGCTAGAAGAGCGACAGGCCGGGCTGGGTCGGGTGGTCTTTGGCGTACTGAATGCGTTGCCAATCGTTGCCGAAGAAGCTGCGCCGATTGAAGCCGGACTCGACGCTGGCTTTATTGACGAAGCAGGCGGCGGCTATGAAATTTCAGGCCCCGTTATGCCTTTCGAACCGTCGATTGAAAACGGGCATGCTCCGGTTTTCAGGGCTCAACCTCCGGCGCTAAGCTCGCTTGACGCCAAAATGCGTCGTTTGTTGCGGGCACTTGAGGCGCCTTGTGAATGGCCGGAGATCGCTCAGGGCGAGTTTGCCGGTGTCTATCCTGTTCAAGGTAAACACTACATTGAACTGCATGACCGGGTATTCCGCGTGGAGTGGATCGCTCAGGAAAAACAGTTTCGTATCCGTTCGCCTTCGGACCCGCGCGTGTGGGGGCCGTACGTAAAGACCCTTGATACCGGTTACTGGGACCTTGACCTCAAGCCGGGGTTGCGAGGCGGGGAAAGTTTCGACGGCTCGCACCTGCCACCGATCAGTGAACCCATTGACGCGCCGGTATCGGTTACGCCGGACGAGCCGGAAATTCCATTGCAGCGCAGAGAGGCCAAGGTGCAGGTGGAGTTGCCGCTGGACGGTGTTTCAACTGAAGAAGTCCCCAGTGCCGAGACGGGGGCGATCAAGGAAAAATACTTTATTCGCCTTAACGGCGTGAATACGCGCATCTACTACGATGCAGACAACGGCTGCTGGAAAACCGATTCGGCATTGGCAAAACCGGTATGGCTCGACCCGAACGGACAGTGGAAAAGCGGTTCGCTGAAGATGTTCAGGAGCGTGGAAACCTCGTTTCCCCAGAGTAAACGTTACGAGATATACACCTTCCCTCGGCTGCCCGAATTACCGACAGAGGCTCAGCCTGTCAGTCGTGTCATTCATCACCTCTGGATGGGTGACAGCGTTCCTGGCGATGAATTGTTGAAGAACATCCAGCGCAACATGAGTGTCAGCCCTGGGGTCCGTTTTCATTTGCACATTGATATCGACGCTCCCCAGGCATACGACCAACTGTCCGATTACTTTCGTGAGCATCCCGAGATGCACATTTCACATCTGAAAGATGAACCGTTCTATGCGGATTTTCTGAACGGTGAGAATGGCGAGGCATTTCATTATTTTCGTCACTCTGAAAACCATAACTACGCGGCCGCATCCGACATCTTGCGGTATCGCCTGATCAACGAATATGGCGGTATCTATGTCGATTGTGACGATGAAATAGCGAGCTCGTTTGCAGGCGCTGAATTGCTGGCCGGACCGAACGATGTCCTTTTGGGCACACGTCTGGATGCGCCGTCGTTAAGCTACACCGGGCCAGGTAACAGTCATTTCGCCAGCCATCCTGATAACCCTGTCCTGCGCCGGGTGTTAAAGGAAATAACCCGGCGTTTCGAGCGCGAGCGGCAGGCGAACAAGGCTTTCTTTACGACGCCTCGCCCCGTGATGAATAACGCAACCGAGGCGCTGAGGCTGGCGTCGAAGGCGCGGATGAAACCGTACATGACCCGTATCTCGGAGCTGACCGGCCCCAGGCTGTTTTCCGATGTGCTGCGAGAGGCGCGCCCCGACTATTTTGACTTGCTGGACCGCTCCTACTCGCCGGTTGATGAGGTCTTGTCCGTGGCGTATATCGAGCGTCTTAATAACGCAGTCGATTTTTACTTCCCTTTCAAAGTAAAAGCGCAGATCAAGGCCGGCAGTTCGAACCAGTGGTAACGGAATCAGAACCACGCTTCTTGCATCGACAAACACGTGTCATCGCGGTTTTCCAGAATCGCCAGCTCGTGATGGCAGCCCGGCACTTCCCATGTCAGGAAGTAGCGGGCTGCTTGCAGTTTGCCCTTGTAGAAGTCGTTATCGGCCTGATTGCCTGTGCTCAAGCCTTCCTCTGAACGGATCGCCTGTTCCAGCCAGCGCCAGCCAATGATGGTGTGCCCGAATACCTTGAGGTACAGCGCCGAGTTGGCAAGGGTGCTGGTGATTCTGCCCTGAGCCATGTCGGTCAGCAGCCCCAGCGTGACGGCTTGCAGGCGTGCCACCAGGTGTTCGAGAGGCTGGCGCAGTTCATCAAGGGATTCGTGCGCCTGTGCGCGCTCGCAGGCACTGGAAATAAGACGCAGCAGTTGTTTGAGGCCGGTGCCACCGTTCTGGGCCAGCTTGCGGCCCAGCAGGTCCAGCGACTGAATGCCGTGCGTGCCTTCGTGAATCGGGTTGAGACGGTTGTCGCGGTAGTACTGCTCGACCGGGTACTCACGGGTGTAGCCATGACCGCCGAGCACCTGGATCGCCAGTTCGTTGGCCTTCAGGCAGAACTCCGATGGCCAGGATTTGACGACGGGGGTCAGCAGGTCCAGCAACTCGTGGGCGTGTTTGCGGGCGTCTTCGGTTTCGCCGGTCTGGGTGTCGTCGAACAGTCGCGAGGCGTACAGGCACAAGTCAAACGCGCCTTCCACGTAAGCCTTTTGAGTCAGCAACATGCGCCGTACATCCGCGTGTTGAATGATCGGAACGGGCGTGCTTTCGGGGCTCTTGCTGTCGGGCAACCGACCCTGAGGCCGCTCACGTGCGTAGTCCAGCGAATACAGATAACCCGAGTAACCGAGCATGACGGCACCCAGGCCTACACCGATGCGCGCTTCGTTCATCATCTGGAACATGTACGTCAGACCCTGATGCGGTTTGCCGACCAGATACCCGACGCACGCTCCCTGATCGCCGAAGTTGAGTGCAGTGGACGTTGTGCCTTTCCAGCCCATCTTGTGGAACAGCCCGGCCAGCAGCACATCGTTGCGCTTGCCAAGGCTGCCGTCATCGTTGACCAGAAACTTGGGCACGATGAACAGCGAGATCCCTTTGACCCCGCCTGGCGCATCCGGCAGCTTTGCCAGCACCAGGTGGACGATATTTTCCGACAGCGAATGATCGCCCCCGGAGATGAATATCTTGTTGCCGCGCAGTCGATACGTGCCGTCGGAAGCGGGTTCGGCGCGCGTGCGAATGTCCGACAGTGACGAGCCAGCGTGCGGTTCGGTCAACGCCATCGTGCCAAAGAAGCGGCCTTCTATCATCGGTTTAAGAAAGCGCTGTTTCTGTTCGTCACTGCCGAAACTTTCGATCAGATTGGCCGCCCCCATCGTCAGAAACGGGTATGACGTGGTCCCGACATTGGCGGCCTGGAAGTGGGCAAAACAGGCCTGCGATAACAGGGTAGGCAATTGCATGCCGCCTGCTTCGAAGTCGCGTGATGCATTGAGAAAGCCAGCCTCAAGGAACGCGTCTACGGCCGGCTTGACCTCAGGGATCAGAATGGCCTCGCCGTTTTCATAGCGCGGCTCGTTCTCGTCTGCCTTGCGATTGTGTGGCGCGAAGTACTTTTCCGCGAGGGTACGTGCCGTGCCCAGTGCTGCATCGAACGTTTCCCGCGAATGTTCGGCAAACCGTTCACGCCGGATCAGCCCTTCGGCGTCCAGCACCTCGTACAGCTCGAAAGCCAGATTGCGGGAACTGAGCAGCAACTCGGACATGATGGCGCACCTGTTCTTGGAATAGGCTCAGTCTAGGTCGCGTTGCAGGGGGAGGGTAGCAAGATTGATTCGGGTGATAGGCGGGCGTGGTGCCGCCGTATTGTGATACTGGAACGAAAGAGCGGAGGCAGAGCGTCCAGGCCTGCATGCCAGCGCGGAGCGCTCAGCGATACACAAAAGTCCGCTTTTTGAGTATCGCCGGAGGCCGTGGGGGTGAACCTGTTCACGAAAGTGCCGGTATGATCGCCGAAAAAAGCATCCTCTGAAACACCGTCTTCGCGAACAGGTTCGCTCCCACGCCCTGCGGGCAGAGGCCTTAAGGCTGAGCGCTTCGCGTCACCTGCTAAAGCGCTGTAGCCTCACCCGATCGTCATCAAGCTCGCATTGCCCCCGGCCGCTGCGGTGTTGACGCTCAGCGCGCGCTCGATCACCAGACGCTCCAGCGGGACATTGGTTTCGCCGTGGGAGAGACCGTTGACACCGACTATTGCACCATTGCGCCGGGCGATCTGCTGGCAGATGGCGCGCAACTGATCGGAATCGCCGTGGTGCAGGACGGCGTCTATGGCGACCTCGTCCTTGCTCCAGTCCGGGACCAGCTTGATACGTGCCTGCACATCTTTCGGCAGACGAGCGCGAAGCGGCTTGCTGACATCGGTTTCCGGCCAGATGGCCGAGCCACCGACAGCCAGAACGGCAGCCAGTTGAATCAGCAGGTCGCCTTCGTCATCGGCCAGGCACAGCACGTGTTCGCGCGGCAGGATGGCGTAGCTGTTGCGCTCGCCGGTCGGGCCAGCCAGCTGGCGAGTGATGCCGCTTTGTGACTGCTCGGCGTACAGGCTGCACAAGGCATCCAGTTCGGCATGTTGGTGGCTGGCCGCCCAGGCTTTCAAGGCTTGCAGCGGTTTGCTCAACACGTCACGCAAGCGGGTATCCGGCGCAGACAGCGCGTCGCCGCGTACGAATGATTGCTCGATGGCATCCTGCGGTCGCGTCGACAGCAGGCGATACAGGTACAGCGGGCCACCGGCTTTCGGGCCGGTGCCGGACAGGCCCTCGCCGCCAAACGGCTGAACACCCACCACGGCCCCGACGATGTTGCGGTTGACGTACACGTTACCGGCGTTGACGTTGTCGATCACCTTGGCGATGGTTTCGTCGATCCGGGTATGCACGCCGAGCGTCAGGCCATAACCGGACGCATTGATCTGAGCGATCAGCTGGTCCAGTTCCTTGCGCTTGTAGCGCACCACGTGCAACACAGGGCCGAAGATTTCGCGTTGCAGCTCATCGAAGCTTTCCAGCTCGATCAGGGTCGGCATCACGTAGGTGCCGCGCTTGAGTTCGGCACTGTCGGCGATGGCGACCTGATAAACCGTGCGTCCCTTGTCGCGCATGGCCTGGATGTGTTTCTCGATCCCGGCCTTGGCTTCAGCGTCGATAACCGGACCGATATCCACGGACAGACGCTCGGGGTTGCCCAGACGGCCTTCAGCCATTGCGCCCTTGAGCATTTCAATGACTCGGTCAGCCGAGTCTTCCTGCAGGCACAGCACGCGCAGTGCCGAGCAGCGTTGCCCCGCGCTGTCGAACGCCGAGGACACCACGTCGATCACCACCTGTTCGGTCAGTGCCGAAGAGTCGACGATCATCGCGTTCTGGCCACCGGTCTCAGCAATCAGCGGGATAGGGCGGCCCTGCGAATCCAGACGCCCGGCCACGTTGCGCTGCAGCAAGCGGGCGACTTCGGTGGAGCCGGTGAACATCACCCCTTTCACGCGCTCATCACCTACCAGCCCGGCACCGACGGTTTCGCCACGGCCTGGCAGCAATTGCAGCACGCCTTCCGGAATACCGGCTTCAAGCAGCAGGCGCACGGCCTGGGCGGCGATTAGCGGTGTCTGCTCGGCGGGTTTGGCCAGCACCGGGTTACCGGCAGCCAGCGCTGCGGCAACCTGCCCGCTGAAAATGGCCAGCGGGAAGTTCCACGGGCTGATGCAAACCACCGGCCCCAAGGGGCGGTGGCCGTCGTTGGTAAAGTCATTGCGCGCCTGCACGGCGTAGTAGCGCAGGAAGTCCACCGCTTCACGCACCTCTGCGATGGCGTTGGCGAACGTCTTGCCTGCTTCACGGACCAGCAAGCCCATCAGCGGCTGAATGTCGGCTTCCATCAGATCGGCCGCGCGCTCCAGAATGGCTGCACGCTCGGCAGGCGGCGTGGCCTGCCAGATTGGGCCAGCACTCAAGGCGCACTGGATGGCGTTATCGACATCCTGCAGCGAGGCTTCCTGCACATGCCCCACCACATCACGCAGGTCCGAAGGGTTCAGCGCTGCGGTCAGGCTGCCGGCACCGGTCGGGCAGCCGAGCATTGGCGCGGCCTTCCAGTCATTGTGCGCAGTGGCCAGCAGCGCCGAAGACAGCGAAGCCAGGCGATGCTCGTTGGCCATGTCGATGCCGCTGGAGTTGGCGCGCTCAGAACCGTACAGGTCACGCGGCAGCGGAATACGCGGATGCGGCAGGCCGAACCCCCCTTCCTGAGTCGCCATGCGCTCGATCTGGCTGACCGGGTCGGCCACCAGTTCCTGAATGGAGATCGAGTGGTCGGCAATGCGATTGACGAACGAGGTATTGGCGCCGTTTTCCAGCAGGCGACGGACCAGATACGCCAGCAGTGTTTCATGCGTGCCGACCGGCGCGTAAACGCGACAAGGACGGTTCAGCTTGCCATCGGCGACCTTGCCGACGACCTGTTCGTACAGCGGCTCGCCCATGCCATGCAGGCATTGGAATTCGTACTGGCCGGGGTAATAGTTCTGACCGGCAATCTGGTAGATGGCTGCCAGCGTATGGGCGTTGTGCGTGGCGAATTGCGGGTAGATGACTTCCGGCGCCGCCAGCAACTTGCGGGCGCACGCGATGTACGAAACATCGGTGTACACCTTGCGGGTATACACCGGGTAGCCTTCCAGGCCTTCGACCTGCGCGCGCTTGATTTCGCTGTCCCAGTAAGCACCCTTCACCAGACGGATCATCAGGCGATGGCGGCTGCGACGTGCCAGATCGATCACGTAATCGATCACATACGGGCAGCGCTTCTGATAAGCCTGAATCACGAAACCGATGCCGTTCCAGCCGGTCAGTTGCGGCTCGAAGCACAGGCGTTCCAGCAGATCCAGCGACAGCTCCAGGCGGTCGGCTTCCTCGGCGTCGATGTTCAGGCCGATATCATATTGTTTAGCCAGCAAGGTGAGCGACAGCAGGCGCGGATACAACTCCTCCATCACGCGTTCGTACTGAGCGCGGCTGTAGCGCGGGTGCAGTGCCGACAGCTTGATGGAAATGCCCGGTCCTTCGTAAATGCCCCGACCGTGCGAGGCTTTGCCGATGGAGTGAATGGCCTGCTCGTAGGACGCCAGGTACTTCTGCGCGTCGTGCTCGGTCAGTGCGGCTTCACCCAGCATGTCGTAGGAATAGCGGAAGCCCTTGGCTTCAAAACGGCTGGCATTGGCCAGGGCTTCGCCGATGGTTTCACCGGTGACGAACTGCTCGCCCATCAGGCGCATGGCCATGTCGACGCCCTTGCGGATCATCGGCTCACCGCTCCTGCCGATGATGCGGCTCAGCGAAGAGGTCAGGCCTGCTTCGTTGTGTGTGGCGACCAGCTTGCCGGTCAGCAGCAGCCCCCAGGTGGCCGCATTGACGAACAGCGAAGGGCTGTTGCCCAGGTGCGGCTGCCAGTTACCGTTACTGATCTTGTCGCGAATCAAGGCGTCGCGCGTGCCCTTGTCCGGAATACGCAGCAGCGCTTCGGCCAGGCACATGAGGGCAACGCCTTCGTGAGAAGACAGCGAAAACTCTTGCAGCAGGCCCTGAACGATACCGGCACGGCCACCGGCGCTTTTCTGGTTGCGCAGCTTTTCGGCAATCGAGGCGGCCAGCTTGTTGGTGGCTTCTGCCACAGGCGCTGTCAGGCGAGCCTGCTCCAGCAGCATGGGGACTACTTCGGGCTCCGGGCGACGGTAGGCAGAAGTGATCGCGGCGCGCAGCACGGATTGCGGTTGAATGCTTTCGGCAAAATCCAGAAAGCATTGCAGCCCGGTGTCTTCTGCCAGTTCGCCACGGTCATCATTGTCCTTGCCTGTCGAGCCGTTCAGCTCCAGCAGGGTTGCACCACTCTCCAGCTTTTCCAGGTAATTGAAGATCGCCTGCTTGATCAACCAGTGTGGCGTGCGGTCGATGGACTGGGCGGCGGCTTTCAATCGCTCGCGGGTCGGGTCGTCAAGTTTGACGCCCAGCGTGGTAGTGGCCATATGTTGTCCTCATTATAGCCACTCGAACGTGGCATCGGCTTTGGCGCAGATTAGCGCTGGAGTTCATGGGGTGCAACCGAGTGCAACCCTGTTTCGACAATATTTTGTGACATTCCTGCCGATTGGCTCAGGAAATGTCCGCTACGCTCATTACTAGTGCGTGTATTTTTGTGTGTTGCGCCAAAAGCGCCCTAAAATAGGGCGAAAAATCGCGTAAACCTGTTTTTTTGTAACAGGTGCAACTTGCGCGATGAAATGGGTTGCACCTTGTTCGGTTTGTTTCATAGGATTCGTTTCTCGGTGCAACCGTGACTGTCATTCCGCAGGGAATCAGTCAGCGCGGTGTCGGGTGCGAACGTGTGGATCACCATCAGGTGGCCCGCTGCCGCATCAGGTGCCAACATAAAAACAATGCCAAGGCAGAACTCATGAGTGTCAGCAACCCTACCTTGATCACGTTCGTGATCTACATCGCGGCAATGGTATTGATCGGCCTGATGGCCTATCGCTCGACCAACAACCTTTCGGATTACATTCTCGGCGGACGCAGCCTGGGCAGCGTGGTCACGGCTCTGTCGGCGGGCGCTTCGGACATGAGCGGCTGGCTGCTGATGGGGTTGCCGGGTGCCATTTACATGTCCGGCCTGTCGGAAAGCTGGATCGCAATCGGGCTTATCATCGGTGCCTACCTGAACTGGCTGTTCGTCGCCGGCCGTCTGCGTGTGCAGACCGAACACAACGGCGATGCACTGACCTTGCCCGACTATTTCAGCAGCCGTTTCGAGGACAATAGCGGGCTGCTGCGCATCATCTCGGCCATCGTGATTCTGGTGTTCTTCACCATCTATTGCGCCTCGGGCATCGTCGCCGGCGCGCGTCTGTTCGAAAGCACTTTCGGCATGCCGTACGAAACTGCCCTTTGGGCCGGTGCTGCAGCGACCATCGCCTACACGTTCGTCGGTGGCTTCCTGGCGGTCAGCTGGACCGATACCGTGCAGGCCACGCTGATGATCTTCGCGCTGATCCTGACGCCGATCATCGTCCTGTTGGCAACCGGGGGTATCGATACCACCTTCCTGGCGATCGAAGCGAAGGATCCGACCAGCTTCGATATGTTCAAGAACACTACCTTCATCGGCATCATTTCCCTGCTGGGCTGGGGGCTGGGTTATTTCGGTCAGCCGCATATCCTGGCGCGCTTCATGGCGGCAGATTCGGTCAAATCGATTGCCAGCGCCCGTCGCATATCCATGGCCTGGATGATCCTCTGTCTGGGTGGCACGGTCGCTGTAGGCTTTTTCGGTATAGCGTATTTCTCTGCTCATCCGGAGGTGGCCGGTCCGGTGACTGAAAACCCGGAGCGTGTGTTCATCGAACTGGCCAAGTTGCTGTTCAATCCGTGGATTGCCGGCGTGCTGCTTTCGGCGATTCTGGCGGCGGTCATGAGCACACTGAGCTGCCAGTTGCTGGTATGTTCCAGCGCACTCACCGAAGACTTCTACAAGGCTTATCTGCGCAAGAACGCGTCTCAGGTCGAGCTGGTCTGGGTCGGTCGTGCAATGGTGCTGCTGATCGCGATCATTGCCATTTTGCTGGCCGCCAACCCCGAGAACCGCGTGCTGGGCTTGGTGAGCTACGCCTGGGCAGGTTTCGGCGCCGCCTTCGGCCCTGTGGTACTGATTTCGGTGCTGTGGAAAGGCATGACGCGCAACGGCGCACTGGCCGGCGTGATTGTCGGTGCTGTGACCGTGGTGCTGTGGAAGCAATTCAGCACGATGGGGCTGTATGAAATCATCCCCGGCTTCATCCTGGCCAGCATCGCCATCGTGGCGTTCAGCCTGATCGGCAAGCCTGCATCGGCATCCATGCAGACGCGTTTCCTCGCGGCTGAGCAGGACTTCAAAGCCAACCGTTGATAGCGTACTGCTGAAACGAAAGCGGCCCGCCTTTCCAGTGAAAGTGCGGGCCGTTTTGCTTATGCCTGAACGCTGAGGGGCTCAGCTTTTATTGTGGTCGATGTCGAGGTTGTAGAACGTGGCCTTGCCGCCCTCCGAGGTGTATCCCGTGTTGTCCTGGGTGTAGACACCGGCCTTGAAGTACAGCGGTTTGTTGCTCCAGGTCTTGCTGATGCGTTTGCTCCAGTCGATGTCGTTGACGCTGACCGTCAGTTTGCCGCCTTTGCTCAGGTGGATGACGTACTTGAATGTTTCATTCAGCTTCACACCTTCGACTATCGTATAGACCTTGCTCTCGTCGTCATCGTAACGATTGCGAACCTTGGCAACGATGTCGCCTGTTTTGGTGTCTTCATCGTACTGGTATTCGACTTTCAGCAGAGGCTCGGTGCTTTCATACGCGTGGATCTGGCCGATCACGACCTTGCCGCTTGAAGGGACCTGGTCGACTTCCAGTTTGGCGTTCAGATAATTGTCTGCATCTGTGTAGACCCAGTTGTGCAGTGATCCGTCGGCCCAGGTTTCTCGTAGTTCGGTTCGCGAATATTTGGCGTTTTCGGTTTTGGTGCCCGTGACCGGCGACCAGAACACAATGGAGTCGGACTTCGATTCGAAGTACTTCCCGTCGTAACCCTTTACCAGTTGAGAGGTTTCGATGGTCTTGGGCGGTGTCTCCACCGGAATGCTGAGGTTCCACGATCCAAGATCTATCATTTTCTATCCGTCCATAAATACGTTTTGCCAGCGATGAAGGTCTCTGGTCTGTAGGGAAAGGTTGGGGGAGGGTTTTATACGGCTTGTAAGACAATTTGTTAATGGAAAATTGTCGAACGAATGACGTCAAAGTGCTGTCACTTTTTCTGCAGGGCAGGGTTTTCAAGGGCTGTAGAGAATGACCGTTAGTCGGTTAGATCGAACTTTGATGATTGGGAAGAGGTGCCTTGCTTCTGCTTTTGGCAAGACGGGGCTAGAGTTGGAACCAACGTATGACGGTCGTCCTGACGTACAGGCGTCATACCCACACAGAGAAGCAGCATGGAACGCGTGCCACCCCAGCCACATGATGGCTCTTCAGTATTGTTGGTTGTAGACGATTACCCGGAAAATCTGGTGACGATGTGCGCTGTTCTGCAAAGGACGGATTGGCACATCGTGACCGCCAGCTCAGGCATTGAAGCGCTGACGGTGCTTCTGGAGCAGGAAGTCGATCTGGTATTGCTGGACGTACAGATGCCGGGCATGGACGGTTTCGAGGTCGCGCGATTGATGCGTGGCAGCCAACGCACCCGGCTCACCCCCATTATTTTTCTGACAGCCAACGAGCAGACCCAGGACGCGGTGCAAAAAGGGTACGCAAACGGTGCGACGGATTACCTCTTCAAACCGTTCGACCCCAACGTTCTTAAGCCCAAGGTGCAGACCCTGCTGGAGCAGCAGCGCAATCGTCGGGCACTGCAGCAGCTTTCCCACGAACTGGAGTCGGCTCGGGCGTTTAACGCCTCGGTCCTGTCCAACGTGGCCGAAGGTATTCTGGTCGTGGACGAAGCCGGCTTGATCAGCTTTGCCAACCCTGCCATCTGCCAGCTGTTGAATGCATCGGTCGATCAGTTGCGCGGCACCCAGGTGCTCGATTATGTCGTCGAGCCACAAGTGGGCGGCTGGCTGGAGTCGGGCTTCTATCAGCACTATCGCAAAGCAGACACCTACCGGGTACACGATGCTGTTCTGCGCACGGTGCAGGGCACGCAGTTGCCGGTCGCCTTGTCCTGTGCCGCGCTGCCTGCCGAGCAGAAGGCGATGGTGCTGACGGTGCTGGACATGTCGGTGGTCCGTGACCTTTATCAGCAACTTGAAAAACAGGCCGTTACCGATGCCTTGACCGGTCTGCTCAATCGGCGCGGGCTGTATCAGGCCGTCGAAAGCATGCTGTTGCGCAATGAACAGGCGGATAAATACCTCGTTGTGCTGTTCATGGATCTGGACGGCTTCAAGCAGATCAACGATGCGCTCGGCCACGATGCCGGCGATCAGGTGTTGCTCTGGGTCGCTCAGCAATTCAAGGACTGCATGCGGCCTTATGACGTGCTGGCGCGGGTAGGTGGCGACGAGTTTACCGTGGTCATCGATGGCCTCGACTATCCCGAGCAGGCTGCAAAAATAGCGGAAAAGCTCATTGAGCGTGTATCGGGCAGGCGGCAGGTTGACGGTGTCGATATCACCCTTGGCGCGAGCGTCGGCATTGCGACCTTTCCGGATTGCGGCTCGAATCTGGACGGCTTGTTACGTGCGGCGGATATCGCCATGTACGAGGCCAAGCGCGCAGGGCGCCAGCAATACCGGTTCTATGACCAGAACATGAACGGGCGCGCTCGCTCACGGCTGATGCTGGAAGAGAGTGTGCGCACGGCCATCGACGGCAAGGACTTCTCGGTGGTCTATCAGCCCCAGATTCATGTCGCGGACGGTCGGCTGCGAGGGTTCGAGGCGCTGCTGCGCTGGCAGCATCCGGCGGTCGGCGAAGTGCCTCCTGCGCTGTTCATCCCGCTGCTGGAAGAAACACGGCTGATCAACCGGCTGGGCGGCTGGATCTTCGATCAAGGTGCCGAGCAGCGTCAGGTCTGGAGTCGGGTGTTTGCTTCTGAGGTGGTGGTGAGCGTCTGCGTGAGCCCCACGCAGTTCTGCATGCCCAACCTGGCGTCGGAGCTGAAACGTGCGATGGATCGTTTCGAGCTGAAGCCGGGCCAGCTGGAGGTGGAAATCACGGAAAGCTCGCTGGTCAACAACCTCACGCACAGCCACAAACAGTTGGGGTTGCTGCACGATATCGGTGTGCGCATTGCGCTGGACGACTTTGGCACGGGGGAGTGCTCACTGTCGCACCTGCGTAACCTGCAACTGGACACCCTGAAGCTCGACCGGCGGTTTGTGGCCAACATTATCGGGTCCAGGCGAGAGTCGGCGCTGGCAAGCAGCATTATCGATCTGAGTCGCAACCTGGATATGCTGGTGATTGCCGAGGGCGTCGAGACCCATGAGCAATACCAATGGCTGGCCGATAACGGCTGTCAGATTGTGCAGGGGTTTTTTATCTCGCACCCGATGGTGGCCGAAGAGGCTCTGCATTTCCCGGCGCACGTTGAGGTGTCAGCCTTGAAGCGCAATGGATTGCTGTAGAATGGCGCCTTTCTGACCATCGCCAGCGACCTATGACCGCGCTCAGCCCCGCCCCGCTCAAATACCTGCAAGCCTATCCGCAGGCCCTGCAGGATCAGGTTCAGCAGTTGATCGAGCAGGGCCGGCTGGCGGATTACCTGCAACAGCGCTACCCCGAGCGCCATCAGATTCAAAGCGACAAGGCCCTTTATGCCTTCGCGTTGGGCTTGAAGCAGGATCACCTGCGCAACGCGCCGGCCATCAAAAAAGTCCTGTTCGATAATCGCCTCGACCTGACTCATCGCGCGCTCGGGCTGCACACCAAGATATCCAGGGTGCAGGGCGGCAAGCTCAAGGCCAGCAACGAGATTCGTGTGGCGGCCCTGTTCAAGGAAGCACCGCCGGAATTTCTGAAAATGATCGTCGTCCATGAGCTGGCTCATTTCCGGGAGTCAGACCACAACAAGGCGTTTTACCAGTTGTGCGAACACATGCTGCCCGGCTACCACCAGCTGGAATTCGACTTGCGCGTTTACCTGACGTATCGCGATCTACAGGCTGGCACCCCTCAAGGGTAACCAAGCACCGCCTTGATGCCATTCAGGTTGCGGGCGATCCAGGCCTTGTCGATGGCGCCCCAGTCGCGAATGCAGTAACTGCCGGCGTGATGGCGAGCACCTTCCTGCTGTTCGAATTCGCACGCGATGTCCAGATCGGCGAGCGCGCTGATGGTGTCCTGCGCGGTGCGGCGTGGCATGCCGGTCACTGCCATCAATTCGGGTACGCTGCAGGCGAGCTTCGAATCAATCAGGTACGCCACATACAGGCGGCGATAAAAACTGCTTTTAGTCTTGCTGACCTCCATCGACGAATCCTTTTTCAATGTTGCCTTAGTCCAGATCGCGACGCATACCAATGTGGGGAATGTCGTCTTCCAGGTAGATTTCGCCGATAGGGTCGAAGCCGTAGCGGCTGTAATAGCCCTGCAAGTGAGCCTGAGCCGATAAGTAAATAGGCTGGTCTGGCCATTTGCGTTCGGCATTTTCGAGGGCCTGGACCATCAGTTCATGGCCAATCCCTCTGCTGCGAATCGACGGCGAGGTCACCACTCGGCCGATGGTCACGTCGCCGCCCTGCTGGATGGGGTCGAGCAGGCGAAGGTACGCCACCAGTTTGTCGCCTTGCCAGGCCATCAAGTGGCAGGTATCGCCTGTCAGGTCCTGCCCGTCCACGTCCAGATAAACGCATTGCTGCTCGACCACAAACACCTCCGCGCGCAGTTGCAGCACGGCGAAGAGCTGCTGGATGCTCAATTCGGTGTGATGTTTGCAGATCCATTCGATAGACATGTCGCAGACTCGCAGATAAACCAGAAGCGAAGTCTAAACGTATCCGGCGACATTCCCAATAAACGCTGTCATTCAAGTACGCGCAGCTTTGCAGAACATGTCCTCCCTGCGAGTTGTCTATTGACTGCTCAGGGTCTTGAATAATGTGCAGACACGCTAATGAACGACCGTTTTGCTGCCGATAGGAGTGAATCGGGCTCGCCGATCTTCTCAGGAACCTGGGCATGTCGAATTTGCTTCGCGCAGTTGGGTTGCTGGTCTTTTTGCTGATGGCACCTGCCAGCTCAGCGGAAAAACTGCGTCTGGTCGCGGACCCTTGGCCACCGTTCACCGACGCAATGCTGCTCAATGGCGGCCTCGCCACGGACATCGTCAATACGGCATTGCGCCGCGCGGGTTATTCCACGCTGTACGAGCAGGTGCCTTGGGCGCGGGCCATGCTGGGGTTGCGCGAAGGGCGTCATGATGTGCTGATCAACGCCTGGTTCAGCGAAGACCGTACCAAGGTGGGGCAGTTTTCAACGGAGTATCTGCTCAATCGGATTCGCTTCATCAAGCGCAAGGAATCGCCCATCGGTAACCTGACCCATGAGCAGCTTCATGAATACCGCATTGCCGTTGTAAGGGGGTACGCGTATTCACCTGCGTTCGATAACGACACGCTGCTCAAGAAGGTGCTGGTGCAGAACTTCTCCACGGCAGTGCGCATGCTGGCAGCCGGTCGAGTCGACCTCGCGCTGGAAGATGAATACGTCGCCCGCTACAACCTGGCACTGGAGTCTGATGAAGTGCGCAATCGGGTCGAGCTGGTGCCGGGCTCATTGAGCGAGAACAGCCTGCACATTCTGGTCAGTCTGAAAAACCCGAATCACGCGAAAATCGTTGCCGATTTTGACCGCGAGATTGCCGCCATGAAAGCTGACGGCACTTACGAAGAACTGCTCAGACTGCACGGTCTGCAACCGCCTCCGGAACTTTGATCAGGTGCGCTGCAAGGGTGCGCAACGGAGCCAGTTGACGGCAGATCAGGGCCAGTTGGGCTTGTACCAGACGCTGGCTTTCATCCATCTCTTCCGGAAGCTGCTCGAGTTGCGAAGCCAGCGCTTCCTCGGCATCACTTTGCACCGCGACAGGCTTCTTCTCGGCCAGCCCTGAGGCGATTTCATCAATGCTGGCGGCCAGCGTGGGGCCGACGTTATCGATCAGGTGCTCGCGGATGTCAGCCGGCAATTGCGTGTCCCGGTGCGCGCCCAGGCCTGACAGGTAGCTCAGCAACGTGTGCGACAGCACCAGAAAACGGAAACCGACGTCTGCTTCCTTGCGAAAGTGACCGGGCTCCATGAGCATGTTTGCCAGCGTGGTCGACAACGCGGCGTCAGCATTGTGGGCGTTGCGCCTGGCCAGTCGGTAGGCCAGGTCGTCGCTTTTGCCCTTGGCGTACTGCTGCATGATCTGGCGCAGGTAAATGCTGTTGCAGGTCAGGGTGTTGGCCAGCACTTTGTTCAGGCGTCGGCCCTGCCAGTCGGGCAGGAACAGAAACACGGCAAGACCGGCGATCAGGCTGCCCAGCAGGGTGTC
This sequence comes from Pseudomonas syringae, assembly GCF_002157375.1. Lineage (GTDB taxonomy): Bacteria > Pseudomonadota > Gammaproteobacteria > Pseudomonadales > Pseudomonadaceae > Aquipseudomonas > Aquipseudomonas syringae_T. The sequence continues at coordinate 198,315 of NZ_MTSA01000002.1, forward strand.
GAACAGGCGCGGCAGAAACAGGCCGTAACCGTCACCCACCTGATTGAAGCAGAACAGCACCATGACCGTGATGGCGGCGGTCGACAGGGTGTAGCGCGTGGTGCGGTTGACGAAGAACACCACGCCGGCCAGCACCGCACACATCGATTGCAGAATAGGGCTGGTGACCAGGTCGAACAGCACCCAGCCGACCGTCAGGCCAATCGCCGTTCCGATGATCCTCTGCCCGAGCTTGCGCCGGGTGGCGCCGTAACTGGGCTGGCAGACAAACACGGTCGTCAGAATGATCCAGTAGCCTTGCGACGGGTGGATCAGATGCACCATCGCATAGCCGATGGTCAGCGCCAGTGGCAGGCGCAAGGCGTGGCGAAACAGCAGCGATGTCGGGGTCATCTGCAGGCGCAGGCGCGTCCAGACATCTTTGAGGTTGCGCGGCGAGCGGTCCAGCAGGCTGCTGTCGGTGGCGTCGGCAACGGCGTCCGGGTTGCTGGCGTCGCTGATCAGGCGGTCGAGCGTACCCAGGTTGGCAGCCAATGCACGCAGCGAACGCAGCAAGCCGCGCCACGCCGGGTTGCTCTGGATGCGCAGGTGCTCAAGCGACGCCTGCAGGTCTTCCATGGCTTCGGCGAAGCTTGGGTCATAAACGAACGGCTGACGCAGCTGGATGGACTCTGAGAGCGCCTGACAGGCCACACCTTGCTGACGCAAGAGGCGCTGGCAGCGGAACAGCACGTCACTGTGGAAAAACGCCTCGGCCAGTGAGTTGTAAGGGTAATGCGACGAACTGGCGCGTTCGTGAATGTCCTGTGCAATGAAGTACAGCTTCAGGTAGCGGCTGACCTTCGAGCCGGGGCGACCGCTGCCGACGCGGTGCAGGATGATTTCCTTGGTAGAGTTCAGCGCCGCAACCACCCGGCCGTTCTGCTGCGCCAGTTCCAGTCGCCGCGCTTCTACATCAAGTGTGCGAATCGGTTCGAACAGCGTCGATTTGAGTTTCAGGTATTGCCCCAGCTCACGAAACAGGCGTGCCAGCGCCTGCTGCACCGGCTGGTTGGAAAACAGCATCTGCCATAGCACTGACAGCAGGCCGTACCAGGCCGCGCCCGCCACCAGCAGCATCGGTTCATGCCAGAAGTCCAGCACTTCGCCGCCACGCTGATCGACGCCAATCATGGTGTAGACCGAGAGAATCAGCGTGCCGTAGGCGATGGCACCGTAACGTTCGCCCAGTGCGCCGAGCATGGTCAGGCAAAAGCTGGCCAGCGCCAGGGAGCAGACAAACAGCCACGGGTAAGGGAACAGCAGTTCGACGGCGAGGGCGGCGATGCTGAAACACACCAGGGTCACGGCCAACGCGTTGAGGCGGCCTTGCCAGCTGTCATCGGTTTCGGCGAGTGCGCAGGCGATGATTCCCAGAAACAGTGGGATCAGCAGGGCCATCTCGTTTTGATACCAGCACAGCGCCATGCTGCCGGTCAGGGCGATAAAGACTCGAACGCTATAGCTGAATTTATCCAGCGCCCACAATCGACGGAGTGTATGACGGAGAGATTTCGATGCCATGGATAAGCTGACGGCCCTGTGCGCTATTGATCGATCTTGCAGGAGGATATGTACAGACCAAATGGCTGGCTGTACATCCGATTCGCAAAATTTGTACCGGTTTGCAGTGGTGCGGTGTTATGTCAAAACGTTACGTCAAACATAGTGCGCCGCTGCATAAGCCGAGGCCCAGGCCCACTGGAAGTTGAAACCGCCCAGGTGGCCGCTCACGTCCAGCACTTCGCCAATGAAATAGAGGCCAGGGGACTTCAGCGACTCCATCGTCTTGGACGACACTTCGCGGGTGTCGATGCCACCCAGCGTCACTTCGGCAGTGCGATAGCCTTCAGTGCCGGCCGGGACCACTTTCCAGCTCGCGAGCTTTTCGGCGATGTCGGCCAGTTCGGCGTGGGTGTACTGCTTCATGGGTTTCGAGGCGAACCAGTGTTCGGCGATCAGGTTGGCCATCTTCTTGGTGAAGATTTCGCCCAGCAGGGTTTTCAGCTCACTGTTGGGGCGTTCGGCCTGTTGTCCGGTGAGCCACGCGGGTACGTCATGATCGGGCAGCAGGTTGATTTCCACGGTGTCACCGGGCTGCCAGAACGAAGAGATCTGCAAGATCGCCGGGCCACTGAGGCCGCGATGCGTGAACAGGATGTTTTCCCGGAAGCTGATGTCGTTGCAGCTCACCAGGCAGTCCACCGAGGTGCCGGACAGCTCGGTACACACTTCCTTGAGCTGGTCGGTGATGGTGAACGGCACCAGCCCGGCGCGGGTGGGCAGCAGCGTGTGGCCGAACTGCTTGCCGACCTGATAACCGAAACCGGTTGCGCCCAGCGTCGGGATCGACAGCCCGCCGGTGGCGATGACCAGTGATTCGCAGGTCAGCGTACCCAGCGTGGTTTGCAGGCTGTAACCGGCGTCGGTTTTGTCGATCTGTTGTACCGAGGTGTCCATGTGCAGGTCGACACCGGCCTGACGGCATTCTTCAAGAAGCATCTCCAGAATGTCGCTGGACTTGTTGTCGCAGAACAACTGCCCCAGTTTTTTCTCGTGATACGGCACGCCATGTTTGGCGACCATCGCGATGAAGTCCCATTGGGTGTAGCGGGCCAGCGCCGATTTGCAGAAGTGCGGGTTCTGCGACAAAAAATTGGCCGGCTCGGTGTACGTATTGGTGAAGTTGCAGCGCCCGCCACCGGACATGAGGATCTTCTTGCCGGGCTTGTTGGCGTGGTCGATCAACATGACCTTGCGTCCGCGAGCGGCAGCGGTAAACGCACACATCAGTCCTGCGGCGCCAGCGCCAATGATTACAACGTCAGTAACGGGCACAGCGTGTTTCCTCGGTTATGCAAATCGATCTGTGATGATCGTCCCCATGCTCCGCTCTAAGCTATACACAAGCCTGTTTTTGATTCTGGCCGAAGGCCGTGGGAGCGAACTTGTTCGCGAAAGGGCCGGTATGTTCTTCGAAAATTTATCGTCTGAACTACCGTCTTCGCGAACAAGTTCGCTCCCACGCCCTGCGGGCAGAAGCCTTAAAACCGCGTTTCGGGCCCTTCGGAGCCTGTATATGACGCTTGGCGTGGAGCGTAGGGACTGTCAGGGTCAACGATAAACTTTACAAAATCCGTACGCGCAGCGACTTGCCTTTGATCTTGCCGTTGTTCAGACGCTCCAGCGCCTGCTTGGCCATGCTGCGTTCGACGGCGACATAGGCCTGGAAGTCGAAAATGGCAATCTTGCCCACCTGAGTACCGGGAATGCCGGCTTCACCGGTCAGGGCGCCAAGGATATCGCCCGGACGCAGTTTGTCCTTGCGGCCCGAACCGATGCACAGGGTTGTCATGGCCGGCAGCAGCTTGCCGCCTTCCTTGATGCTCAACTGATCGTACTGCTGCCAGTTCAGCGGGGCTTTTTGCAGTTCTTCGATGGCGCGGGCTCGCTGGCTTTCCGACGGTGCCACGAGGCTGACCGCGATGCCTTTTTCGCCTGCGCGACCGGTACGACCAACGCGGTGAATGTGGATTTCCGAATCGCGCGCCAGTTCGACGTTGATCACCATGTCCAGCGCATCGATATCCAGACCGCGTGCCGCCACGTCGGTGGCGACCAGCACCGAGGTGCTGCGGTTGGCAAACATCGCCAGCACCTGATCACGGTCACGCTGCTCCAGATCGCCATGCAGGCCGACGGCAGACATGCCCTTGGCGGTCAGGTGATCGACCACTTCCTGAACCTGCTGCTTGGTGAAGCAGAACGCCACGCAGGACGTCGGGCGGAAATGACCGAGGACCTTGACCACCGCTTCCAGGCGCTGCTCGGGGGAGATCTCGTAGAAAATCTGTTCGATCTGACTGTCGGCGTGCAGCGCCTCGACTTTTACCGTCTGTGGGTCGCGCATGAACTTCGACGACAGCTGCTTGATGCCGACCGGGTAGGTGGCCGAGAACAGCAGGGTCTGGCGACGTTGCGGGGTCTGCTCGATGATGTCGGCAATGGCGTCGTAGAAACCCATGTCCAGCATGCGATCGGCTTCATCGAGAATCAGCGTGTTCAAGCCGTCCAGCACCAGCGAGCCTTTGCGCAAATGCTGCTGAATGCGGCCCGGCGTGCCGACGATGATGTGCGCGCCGTGTTCCAGCGAGCCGATCTGCGGGCCGAAAGACACGCCGCCGCAGAGGGTCAGCACCTTGATGTTGTCTTCCGAACGGGCCAGGCGACGGATTTCCTTGGCCACCTGATCGGCCAGTTCGCGGGTCGGGCACATGACCAGCGCCTGGCAGCCGAAGAAGCGCGTGTTGATCGGGTTAAGCAGGCCGATGCCGAACGCAGCGGTCTTGCCGCTGCCTGTCTTGGCCTGAGCGATCAGGTCCATGCCCTTGAGGATCACCGGCAGGCTCTGCGCCTGAATCGGCGTCATTTCGGCATAACCAAGCGACTCCAGGTTAGCCAGCATGGCAGCAGACAGGGGCAGAGAATTGAAAGCGGTGTTAGTCACGACGGTGAACCTGCAAAACAAAAATGTCGCGCAGTGTATCACCCGCCAGCCAGACCTGGCACCGACCGCGAGGCTTTTGTGGGAGCGGACCGGGCGACGCTTCGCTTGTCCGCGAAGACGGTGGTTCAGGCGACGCATTTTCGGTGAACATACCGCCCCTTTCGCGGACAAGTCCGCTCCCACAGAGAGTGAGTTTCAACTTTAGGTCGAGCGAATCTGTGTATGACGCTGGAAGGCTTTGCCGTCCCAGACGCAGAGTGGCCTGAACGGCGAGGCTTTTGTGGGAGCGGACTTGTCCGCTCCCACATAGAGTGAGTTTCAACTTCAGGTCGAGCGAATCTGTGTATGACGCTGGAAGGCTTTGCCGTCCCAGGCGCAGAGTGGCCTGAACGGCGAGACTTTTGTGGGAGCGGGCTTGTCCGCGAAGACGGTGGTTCGGACGACGCATTTTCGGTGAACATACCGCCCCTTTCGCGGACAAGTCCGCTCCCACAGAGAGTGAGTTTCAACTTCAGGTCGAGCGAATCTGTGTATGACGCAGGATAGCCAGACAAAAAAATCCCCGCTGGAGGGCGGGGTTGAGGTTCGAGCGTGGCAGCTCGCAAAGGTGTACGGCCAGGCCCGCCACGCGGCGGGCCTGGCTGGCTTACAGCAGGATTGTGCGGATGTCCGCCAGCAATTCGCTCAAGCGCTTGGTGAAGCGGGCAGCCGCTGCACCGTTGATCACGCGGTGATCGTAGGACAGAGACAATGGCAGCATCAGTTTAGGCTGGAAGGCTTTGCCGTCCCAGACAGGCTGGATGGTTGCCTTGGCAACACCAAGGAACGCCACTTCCGGCGCGTTGACGATCGGCGTGAAGCCGGTGCCGCCAATGTGGCCGAGGCTGGAAATGGTGAAGCACGCGCCCTGCATGTCGTTCGCGGTCAGCTTCTTGTTGCGCGCCTTTTCAGCCAGTGCGGCGGCTTCTGCTGCCAGTTGCAACAGGCTCTTCTGATCGACATCGCGGATAACCGGCACCAGCAAGCCGTCCGGGGTGTCCACGGCGAAGCCGATGTGTACGTACTTCTTGCGGATCACAGCCTTGCCGCTTGGCGCCAGCGAAGCGTTGAAGTCCGGCAGTTCCTTGAGCAGGTGTGCGCAGGATTTGAGCAGCAGCGGCAGAACGGTCAGCTTGACGCCGGCTTTCTCGGCAGCGCCTTTCTGCGCGACACGGAAAGCTTCCAGGTCGGTGATGTCGGCCTGATCGAATTGCGTAACGTGCGGAATGTTCAGCCAGCTGCGGTGCAGGCCCGAAGCGCCCAGTTGCATCAGGCGCGTCATAGGCACTTCTTCGATTTCGCCGAAACGGCTGAAATCGACTTCCGGGATCAGCGGGATGCCCGAGCCGCCGCTTGCGCCGCCGGCCGGAGCTTCCTTGGCTTTCTGCATCATGGTCTTGACGTAGGCCTGAACGTCTTCTTTCAGCACACGGCCATGCGGGCCGGTGGCGCTGACTGCGTTCAGCTCGACGCCGAACTCGCGTGCCAGCTGACGAACAGCCGGGCCTGCGTGAACCTTGGCGCCGTCTTTGGCCGGTGCGGCCGGAGCCGGTGCAGCCTCGGCTTTCGGCGCGGGAGCTGCGGCCGGGGCAGGGGCTTCAGCTTTGGCTGGCGCGGCAGCCGGTGCGCTGGCGGCAGGGGCCGGTGCAGCAGCAGGCGCAGCGCCTTCGACTTTCAGCTTCAGAATCAGGTCGCCGGTGCCGACTTCCTGATCCAGTTTGACTTCGATGCTTTCCACAACGCCTGCGGCAGGAGACGGAATCTCCATGCTGGCCTTGTCGGATTCCAGGGTGATCAACGACTGATCAGCCTGAATGGAGTCGCCGACCTTGACCATCAGTTCGATGATCTTGGCCTTGCCCGACGAACCGATGTCCGGGACATGAATGTCCTGAACGGTCGCGGCAGCCGCCGGAGCGGGCTCGGCGGCAGCGGGGGCGGCTTCAGCCGGTTTCTCGGCAGCGGCAGGGGCTGCTGCAGGTTCGGCAGCAGGTGCCGGCGCAGCAGAGGCTTCGCCTTCCACTTCAAGCTCGAACAGCTCGTCGCCTTCTTTCAGGCGGTCGCCCAGCTTGACCTTCATGGCCTTGATGACACCGGTCTTGGGGGCCGGAATTTCCATGCTCGCCTTGTCCGATTCAAGCGTCAGAACGCTCTGGTCGGCTTCGATGCGATCACCGACCTTGACCATCAATTCAATGACTTCGCCTTCACCGTTGCCGATGTCGGGTACACGAATTAACTCACTCACTATGTCTCTCCTTAGGAGAACCTGTTCACTCACGAATACGCTGGTTCAGTTACAACGAAACAGCGTTGGATGCTCATTTACAGTGGGTAAATTCCGCATCCTCGGCTGTTTACGCTCTGATCAGCGCTCTTGAAGCAGACTCTTAGCAGTCCAGTGGATTGCGTTTTTCAGGATCGATGCCGAACTTGACGATGGCTTCCGCCACAACCTTGGGTTCGATATCGCCACGGTCAGCCAAGGCTTCCAGGGCTGCCAGCACCACGAAGTGGCGATCGACTTCAAAGAAGTGACGCAGCTTCTTGCGGCTGTCGCTACGGCCGAAACCGTCGGTGCCCAGGACTTTGTATTCCTTGGTTGGAACCCACTGACGAATCTGGTCAGCGAACAGTTTCATGTAGTCAGTCGAGGCAATGACCGGACCCTTGCGACCGCCGAGGCACTGCTCGACGTAGCTCGATTCCGGCTTCTGGCCAGGGTGCAGGCGGTTGTTGCGCTCTACCGCCAGACCGTCGCGACGCAATTCGTTGAAGCTGGTAACGCTCCAGACGTCGGCGCCGATGTTGAACTCGTCACGGAGAATCTTCGCCGCTTCGCGCACTTCACGCAGGATGGTGCCCGAGCCCAGCAACTGGACGTGGTGCGCCGCTTCCCGGGTGTCTTCTTCGAGCAGGTACATGCCCTTGACGATCCCTTCCTCGACGCCGGCCGGCATGGCTGGCTGGGCGTAGGATTCGTTCATCACGGTCAGGTAGTAGAAAACGTCCTGCTGTTCTTCGAACATCCGGCGCATGCCATCCTGGATGATCACTGCCAGTTCGTAACCGTAAGTCGGGTCGAAGGTGCGGCAGTTCGGGATGGTCGATGCCAGGATGTGGCTGTGACCGTCTTCGTGTTGCAGACCTTCGCCGTTCAGCGTGGTACGGCCGGCGGTGCCGCCGATCAGGAAGCCACGGGTGCGGCTGTCGCCAGCGGCCCAGGCCAGGTCGCCAATGCGCTGGAAACCGAACATCGAGTAGAAGATGTAGAACGGAATCATCGGCTGGTTGTGGCTGGAATACGACGTGCCGGCAGCGATGAAGGAGGACATGGCGCCCGCTTCGTTGATGCCTTCTTCGAGGATCTGGCCTTTCTTGTCTTCGCGATAGAACATCACTTGTTCTTTATCGACTGGCTCGTAGAGCTGGCCGACCGACGAGTAGATGCCCAGTTGGCGGAACATGCCTTCCATACCGAAGGTACGGGCTTCGTCCGGAATGATCGGCACGATGCGCTGACCGATTTCCTTGTCCTTGACCAGTTGCGTCAGGATGCGCACGAAAGCCATCGTGGTGGAAATTTCGCGGTCGCCCGAGCCGTCAAGGATGGCCTTGAGGGTGTCGAGTGGCGGGGTCGGCAGGTTGAAGCTCTGTGCGCGACGCTGTGGCACGAAGCCACCCAGCGCAGCACGACGCTCGCTCAGGTAACGGGCCTCGGCGCTGCCTTCTTCCGGCTTGTAGAACGGCAGGGCTTCAAGCTCGGCGTCCTTGACCGGGATGTCGAAACGGTCACGGAAGTGACGCAGGCTGTCGACATCGACCTTCTTGGTGTTGTGCGCAGTGTTTTTCGCTTCGCCGGCACCGGTGCCATAACCTTTGATGGTCTTGGCCAGAACCACGGTCGGTTGACCCTTGTGGTTGACGGCTTCGTGATACGCCGCATAGACCTTGTACGGGTCGTGGCCGCCACGGTTGAGTTTCCAGATCTCGTCGTCGGACAGATCGGCAACCATCGCCTTGAGTTCAGGCGAGTTGAAGAAGTGCTCGCGAACGAACGCGCCGTCTTTGGCTTTGTAGTTCTGGTATTCGCCGTCGATGACTTCGTCCATACGACGTTGCAGGATACCGTCGACGTCCTTGGCCAGCAGCGGGTCCCAGAAACGGCCCCAGATGACTTTGGTGACGTTCCACTGAGCGCCACGGAACACGCCTTCCAGTTCCTGGATGATCTTGGCGTTGCCGCGAACCGGACCGTCGAGGCGCTGAAGGTTGCAGTTGACGACGAAGATCAGGTTGTCGAGCTTCTCGCGACCGGCCAGGGCGATGGCGCCCAGGGATTCCGGCTCGTCGGTCTCGCCGTCACCCAGGAAGCACCAGACTTTCTGCTTGCCTTCCGGAATGTAACCGCGGTGCTCCAGGTACTTCATGAAGCGGGCCTGGTAGATCGCCTGGATCGGGCCAAGGCCCATCGACACGGTCGGGAACTGCCAGAAATCCTTCATCAGCCACGGGTGCGGGTAAGAAGACAGGCCATTGCCGTCGACTTCCTGGCGGAAGTTGTTCATCTGGTCTTCAGTGATGCGGCCTTCCAGGAACGCACGGGCGTAGACGCCTGGCGATGCGTGACCCTGGAAGTAGATCAGGTCGCCGCCGTGTTCGTCGGTCGGGGCCTGGAAGAAGTAGTTGAAACCGATGTCATACAGCGTGGCGCTGGAGGCGAAGCTGGAGATGTGGCCGCCCAGATCCGGGTCGTTCAGGTTGGTTTTCACCACCATTGCCAATGCGTTCCAGCGCACCAGCGAGCGAATGCGGCGTTCCATGAACAGGTCGCCAGGCATGCGTGCTTCGTGGGTAACCGGAATCGTGTTGCGGTATGGCGTAGTGATGGCGTACGGCAGCTGCGAACCACTACGGGTGGCCAGCTCGCCCAAACGGGTCATCAGGTAGTGAGCGCGGTCTTCGCCTTCTTTGTCGAGAACCGATTCCAGGGCGTCCAGCCATTCCTGGGTTTCGACGGGATCGAGGTCTTGCATGGCTTGCTCCAGGGCGGAAAGGCTTCCAGAATCGGTTGCCTGAGTTTGCGACTGGCCTTGTGGGCAGACGACATAAATTCTTGGATTACCGGAGGGTGGGATCCGGCGGCGTGTAGTTTTACTACAAATCGACGGCGATTTCAGCCCTCCACTCTGTGGACCCAGTAGTAAAACTACAGAGAAGCGACGTAATCGCTTCTGTTGTGTTGTGACTTAAAACGTTACTGTTGATTGCTATTGAATATCTTGCCGGTAAAAAGCGGATTTTTATGCTTCTAATTTGATTTTTCCAGCAATTTATAACCTTTGTTCGACAAGCGGTGGTGGCAGACGCGTCTCGTACACATGACGGACGGGCGTTTGCACGCCGATCAAGGATAGACCATGAGCCTACCTTTACTCGCCGATTTTCCGGCCATTCTGCTGCCACTGATAAGCCGTGCCCGGCAGACCTTCCAGGCCGCACTGACTAATGTGTCGGACCAGGCGCTGGCTTCTTTCGAGGCATGGCCCGAAGCGCGCCGCCAGGCATTCGACCGGGTATGTGCGGCCAGCGATTTTGTAACCGAACAAGTCTGTCGCGATCCGCAGATGCTGCTGCAACTGGCCGATTCGGGCGAGCTGGAGCGTAGCTTTTCTGTCGGCCAATTGCGCGGTCAAATTGCCGAGGCGCTGCTGAACGCTGCCAGCGAGGACGAACTGGGGCGTAATCTACGTCGACAGCGCGCGCGTCAGCAAGTCCGGATTATCTGGCGCGACCTGACCCGCCAGGCAGACCTGATCGAAACCTGCCGCGACTTGTCGGAAATGGCCGATGCCTCGATCGACCTCGCTTACCACTGGCTTTACCAGCGTTTGTGTCAGCAATTCGGTACGCCGACCGGTCGTCACTCAGGGTCGCCACAGCACATGGTCATTCTGGGCATGGGCAAGCTCGGCGCGGTCGAGCTGAACCTGTCGTCGGACATCGACCTGATCTTCGGCTATCCGGAGGGCGGAGAAACGACCGGCACCAAGCGCCCGCTCGATAATCAGGAGTTTTTCATCCGGCTGGGGCAGCGACTGATTAAGGCGCTGGACCCGGTGACGGTCGACGGCTTCGTATTCCGCGTCGACATGCGTCTGCGGCCCTACGGTTCATCCGGGGCGCTGGTGCTCAGTTTCAATGCGCTGGAGCAGTACTATCAGGACCAGGGCCGTGACTGGGAACGTTACGCGATGATCAAAGCGCGAGTGGTCGGTGGCGATCAGGCCGCCGGCGCCGAATTGCTGGAGATGCTGCGCCCGTTCGTGTACCGCCGTTACCTGGACTTCTCGGCCATCGAAGCGCTGCGCACCATGAAGCAGCTGATTCAGCAGGAAGTGAAACGCAAAGGCATGGCCGAGAACATAAAGCTCGGTGCCGGCGGCATCCGTGAGGTCGAGTTTATCGCCCAGGCGTTCCAGTTGATACACGGTGGCCGCGACCTGAGCCTGCAGCAGCGTCCGCTGTTCAAGGTGCTCAAGACCCTTGAAGGGCAGGGCTATCTGCCTTCCGCCGTGACCGAGGAGTTGCGCGAGGGCTACGAGTTTCTGCGTTACACCGAGCATGCCATCCAGGCCATTGCCGACCGCCAGACGCAAATGCTGCCCGACAACGAGCAGGATCAGGCGCGTATCGCGTTGATCATGGGCTTTGCCGATTGGGCCGGTTTTCACGAGCGGCTGATGCATTGGCGCGGTCGCGTGTCCTGGCACTTCCGTCAGGTGATCGCCGACCCTGATTCCGATCCGGACGACGAGCAAGAGGACGACGGCGAAGTCGTGGTCGGCGGCGAGTGGCTGCCGTTGTGGGAAGAGTCCCAGGACGAAGAAGCTGCTGGCCGTCAGCTGTTGCAGGCCGGTTTTGTCGACGCCGACAGGGCGCTTAAACACCTGGCCAATCTGCGCAGCAGCCCGAACCTGCGTTCTATGCAGCGTCTGAGTCGCGAGCGTCTGGACGCCTTCATCCCCCGACTGCTGGCGCAGGCGGTGGAACATGAAAAGCCTGATCTGGTTCTTGAGCGTGTGTTGCCGCTGGTCGAGGCAGTCGCCCGGCGCTCGGCGTATCTGGTGCTGCTCACCGAGAACCCGGATGCATTGCGACAACTGCTGACCCTGTGCGCCGCCAGCCCGTGGATTGCGGAGCAGATCGCGCGCTTTCCGCTGCTGCTCGATGAGCTGCTCAACGAAGGTCGCCTGTTCAATCCGCCATTGGCGCCGGAACTGGCTGCCGAATTGCGTGAGCGACTGATCCGCATACCCGAGGACGACCTTGAACAGCAAATGGAAGCCCTGAGGCACTTCAAGCTGGCCCACAGCCTGCGGGTCGCGGCGTCAGAAATTTCCGGTAGCCTGCCGTTGATGAAAGTCAGTGATTACCTGACCTGGCTGGCTGAGGCGATTCTGGAGCAGGTGCTGGCGCTGGCCTGGCGTTACAGCGTGGCCCGCCACGGCACACCGTCGCGGCCTGACGGTTCGCTGTGCGATCCGGGGTTTGTGATTGTCGGTTATGGCAAGGTTGGCGGCATCGAGCTGGGCCACGGTTCCGATCTGGACCTGGTGTTCATTCATGACGGTGATCTGCAGGCCGAGACCGACGGCGCCAAGCCCATCGACAGTGCGCAATTCTTCACCCGGCTGGGGCAGCGGGTCATCCATTTGCTGACCACGCAGACCAACTCCGGCCAGCTGTATGACGTCGACATGCGCTTGCGACCGTCTGGTGCTTCCGGCCTGCTGGTCAGTTCGGTAGGTGCCTTTGCCCGCTATCAGGCCGGCGAAGCCTGGACCTGGGAGCATCAGGCGCTGGTGCGCGCCCGTGTGCTGACGGGCAGTCGCGATGTGGGCGAGCAGTTCGAGAAAGTCCGCGCCGAGGTGTTGGGGCGCGCGCGTGACCTGGACACGTTGCGAGCCGAAGTCAGCGAGATGCGTGCCAAGATGCGCGACAACCTCGGCACCCGGCTGACAGCGGCGGGCAGGGCAGCCAATGCGTTCGAAGCGGCGGTGCCATTCGACCTCAAGCAGGACGCCGGAGGTATCGTAGACATCGAATTTATGGTGCAATACGCCGCTTTGGCATGGTCCAGAGAGCATCCTGCCCTGCTGCTGTACACCGATAACATCCGTATTCTCGAAGGGCTGGAAGACGCCGGACTGTTGCCGGATGCGGACGCCAGCCTGTTGCGTGAAGCCTACAAGGCCTACCGTTCGGCGGCGCACCGTCAGGCCCTGCAGAAGCAGGCGGGCGTGGTCAGTGGTGATCAGTTTCATGCCCAGCGGCGTGAGGTGATGCGGATCTGGACGCAGATGGGGTTGAGCTGAGCCGCAAGGTTGCGCGAGGCCCCGGTGCCCACTATATAAAGCTATGACAGGGAGGCGACAGGTTGTGTGGGAATGTCACGCAGTCTGATCGGCCTCCCTGATCGTTTCCGGTCGTTTTTGGATAGAACATGAAAATTCTGATCGTTGGGCCTAGCTGGGTCGGTGACATGGTGATGGCGCAAACGCTGTTCCAGTGCCTGAAACAGCGTCACCCCGAGTGCGAAATCGACGTGCTGGCTCCGGAATGGAGCCGGCCGATACTGGAGCGCATGCCCGAGGTTCGTGCTGCGCTCAGCTTTCCGCTCGGCCACGGCGCCCTCGAACTGGCGACCCGTCGGCGAATCGGCAAGTCCCTCGCCGGCCAATACGATCAGACGATTCTGCTGCCCAATTCGCTGAAATCCGCGCTGGTGCCGTTTTTTGCCGGTATCCCGAAACGTACCGGCTGGCGTGGCGAGTTTCGCTATGGCCTGCTCAATGACGTGCGCACCCTCGACAAGCCGCGCTACCCGCTGATGATCGAGCGCTTCATGGCGCTGGCTTTCGACAAGGGCGCGGAGTTGCCCCGTCCTTATCCAAAACCCAGCCTGCGCATCGACCCCACGACTCGCGATGCTGCGCTGCTCAAGTTCGGTCTCGTTCTGGATCGCCCGGTGCTGGCGCTGTGCCCGGGTGCCGAGTTCGGCGAGTCCAAACGCTGGCCTGCCGAGCATTACGCACACGTTGCCGAAGCCAGTATCCGTGAAGGCTGGCAGGTCTGGCTGTTCGGCTCGAAGAAGGATCACCCGGTCGGCGAGAGCATTCGTCAGGAATTGATCCCCGGCCTGCGAGAAGAATCCGTCAACCTCAGTGGCGAGACCTCGCTCGCCGAAGCCATTGACCTGCTGTCGTGCGCCGATGCCGTGGTGTCCAACGATTCCGGCCTGATGCACGTGGCTGCGGCGCTGAACCGCCCGCTGGTGGCGGTGTACGGCTCGACCTCGCCGGGCTTCACACCACCGCTGGCCGACGAAGTCGAGGTGGTCCGGCTGGGCCTGGAGTGCAGTCCCTGTTTTGAGCGCACCTGCCGTTTTGGTCATTACAACTGCATGCGCCTGCTTGAGCCGGATGCCGTGATTCAGGCGCTCACCCGGCTGGGTAGCACGCCAGTGGAGGTGGCCTGATTTTGCGGGTACTGCTGATCAAGACTTCCTCGCTGGGCGATGTGATCCATGCCTTGCCCGCCTTGACCGACGCGGCCCGGGCGCTGCCGGGTATCCGCTTCGACTGGGTGGTCGAGGAAGGTTTTGCCGAGATTCCCGCCTGGCATCCTGCGGTCGATAAGGTCATTCCGGTGGCAATTCGTCGCTGGCGCAAGAACCTCTGGCAGACCTTCAGGTCAGGCGAATGGCGACGCTTCAAGCAGCGTGTGCGCGAGCAGCATTACGATCTGGTGATTGACGCGCAAGGCCTGTTCAAAAGCGCCTGGCTGACGCGTTACATCGATGCGCCGGTGGCCGGTCTGAACCGTGACTCGGCGCGCGAGCCGGTGGCCAGCCGTTTTTATGATCGGGCGTTTCCCGTGGCACGCGGACAGCATGCGGTCGAGCGACTGCGCCAGTTGTTTGCTCAGGCGCTGGGGTATCCGCTGCCGGACGGCATGGGTGACTATGGCCTCAACCCCCTGACTGGCGACGATGACCGGGTGCAGGCCCCGTTCGTGCTGTTTCTGCACGGCACGACCTGGGACACCAAGCACTGGCCCGAGGTGTACTGGCGGCAATTGGCCGAATTGATGGCCGCTCGCGGTCTGCACGTGCAGTTGCCGTGGGGCAACCCGGCAGAAAAAGCCCGCGCCGAGCGCATCGCCGAGGGGCTGGACAGCGCGCACGTGCTGCCGAAACTGAACCTGGCAGGTGTGGCGCGGGTATTGGCCAGCGCGCAGGCGTGTGTTGCGGTGGACACCGGTATCGGGCACCTGGCCGCAGCGCTGGATGTGCCGACCATTTCTTTGTTCGGCCCTACCAATCCCGGGCTGACCGGGGCCTACGGCAAATCGCAGGTGCATCTGGCCGCCGACTATCCGGGTTGTGCGCCTTGCCTGCAGAAGAAATGCACTTACCAACCGACCGCCGACGATCAGCGCCGGTTCGACCTGAAACGCGAGTGGCCGCTGTGCTTCACTCGTTTGAATCCCGAGCGAGTAGCGAGCCAACTGGGCGCGCTGTTGCTGGCAAAGGAACCTGGCTGATGCAACTGGCTTTCGTGCTCTACAAATATTTCCCGTTTGGCGGCCTGCAACGCGATTTCATGCGCATCGCGCTGGAATGCCAGCAGCGTGGTCATCAGATTCGTGTCTACACCCTGATCTGGGAAGGCGATGTGCCGCCAGGTTTTGAGGTGCTGGTTGCGCCGGTCAAAGCGTTTTTCAATCATCGGCGCAACGAGAAACTCAGTGCGTGGATGGACGCGGACCTCGCGAAACGTCCGGTGGACCGCCTGATCGGCTTCAACAAGATGCCGGGCCTGGATGTGTATTACGCCGCCGATGGCTGTTTCGAGGACAAGGCACAGAACCTGCGCAGCCCGCTGTATCGCAAGTGGGGGCGTTATCGCCACTTCGCCGATTACGAGCGTGCAGTGTTCGCCAAGGACTCGAAAACCCAGGTGCTGATGATTTCAGAAGTGCAGCAGCCACTGTTCATCAAGCATTACGACACGCCGTTGTCGCGTTTCCACCTGCTGCCGCCGGGTATTTCCCAGGATCGCCGCGCGCCGCCTGACGCGCCACAGATTCGTGCCGACTTTCGCAAAGAATTCGGTCTGGCCGACGATGACCGGTTATTGGTGCAGATCGGCTCCGGTTTCAAGACCAAGGGCGTGGATCGCAGCCTGAAAGCACTCGCGGCGCTGCCGGCGGACATGAAGAAACGCACGCGCCTGTTTGTAATCGGCCAGGATGACCCCAAAGTATTCCAGCTGCAGAGCGCTGCGCTGGGCTTGGGCGATCAGGTGACGTTCATGAAAGGGCGCAGTGATATTCCGCGCTTCCTGCTCGGCGCCGATCTGTTGATCCATCCGGCTTATAACGAGAACACCGGTACGGTGCTGCTCGAAGCGCTGGTGGCCGGTTTGCCGGTCCTGGTCAGTGCGGTGTGCGGTTACGCTCACTATATTGCCGAAGCCGATTGCGGGCGGGTTCTGGACGAGCCGTTCGATCAGGCGCAACTCAATCGCTATCTGGCGAGCATGCTCGAGGACGATGCCGCGCGCAGCGCCTGGAGCCGCAATGGCCTGACCTTTGCGGACACAGCAGACCTTTACAGCATGCCGCAACACGCTGCGGATGTGATTCTGGCGGAGCACTATTGATGAAGCTGTTCCTTGCTGAACCGTTCAAGAGCCTGTGGGCCGGGCGCGATGCATTCGCCGAGGTCGAGGGCCTGAGCGGTGAGGTCTATCGCGAGCTGGAAGGGCGTCGCACGCTGCGCACCGAAGTCGACGGGCGCGGCTACTTCGTCAAGATCCACCGCGGCATCGGCTGGGGCGAGATTGCCAAGAACCTGGCAACCGCCAAGCTGCCGGTGCTGGGCGCGGGCAAGGAATGGGATGCCATCGAGCGTCTGCATGAGGTCGGTGTACCGACCATGACCGCTGTGGCGTATGGCGAGCGGGGCAGCAATCCTGCCGCGCAGCATTCGTTCATCGTCACCGAGGAACTGGCACCCACCACCAGCCTGGAAGACGTCAGCCTCAATTGGCGTAACGAGCCACCCGAGCCGCGCTTGAAAAGGGCATTCATTGCCGAAGTCGCGCGGCTGGTCGGGATGATGCACCGCGCAGGCGTCAACCACCGCGACTGCTACATCTGTCATTTTCTGTTGCACACCGACAAACCGGTGACGGCCGACGATTTCAAACTGTCGGTCATCGACCTGCACCGTGCCCAGACGCGACGGGCGATTACCCCGCGCTGGCGCAACAAGGATTTGGCTGCGCTGTACTTTTCGGCGCTGGACATCGGCCTGACCCGACGCGACAAGCTGCGTTTTCTCAAAGACTATTTCCAGAAGCCGTTGCGCGACATTTTGCTCAAGGAAGCCGCACTGCTGGCCTGGCTGGATAAAAAAGCCGACAAGTTGTATCAGCGCAAAGTGCGTTACGGGGACGCGCTCTGATGGCGGGCTGGAACCTTGAACCCGAGTACGCCTCTCTGGCGCACGACTTCGGCAGTCTGGACGCCGTGTTTGCCCTGGAAGGGCATCGCCTGACCCGGGACCCGCTTTCCGAGGTTATCCGTGTCGAGCGTGGCGGGGTCAACTATTACGTCAAACGCTATGTGGGCGCGGGCAAAGGCCTGCGCCGTTACATGGGCAAGCCCAGGGTCAAGTCCGAATGGCAGAACCTCAAGCGGTTTGCCAAGTGGGGCATTCCCACCGCCGAAGTGGTGGCCTGGGGGCTGGAGCGCAATGGCGCTTCCTATGATCGCGGTGCGCTGATCACACGTGAATTACCGAACACCGAAGACCTGTCTGCGCTGGCGCAGCGCAAGGATTCGCGCTTGGCCGACAGGCAGTGGGTCGAGGGCATAAGCCAGCAGTTGGCGGCCTATACGCGGATCATGCACGACAACCATTTCACCCATAACGATTTGAAATGGCGCAATCTGCTGGTCGATGACGAGGGCAAGCTGTTCTTCATCGATTGCCCCAACGGTGCGTTCTGGTGGAGCTTCATGCTGCGCTACCGGATCACCAAGGACCTGGCGTGCCTGGACAAGGTCGCCAAGTATCATTTATCGGCCACCCAGCGCCTGCGTTTCTATCTGCTCTACCGTCAGCGCACGCGTTTGAACGCCTCCGACAAAAAACGTATTCGACATATCGTCAGCTTTTTCGAGGGCCGTGAATGAGCGTTTTTATTGCCAGTGCCGACCAGCCTTTACTGGCGCGTCATCACCTGGCTGATTTTGAATCGCTTTGGAACATCCGGCTCGATGCGGTCGATGAACCCAACACCGGGCGTGGCGGGTGGAGCAGTGTGTTTCGCCTCGATCTGGACGGCCAGGGGTTCTACCTCAAACGCCAGAGCAATTACCTGACGTATACCTTGCATCACCCGTTCGGCGAGCCGTCCTTCTCTCGCGAGTTTCGCAACATCAGCCGCTATCGCAAGCTGGGCATTCCGGCGCTGCAAGCGGTGTTCTATGGCGAGCAGAAGGTCGACGGCGAACACCGCGCGATCCTGATGACCCGGGCGCTGGACGGCTGGACCGATCTCGATGAGCTGTTGCAGCAATGGAGCAGCCTTGATGCGGGTCAGCGTCTGGCGATCCTTCAGGCCTGTGGCCGCCTGGCACACACGCTGCACGGCGCACGGCAGGTCCACGGCTGCTTCTACCCCAAGCATATTTTTCTCCGGCCCGGTGGCTCGGGGTATCTGGCGCAACTGATCGACCTGGAAAAAACCCGCCCGGTGATCTTCGGCAAGCGTGACCTTGCCCGGGATCTGGAGCCGCTGCTGCGTCGTGCGCAGGTATGGAGTGAAGGCGAGCGGCGCGAGTTGTTGGCGGCCTACCTGCAAGCCAGCCCCGACAGCGCTCTGGTCGATGCCTGGAGCGTACGACTGGGCAGGCGCAGTGACCATAAACGTGACCTTCAACACCGCAATGATAAAGAGACCCGTTGATGCGCTTGTCTGAACTCAAGAACGCCGGTCGTAACCCGGCGTTGCCGATGAGCCTGACGCTGGCCGATGCAGCCGGCCCGGCTGAACTGCAACTGCTGACCCTGCTGCGCGTCTTGCCGGGTCAGCGGTATGTGGGGGCGGGTGTATGGCGGGGGCGGACGGTGCTGGCAAAACTGCTGGTGGGCGACAAGGCCGCCCGGCACTTTCAGCGTGAACTGGCTGGCGTGCGTCTGCTTGCCGAGCAAGGGCTGACCACACCGCTGTTGCTGGCCGATGGCTTGCAGGAGGGCGAAGGTGGCTGGCTGCTGTTTGAATTTCTGGAGCAGGCGTCGAGTCTGGGTGACGCCTGGAACGCGGTCAGGGATCTGCCGCCGCTGGCCGACGAACAGCAAGCGGTGCTGGGTGAGGCGCTGACCGCCATTGCCTTGCAACATGCCAAAGGCTTGTGGCAGGAAGACCTGCACCTGGACAACCTGTTGCGCCACAAAGGACAGTTGTACCTGATCGATGGCGCGGGCATTCGCGCCGAACAGGCCGGGCAGCCGCTGTCCCGGCAGAAGGTGCTGGAAAACCTCGGCGTGTTCTTTGCCCAGTTGCCCCGCGCCTTTGCGCCATTTACCGAAGAACTGCTGGTGTATTACCTGCTCAGCAATGCCGAGCATGGCCTGCCGATGGAAGCGCTGCAAAAGCAGATCGACAAGGTCCGCAGTTGGCGCCTCAAGGATTTCATGGGCAAGACGGTGCGCGACTGCAGCCTGTTCAGTGTCAAGGACAGCGCCTCGGTGTTCCGCGCCATGCGCCGCGAGAAAGAAACCGCGATGCTGCCAGTGCTGGACCAGGCCGATGCGTTGCTCGACAAGGGCCATCTGTACAAAACCGGTGGCGCGGCGAGCGTTGGCCGTGTCGAGGCCAATGGTCGTGCGCTGGTCATCAAGCGTTACAACATCAAGAACTTCAGTCACTGGCTCAAGCGTTTCTGGCGTCCCAGCCGTGCCTGGCATTCGTGGCGTGAAGGCAACCGCCTGATGTTTCTCGGTATCGCCACGCCCAAGCCGCTGGCAGTGCAGGAGCAACGCTTCCTCGGTTTGCGCAGCAAAGCCTGGTTGGTCACCGAGTTTCTGGACGGGCCGGACATCATCGAGCGCTTCGCCCCCCATGTCGAAAGCGGTGATGCACCTGAGGCCGAGTTGCTGGCCCTGGATCAGCTGTTCGCGCAGCTCATTCAGGAGCGCATCAGTCATGGTGATTTCAAGGGGCACAACCTGTTCTGGCACAAGGATCGCTGGGCAATGATCGATCTGGATGCCATGCAGCAGCACGGTTCGCAATCGTCATTCGCGTCGGCCTATGCCCGCGACCGGGCGCGCTTCATGCGTAACTGGCCGGCGCACAGTGCGCTGCACCAGAGGCTGGAGCAGCGCTTGCCGAAAGTCGCGCAGGGCTGAGCCTGCGCGTGGGGTGGGGGACGCGCTTCAGCCGACTCGTGTGAGGTTCATCTCTTTCAGTGCCGCCACCAACGCGTCCATGTCGTCGTAGGGGATGAGATGCACGCGCGGCCAGCGGACACGTTCTACATACAGCTTGCCCTGGTCATTGACCAATATCGGTGTGCGGTAAATCCAGGTGTCTCGTGCGCGATGGACGATGGTCTGCAGGTCGCCTTCGCCCTGTTGCACCAGAAACATGCCCGGCCGGGGAAGCCGTTGTTCAATCGTCAGTGGCTGCTGCGGCCTAATGGTATTGGGCAGTTGCGGCACTTCCATCTCGACTCGATAGTCGCCTTTGATGTGGACCTGGGTCGTCGATATATTTCCGGAGACCAGTTCCCCCGGATCCGGCATCACGCCCCTTGATTGCCCCGGTGCCACATCGATGACCCGCAGACCGATCCCGCCTTCCAGTTCGGCAAGGCCGGGTACGACGCCTTGGTAGATATTGGAATGGCTGTTGCCGACCAGCGCGATCCACTTGTGTGAACCCATGACGTCCTGATGCTTGCGTATCGTGCGTGACGCAAAGTAATTCATCATCTGCTGGCGAGTGAGGGAATCTTCGCTGGCAATGTCACTGAGGTGGTAGCTGGCCGCGCAATCGATGGCCCTGACTTCCATGCCATGCTGGCGCGTTTTGATGACCAACTGCTCGAAGGTGTAGACCTTGTCCGGGTCGGTATGATGCCCCCGGTCCAGCACTTTCAAGTCATGCAGCAGGGTTTTGCTCATCTGGCCGGTTTCGAAGAAGCGGTCCAGGTCCGCCTGATGCAGGTCGGTCAGCAAGTGTTCCATGTACAGCGTCCTGACGTTTTGCTGTGACAGCAGCGGCAGGTTGTCGATGATCATTTTTTTGCTGGCGACCGAAAAGTGCGACTCGCCGATCACGAGACTGTCGGTGTGGCGGTACAGGGTCTCAAACAACTCCGGCACGCTTGTCTGAGGCTTGATGGCTGGCAAGGCAGGACGAGGCGGAAGTTGTGCGGCGCTGATCGTGGCGGCGTTTTTTTGCAGCGTCTTGCGGCGCAGGGCGAAAGCATCGCGCACTGCATCCAGTTCAGGGTCATCGAAAAAGTACTCCATATCGAGCCCTTTCTTTTCGAAGTTCGCCAGCCGGTGCAGGTTGGTCCGGGTCTCCAGGGGCATTTCGTAGGTTGTGTCAGCCAGTGATTGCTGGATCGCCGTCGCCGGACGCTCGGCATTCCAGTCTTCGGGCGCTACACGCAACCAGGCCCCTTTTTCGTCCTGAACGAATCCGTACTGGCCTGCCCAGCGCTCGCCATCCGGGAGCGCGGCCGGGCTTCTCAGTTCTCGCAGCAGCATGTCATCCAGAGGCGTAGGTGCCGGCAATGGCGCCATTGGCACAATAAGCGCCGGATCGGCGAACGCAACCGTGAAGTCACAGCGGGTCGGCAGGTGCTGACCGGGCAATCCGCTGCTGCCCTGAATGATGCGCGTCGGGCGACCGGCAGGGATGTCATGCACATGCACGCTGACCACGCCCTGCATCTCGGCAATGCCGGGAATCTGGTCATTTGCTGTGGCAAGCCTTTGGTCCAGCAAGGCAACCCAGCGTCGCGTGGGGGCTGATGCGATGTCACTGTTGATGAGCGTATGGCCGAAGAAGGTGCTCATTTTTTGAGCAGCAGCCGGGTCGTTGGCTGCGCTTGCTACCGGATGACTGCTGAACGGGTAGCTGATTGAAGAACTGAACGGGCGCACCTCGATGCCGTAGCGGTGCGCGGCCTTGATCACATGGTAGTAATCGTAATCAGTGCTCGAGTTGTTCAATGCACCCCGGTTGGTATCGTTCAGATAATGTTTGATTTCATGCGAGCCGGAGCGGCTCTTTTTGCCCAGCTGGCGATATCGGGCGAGTTTTGCCAGGTGTTTGTCGGTCAGCAGGTGTTCGATGTACAGCACTTCGACACGCTGTTCGGCCAACAGGGGCATGTTGAGCAGCAACAATCGCTTGCTGGCAACCGATTTGGGGGCCTCGCTGAAGATCAGACCGTTGCTGTGCGCAAAGACATGTTCGATCAGGTTGTCGACGGCAACAGGCGGTGTCAGTGGCGGCAGCGGCGGCTTGGGCGGTGGCGTGAATCCGGCGAGAAATGCCTGGGCGTCCTGGTAGAGTTTTTCCCGACGCGCCACGAAACTCTGCCGCAGGTCGGCGAAATAGCTTTCGAAGTAGGCTTCCATGCCGATCCCGGTCGGGTCGTAAGGCCTGTTGCTCAGTACCACCTCCAGCGCCGACTGCATGGCGGGCGGCATCTCGTATTCGCTTGGGATGGACCCCGTGCTGGTGCCCGGTGTTTCCGGCGCCAACGGGCCGTAAGGCTGTGAATCACCCACACCGCCACCACGCAGGCGTTGCTGGCCGACAAGCTGCCATTGCTGGTCGGCATCAAGGTGAACCGGCTGATTGCCGAAGAAGGCGAACGGGTTGGCGGGATCGACGATTTGCCAGCAGCGCAACTGCGCGTCGTACTGCACCTGAAAGGTTCTGCCGGACAGTTCGATGTAGCGTTGGCCGTTGACCAGGCACACGCCTCTGGCATGGCCGGCAGCGATGCGTGGCACGTCATGCAGAGAAAGATCGACCGCCCTGTCAATGCGCAACCCCGAAGGGGCGCGAGGTGCGGCATTGAACACCGGGGCAAGGGGTTGCCAGTTGCCGCCTGCTTCCCTGACGGCGTATTGGCCGGTTGCCCTTGGCGGGGCCGAGGACACCGGGGTCGCGTGAAACACCGGGGCGTGGCCGTTGGCATTTGGCCTGCCGACCAGAAAGACCTGCTCCTGCAGTTCCACCGGGTACAGGTGTTCGTAACGCGGCACGGAAGACTGCTGGCGGAACGAGCGCAGTACCGGGGTAGCCTCTTGGCTGTGTTCGAGCTGGTGCAAAACCCCGCCGAAGCCTTTCAGGCCTGTCAGCAGGTCGCCGCCCGCGCCGAGGCCGTTGAACAATGCGGCAAGCACGTAAACCCCGGCACGCTCCTGATCACCCTTGGTCAGGGCTTCAAGTGCTCGTCCGCTGTCATGCAGCACCAGCAGGCTGCCCACCGCAAAGCTGGCCGGGGGGAAGGGCAGGGTCAGCGCCGTGGCGATCAGCTCGACGCTGTTCCAGATCAGTCGCGACAACATGTCGTTACGGCCGGTGG
Source organism: Pseudomonas syringae (assembly GCF_002157375.1). GTDB lineage: Bacteria > Pseudomonadota > Gammaproteobacteria > Pseudomonadales > Pseudomonadaceae > Aquipseudomonas > Aquipseudomonas syringae_T. The sequence continues at coordinate 221,596 of NZ_MTSA01000002.1, forward strand.
TGGTTTCTTCTACGTCCCGCAACCTGCGCTCGATCGGCCGGTTGTAGCAGGTGTCGGCAAAGTCGGAAATGAATGCTTTGGGGATCACGGGCGGCTTGTCGGCGTTGTTCTGCTGCATGTCGCGCAGGAAGAATGACAAGGTACGGCGTGCGTCGATCCGGCAGCGGTCCTTGTAGTAGTCGATCATGCCCGCGGTATCCAGCGAGCGAACGAAATCGCTGAACAGGCGGAACTCGATGCCGTCGGGTGCCTGTGGTGTGTACAGCAGCGCGGAGTGCCGGATCTGCATCGGCAGGATGACCACGCAACCTTGCACGGTTTCGATCTGGCTCAGCGGCGTGGAGGGAGTGACCAGTTGGTCGACGCCGTTCAGCCCGGAAGCAATAAGGGCTTTATCCACATTTATGTGCAGCGGGTAAAGCAGGTATTGCTCGCGTGTGGTCGCATCGTCGAGGTGCGCGTTATCCAGTGACGGTTTCAGCCAGGCGTACTGCGCCGCATCGACATGGCCTTTGAGGAGGCTGCGCAGGGCCGCGGCCTGCATCTGCAACCGGGTGATCAGGACGCTGGCCCTGCGCCGATACTCATAGCCCTGATCGTCGGGGTTGAGCAGCGTGCGTCTGACCAGGGCAATGTAATCGTCTGCCAGCCACTTGCCGCGCACCGAACCGGCCACCGCTGCCGGCGACAAGGCGCTGAGGTCGACGCCCTCCGGACCGCTGAAGGTGGCCTGCGTGTCGGCGGAGGTGCGAACAGGGTCGATGCTGTCGTCATAGCCCTTGAGCAGCATGTCGGTGTAGGTCAGCGTTTCGCGCTCGCTGGTGATCACGATGAGGTCGGGGTCTACCGTGCCGGTGGGCACGCCCAGCAACTTGCCGATCTGCTGGGAGGCGCGCTGGTGAACGTAGTCCTTGAACGGCTGGACCCGAGCATGAGGCTGTGCCTGATAATTGCCGAGGGCGCCGCCGACAGCCTCTTCCAGGGCCAGCAGTTCCTGACGCTGTGAACGACTGGCACGCAGATACCAGTCCGGCGTGTGACGGGCCTGTTCGGAGAGCGTGACGCGTACTTGTTCATCGGTGAAGCCGCGCAAGGCCGCTTCGCAGTCCGGGTGGTCAATGAACTGGATGAAATCATCCTCGGGGTGGGGTTTCAGCCGGAGTGCCGTCAGGTGTTGCTCAAGTTCCGGGCGAGCGGCAACCTCCACCTGAGTGAGCAGGTAGTCGGTCATTGCCGGCGATGCGCTCCAGCCGACGATCTCATGCAGCAATCGGGTTTCATCTTCGAAAGCCTTGAACGGCTGTCCGGGGGCGTCCAGCGCAAGCATGACCAGTCGCTCCGTGTGACCCTCAGCGTCCTGCTTGCGGAACACCAGCAGCCTGGCCATCACGTTGCGGCCGTTCAGCTTTATCTGCTGCACGCGCAATGCCGGATCAGGCCTGCCCTGCGGCACACGCGCCAGCGCCTCGACAATGTTGAAATCTCCGGGCTGGATGTGGCCCTGCATCTTTGACGCCCAGGCCAGTGCGGTCAGCCGGGTGCGTGCCAGCATGGCCAGCAGTTTTCGGTTGTGTTCTTGCTGGTAGGCCGCCTTTTGAAAGTCGCCGAAGACTGCCCGCAGATCCAGTTCGGCAATCAGCCCGACGAGGTAGGACGGGGTCAGGGCGGCGCAGGCGATGTCCAGCGGCTCGCCATCAAGGCGGATGACGGTCTGCTCCAGAAAGTCCGAACCGGCGACCTCGTCATTCAGGTGCAGGCCATAAAGTGCCAGCTCGATCAGCGAGCGTGTCACGTGATAGGTCTCGCCCGTCAACGGCAGCGTGCGGCGCGTGTCGATGGTCAGTGCGCCAGGGGCCAGGTCAAGCCCCAGATCGTCGGCCAGCCGTGCGCGTAAACGAGCATCGGCGAACTGCTCCGGGGACGCGGCACTGCCCAGCACGCTGAGCATGGCGGCATGCGCTTCATCGTAGCGGCGCAGGTGCCCGGCGTAGGCTTGCAGGTCTGCCTTGCTGGCGATCTTCATCCAGTCCGGCATGTCCCGCTGATACTGACGTTGCCGGTTGGTCAGTTCTCGCAGTTCGAGCATGGACGCAGGGCCGAACAGGCCGCCCATGTCGATGGCTTCCTGAATCAGTGCCCGACGTTCGTGCCGGTCTTCGCTGCCAGGTCGTTCGCAGGCGTAACGAATGTCGTTGCGCTGCTTGTTCAGCAGACGGTCGAAGGCATACACGAACGGCGCCGTGGTCACCGGTTTGACGTGCAGGTCGGCGGCGCTGAACGGTTCGAGGTACAGGTCGGCGTCCTGGCTGATCGCAGCCAGTGGTTCTTGATGACGTCTTTCCATGCAGTTGAACAGTGCGCCGCGCAACCTCGGCGTGTTCAGCCAGCGTGCAAGGTTATGCGCCATCTGTGCCTGGCTGGCGAAGCCCATGATGCCGATCCCGGGGAGCATCAGCAGCGTGTGCTCCGTTTCCAGGGATATCGTCAGCACGCCGGCCAGTTCGACCTGCTCGTCATCGTGCAATTGCACCGACAGCGAAGAGTAGACCGGCGCAGGGTCGTGCGGCTGCTCTGCCGGGTCCGGCAGGCAGGCAAGATAGCCGCTCTCCAGGTCGCGCTCGTGAATCCTGACGCTCGCTTCGTCACGCACTGCACGCTGCAGCGCAGGCACCAGTCGTTCACGGCGGCTTTCGCCGGTTTCTCCGGGGACCAGCCAGTAGTCATCGACCTGTTGCAGCAGGCTGAAGATTTCCAGTTCTCGCTCGGAGACGTCGCTGCCGCCGAGGGCGGCCAACAGCGCATCGCCGGGGGCGGGCTGCGTCAGCAGTTCGCCGGCCAGCACGGTGCGCAGTTCGTCGAGGCGCTTCAAGGCTGCCGATGCGGCAGGCCAGGTATCGGCGGGCGTCAGTGAGACGGGGGTTAAAGCTGAGGCGGTCTGTGTTTGAGTCATGAGGGCTTCCCATTGCGCATTTCAGGCGCTGAGGTTTGATCGAAGGCCCTGAGGCCAGCGTTGATGGGCCTCAATTAATCAGACGCAACGGGGTGCAACGTCGTAGATAGTTATTGGGTGTGGCGAAAGAGACGTTTCTTACACCGTCTGGCGGGAGCCCGCAGCGACATTTCAGGCCGCCGAGCCAATCCTCGGTCATTACGTTATAATCCCGCCCTTTAGCTGCCCTCAGCCCGCTGTGCGGGGGCACACCTTTTCTCGGGCGCGATGCGCCTGTATGCAGACTAAAGAGGCTAGACCCTAGTGGCATTGACGATCCTTGGCCTGTCCGGCGCCCTTAGCCATGATCCTTCCGCAGCGCTTTACATCGACGGCAAGCTGGTAGCAGCGGCCGAAGAAGAGCGCTTCGTTCGTGACAAGCACGCAAAGAACCGCATGCCCTACGAGTCCGCGAAGTTCTGCCTCGAGCAGGCAGGCATCAAGCCTTCGGACGTCGATGTGGTCGCGATTCCATTCGCGCCGATCAGTCTGTTTGGCAAAGCGCGCTGGCACTACGCCAAGCGTTACTGGTACGCCCCGGACCGCGCACTTGATGCGCTGTTGATGGGTAATCGCCGTTACAAACGCTATCGCAACAAGATCGTGTGGTGCCTTGAGCAGTTGGGCTTCGATCCGAAAAAGATCAAGATCGAGCCGGTCGAGCACCACCTGGCCCACGCCTCCAGCGCTTACCACTGCTCCGGTTTTACCGAAAAAACCGCGATCATGGGCATCGACGGCAAAGGTGAGTACGCCACGACCTTTTTCGGCTATGGCGAAAACGGCAAGATCCACAAGATCAAGGAATTCTTCGATCCGGATTCGCTGGGCGGCCTGTATGGCGCGATCACCGAATTCCTCGGTTTCGAGATGCTCGATGGCGAATTCAAGGTCATGGGCATGGCGCCATATGGCGACGCCAGCAAGTATGATTTCTCGCGTCTGGCGACGTTCGAGAATGGCGAACTGGTCATCAATACCGAACTGGCCAATGTCATCGGTCTGCGTCGTTACAAAGAGAAAGGCAAGGGCTTCTATTTCTCGCCGAAGCTGATCGAATGGCTTGGCCCGAAGCGTGTCGGCGACGTCGCCGACGAGCCGTACATTCATTACGCCGCCAGCATGCAGGCGCTGTTTGAAAAGCTTGCGTTGCAGATGATGGACCACTACCTGGGCGACATCCTCAAGGAAACCGGCAAGATTGCCTTCGCCGGTGGCTGTGCGCTGAACGTCAAGCTCAACCAGCGCATCATTGCCCGCCCGGAAGTGAAAGAACTGTTCGTGCAGCCGGCTTCCGGCGACGCCGGTACGGCGGTGGGTGCTGCGGCTTATGTGTCCCACGCTCGCGGTGTGCCGGTCGAGAAGATGGAGCACGTCTACCTCGGCCCTTCGTACAGCAACGAAGACGTGATCGCGGCGTGTGCCCGTCACCCGAGCAAGCCGGTCTGGCGCCAGATCGACAATACGCCTGAGCGGATTGCCGAAATCATGGTCAAGGGCAATCCGGTGGCCTGGTTCCAGGGGCGCATGGAGTTCGGTCCGCGCGCGCTGGGCGGTCGTTCGATCATCGGTTGCCCGAGCGTGTCCGGCGTGGCCGACCGCATCAACCATCAGATCAAGTTCCGCGAGCGCTGGAGGCCTTTCTGCCCGTCGATGCTCGACACCGTTGCACCGCAGATGATCAAGATCGATCACCCGGCGCCGTTCATGACCTTCACCTTCGAAGTCGCCGAAGAGTGGAAGACCCGCGTGCCGGAAGTCGTCCATGAAGACGGCACGTCCCGCGCCCAGGTGCTCAAGCGTGAGTACAACCCGCGCTACTACGACATGATGAAAGCGCTGGAAGAACTGACCGGTAACGGCGTGTCGCTGAACACCTCGCTCAACCGCCGTGGCGAGCCGATGATCTGCTCGCCGACCGATGCCCTGAACATGTTCTTCGGCTCGGACCTCGAGTACCTGATCATGGAAGACATCCTGGTGGTCAAAGAGGGCGTCGAGGCTTATGACACGCTGGGCTGAACGTCACGTGCTGCAGTTCTGCCACGGCTATGACGGGCCGTTTCTGGACTGCGCGCGGCAATACGCCAGCCTGTTCGCCGGCAAGGGATACCGGGTAACGACGGTGTTTCTGACCGGTGCCGCCGACCCTGATGTGGTGGCCGACTGCGGTTCCGACGAAGTGCTGTTCATGGAGTACAGCTCCAGTGCCATTCGTGGCCTGAAGCTGGGCGCCATCCGGGACCTGCGCAAGATCGCCGCCACCCGCCGTTTCAGCTTTTGCATCGCGCACCGCTTCAAGCCGGTCTACATCGCGCTGCTGGCAACCAGACTGCCCGTCATTGGCGTGCATCATGCGTTCGGTGATTATCACCGGGGCAGTCGCAAGCTGTTCGCCCATCTGTTTCGCAAGCGCCTGAGCCTGCTGGGCGTGTCCGATGCGGTTCGTGACGACATGCGCAGCAGCCTGCCCAAGTGGCCGGCCGAGCGTATTCAGACCTTGTACAACCGTATTGATGTCGAGCAACTGCAGGGCAGCCAGTTTTCCCCTGAAGATGCGCGTGCAGAGCTGGGTTTGTCGCCGTCAGCATGGATCGTCGCCAACGTCGGCCGTCTGCACCCCGACAAGGATCAGGCCACGCTGCTGCGCGGTTTTGCCGAGGCGTTGCCCAATCTTCCCGAGAACAGCCAGTTGGTGATTCTCGGCAAGGGCCGTCTTGAGGACACGCTCAAGGCGCTTGCGCTGGAGCTGGGGATTGGCTCGCACGTGCTGTTTCTCGGGCAGGTGTCCGATGCTCGTCGCTACTTCAAGGCGTTTGATGTCTTTGCCTTGAGTTCGGATCACGAGCCGTTCGGCATGGTACTGCTGGAAGCCATGGTCGCCGGTGTGCCGCTGGTGGCGACGGCCTGCGGCGGCGCGAAGGAAGTGGTCGAAGACGTTGGCCTGCTGTTCCCGCTGGGGGATGCCCATAGCCTGGCGAACGGCCTGGTACACATGGCGGGGCTGGACGCGGAGCAGCGTCAGGATTGTGCTGAACGTATGCTGTTGCGGTTGCGCGAGCGTTTTTCCGATCATGCCGTGCGCGATGTGTTCTGGCGCTTGCCGCAAGTCTCCAGCCTGACGGCGGGGGTCTGATGCTTAACAGGTTCAAAGGCTGGCGTGAGCGTGGCTGGGTGCAGATCGATGCGCCCGCCTACGAGCAGGCATGGCACCGGTTTGGCGGCAGCGTGGCCACACACCCGCTGGTGGTCGCACGTTTGTCTGCGCTCGCCGGTATTCCCGTGCGTTATCTCGCTTGGGAGCAGAACGGCGAGGTGAAAGCTGCGATTGCCACCTGGGGTCGCTCGATGGCGCTGTCCAAGGACGAACTCAAACGTCATGGCAAGAAGGGGTTGTTCGACCTGGGCAACGCCGAGCTGATTCTGCCGATGGCCGATGATGTTCAGGTGCCGGTTCGTCACCGTGCCCGCTACGTGTCTGCGCTCAACGAAGGGCGCGTCAGCACCTTCAAGCCGCAGGCCGAATCACTGGCAATGGCGCGCACGCCTGAAGACCTGTCGAAAAAGTTTCGGTACAACCAGCGTCGCGAGCTGCGTCTGCTGGAAGAGGCGGGTGGAACGGTCCGGCCGGTCAGCGAGTTCAGCAGCGCCGAGCTGGCGAGCATGTACTGCGAATTGTTCCAGCGCCGCTGGGGCTTTGAGGCCACCGGTGCCCGGCACAAGGCTGAAGTCATCGAGTTGCTGCGCGAGCTGCTGATCGGCTCGGTGGTGTTTCTCAATGACGCGCCGGTGGCCATCCAGTTGGTGTACCGCGTCGAGGCGCCACAGTGGGTCAGCGTCGAGTACGTCAACGGCGGGGTCGACCCTGAAACCCGTGATTTCAGTCCGGGCAGCGTACTGAGTTTCGTCAACACCCAGTCCGCTTGGGAAGATGCCCGGGCGCTGGGCAAATCGCTGCGTTTTTCCTTTGGCCGTGCTGATCGCGAGTACAAGGACCGATGGTGCAACCCCGTTCCGGTGTTCCAGATTTGAGCCGCAAGCAGCAGTTGCTCAAGCGCCATCGCCGTCACAAGCGGCTGGTGTTGCTGGCTGGGCTGTTGCTGCTGATCGCGCTTGGCGTGATGGTGGCCTGGTGGCTGGTGCCGCTTCTGGCGCTTTGCGCGTGGGTCGCTCACGAAGCCTGGTTTGCCGATCATCTGTTCTATTCGCCAGCCGACGACTATCAATACAGCTTTCCCGTCGACAGCGAAGTGCCGGGCGTGCGTCTGGACGCTGGCAAACTGTTACTGGAGACGCCGCTGCAATTGGCCGGCGACGAGACGCTGATCCTGGCGCTGACGATCAACAGCACATGGCTGGGTCGTTTTCTCGACCCGTTCATCGAGCTTCACGGGCTGGATCTGCAGGACCGGCAGGCGTTCGAGCGCGGTGTCTCTGGCGTGCGTTACCTGAACCTGACCGGGCTGGGCGAGCCGCTGGCCGCGGGTGCGCTGCAATTGCGGGGACGGTTCTGCCGGCTGTCAGCCGCGCCACGGCTCTGGCTGTTTCGTCAGCCCGATCCACGAAAGCAACGTGTCATGGTGATCGCGCCGCACGCTGACGACGCTGAGCTGGCCGCGTTCGGGCTTTACAGTCAGGCCGAGGAAGCATGGATCGTCACGCTGACCGCTGGCGAGATTGAAGCCGAACACTATCAACAGATGGGCATGCAGCGCGCCGAAGCGGCGCGCATGAAGGGCCGCTTGCGTGCCTGGGACAGCATCGCCGTCGCGCGTTGGGGCGGTGTGCCGGAATCTCGTTGCGTGCAGCTGGGCTACTTCTGCCTGCAACTGCCCGCCATGCAGGCGGCGCCGGGCACGCCGGTCGGGTCGCGAGAAGCGGATTTGACCGATACCCGGTTATTTCGTCAGTTCAATGCGCTGGCCTTGCCCGGCGACGACGGCCAGCCGACCTGGAACAACCTGCTGGCCGACCTGCGTGCATTGATTTCAAACGCCAGGCCACAGGTTATTGTCATGCCGCACCCCGCCATCGACCCTCACCCCGATCATGTCTGCGCACAGGCTGCGGTGCGTGAAGCCTTGGTCGGGCTTGAATGGCAGCCAGACGTGATACTCGGTTACGCCAACCATTTGCATGACAATGACCGCTGGCCAATGGGTGATGCCTACACGGGGATCAGCCTGCCGCCGGTGTTCGATGGCGAACTGTCGCTGGTGCCTTACAGCCTTCAGTTGTCGGTTGCGACCCAGAGGGACAAGGCGATGGCGCTGGGCATGATGCATGACCTGCAGCCGCCAATGCCGTTCAAGCGCCGTCTGCGCCGTGCGTTGCAGCGTGTTCTGGCCGGGCGGCGCTGGCCGGCTGAAGGCGAAAACGAATTCTTCCGTAAAGCTGTGCGACGACACGAGTTGTTCTGGTGCAGCCGTGACATCTGATTCAGCAGGCGCAGTACTGCAAGGAAAACCATGAAAGTCCTACTTCTGGTCCAGAAAGAGCAGCGTGCCATTCTGGACCGTCTTTACGACGGCATCGCCGCACATTGCGAATGCGACGTGCGCTGGCTGAGTTCCGATGAGCAGCGCAACCTGCGGAGCTATTTTCGCCGCGAAGTGGATGTCAGTCGTTATGACCGGATCGTGTTCTTCCTGCGCTTCAAGCAGGAAGTGCGTCAGGTCGGTTTCATCCGCACAATTCCCAATCTGGTCATCCTTGAACACGATGCCTACCAGAACTACATTCCGTGCAAATACACCAGCAAGTTCAGTGCGCACTATCGCAAGCTGCCGTGGGCCAGGGTGATCTGTTCGGGGTTCATGGTCAGCGAGCGTCTGCGCCAGGAAGGCTTTGATGCCGTGTTTGTGCCCAAGGGGTATGACCAGAGCCTGTTGCAGTTGCAACGCCGCGAGCGCGACATCGAGCTGGCGTTTGTGGGCAGCACCAACAGCGTCGCCTACAGCGGGCGCAAGGCGTTGCTGGACGAGCTGGGGCAGGTCGAAAACCTGCTGGTCACGCGAACCAAGTCCGGCGAAGAATACTGCGACACGCTCAACCGGATTCGCTATTTCGTCAGTGCCGACGTCGGCATGGGCGAATACATGATCAAGAACTTCGAAGCCATGGCGTGCGGGTGCGTGCTGTTTGCGTTTGATCAGGGCGCTGAGGAAAACCGTGCGCTGGGCTTTGTGGACATGCACAACATCGTGCTCTACCGAGACATTCCCCAGCTTCGGGAAAAGCTGGCACAGTTGCGCGAGAACGCCGAACTTGCCAGCGAAATCTCACGCAACGGGCAGACTTTGGTTCAGGAACGCTTTACATTCCATGCCCTTGGAAAAGCCATTGTGGACACTATGCGTGCGCCATTGCGCAGTATGCCGGCACCCCGCTGGACCGATCGCTTGCGGTCACGGTGGGGCTGGTAATGCCTTATGAATATTCAATGATTGGGAACGAATGATGGTATTCAGCGAAAACAGCGACATCACACTGGTCGTGACCAGTTGTGGTCGCTTCGACCTGTTGAAGCGCACCCTGGAGACATTCGACCGTTTCAACACTGCGCCCTTGCGCCAGGTGCTGATTACCGAAGACTCGGGCGACGCTCAGGTCGAAGCGTGTATTCCGGAACACTGGCGTCCCCACACGCGCTTCATCATCAACAACCCGAAGCTTGGGCAGATGCGCTCGGTCGATGCGGCCTATTCGATGATCGAGACAACCTGGGTCTTCCATTGCGAAGATGACTGGGATTTCTACCGTCCGCACTTCATCGAAGAGTCGATGGCCCTTCTGGAGCATGACCCTCAGGCGCTGCAGGTCTGGCTGCGCAGCTACAATCACGACCTGCGTATCCACAGCCCTTATGTTTACCTCGACGCGCGCGAAGTGGTCGATTGCATTCCGTTTTACAGGCTGTGTTCACACAAGGCCGAGTGGCAGGGGTTTTCATTCAACCCCGGGCTGCGCCGTCTGGCGGATTACCAGCAGCATGCGCCTTATGCGGCGCACGGTGGAGAGAAGAAACTTTCACAATTATTCGCTGCGCAAAACCGGTACGCTCTGATTCTGGAAAATGATGCCGTGTTGCACACCGGTTTCGGTGAGCATGTGGTGGTGCCGCAGGAGCGGCTTGATAAACAGCGTCGCAAGCGTCGTGATCGCATCAAGCTGATCGCCGCTGTGTTCGCTGGCCTTGTAGCAGGTTGGTTGCTCAATAATGTCAGTTGACCGAATCAGAATGCCCGGCAGCAAAGTACAAGCGTATTTCACGGCAGCGATTGTTGTCTTTCTGCTGAGTTTCATTCTCAACTCGTCAGCCAAGATCACCAACAACCTGTTCTATGCATTCACGGCCTTGCCCGGCTTGTTCTTTTTGATCAAGTACCGGGGCGCAGGCGTGTTTGCCAAGCCGCTGGGCATTGCCTGGGTGGTGTTCATGACGTGCTTTCTGGTCCCGGCGCTGCAAGCGCAGGAGTTCCAGTATTACAAGCACATTGTCTACGTCAGCCTGTTTGTCTTTGTCGTGGCCGGCATCACGGACAACGGGTTTTTCCGGCGTGGCCTCTTTGTGCGGGGCATGTTCTGGGCCGTAGGCCTGTACATTCTGCTCAGTTCGATCCACAGCTGGGTGACCGGGCAGTTTGTCTTCGGCCAGCGTGTGGCAATTCTGCCGGGACGTATGGAGAACGTGATCTACGCCAGCGCCTGGCTGGTGTGCAGTCTCGCCCTGGCACTGCCGCTGTGGGCTAAAGAGCGACGTTGGGTCGAGGCGGTCTGCGCAGCCTTGTTCACGCTGGTGATCACCGCGTTTGTCGTCCAGACACGGACCGCTCTGGTCGGGGCGGGCTTCCTGTTTTTTGCCTGCACGGTGTATTCGATCTACCGTTTTCCGTTGCGTACTGTCGTGGCCTTACTGGTATTGGGCGTTGTGGCGGCCGCAGGTTTCTGGATCGTGAAAGATGAGCAGTGGGTGACCTTGTTGATGGTCAGAGGCGATTCCTACCGTATCGAACTGTTTGAAATCATGACCGGCGAGTGGCATCGCTGCGGTTGGCTGCTGGGGTGCGGTGTCGACTTTTACACCACCCAGACACTCACCGGGGGCGTACCGATTCAGCACCCGCACAACATCTTTGTGTCACTGGGGCTCTACACCGGCGCCGCTTCGCTGGTGATGTTTCTGGTGGTGATGGCGATGACGCTGTGGAACGCCTTGCGTGAGGGTGACGCCTGGGGCCTCTATCTGGCATGCGCGCTGGTGATGCTCAACTTCGACGGCGGGCAACTGGTCGGCAACCCGGACGAACTCTGGGTGCTGGTGCTGCTGCCGGCGACGATGGTGCTGGGGCGTGTGGTGCAGACGCACCGGCTCAAGCGGGCAGCGGCGGTCTGATCGCCGCAACGAATAAAAATGGCCGCCTTTCGAGCGGCCATTTTTTTCAGGCCATCGCCTGGGTCAGTTCGCCCGTATCGCAGAGAGTCTGAGCGCTCATGTAGCCTTCCAGAAACGCCGGATTGCCGTTGTCCAGCAGCCACTGGCGGTCTTCCTGATAGCGCAGCATGTGCTTGAAGTTACGCAGACGCAGGCTTTTGCGGAGCGCGCGGCGGTAGGTTTTCATGTCGGCAATGTCGATCAGGCCGAGGTTGCCGTCTGGCGTGAGGATCACGTTGCCCAGGTGCGCCGAGCGAAAGTAGATACCTTTCTCATGCAGGTTGGCGATGAAACGCCCCAGTTGCGCGCGCAGTTTGTCATCGGCGAGCGCGCTGCCCAGCAGTTGGCGCAGCGTGTAACCGGCCAGCGGTGCGTAATGCACGGCATCACGTTCTATCTCGGCGATCCGGCGGACCGCGAGGACGCGAGGGCAGGGGATATCACGATTGGCCAGCGTGACGCAGTTGTCCGCGAAGCGCTGGGCATAGGGATACCAGGCTGCCGAGCTGACAAAACGTTTGCGCCGAAACAATTTCAACATCGACCCGTCACGCAGACGTAGTACTTTATCGCCCGTGCCGTCGGCTTCAAGCACTTCGGCGCCTTGAACCAGGTCAAGGTAATGGGCGTGGTCAAGCGCTTGCATCGATACTCCGGTTTTTACGCCCCAGGGGCCACTGGTCGTCATGCACAAGCCTGCTTTTGATTCTGGCCAAAGGCCGTGGGCAGAAGCCAGATTTGCAGGTTTCAGGCAGCGATCAGAAACCCTTGGGTATGGGCGGGCCGCCTATGTTACCGCAGCAGGCGGCCGCGAAAACTGCTGTGATACAATTCGGCCTCTTTTTAACACGACGGATTCTCATGACAACTTCCGAATCGTCCGCCACCTCCAGCGTGAAAATCTATTTCCGTCTGTTGTCGTACGTGCGTCCGTATGTGGGCATTTTTCTGCTCAGTATCATCGGTTTCGTGATCTTCGCCTCGACCCAGCCGATGCTCGCCGGCATCCTGAAATACTTTGTCGATGGCCTGACCAACCCTGAAGCCGTGCTGTTCCCCAATGTGCCGTACCTGCGCGAGCTGCAATTGCTGCAGGCCGTGCCGCTGCTGATCGTCCTGATCGCCGCCTGGCAGGGGCTGGGTTCGTTTCTGGGTAACTACTTTCTGGCCAAGGTCTCGCTGGGGCTGGTACACGACCTGCGCGTCGAGCTGTTCAACAAGCTGCTGGTCCTGCCCAATCGCTATTTCGACACGACCAATTCCGGCCACCTGATCTCGCGCATCACCTTCAACGTCACGATGGTGACCGGTGCTGCCACCGATGCGATCAAGGTCGTGATTCGTGAAGGCCTGACAGTCGTGTTTTTGTTCATCTATCTGCTGATGATGAACTGGAAACTGACGCTGGTGATGCTGGCAATTCTGCCGCTGATCGCCGTCATGGTCGGCAGCGCGAGCAAGAAATTCCGCAAGCAGAGCAAGAAGATTCAAGTGGCAATGGGCGATGTGACCCATGTTGCTTCGGAAACCATTCAAGGCTATCGCGTGGTGCGCAGCTTCGGTGGTGAGTCCTACGAGCAGAATCGTTTCGCCGAGGCCAGCGACAGCAACACCCGCAAACAGCTGCGCATGACCAAGACCGGCGCGATCTACACGCCGATGCTGCAACTGGTGATCTACAGCGCCATGGCGGTGCTTATGTTCCTGGTGCTGTTCCTGCGTGGCGATGCCACTGCAGGCGATCTGGTCGCCTACATCACTGCCGCCGGCCTGCTGCCCAAGCCGATTCGTCAGTTGTCGGAAGTCAGCTCGACCATTCAGAAGGGCGTCGCAGGTGCCGAAAGCATCTTCGAACAGCTGGATGTCGAGGAAGAGGTCGACACCGGCACTGTCGAGCGTGATCGGGTCACCGGCCACCTTGAAGTGAAGAACCTCAGTTTCTTCTACCCGCAAACCGAGCGTCAGGTGCTGAATGACATCAGCTTCTCTGCGGCGCCGGGGCAGATGATCGCGCTGGTGGGCCGCTCCGGCAGCGGCAAGTCGACGCTGGCCAACCTGATTCCGCGGTTTTACGGTCACGAGATGGGCAATATTCTGCTCGATGGCGTCGAGATCAACGACTACCGGTTGCGCAACCTGCGCAGGCACATCGCCCAGGTCAACCAGAACGTCACCCTGTTCAACGACAGCATCGCCAACAACATCGCTTATGGCGATCTGGCCGGTGCGCCGCGTGCCGACATCGAGGCTGCTGCCGCTGACGCTTACGCCAAGGAATTCATCGACCAGTTGCCGCAGGGTTTTGATACTCAGGTGGGGGAGAACGGTGTGTTGCTGTCCGGTGGTCAACGGCAGCGCCTGGCGATTGCCCGTGCCTTGCTCAAGAATGCGCCCTTGCTGATCCTCGACGAGGCCACGTCCGCACTGGACACCGAATCCGAGCGTCACATTCAGGCGGCGCTGGATCACGTCATGAAAGGCCGTACCACGCTGGTCATCGCTCACCGCCTTTCGACCATCGAAAAGGCCGACCTGATTCTGGTCATGGACGCCGGGAAAATCGTTGAGCGTGGCACCCATTCCGAGTTGCTGGCGCAAAACGGCTATTACGCCCGTTTGCATGCGATGGGGCTGGATGAGCCTGCTCCTGTCGGCGCTGTCTGACATTGCTATCAGGCGGGCTGATGCAGCCCGCCTGCCTTTTGGTGGCGTGATTCAACAGCCTGTCTGTTGCAAACCCCTGTGCTAAGATTCCGCCCCTGTCCATTTTTCTAGTACGGGTTGTTCCATGAAGCTAACCATGCCGCGCTTTGATCAGGCCCCTGTCCTGGTGGTCGGTGATGTCATGCTCGACAGATACTGGCATGGTGGTACCTCGCGTATTTCCCCTGAAGCGCCGGTGCCTGTGGTCAAGGTCGATCAGATCGAGGACCGTCCGGGCGGTGCCGCCAACGTTGCCCTGAACATTGCTGCGCTGGGCGCGCCGGCTTCGCTGGTCGGTGTGACGGGTGACGATGAGGCGGCTGACAGCCTGGCCAACAGCCTGAAAGCGGCGGGTGTACTGGCGCGCTTCCAACGCATCGCCGATCAGCCGACCATCGTCAAGTTGCGTGTCATGAGTCGCCATCAGCAATTGCTGCGTATCGACTTCGAAGAACCGTTCAACACGGATCCGCTGGCACTGAGCGCAGAAGTTTACAGCCTGCTGGACGGCATCAAGGTGCTGGTCCTGTCCGATTACGGCAAGGGCGCACTGAAAAACCATCAGGCGCTGATTCAGGCAGCCCGCAAGCGTGGCATTCCGGTGCTGGCCGACCCCAAGGGCAAGGATTTCGCGATCTATCGCGGTGCGAGCCTGATCACCCCGAACCTGAGCGAATTCGAAGCCATCGTCGGGCATTGCGTCGACGAAGCCCAGTTGGTCACCAAAGGTGCGCAACTGATGCAGGAGCTTGACCTGGGCGCGTTGCTGGTGACCCGTGGCGAGCACGGCATGACATTGCTGCGCCCCGATCAACAAGCCCTGCACCTGCCGGCCAGAGCACGCGAAGTGTTTGATGTGACCGGCGCGGGCGATACGGTCATCTCCACGTTGGCGGCGGCGATTGCGGCTGGCGAAGAATTGCCCCATGCCGTCGCGCTGGCCAATCTGGCGGCGGGCATCGTGGTCGGCAAACTGGGCACCGCAGCCATCAGCGCCCCTGAGCTACGCCGCGCCATTCAGCGCGAAGAGGGCTCCGAGCGCGGCGTGCTGGGCCTGGAGCAATTGCTGCTGGCGGTCGACGATGCGCGTGCCCACAAGGAACGAATCGTCTTCACCAATGGCTGTTTCGATATTCTCCACGCCGGCCATGTGACCTACCTGGAGCAAGCCAGGGCGCTGGGCGATCGCCTTATCGTGGCAGTCAACGACGACGCTTCCGTCAGTCGTCTGAAAGGGCCGGGCCGTCCGATCAACAGTGTCGACCGGCGCATGGCGGTGCTGGCCGGGCTGGGGGCGGTGGACTGGGTCATCAGCTTCCCTGAAGGCACGCCCGAGAACCTGCTGGCTCACGTCAAGCCGGACGTGCTGGTCAAAGGCGGTGATTACGGGGTCGATCAGGTGGTCGGCGCTGACATCGTTCAGGCCTACGGCGGCGATGTGCGGGTCTTGGGGCTGGTTGAAAACAGCTCGACAACGGCAATCGTCAGAAAAATTCGCGAGCAATAACGCCAAGGCGAGCGGCAGGCTTCAGCCTGTCGCTCACAGCCTGCCGCTCATCGCCTGCAACAGTTCCCGTGCCTTGCCGGTCAGGCGCTTGAAACCGGTCTTTTTCGGCGGCGGTGTCATCCCCTGCTGACGCAGCCAGTCTTTCCAGCGGATTCGCTCCTCACGCACCACCCAGCCATCCTGTGCGGCAAAGCTTTCTGCCAGGTGCAAGCCGCGAGTTCCGGCCGGGATCAGCTTGTCGCGCTTGAGCGTGTAGAGCTCGGGCAGTGGCGATCCGTTCTCCAGCGGCATCAGGTACAGGTCCGGTTTACTGCGGTTCAGGCGGACGATCAGTTGATCGTTTTCCAGCACTTCATCAACGTGGAACAGGCTGACCGGGCGCGCCTCTTTGGGGATTTCCAGGCGCATGTCGTAAATCAGCTGCAACGATGCCGTGGGCAGATGCACATAGGCCCTGGGCCGCTCGATGAGTGTCAGGTTGCCGCTGCGCACCGGCCTTGCCGCACCGGACAACGGGCTCAGGCGAAAGGGCATTGCGTCGCGGTAATGCAGCGCCGCCGCGTAGGGCGCAGGCAGCCAGGTTTCCTTGAACAGCCCGTTCAACCAGCCCTGAGGCGTTTCGATCAGGCATTCTTCGGCCACTTCCTGAATCGCCGTATGCAGAGGCAACGCCATTTCGTGGGCCGGGACATAACCCGAGATCAGCTTGAGTACAACGTCGCCGCGGTCCTGACGGCGCTGGCGGACCAGCACCCAGTAATCACGATTCTGCCAACTGACGGTGAGGCGGACCGAGACGCCCAGATTGGCCAGCTCGGCAGCGAAACGTTCGGTGTCCGGCACCTCGATCTTGCGTCGTCGCTGCAGGGTCTGAGCGAAGTTCATCGGCATGCCGACGCTCTGATAACTCAGGCCTTCCGGGGTGGCTTCGACGAACAGCGGCAGGGTCTTGAAGTTGCTGGGGTTCTTTCGGATCAGTGTTCGCGGCATAACGGCTCCTTCTTGCGTTGGGGTCGGCCGCCTACATCAGGCTTGACGGCAAATCACGGCAGCGGCGGTTGCAACGTTATGCGCCAGGTGCAATGGGTTGATGGTCCCGACAATAGCACTGACAACTCCCGGGTGTTCAAACAGTAGTTGAAAACTGGCCTGCACCGGGTCCATTCCGGACGTCAGGCATGCATGGCCGCTGGCCAGTGCCTTTTTGACCAGAATGCCTTTACCGTGCGCGGCGGCGTAATCGATCACCGGTTTTTCGGTCTGTTCGTCGAGGTTGTAGGTGACCATCGCGCAGTCGCCCTCACGCAAAGCCAGCAGGCCCCCCTCGACGGTCTTGCCGGAAAAGCCGAAGGCCCGCAGCTTGCCTTCGCGCTTGAGGTCGGCAAGGGTCTGGTACACCTCGGTGTCATTGAGAATCGCCAGATCGTTGCCATCCGAATGGACCAGGACCAGATCCAGAAAGTCAGTTTCAAGACGTTTCAGGCTGCGCTCCACCGACTGGCGCGTGTGCGCAGCGCTGAAGTCGTGGCTCGACTGGCCGTTGTCGAACTCTTCACCCACCTTGCTGACGATTACCCAGTCCTGACGCTGGCCACGCAACAACGGGCCGAGGCGTTCTTCGCTGGTACCGTAGGCCGGCGCGGTGTCGATCAGGTTGATGCCCATGTCGCGGGCCATTCGCAGCAGCATCTGTGCCTGCTGATCATCCGGAATCTTGAAGCCGCTGGGGTATTTGACACCCACATCCCGGCCCAGCTTGACGGTGCCCAGGCCCAGCGGCGAAACCGTCAGGCCGGTGCTGCCGAGGGGGCGGTGCAGGTTGTGCAGGGTTTTCAGGCTCATGGCAGCAGTTCATCCCAGACAGGTATGGCCATTGGCGGCCTTGGCACATTCGCCAGCGGGGCTTGCGGTGTCGGATGGATGCCGTCTTTCGACAACTGAGACAGCACCCGGTCAGCGAAGTCCGGTGCCAGTGCCAGCTTGGTCGGCCAACCCACCATCAGGCGCTGCTGGCTGTCGAGAAAGGCGTTGTCCGGGCGTACCAGGCCTGACTGGGCAGGCTCGGCACGGTCCACGCGCAGGGTCGCCCACTGCGCCTGGCTCAGGTCGATCCACGGCAGCAACGCTTCAAGTTCCTTGCGGGCGACGGCAATCTGCGCGTCAGGTTCGCGCGCCACGCCGTCGGCCTCGGCCAGATCGCCGCCCAGGTACCACACGCATTGGCCATTGGCGGCAAAATGAGTGGTGACGGTAATGCGCGGCTTGGTGCCACCGCCCAGACAGTGTGCGTACAGCGGTTTCAGAGTTGCGCCCTTGACCAGCACCATGTGCAGGGGGCGGCGCTGCATTTGAGGTTGCGACACGCCAAGCGCGTTCAGCAGGTCGGCATTACCGCCGCCCGCACTGAGCACGATGCGCTGGGCATGAATGTCACGATCATCGACGCGCAGGCCGACCAGTTCATCCGCCTCGTAAAGCGGCTCGATCTTCTGCCCGGCCAGCAAGCTGTCGCCCGCCAGCTCCGCAAGCCGTTCGATCAGGCTTGGTACATCGACCACCAGTTCTGCCAGTCGATAGACCTTGCCCTTGAATTTCGGGTTTTGCAGGGCCGGCGGCAGTTGCTCGCCCTTGACCTGATCCACGCGACCACGCACCGCCTTGCTGGCAAAAAAGCTGGTCAGGTTGCCCGCGAGGGTGCCCGGCGACCACAGGTAATGGGCCTCGGACAGCAGGCGTACGCCGGACAGGTCCAGCTCGCCCTTGCCGTCGAGCGCTTCCCGCCAGCGGCGCGGCATGTCGGCAATGGCCTCGGAGGCACCCGACAGCGCGCCATGCAGCGCGTATTTGGCGCCGCCGTGAATAATGCCCTGCGACTTCAGGCTTTGCCCGCCACCCAGGCTGGCGCTTTCTACCAGCACTGTCGAGAACCCTTGACGACGCAACCGGGCATTGAGCCAGAGACCGGCGACGCCAGCCCCGACAATCAGCACGTCAGTGGAAATAACCGATGGCATGAGCACCTCAGTGAGCAAAAAGTATGAGCATTATAAGGGATCAGGTTTTCAATGCCCGGCGGTTTTCGAGAACAGCTGGATGACCGCCACACCGGCCACGATCATACCCATGCCCAGTAACGCGGGCAGGTCGAGTTTCTGGCCGTAGATAAAGTACGCCGCGATGCTCACCATGACGATGCCCATGCCCGACCAGATCGCGTAAGTGATGCCCACCGGGATCGTGCGCATCACCAGGATCAGCATCCAGAACGCGATCGCATAACCGGTGATCAGCAACAGCAAGGGCAGAGGCGTGCTCAGCCCCTTGACGGCCTTCATGGACGTGGTGGCGATGACTTCCGCGCAGACGGCGATAGCCAGCAGGTAATAAGCGTTCATGATGCATTCCTTTTCGTCAGGATGCGCATTCTAGCGGCTTGTGATGGCGGGCTGATAAACTCCGCGCCCATGAATAGAACCCTTTATACCGTGCTGTTTCATCTTGGCCTGCCTTTGGTTGCCCTGCGTCTGTGGTTGCGCGGGCGCAAGGCTCCGGCTTATCGCCAGCGTATCGGCGAGCGCTTCGCCACTGGCTTGCCCGCCATGCAGCGCGGCGGGATCTGGGTGCATGCGGTGTCGGTGGGCGAGAGCATCGCCGCCGCGCCGATGATTCGCGCGTTGCTGGCGAACTATCCGCAATTGCCGATCACTGTGACTTGCATGACGCCCACAGGTTCGGAGCGAATCAAGGCGATGTTCGCCAGCGAGCCGCGCATTCAGCATTGCTACCTGCCGTACGACCTGCCGTGGGCTGCCGGCCGTTTCCTGGATCATGTGCAGCCGCGGCTGGGCATCATCATGGAAACCGAGCTGTGGCCCAATCACATTCATCAGTGTGCAACGCGTGGCATTCCGGTGGTGCTTGCCAATGCGCGGCTGTCGGCGCGTTCGGCGCGGGGCTACGCACGTTTTGCGAAGCTGACCCGCCCGATGCTGGCCGAGATGGCCTGGTTCGCGGTGCAGACCGAAGCTGAAGCGCAGCGCTTTCGTGATCTGGGCGCACGGCCTGAATGCGTCGCGGTGACCGGCTCGATCAAGTTCGATTTGAGCATCGACCCGCAATTGCTGGAGCGCGCTGCGCAACTGCGTGAACAATGGCAGGCGACGCAGCGACCGGTGTGGATCGCTGCCAGTACTCATGCCGGTGAGGATGAAAGCGTTCTGTCAGCCCATCGCTCCTTGCTGAAGGATCATCCCGATGCGTTGCTGATTCTGGTGCCGCGCCACCCCGAGCGTTTCGACAGCGTGCATGCGTTGTGTCAGCAGCAGGGTTTTGCGACGGTTCGGCGCTCCGCTGCCCAGCTTGTCACGCCGGAGGTGTCAGTGCTGCTGGGCGACACGATGGGCGAATTGCTGTTTCTTTATGCGCTTGCCGACATCGCGTTCGTGGGCGGCAGCCTGGTGCCCAACGGCGGACACAACCTGCTGGAGCCGGCAGCACTGGCCAAGCCGGTATTGAGCGGCCCGCACCTGTTCAACTTCCTTGAGATCGCTGCACTGCTGCGCACGGCCGGTGCTCTAGAAGAAGTCAGCGATGCAAATGCGCTAGCCATTGCCGTGCAGCGCCTTATCGACCAGCCACAACAGGCGCGCAACATGGCCGATGCCGGGCTTGCGGTGATGAAAGCAAATCAGGGCGCGCTGCAACGCCTGCTCGACGGGATCGGGCGGTTGCTGGCCAAGCGCTGAGTTGCGGAGGACGCAGAGCGTCCAGAACGGCATGCCCACGCGGAGCGTGGGCACGATAGGGTTCTCTGGCCCAGACACCTCTCGTTCCTCGTTCCATTGGGGAGGACGCAGAGCGTCCAGAACGGCATGCCCACGCGGAGCATGGGCACGATGGGGGCTCCAGACACCTCTCGTTCCTCACGCTCCGCGTGGGAATGCCGTTCGTGACGCTCCGCGTCACACCTGTGCGCCGCGCGACGTACTCAAGGTTTCACGCAGATAGCTCGCGCAATCCTTCCCTGTCAATCCACTCAGCGCTTTGCAGGCCGTTCGAAGTTCTTCTGAGCAGCCGTCGCCAGGTCTGGCGGCAAGAAGTCCTTGTCCGGGTTGTAATCGGGCTTGAGGTAACGTGACAGGTCCTGCAAGTCACCCGGGTTCAGGGTGCCCGCTGCCTGTTTCAGGCGCAGGTTGTCGAGGATGTAGTCATAACGGGTGTTGTTGTAATCGCGCACCGATGCATACAGCTGGCGCTGGGCGTCCAGCACGTCGACGATGTTGCGGGTGCCGACCTGATAGCCGATTTCCGTGGCTTCCAGCGCGCTCTGGTTGGAGATGATCGACTGCTTGCGAGCCTGAACCTGCTCGACATCGGTGTTCACCGCGCGGTGCAGGTTACGGGTGTTTTCCACCACCTGACGGCGCAGGCTTTCGCGGCGCTGTTCGCTCTGGCTCAGGCGCGAATACGCCTCACGCACTTGCGAGCTGGTCAGGCCGCCGCTGTAGATCGGGATATTCAACTGCACGCCAATGCTGCGCTGTTCGACGTCACCGCCGTAGTTCTGGCCGGTGTAGTTGGGATTGCTGAAGCCGAGTGCGTCGTTGTCGCCACGCTGGTAGGTCGCCACCGCATCGAGTGTCGGCGCATGCCCGGCCTTGCGCTGGCGCAGGGTTTCTTCGGCCGCACTGACGGCGTAGTTGCTGGCCAGCAGGTTCAGGTTCTGTTGCGCGGCAGTGTCCACCCAGGCCTTGGCATCATTCGGCGTCGGCGCGAGCACCGGCAAGGTATGCACAATGCCTTCGATGGAGTTGTATTCACGGTTGGTCAATGTCACCAGCGCCTGAAAAGCGTCGTCCACCTGACGTTTGGCGATAAGCCGGCCGGCACGCGAAGTGTCATAGCCGGCTTGGGCCTGAAGCACATCGGTCTTGTCCGACAGGCCGACATCGAAGCGCTCCCTGGCCTGGTCCAGTTGGCGTCTGAACGCTTCCTCCTCAGCCTTGGTCGATGCCAGATTGTCCTGCGCACGCAACACGCTGAAATAGCTCTGGGCTGATTGCAGGATCAGGTTCTGCTCGGTGGCCGACAGCTCCAGCGCCGCTTGTTCGTTGACCGCCTCGGCCGCCTGCAACTGGAACCAGCGGTCAGCGCGAAAGATCGGCTGGCTCAGGGTGGCCTGGTACACCGTGCCGCTGCGGGTTGCCACGGCGCTGGGCCGGTCGATGCTGGTGCGGGTGTTGCTGTTCTGAACGCTGCCGGAAATATTCGGCAGCAGGCCGGCACGTGCCTGCGGCACCGCTTCCTTGCGGGCGTCGTAATCGGCGCGCGAGGCGGCGAGGTCGGCGTTGTTGTCCACCGCCTGCTGGTACACGTTCAGCAGGCCGGTCTTGGTCGGCATTGGCAATTCGGCTGCCCAGGTCAGCCCGCTGGACGCAAACGAAACAGCCACGGCCAACGAAAGTTTGCGCAACATGAGGCATTCCCTGTTCATGAAGAAAGTCATCACGGTTTGGAGAGAAACCGGGTTAGCGAGTGTAGA
The DNA here is from genome assembly GCF_002157375.1 of Pseudomonas syringae. GTDB lineage: Bacteria > Pseudomonadota > Gammaproteobacteria > Pseudomonadales > Pseudomonadaceae > Aquipseudomonas > Aquipseudomonas syringae_T. The sequence continues at coordinate 243,770 of NZ_MTSA01000002.1, forward strand.
GCCAGACTCTTTAAGCAACAATCTTCGATTTGCACCATTTATCGAGGTCCGAGCAAATAGGCTGGCATTGCGACTGCGGCCCGTCATAGACTGACGGCGTTCTTGTCGGGGTGCCTTGCTATGAGGCTGAGATCGGTTAAACCGGATCCCGTTGAACCTGATCAGGTTAGCGCCTGCGTAGGGAACAAGATTTCTCGTCTCCCGGCGAGTCCTCTTGAGTGTCGTCCGGGGTCGATTGTTCAAATAATGAACAGTTTCGCCTCCTGTCGATACTCGGCACCAGCACTGGTGCGTCCGTCCGTCATGTTCAGGTCACTCCGACAATCAATCCGCAGCCGGATGTCTGGAGAGCCCGTGATGAGTACAACACAAAAAAACACAGCCCATTTGAGCGAGTCGGCGCAGGTCGATTCCGGATCAGTGCAGCCGTTTACCCGTTCGCAGAAAATCTACGTTCAAGGCTCACGCCCTGACATCCGCGTGCCGATGCGCGAAGTGACACTGGACATCACGCCGACGGATTTTGGCGGCGAAATCAACGCCCCCGTTACCGTGTATGACACCTCCGGCCCGTACACCGACCCCAACGTCATCATTGACGTGCGCAAGGGCCTGGCTGACGTGCGCTCGCCGTGGATCGACTCGCGCAATGACACCGAGCGTCTGCCGGGTCTGAGTTCTCATTTCGGTCAGCAACGCCTGAGCGACGCCGAGTTGACGGCATTGCGCTTCGCCCACGTGCGCAACCCGCGCCGTGCCAGGGCCGGTGCCAACGTCAGCCAGATGCACTATGCCCGTCAGGGCATCATTACCGCCGAGATGGAATACGTCGCCATCCGCGAAAACATGAAACTGCAGGAGGCGCGCGCCGCCGGCCTGCTGACGCAGCAGCACGCCGGGCACAGCTTCGGTGCCAGCATCCCGAAGGAAATCACCGCCGAGTTCGTGCGCGAAGAAATCGCCCGAGGCCGCGCCATCATTCCGGCCAACATCAACCACGTCGAGCTGGAGCCGATGATCATCGGCCGCAACTTCCTGGTGAAGATCAACGGCAATATCGGCAACAGCGCGTTGGGTTCTTCCATCGAAGAAGAAGTCGCCAAACTGACCTGGGGCATTCGCTGGGGGTCGGACACGGTCATGGACCTGTCCACCGGCAAGCACATTCACGAAACCCGCGAATGGATTATCCGCAATTCGCCAGTGCCCATTGGTACAGTGCCGATCTATCAGGCGCTGGAAAAGGTCGGCGGTGCGGCGGAGGACCTGACCTGGGAGCTGTTCCGCGACACGCTGATCGAGCAGGCCGAGCAAGGCGTCGATTACTTCACCATTCATGCGGGCGTGCTGCTGCGCTATGTGCCGCTGACCGCCAAACGCGTGACCGGCATTGTCAGCCGGGGCGGTTCGATCATGGCCAAGTGGTGCCTGGCGCACCATCAGGAAAACTTCCTGTACACCCACTTCGAAGACATCTGCGAAATCATGAAAGCGTACGACGTCAGCTTCTCGCTGGGTGACGGCTTGCGTCCGGGTTCGATTGCCGACGCCAACGACGCGGCCCAGTTCGGCGAGCTGGAAACCCTCGGCGAGCTGACCAAGATTGCCTGGAAGCACGACGTGCAGACCATGATCGAAGGCCCCGGTCATGTGCCGATGCAGTTGATCAAGGAGAACATGGACAAGCAACTGGAGTGCTGTGACGAAGCGCCGTTTTACACCCTCGGCCCGCTGACCACCGACATTGCGCCGGGTTATGACCACATCACGTCAGGCATCGGTGCCGCGATGATCGGCTGGTTCGGTTGCGCCATGCTGTGCTACGTCACGCCCAAGGAACATCTGGGGTTGCCGAACAAAGATGACGTGAAGACCGGGATCATCACTTACAAGATCGCAGCCCATGCGGCGGACCTGGCCAAAGGGCATCCGGGCGCACAGATTCGTGACAATGCCTTGAGCAAGGCGCGTTTCGAGTTCCGCTGGGAAGACCAGTTCAACCTCGGCCTGGACCCGGACACCGCACGCTCGTACCACGACGAAACCCTGCCCAAGGACTCGGCCAAGGTCGCGCACTTCTGCTCCATGTGCGGGCCGAAATTCTGCTCAATGAAAATCACCCAGGAAGTACGCGAGTACGCGGCCAATCAGCGGATTGAAGCGGTAGACGTCGATGTCGCCAAAGGCCTCGCCGAGCAGGCCGAGCGCTTCAAGCAGGAAGGCAGCCAGTTGTACAAGAAGGTGTAGAGGGCGATAGCACGTCGTTATACACAAGTTCGCTTCTGATGCTGGCCGAAGGCCGTAGGAGCGAACTTGCCACGCCCTGCGGGCAGAGGCGTACTCTGCGTCCGACGCATCGTCATGCACAAGTCCGCTTCTGATGCTGGCCGAAGGCCGTGGGAGCGAGCTTGCTCGCGAAGGGGCCAGTGCAGTCATTGAAAATGGGGCGTCTGAACCCTCGTCTTCGCGAACAAGTTCGCTCCCACGCCCTGCGGGCAGAAGCGTGCTCTGCGTCCGATGCATCGTCATGCAAAGTCCGCTTTTGATTCTGGCCAAAGGCCGTGGGGGCAAGCTCACTTCCATGCCCTGCGGGCAGAAGCGTGCTCTGCGTCCGATGCATCGTCATGCACAAGCCCGCTTTTTGATGCTGGCCGAAGGCCGTGGGGGCAAGCTCACTTCCACGCCCTGCGGGCAGAAGCGTGCTTTGTGTCTGATGCATCGTCATGCACAAGTCCGCTTTTGATTCTGGCCAAAGGCCGTGGGAGCGAGCTTGCTCGCGAAGGGGCCAGTGCAGTCATTGAAAGTGGGGCGTTTGAACCCTCGTCTTCGCGAACAAGTTCGCTCCCACGCCCTTTGGGCAGAGGCGTGCCCTGCGTCCGATGCAGCGCTATGCACCAGTCCGCTTTTGATGCTGGCCGAAGGCCGTGGGGGCAAGCTCACTTCCATGCCCTGCGGGCAGAAGCGTGCTTTGTGTCCGATGCATCGTTATGCACAAGTCCGCTTTTGATTCTGGCCAAAGGCCGTGGGAGCGAGCTTGCTCGCGAAGGGGCCAGTGCAGTCATTGAAAATGGGGCGTCTGAACCCTCGTCTTCGCGAACAAGTTCGCTCCCACGCCCTGCGGGCAGAAGCGTGCTCTGCGTCTGATGCATCGTCATGCACAAGCCCGCTTTTTGATGCTGGCCTAAGGCCGTGGGGGCAAGCTTGCCACGCCCTGTGGGCAGAGGCGTGCTCTGCGTCATCGCACCTGTCACGTGCTGGCCAATCTCTACGCTGAGGTGGGCGCAACACTGCCAGCGCTCATCGGCGCTGGCGTGTTGTAACGGTTGATCGGCAGAGCGATCAACCGCGGCCGGGGAACAGTTCCGGTTTGAGGATGCCGTTGAGCTGAGGGTAGGGCACCTTCAGTTCGATGTGGCCCATCGAATACGGTGCGATGGTATCCACCGAGTATTTGAGGATCACGGCGCCGTAGGTCAGCGCAATGTGCGGCGTGCGCTTGAAGGGCCAGGTCTTCATGAACTCGCTGTCTTCATTCATCTTGGTCGATATCAGCCAGCTCTGGTGAGCCAACTGGACTTTCTGCCAGAACTCGCTTTCCTTGCCCGGAATGATCATGTCGGCCAGCGTCAGGACTTTCTGTTGCTGGCGCGAATAGTTGATGAACGCACGGCCAGGATTGCCATGAGCGCCACCACCGGTATCGAGGTAGCTGGACAGTTCTACAACCACGATACCGTCATGCTGCTCGCGTACCTTGGCTTGCAGGTAACTGGCATTGCGACCCTGTGCCTGGCTCAGGAACTGCTCCTGATACGCCTTGATGGACGGCGGTGTGGTGGTGCTGGTATCGCCGACCGTCAGTTGCAGCAGCGTTTTCTGAACGATGGCGTCCAGGCGCGGCTCATCCGGGAAATGCACGGTATCGATGTTCACCAACGGGCAATCTGCCGTGGTGCAGCCCGGCTTGATCAGCTCGGACGCATCGCGCTGGACTTGCAGCGGTGCGCGCATGTTGGGCGTGAAGAGGCTTTGGCAGGCGCCGAGCAACAGGGCCAGGCAAGCCAGTGAAGTGATCCTCAGTAACGACATGTTGATCCTTGGCAGTGTCAATAAAGGCGGTTGCGTTGTGCGTGTGCAGGCTGGTTTGACTGTGGACAACGACTTCGGTTCGCTAGATGGCAGATTAGAATTGTTTTAGGCCCCAACCGTCTACCCTGCATGTTCAAGGGGGCTGCATCCGACCGTCGATGCGCGTTAGGATGGCCCGATGTCAAAAATGGCGGCAAGCGAGAATTCCATGACCCAGACCACACGCACTGAACCCAAGGCTTTTGAAACGATCAGCCGCGAAAACTGCTTCAAAGGCTTTTACAGGCTGGACAAGTTACACGTGCGTCACGAACTGTTCGCCGGTGGCATGAGCAAGGAAATCAGCCGCGAGCTGTTCGTTCGTCATGACGCTGTTTGCGTGCTTCCTTATGACGCCAAACGCGATGAAGTGGTGCTGATCGAGCAGTTCCGCGTCGGCGCCATGAAAAAGACCCAGAACCCTTGGCTGATCGAACTGGTCGCCGGTCTTATCGACAAGGATGAGCAGCCGGAAGAAGTTGCTCATCGTGAGGCAGAAGAGGAAGCTGGGCTTGTGTTCGACGCGCTGTGGCCGATCACCAAATATTTCCCTTCGCCGGGCGGCAGTGACGAATTCGTTCACTTGTACATGGGGCGCTGCAGCAGCGAAGGGGCGGGTGGGTTGCACGGCCTTGAGTCCGAAGGCGAAGACATCCGCGTGACGGTCTGGTCCTTCGACGACGCGATGCAAGCCATGAAAGACGGAGAAATCAAGAACGCTTCAACGATCATTGCCTTGCAATGGCTGGCGTTGAACCGCGCTGAAATAAGGGGGTTATGGTCGTGAATCTATTGCGTGACCGCTATCGTGTCGACCTTGCCGGGCTGCAGGCTGCGTGCGAGGCGAACTATGCACGCCTGATGCGTCTGCTGCCCGACATGCGCAACGAACAGCGTTCACGCCGCGTCGCCGTTACCCAGGGCGACCAGATGCTGGGCGTGCTGGCCGTCGAAGTGCTGCTCGACTGCCCGTACACCACCACGCTGCAAGTCCGGCAGGAACACAGCCTGCCCTGGCTGCCGGTGCCGGTGCTTGAAGTGCAGGTCTACCACGACGCGCGCATGGCCGAAGTCATCGGCGCCGAACACGCGCGCCGCTTTCGTGGCATCTATCCGTACCCGAACGCCGATATGCATCAGCCGGATGAAAAGGCCCAGCTCAATCTGTTTCTCGGCGAATGGCTGAGTCATTGCCTGGCGTGCGGGCATGAGTTTGAAGCGGTGCGTTGATTGTTTTGCGGCTCATCCTGATGACTGATGCCGTGGACCGTTCATCTGGCGGGGCTAGCTCTCAGCGTTGTTTCTGCATCTGTAATGGCAGGACATATCAGCCCTGACAAGCCTCATGAGCACGCACTTGATGACCTCTTGGGTGCCGCGCTGGCAGGCATGCTGGTGGTGTGGCTGGTGGCTTCAATTGCGCTCAAGCGCCGAGCGAATCAGCAAATGTGACCAAATGCTCATTCGCCCCCACATTCCCGGTTTACCCATTCGTTGCCACATCACATAATCGCGCTGAATCCTCCTTGGGAGACGGTCTTGCCGAGCGCAGCCCCTAAATCGTCAGTCCTGCTGGTCCAGCTATCCGACAGCCACCTGTTCGCCGAGGCGGACGGGGCGTTGCTGGGTATGAGTACCCGGGACAGTCTGGAAAAAGTCGTTGACCGGGTGCTGGCCGAGCAGCCTCAAGTGGATCTGGTGGTGGCCAGCGGGGATATTTCCCAGGATGGCAGCGTCGGGTCCTACGAGGCGTTTCGCCAGATCAGTGCGCGAATCGAAGCGCCTGCGCGCTGGTTTGCCGGCAATCACGACGAGTTGCCGCAGATGGAGCATGTCGCCGAGCGCGACGGGCTGTTGAACCCGGTGGCCGATGTCGGTCAGTGGCGGATCACGCTGCTGGACTCGGCCGTGCCCGGCTCGGTGCCGGGGTTTCTGGCGCAATCACAGCTGCAACTGTTGGAACGGTCGTTGAGCGAAGCGCCTGACCGGCATCATCTGGTTTGCCTGCACCATCATCCGGTGGCCATCGGCTGTGAGTGGATGGCGCCCATCGGCCTGCGCAATGCCGACGCGCTGTTCGCGGTGCTGGACCGGTTTGCCCAGGTCCGGGCTGTGCTGTGGGGGCATGTGCATCAGGAGTTCGACCAGGTGCGCAACGGCGTGCGCCTGCTGGCATCGCCTTCGACCTGCATCCAGTTCGCACCGGGCAGTGTGGATTTCAAGGTGGACACGTCGGCGCCAGGGTATCGCTGGCTGCGGCTGCACGATGACGGACGGCTGGAGACCGCCGTGTCCCGCGTGGTCGGCATGACGTTCGAGGTGGACTACGGCGGAACCGGGTATTGAAGAATGAGCGGGCCGACACGTTTCCGGTGAGGTGTTGTAGCGTGAGTCCCTGTAAACTACACGGCTTTGCCTTGCACCCGGGAGCGATAGCGTGACCAGCGACACACCTTCATTGCTGTATATACACGGCCTGAACAGCTCGGCCCTGTCGAGAAAGGCCTGTCAGCTGGTGACGCTGATGACATCACTGGGCCTGGCAGATCGCCTGCAAGTGCCTGAACTGCATCACCATCCGCGTCAGGCCATGCTTCAACTCGAGTCGGCCATAGACGCGCTGGGCCGCCCTTTGCTGGTCGGCAGCTCTCTCGGCGGCTACTATGCGACTCATTTGGCGCAGCGTCACGGGCTCAAGGCTGTGCTGATCAACCCGGCGGTCAACCCGCATCAGCTTTTTGACGGGTTCCTCGGCACGCAGCAGAACCTGTACACCGGTGAGCAATGGCAACTGACCGAAGACCATATTCAGGCGCTGGCGGAGCTGGAAGTCCCGGCCCCGCAAGACCCGCAGCAGTTTCAGGTGTGGCTGCAGACCGGTGACGAGACCCTCGATTACCGTCGCGCCGAAACGTTTTACCGGCATTGCGCGCTGCGCATTCAGTCAGGGGGCGACCACAGCTTTCAAGGTTTTGCCGAGCGGTTGCCTGCGCTGCTGAGTTTTGCCGGATTTGCACCCGATCTGCTGCAGAAGATCGACCTGTGACCGATGCCCGGTCATGTGAATGCAAGAACATTGAATCCCGAAATTTCATGAAAGATTGATAACGAGAACCCATGGCCAATCCCAGCGCTAGCTCTTATAACGCAGACGCCATCGAAGTCCTCTCGGGCCTCGATCCGGTTCGCAAACGTCCGGGCATGTACACCGACACCTCGCGGCCCAATCACCTGGCGCAGGAAGTCATCGACAACAGCGTCGATGAGGCCCTGGCCGGTCATGCGCGCTCGGTGCAGGTCATTCTGCATGCCGACAACTCTCTGGAAGTGTCCGACGACGGTCGCGGCATGCCGGTGGACATTCACCCGGAAGAGGGCGTGTCCGGCGTCGAGCTGATCCTGACCAAGCTGCACGCAGGTGGCAAATTCTCCAACAAGAACTATCAGTTTTCCGGCGGCCTGCACGGCGTGGGTATTTCCGTGGTCAACGCGCTGTCCACCCAGGTCCGGGTGCGGGTCAAACGTGATGGCAATGAATACGAAATGACCTTCGCCGACGGCTACAAGGCCACTGAACTGGCCGTCATCGGCACCGTCGGCAAGCGCAACACCGGCACCAGCGTCTATTTCGCGCCGGACCCGAAGTATTTCGATACCCCCAAGTTTTCCGTCAGCCGTCTCAAGCACGTACTCAAGGCCAAGGCGGTGTTGTGCCCGGGGCTGCTGGTCAGCTTCGAAGACAAATCTTCGGGCGAGAAAGTCGAGTGGCATTACGAAGACGGTTTGCGCTCTTATCTGCAGGATTCGGTCACCGACTTCCTGCGCCTGCCGGACGAACCGTTCTGCGGCAGCTTTGCCGGTAATAAAGAAGCGGTCGATTGGGCGCTGCTGTGGTTGCCTGAAGGCGGCGACAGTGTGCAGGAAAGCTACGTCAACCTGATTCCGACGGCGCAAGGCGGCACGCACGTCAATGGCCTGCGCCAGGGCCTGCTGGATGCAATGCGCGAGTTCTGCGAATTCCGCAATCTGCTGCCGCGCGGCGTGAAGCTGGCCCCGGAAGACGTCTGGGAGCGCATCGCCTTCGTCCTGTCGATGAAAATGCAGGAGCCACAGTTCTCCGGTCAGACCAAAGAGCGCCTGTCGTCCCGCGAAGCCGCCGCGTTCGTTTCCGGTGTGGTCAAGGATGCCTTCAGCCTGTGGCTCAACACGCACTCCGAGCTGGGCCTGCAACTGGCCGACCTGGCGATCAACAACGCTGGCCGCCGCCTCAAGGCCAGCAAGAAGGTCGAGCGCAAGCGCATCACTCAAGGGCCGGCACTGCCCGGCAAACTGGCTGATTGCGCGGGTCAGGACCCGGCGCGTTCCGAGCTGTTTCTGGTCGAGGGTGATTCCGCGGGCGGGTCGGCCAAGCAGGCGCGAGACAAGGAATTCCAGGCCATCCTGCCGCTGCGCGGGAAGATTCTGAACACGTGGGAAGTGGACGGCGGCGAAGTCCTCGCCAGCCAGGAAGTCCACAACATTGCCGTTGCCATCGGTGTCGATCCGGGCGCTGCCGACATCAGCCAGTTGCGCTACGGCAAGATCTGCATCCTCGCCGACGCCGACTCGGACGGTCTGCACATCGCCACGCTGCTGTGCGCGCTGTTCGTCCAGCACTTCCGCCCTTTGGTGGATGCCGGTCACGTGTACGTCGCGATGCCGCCGCTTTACCGGATCGATCTGGGCAAGGAAATCTACTACGCGCTGGACGAAGGCGAGCGCGACGGGATTCTTGACCGTCTGGTGGCCGAGAAGAAACGCGGCAAACCACAGGTCACCCGATTCAAGGGGCTGGGTGAAATGAACCCGCCGCAGTTGCGCGAAACCACGATGGACCCCAATACGCGGCGTCTGGTGCAGCTTACGCTGGACGATTACGCCGCGACCTCGGAAATGATGGACATGCTGCTCGCCAAGAAGCGTGCGGGTGATCGCAAGTCCTGGCTCGAATCCAAGGGCAACCTCGCCGAGGTTCTGACTTGATGCGAGCGTGGCTCGCTGCGTTGGGCTGCGTTTTTCTGGCTTTTCTGGCGGCTCCGGTTCTTGCTGCGCCGCTTGAGGTCCTGACGCTGCAATCCGAGCATCCGGTTGACGGCATGGTCGGCGGCAATCTGTCGGGTCTGGCCATGTGCAATGGTCGGCTCTGGACAGTCTCGGACCGTGACGACAACCTGCTGTACAGCCTTGATGTGTCCGAAAACACCTGGAAGGCCGAGCCGCAACGCATCGACGCGCCAGCGCCGCAGAGCTTTCTGCCGCTGAATTTGCGTTCGCTCGCGCATCTGTCATCCGTGGTGCGAGGCGGTGATCTGGATTTCGAAGGCATCAGTTGTGACGCCGCCGGTAATCGCTATCTGGTCAGCGAGGCGTATGGCACGGTCCTCAAGGTGCCCGTCAGCGGCACGCCGTCATGGCTGCCGCTGCCTGAAGAACTGATCGAACAGGCCCGTGCGCAAGGCATGTTGCAGCACTTCAATGCGATCTTCGAAGGTATCGCGGTGAATGCCGAAGGCAATCGCCTCTGGCTGGCCGCCGAGCGCGAGAAACGTGGTTTGTTGAGGGTGCAACGTGACGGGGGCCAGTGGAACTGTGGGCAAGGCTGCGTGATGTTGTCCGAGTCGGGCAAAGACCGGTTGCCGGCAGAACAGGGTGGCAAAAGCGTTTCCACGGATTTTTCCGATCTGTCGCTGTACAACGGCAAGCTGTTCACGCTGGAGCGCGCGGTGTACCGGATTTGTCGTCGGGATGTGCAGACAGGGCAGGTCGAACGCTGCTGGTCGTTTGCCAGGGAAGCGATGGTGCCGTCCCGCCGCTACAATCAGCCCTATGGCCTGACCGAAGCGCTGGTGGTGGACGAGACCGGCGCCTGGGTCGGCATCGACAACAACTTCGGCGCTCGCGCCGACGGCGAGAAACGCCCGATTGTCTGGCGTTTCGCCGCGCCACAGGACGGCTGGAGTGCAGGTCAGTGAGCGAAATACAGCCCGGCAAACGCGCAGGCAAGGTATTGATGATCATGGCTTGGGCAGCCGGCCTGTTTCTGGCTACGCGCTTTTTTGGTGACTGGGAAGACAAGCAGCAAAACCCTAACGCCGTGGTCACTTCGCAGCACGGTGACGGCTATATTGAGGTGCAACTGGCTGGTAATCGTCAGGGGCATTTCGTCAGTACCGGCCAGATCAATGGCCGGACGGTGGAGTTCATGATCGACACCGGCGCGACCGATGTCGCGATACCCGGTGACATGGCCGATAGCCTTGGTCTGAAGCGCGGCTTGCCGGTCACGGTCAGTACCGCCAACGGCAATAGCCAGGGCTTTCGTACCACGCTGGATCGTTTGCAACTGGGCGACATCGTCCTGAACAACGTGCGCGCTCTGGTGGCGCCCGGCCTTGACGGCGAGCAGGTGCTGCTGGGCATGAGTGCAATGAAACAACTCGAATTCACACAGCGCGGTGGCAACTTGCTGCTGCGCCAGTCAACGAAATGATGAGGCCCGCATGAGCGACTCCCTTGACCTCAGCCTGGATGGCGTAGAACGCCGATCACTGGCTGACTTCACCGAACAGGCCTACCTCAACTACTCCATGTACGTGATCATGGACCGTGCCTTGCCGCACATCGGCGACGGCCTGAAACCCGTCCAGCGGCGCATCATCTACGCGATGAGCGAGCTGGGCCTGGGCGCCGACGCCAAGCACAAGAAATCGGCGCGTACCGTCGGTGACGTGCTCGGCAAGTTTCACCCTCACGGCGATTCGGCCTGCTACGAAGCTATGGTGCTGATGGCCCAGCCGTTCAGTTATCGCTACACGCTGGTGGACGGGCAGGGCAACTGGGGTGCGCCGGATGATCCCAAATCCTTCGCCGCCATGCGTTACACCGAGGCGCGTCTCTCGCGCTACTCCGAAGTCCTGCTCAGCGAGCTGGGCCAAGGCACCGCAGACTGGGTGCCGAACTTCGACGGTACGCTGGATGAACCTGCGGTGTTGCCGGCCCGTTTGCCGAATATCCTGCTCAATGGCACCACCGGCATTGCCGTCGGCATGGCCACGGACGTTCCGCCGCACAACCTGCGTGAAGTGGCCAGCGCCTGTGTTCGCCTGCTGGACGAGCCAAAGGCCACGATCCCCGAGCTGTGCGAGCATATTCTGGGGCCGGATTACCCGACCGAAGCCGAGATCATCACCCCGCGCGCCGACCTGTTGAAAATTTACGAAACCGGTCGTGGTTCGGTGCGCATGCGTGCCGTGTACCGCATCGAAGATGGCGACATCGTTGTCACGTCGCTGCCGCATCAGGTGTCCGGCGCCAAGGTGCTGGAGCAGATCGCCGCTCAGATGCAGGCCAAGAAACTGCCGATGGTGGCGGACCTGCGTGACGAGTCGGACCACGAAAACCCTTGCCGCATCGTGATCATCCCGCGCTCCAACCGGGTTGAGCTGGACGAGCTGATGCAGCATCTGTTCGCCACCACCGAGCTGGAGTCCAGCTATCGGGTGAACATCAACATCATCGGTCTGGATGGCAAGCCGCAGCTCAAGAACCTCAAGACGCTGCTCGGCGAATGGCTGACGTTCCGCATCGGTACCGTGCGTCGTCGTCTGCAGTTCCGTCTGGACAAGGTCGAGCATCGTTTGCACCTGTTGGACGGTTTGCTGACGGCTTACCTGAACCTGGATGAAGTGATCCACATCATCCGGACCGCCGAACATCCCAAGGCCGAGCTGATTGCCCGCTTCGGGCTGTCGGAAATCCAGGCGGATTACATTCTCGACACCCGCCTGCGTCAGTTGGCGCGTCTCGAAGAGATGAAGCTGCGCAGCGAACAGGATGCACTGCTTAAAGAACAAGCCAAGCTTCAGGCCTTGCTGGGTAGCGAGGCCAAGCTGCGCAAGCTGGTGCGCGCCGAGCTGATCGCCGACGCGGAAACCTACGGCGATGACCGCCGTTCGCCCATCGTCGCTCGCGCCGAAGCCAAGGCGCTGTCTGAAAACGAACTGATGCCGACCGAGCCGGTGACGGTGGTGCTGTCGGAAAAAGGCTGGGTGCGTTGCGCCAAGGGCCATGACATCGATGCGACAGGGCTTTCCTATAAAGCGGGAGACGGTTTCAAGACCTCGTCCATCGGGCGCTCCAACCAGTTTGCCGTGTTCATCGACTCGACCGGGCGCAGCTATTCGGTTGCGGCGCACACCTTGCCTTCCGCGCGTGGCCAAGGCGAACCGCTGACCGGCAAGCTGCAACCGCCGCCGGGCGCGACGTTCGAGTGTGTATTGATGCCGGAAGACGACGCGCTGTACGTGATCGCGTCCGATGCCGGTTACGGCTTTGTGGTCAAGGGCGAAGACCTGCAAGCCAAGAACAAGGCCGGCAAGGCGCTGCTGAGCCTGCCCGCCGGTGCCAAGGTCATTCTGCCGCGGCCGGTGTCTGATCGTGAGCAGAACTGGCTGGCAGCGGTGACCACTGAAGGCCGTCTGCTGGTGTTCAAAATCAGTGATCTGCCGCAACTGGGCAAAGGCAAGGGCAACAAGATTATCGGTATTCCGGGCGAGCGGGTGGCCAGTCGTGAGGAATACGTGACCGATCTGGCCGTGATCGCACAGGGCGCGACTCTCGTTCTTCAGGCCGGAAAGCGAACCCTGTCACTCAAACCTGAAGACATTGAACATTACAAGGGTGAGCGTGGCCGTCGTGGCAATAAACTGCCAAGGGGCTTCCAGCGCGTCGACGCGTTATTGGTGGAAAATAGCTGAAAACATTGATCTGGGACCAGTGTTCTTCGTTTTGCCACGAAGTACGATGCATAATCGCTGGAGTCAGACTGCATATTCACGGATGATATGGGGTCTTGGGGTGCATGCGTGGCTCAGTGCCTGCATGGGTCTTGAAAGCACTTATACCGTGGCTAGTCTCTGGGCGGCCACTTGGATGGGATGATGAATTTTCTACGCCTTCCCCTGATCTTGCTGATGACAGGCGTGCTGGGTCTGGCTGGTTGCAGTGTGCGCCAGCCGACCGCGCTGTATCAGCTTGATAGCGGTGAGCCTGGTCAGCCGAAACAGAGTAGTGGTCTGGCAGTATTGCTGGGTCCTGTTTCGGTGGCCGACTATCTGCAACGCGAAACCCTTCTGCAACGCCAGCCTGATGGCACCCTGACCGCATCGCCGGATGGGCGCTGGGCAGGCAACCTGTCTTCGGACATCGATCAACTGCTTTTGCGTCAGCTGGCCTGGAAACTCGACAGCCAGCGTGTCGTGATGGCGCCAGCGGTTGCCAATTTCACGCCGGACGTTCAGGTCGTGCTCTCGATCACCCGACTGGACTCCGGCGCCAAACAGCCTGCCGTTCTGGATGCGCAATGGCGTCTTCTGGACCGCAAAGGCCATGTGCGTGACAGCCGGCTGGTACACCTTGAACAGGTCCACGCTGGCAGCTCTGCCGATCAGGTCAAGGCACAAGGCATGCTGTTGCAACGCCTGGCCGACCAGGTCAGCACCGCCATCAAGCCTATTTCATGGCAACCGCTTGAAGAGCCGAAAAAGGCCCCGGTCGCCAAGGCCAAAGAGCCTGACAAGCCACGGATCCCGATGGCATCGCCGATACGTACCGACCTTGAAGTGTTCCGCTTCTAACATCGGACAAACAAAAAAGCCCGCAGCGATGCGGGCTTTTTGTTGGGTGTTCGGCGCAACACTTCTTGTTCTGAACGCTTCAGCGCGGGAACGCCTCTCGCTACGCTGTGCGTCGCTGGTGGGCGCACAATGTCCCGAACGGCATGCCCACGCAGAGCATGGGCACGATAGGTGTTGGGGTGCGAGAGGCGGTGGTCAGGCTTTGTTGGCGTCGTGCATGCGCGCCAGTTGGCGTTCGAGCATTGACGGGTAAGGCTCCATCAGGCGCTCGACGCAGCAGGCGCCTTCAGGGCTGGCGATGGGGCGGATGCGGGCGCGTTGGCGGATCAGCGGATCATCGTTGATTCGCCGCTCGACCAGCAGCAGATTGCGGCTGTGCTGAGACAGGGCCAATGCGTTCTGGGCGGTTTCGGTCAGCAGCAGGTCGATCTGGCTCAGGTCGCTCAGGTTTTCACCCAGGGTCAGGCCCAGTTGCAATTGCAGGGTGATGCCGCTGTCCGCCACTTCAATCTGCAAGGCGTGGCTCAGTGCCCGCAGCAGTTCGCCGCAGCAGATGGCGTTGGTCAGGTAATCGTCGCCGCTTTCATGGCTGTGAAACAGCATCAGCGTGCTGCCGTCATTCAAGGTGTGCAGTTCACCTTCATACACCGACGCCGCCTGATCAAGGCAGTCGCGATAACGTTGCAGCAATTCGGTCAGACGCGCACGAGGCAGGCGGCGCAACTGGTCCTGCGAACCAAGTTGCACGGCCAGCACGGCGCTGTCGTGGGGTTCACGCTGAACGACCGCAGCGGCTGCGGGACGCACGGCTGACGAGTTGCTGGAATGGTCGCGAAGGTCAGCGAACGGGTCTTCTTCGTCCTCTTCATCTTCTTCGGCGACGATGCGGCGCTGCACGGGCGGCGCTGGCAGGCGAGGCTTCGGTTCGCTGAGCGTCGAACTGCGTGTGGTGACAGGCGGCGCAGGCTTTTCTTCAGGCTCCAGATACGGATCGTCGCCGTCGTCTTCGTCATACTCCGGTTCGGGCAACGGTTCCGGTTCGGGAATCGGCGGCGCGAACGAGGCGCGCAACTGCCGGGCGAGATCGCCGATCTCGTCCTGACGATCAGTGGCCGGCGTGTACGGGTCGATGTTCCGCAACCAGATGCGCATCTGCATCAACGGCGTGGAGATATGCCGGCCAAGGCGCAGGCTGAGGGCCAGCGCCAGTGCCAGCAGAATACCCGCCAGAATGCCCATGCTCTGCAGGCTGATGGTCATCGGCTGCTGGAACTGTGACATGTCGAGGCTGATGCGCAGATGACCTGCCATCACATCCTGGAACGTGATCTTGATTTCATACAGGCCCTGAGCCTCACCCAGAATCCCGTTTTTCGGGCGCTGGCCGGCTTCCGCGAGGATGCGGTTATCCACACTGTAGATAGCGGCGTGCGCTACCAGCGGGTTTTTGACCAGATTGCCCAGCAGCACGTTGAGACTGAGGATGTCGTTGGACACCAGCAGTTCGGTAGCCGACGTAGCCGTCTGGGTCGTCAGGGCCTGCCCCAGTGCGTCAGCCTGTTCATGCATGGCCTGCTTGAACTGCAGGCCCATGACACCGGCGTAGATCACCAGCGCCAAAGCGACCAGGATCACGTTATGGCTGGCAATGCGCAAAGCGATCGGTACACGGCGATGACGCAGGGCACGAAAGATGAGCAGGAAGAAATTATCGGTTTTAACGGGCGTGGGCCGGTTCACAGAGCACGGCTCTTTCGGTGAAGTTGTCGCGCAGTATAACGAGCGACCCAGTAGCGGCAAAGCGCTGCCTGTGCCCGATGGTCACTGAAAGTGGTTAGAATGCGGTTTTTTTCCACTGCGGGGGTGCGCCTTGCGCGAAATCGTCCTGATTAACATCACTGGTGTCGACCGTCCCGGTCTCACCGCTGCCATCACCGGCGTCCTCGCCCAGGGTGGCGTGAACATTCTCGATATTGGTCAGGCGGTGATCCACGACACCCTGTCGTTCGGCATCCTGGTTGAAATTCCGGATACCGTCGAAGGTTCGTCCGTGCTCAAGGACATCCTGTTCACAGCCTATAAGCTGGACCAACAGGTGCGCTTCACGGCGGTGTCCGAAAAGGATTATGAGCACTGGGTCGAAGGCCAGGGCAAGTCGCGTCATATCGTGACGCTGTTGACCCGCAAGGTGACCGCCGAGCAATTGCAGTGTGTCAGCGCCATTACGGCGAAGTACGGGTTGAATATCGATCAGATCGATCGTCTGTCCGGTCGCATGCCGCTCGACACGCCTGCCGACAAGGGCAAGGGCTGCATCGAGTTCACGGTGCGCGGCGAGCCTGCCGATCCGAAAGCCATGCAGGCCGAGTTTCTTGCGGTGGCGCAGGAGCTGAACGTCGATATCGCATTCCAGCAGGACTCGCTGTTTCGCCGCAATCGGCGTCTGGCGGTGTTCGACATGGACTCGACCCTGATCGAAGCCGAAGTGATCGACGAGCTGGCCAAGGCCGCAGGCGTCGGCGAGCAGGTTTCCGAGATTACCGAGCGTGCGATGCGCGGCGAGCTGGATTTCAGTGAAAGCTTCAAGGAGCGTCTGGCCTTGCTCAAGGGGCTGGATGTCAGCGTGCTGGACGAAATCGGCGCTTCGCTGCGGCTGACCGAAGGCGCTGAAACCCTGTTCGCCGAACTCAAGCGTCTGGGCTACAAAACAGCGATTCTGTCAGGTGGCTTTACCTACTTCGCCAAACAACTGCAGGCAAAGCTGGGCATCGATTACGTGTATGCCAATGAACTAGAAGTGGTCGACGGCAAGGTCACGGGCGTCGCCGTCGAGCCTATCGTCAATGCTCAGCGCAAGGCAGACCTGCTGCGTGAACTGGCTCATAAGGAAGGCTTGAGCCTGGAGCAGACCATTGCGGTCGGCGACGGGGCCAATGACTTGCCGATGCTGGCGATTGCCGGGCTGGGTGTGGCGTTCCGTGCCAAACCGCTGGTCAAGCAGTCGGCCAAACAGGCGATCTCGACACTGGGGCTGGACGGGGTTCTGTATTTGCTGGGCTTCCGCGACCGCGAAGCACAGCGCTGAGCCTGGCGTTGCGGGCCGTCGTGACAGCGCAATCTGTTGCGACGGCTACAGCGTGCCCCACAACGAATCGAACTCCTGATCAGGTTTCGCTTTTTCTTTCGGGGCAGCTTTGGGCGCCTCGTAAACCTGATACTCGAACTGATTGTAACTGGCGCTGCTGATGCGCCGGTTGCTCAGTGACGCGCGCCGCTCTTCGCCATTGATATTGATCATCACTTTGCTGCCTTCCTGAAAAGGCAGTCGTGGTGCGAGCACGGTCGGCGGTTTTTCCATCGCGCGCACTTCCGGCAGCATCAGCGTCCGCAGGTACTGGCTGTTCTGCTGTTCGCGTATCAGTTGCATGCCGCAGGGCTGGGCAAAAGGCGCAATCAGCTCGATGCCCATCTGCGTGCCGCCACTGCGCACCTGGCGAACCCAGCGTACGATGGCGATGCTCCAGCCTTGCCCCGAATCATCCTGAATGCCCACCAGCTCGCCCGCCTGCAACTGCTGCGGGACTTCCTTCTGCCATGCCAGGCAGTAACCGCCCGGACTATGGTTGACGATGTTCAGGTCGTAAGTCGGGAACGTGTGCTGGTTATTGGATGACGAGTCACTGTCACCGTCGCTTTTCGGGTACTCGATCTCTTCGTACGGCAACAGGACGGATGAGGTATTGCCTCGCTGCGTGTCGAAGGCAGAGGACCAGGGATCGTCCTCGGTCTCGTTGACAATCTTCAGCGAAAAATTCGCCGCGCTGCTGGCGCCACTCAGTTGCAGCAGTTCGCTGAACGACTTTTGACCAGCGACGTAAAAATGCAGCGCACTCATGCCGATGCACAGCTTCAGCGTGCCTTGGCCCGCTGTGCGCTGAAACGTACGCTCGGCCACATCGCCCCAGGCCGCTGCCAGATGTTGCAACAGGTCAGTGTTGATTCCGGTGGGGATCAACAACTTTGAAGGCGAGCGCTGGTCGTCGGGCAACGCCAGGTACTGGTTGATCGCGTCGGCCAGCGCCAGGGTGTTGATGCCCAGCAGTCTGGGAGATTGCTCGTCGGTGAACAGGGTGCGGTACAGCGGCGGTTTATCAACCGTTGGCTCCAGCGCGAAAAGGCTGCTGTCCTCCGCGGGCGATCGCAGCCTGACCAACGGGCTCCAGGCCTCCAGCGCGTCGGCCAGTTTGCCGATGTTCAACTGGCGCATCTGATTGCAGCGCGAGCATCCCATCAGCAGCGCGATCACGTACGTCTGCTCAACGCTCAACGCTTTGGTGTGATGAGCCAGCGGTTCGTCGATCAGCGTGTTGTGTAACTGGTACTGGCGAGCGATCTGGTAGATCTGATGCAGTTCCAGCCACAGGCCGTCCTGAACCGGACAGTAAAGCTGATTGGCGCGAATCAACGGCCCGTTGAGCCCGTGCAGTGCGCGTTGCAGTGCCGTGCCGAACAGCGTGGATTGATCTTTGCTGTAACGCGGCGCGACCTGCTGGATGATCTGTTTGTAACCGGTTGCCAGATGGTTTTGCAGCGCCTGGCAGAGGTTGGCTACTTTGCGCGGTCGCTCGTCGAGCACGATGGCCTGATTGAGGAAGTGGCGTTCCAGGTGTTTGCAGACGAAATACACCTCGGACCGCAGCAACTCGAGCATTTGCAGGCGATTGTCACTGGGGGTGATCAGTTGGTTCAGCTCGGTCAGCCCCTGATAAAGCTGACGTGCCATTTCTCCGAGGTTGGCCTTGGG
This sequence comes from Pseudomonas syringae, assembly GCF_002157375.1. Classification (GTDB taxonomy): domain Bacteria; phylum Pseudomonadota; class Gammaproteobacteria; order Pseudomonadales; family Pseudomonadaceae; genus Aquipseudomonas; species Aquipseudomonas syringae_T. The sequence continues at coordinate 262,376 of NZ_MTSA01000002.1, forward strand.
CAGTCTGGAGATCCAGCGTTTGAGGTCGCGGGGCGTTGCTTCACAGAATGTCAGGCTCGACTGCGCCGGCGTAGGGGCACGCAGCAGCAGAGGGAGGCTAAAATTACTCATGTGACAGGCAAACTCCAACGACTCACTGGACCGGGCGGCAACATTAAATGGCTGCCTGACACCATCGCCCGACAGAGAGGTGTCCAGCATACGCCGCTAATGTGCGAAGTGTCCTACAGCACCGAATGAGCGACTCTACCAGTATCGGCAAAGCCACGCAGCAAATGTGGCTTTGTGCCAGCCTTGCTCCCGTTCGACGCTGGAAGAGCGCAGCCGTTCAGGCCGCGCCCCTTTATTTTTCTGCCCGGCCCGGTTATCGGGTGTCAGGCCTGTTTCGGAACGGCCAGCGCCTGCCCCATCTGAACCTTGGACCCCGCGGTCAGTTGTTCAGCCCATTTGACCTGATTCGGCCCGAACAGAACGATTGCGGTCGAACCCAGCTTGAAGCGACCCATCTCGGCGCCTTTTTCCAGATGGATAGGCGCACGCGCTGCTTCATCGTAGCTGAATGTCTTCAATTCGCGCTTGGGCGGCGTCACCAGCCCGGCCCAGACCGTCTCGACCGACGCCACAATCATCGCGCCCACCAGCACCACGGCCATCGGCCCACGCTCGGTGTCGAACAGACATACCACGCGCTCGTTACGGGCGAACAGCTCCGGCACGTTTTCAGCAGTGGTCTGATTGACCGAAAAGATGCGGCCCGGTACGTAAACCATTTCGCGCAGCGTGCCGGCCAGCGGCATGTGAACGCGGTGGTAGTCTTTGGGCGACAGGTAGACCGTTGCGAACTCACCCCCCATGAACGGTGCAGACAGCTTCGGATCGCCGCCCAGCAGTTCAAGCACGCTGAAGCTGTGGCCTTTGGCCTGGAAGATGCGGCCATGATCGATCGGCCCCAACTGACTGATTGCACCGTCAGCGGGTGACAGAATCGCGCCAGGCGTGGTGTCCAGCGGGCGCGCATCGGGTTTCAGTGCGCGGGTGAAGAAGGCGTTGAAATGCTCGTAGGATGTCAGGTCTTCAACCAGTGCCTGCGACATGTCTACCTGGTAGCGACGGGCAAACCACGCGGTGAAAGCGTTTTTGAACCAGCGCACGCGGCATTCGGCAACGCAGCCGGCCAGTCGGGACAGCAGGTGATGCGGCAGCAGGTACTGACTGAGAATAAACAAGCGATCTTTCATTGAGGGTCCTGAAGATGAGTGTCCTGAAAATGAATGCCCTGCCGATTTCTGAGACGTTCCGGCCGGCTCGCTGACGCTGACAGGTTCGATGGCCTCGGCGGGCTGTGCCGGCTGGAATGGTTCAGCGGGGGCGGCCGCTGCGTTCGATGTTTCAACCGGCGTGTCCGGATGGTTGCCCCATTCTCCCCACGAGCCGGCGTATGCCTTGACCCTTGGGTAGCCCAACGCTTTCGCCACCAGGTACGTGAAGCCCGAGCGGTGGTGGGTTTGGCAATGGGTGATCACTTCCTTGTCCGGGGTAATGCCCAGCTCGCGCAGAACCTGCGGCATGTCCTGACGAATGCGCAGGTTGCGCGTCTTGTCCATGCCCGCGGTCCATTCGAAATTGACGGCCCCTGGCACATGACCGCCTTTGGCGGAGACCACTTTTTCGCCCGAATATTCAGTCGGCGCGCGCGCATCCCAGATCGCCAGGTCGGCTGCACCCAGGCGGCTTTGCAGGTATTCACGGGTGGCCGTCGGTTCTTCATGCAGCGTCAGCGTGACCGGACCGCCTGCAACGGGCGGAACCTCGGTACTCATGGGCAGCGATTCTGCTTCCCAGGCCAGCACGCCGCCGTCCAGGTAGTGATAGCGGTGATGGCCGATGACATCCAGCAGCCAGATGAAGCGACCGGCCCAGCCGCCGCCTTCGTCATCGTAGACGACATAAACTGCATCGGGGTTATGGCCCAGTTCACCGAACAGTTGCTCCAGGCTGGCGGTGTCAGGCAGCAGGCCGGGGGCGGGCGGTTTGCCCAGCTGTGTGCGTTTGGGGTCGACGAAGCGAGCGCCGCGAATATGACCGGCTTCGTAGCGAGCGCTGCTGGTCAGATCCACGAGAATCAGTTCCGGGGCGTCGAGACGCTCAAGCAGATCGTTGGGTTCGATGACCAGCGACAAGCCAGTGAATTCGGACATTTGCAGCCTCCGATGGAGAGAAAGAGGCGAATTGTACGCCAGGCCTCATGCTTTGCGATGACTAAAGATGCCAAGTGCCCGTTCAATACATTGCGCGGTTTTTCCGAACGCTTGCACGGAAATTTCCGACAATGCGCCCCCGCCCTGATCGGCGATGACCAGCAGCATGACTTTGCCGTTATTGCTCAGCGAACGAATCAACCAGTGCTGGCCGCTGAACAATGCTTTGAGTGGCGCGGGCAATAGCGCTGAAAACTGCGCAATATTGGCTGGCGTCATGCGCAACTGTGTCGGCTGGGTCAGCAGGCGTTGCAGCACCGTGCTTTCCTTGATGAGCAGCTGCAAGGCAGCGGCTTCCTTGGGCAGGCCGGCGAGCTGATTGACGCGCAGCACGGTCGTGGTCTTGTCCAGCATCAGCAGCATGACCCGCTCCATGCCGCAGGCGGTCAGGGCTTCTCGGGCAGAGGTGGTCAAGTGCATGGCGTTGATGAACGGGCTGGGCTCTTGCAACAACTCGGCGCACAGCTTGCGCCAGAGCTGAAGGGCATCAGCCGAAGGCGGTGGCGCGGGCTCGTTGTCGCGCCTGATTCGGCGCGTGTCCCAAGGCCAGATCAGCGATTCGGCCGGGTGCCACAGGTCCTTTTCCGCATGGATGCGTGCGCTGCTGGCGGCGTTCTGATGCGCCTGCTGCTGCACTTCGCTGATGGACTGTTGCAGATAAAGGCTGGTCAACCGCTCCCAGCGCAGGCAATGCGGGCTGTTCCAGGCATTCTGTGCCGCCAGCGCAAGACCATTTCCCAGCAGGACGGTGTTGGCCGGCTGATTCAGCCAGCGTCGCAGGTTGGGGTCGGCGTCCATGAGCTGTTGCTGTTCCAGCGAACTGCGATCCGCCCGCGCAACGCGCAGTGCCTTGGCCAGTTCGCGTCGTTCATTGATCAGCAGTTTATAGCCGCGGGTGACCCATACCGGCAGGCGCCAGAACTCGGCCAGCGCCAGACACAGCTCCAGCAGGTTGACGCCGAACAGTTCTTTTTCCACCGCGACGCTGGAGTGCCCCTTATGGATAACTCGTACTTCAAGCTCCTCCAGCAGTTTCGGGTAAGCGAGCGCCAGGGGCCAGAGCGGTGCAAGAAACAGCAGGCTGCCCAGGTGGATGTCCTGCCACAGCCGCGCCAGACGGCTGGCAAACAGACCGTTGGCCTGTTGCGTGGCGTGCTGGCTCACCAATAGCAGTTGACGGTAGGCGGCAGGAATGTCTTCAGGCGGCTTGGCCGGCAGACGGCCTAGCAGGATTTCGGTGCGTGCCAGCCCCAGGCGGTTGATCGCGATTTCCAGGCTCTCGGCCTGCTCGGTCATGCCGTGGGTGTGATGGTTGGCCTCGCGCATCACGCTCAGTACCAGCGCAGGACTTTCCTGCATCATTTCGGCGATGTCCCGCAGCGAGCGGCGGCTGTCATTGAGTGCGGAACGCACGTGCGCATGATTGGCTGCGGGAACCGGCAACGCGATACCGTCAAGCTGTTTGACCCAGGCGTCGAGCGTCTTCGGAACGAGATGATGAGATGTATGTACTGTCGACATTGGATGGCCTGTGCGACTGATTATCCGGGCGGAAAGACCGCCAGTGTGCGGGTCGGAGCGGCCATTTTCACCTGTTGATTCCGCAGGTGAAATGGGTTTTTCACAAGAACCGGCTATAGTCTGGACCAGATGGGCCGATAAGGAGAAGAAGAGATTCATGAACTTCCGCACTGTCCCTGAACCCGACTCAGTAAAGTATTTTCTCCTATGGCTAAAATTATCGGCATCATCGTCGTTATCGCGAGTGTCCTCGGCGGGTATGTGTTGTCCCATGGCAAGGTCATGGCGCTGTTCCAGCCCTACGAGGTCTTGATCATCGGCGGTGCTGCACTGGGCGCGTTCCTCCAGGCCAACCCTGGCTATATGACGATGCACGTGTTCAAGAAGTCGCTGAAGATGTTCGGCAGCCGCTTCACTCACGCCTACTACCTTGAGGTGCTGGGTCTGGTGTACGAGATCCTCAACAAGAGCCGCCGTGAAGGCATGATGGCTATTGAAGGGGACATCGAAGACGCGGCCTCCAGCCCGATTTTCACCAAATACCCGGGTGTCCTGAAAGATGAGCGCATGACGGCGTACATCTGTGATTACCTGCGCATCATGTCGTCCGGCAACATGGCTCCCCATGAGCTGGAAGGTCTGTTCGACATGGAGCTGCTGAGCATGAAAGAAGAGCTCGAGCACCCCTCGCACGCCATCACCGGTATTGCCGACGGTATGCCCGGTTTCGGTATCGTGGCGGCGGTATTGGGTATCGTAGTGACCATGGCGTCCCTGGGGTCGGGCGACAAGGCGGCCATCGGCATGCACGTAGGTGCGGCACTGGTGGGAACGTTCTTCGGTATTCTGGCGGCGTACGGCTTCTTCGGCCCTCTGGCCACCTGCCTTGCGCACGATGCCAAGGAAGAAATGAACGTCTACGAGAGCATCAAGGCGTCTTTGGTGGCTTCGGCCTCCGGCATGCCGCCTTCGCTGGCCGTGGAGTTCGGCCGCAAGGTTCTTTATCCGTTGCATCGCCCCAGCTTCAGTGAGCTGGAACAAGCGGTTCGCGGTCGCTAAGTCATGGAAAATAATCAGCCGATAATCATCAAGCGCGTAAAGCGCTTCGGTGGCGGACATCACGGCGGCGCCTGGAAAATCGCCTTTGCCGACTTCGCGACGGCGATGATGGCGTTCTTTCTGGTGCTGTGGCTGATGTCGTCTGCCACGCCTGAACAGTTGCTGGCTGTCGCGGGTTACTTCAAGGACCCGGTGGGCTTTTCGGACAGCGGTTCGCCCTATGTGATCGATCTGGGCGGCTCGCCGGAGATGTCGCCGAACCAGACCCTCAACCCCGAGGTCAAGACCACGCCTTCCCCGGACACCGTGCCCATCGAGGCCGAGACCTCGGAAACCAAGGCCGAAGCGGTCGAGCAGGAGCGTCTGGAGATGCTGTTGCAAGAACTGCAGAACAAGGTCGAAGAAAACCCGCAACTGCAGAAGTTCAAGGATCAGATTCTGTTCGAGATCACCCAGGACGGCTTGCGTATCCAGATCATGGACGCCGAGAACCGGCCAATGTTCGACTCGGGCAGCGCGCGGCTCAAACCTTATTTCGAAGATATTCTGCTGGCCTTGGCTGACACCATCAAAAGTGTGCCGAACAAGATCAGCATCAGTGGCCATACCGATGCGACGCCTTTTGTGGGCAGTGGCGGCTTTGGCAACTGGGAGTTGTCGGCCAACCGCGCCAACGCCGCACGCCGGGCGCTGGTCGCCGGGACGTATCCGGATTCACAGGTGGCCAGGGTGGTGGGCTATGCCTCGTCGGCTCTTTATGACCACGATAACCCTACCAACCCGGTCAACCGCCGCATCGATATCGTGGTCCTGACCAAAAAGGCCCAGCACCGTATCGAGGGCGATCAAAACTCCGGCGGCGCGCCACCCGCCAAGCCTGCGCCGGCAGCACCAGGAACGCCAGCTGCGCCAGCTTCGAGCGGCACGCCGCCCGATCCGCAGGCGTACGCTCAGCCGCACGAGATACGGCAGAAGCTGAACATCTTCGACGACGGCAAGTTACGGGTCGATCCGGCCCAGAACTGAGCCACAACAGACACAAAAACGCCGCGATGATCGCGGCGTTTTTGTGTGCGGCGTTTCAGGCGTCAGTAGCTGTCTTGCGGCAGGCTGGCGATGATCGAGCGATAGCTGTTCATGCGCTGCTGTTGCACGCGGCCGTCTTCAAGCCCGGCGAGCAGGGCGCAGCCTGGTTCGCGGTCATGCTTGCAGTCGCGGAAACGGCAGGTGCCGATCAGGTCGTTGAACTCGATGAAGCCCGCCTCTACGTCGGCACGGCTGACGTGGCCCAGGCCGAACTCACGAATACCCGGTGAGTCGATCAGATCACCGCCCCGCGGGAAGTGAAACAGCCGTGCGGTCGTGGTCGTGTGCGTGCCCTGACCGGACACCTCGGACAACGGCCCGACACGGGTATCGGTTTCCGGCAGCAGGCTGTTGACCAGCGATGACTTGCCGACACCGGACTGACCGACGAACACGCTGATATGGCCATCAAGCTGGCTTTGCAGCTTCTGCATGCCGTCGCCGTGGTGCGCGGAGACTTCCAGTACCGGGTAACCCAGGGTGCGATAGACCGCCAGCAGCGCATTCAGCGCAGGCGCGTTCTGCTCGTCGATCAGGTCTGCCTTGTTGAGCAGCAGCAGCGGGTGAATGCCTGCATGCTCGGCGGCGACCAGATAGCGGTCGATCAGGTTGGCATGCGGCTCTGGCATCGGCGCGAAGACGATCACGATCAGGTCGACGTTGGCGGCCACGGGCTTGAGCTGGCCGCGAGAATCGGGGCGGCGCAGTTCGGTGGAGCGCGGCAGTTGCGCGACGATCACGCCGATGCCCTGATTACCGGCCCGCCAGACCACGCGATCGCCGGTTACCAGTGCAGGCAGGTTGGCGCGCAGGTGGCAGCGGAAGACCTGACCGGCTGTTTCGCCTTCCTGGGCTTCGACTTCGACCTGTACACCGAAGTGAGCAATCACCAGGCCTGTCTGCTCGGGGCCGAGGTCGCCGCCCTCCAGTGTTTCAAGCGTGACAGACTCGCGCTTTGCTGCGCGGGCTGCACGTTCGCCCTGGATTTTTTCGATGCGCCAGTTCTGACGACGATTGAGTTGGCGTTTGGCCATGGGTGTTCCGATGTGAAGTAAGCAATGAATTAAGCAGTACGTTTGATCCGCAGGAGTCTATCACGGCAGGGTGAGCTAAACTGCGCGCCTACGCTGAGGAGTCGACACATGCAGAACAAGCAGAACCTGATCTGGATCGATCTGGAAATGACCGGTCTGGACCCGGATACCGATGTCATCATCGAAATGGCCACGATCATCACCGATAGCGAGCTGAACACGCTGGCGGAAGGGCCGGTGATCGCTGTGCATCAGAGCGACGAGACGCTGGCGAAAATGGACGAGTGGAACACTCGCCAGCACGGCGGCTCGGGCCTGACCCAGCGCGTGCGGGAAAGCACCATCAGCATGGCTGAAGCCGAAGCGCAGACCCTTGAATTCATCAAGCTGTGGGTGCCCGAGCGCAGTTCGCCGATCTGCGGCAACAGCATCTGTCAGGACCGTCGCTTCCTTTATCGCCACATGCCGACGCTGGAAAACTACTTCCACTACCGCAACCTCGACGTCTCGACGTTGAAGGAGCTGGCCGCGCGCTGGTCTCCGGAACTCAAGTTCAAGAAAGGCAGCACGCATCTGGCGCTGGATGACATCCGGGAATCAATCGCCGAACTGCGTTTCTACCGCGAGCATTTCATCAAGCCGTGATCTAGTGAATGCAAGGCATCAGCGTGCGGTGAATAATCTTCGCTGCACTCTTTCAGTGCGCCGGTCCGCTGGTTAGACTGCGCGCCTTTGTCGCAGAGTCGCCGCCATGTTGCTGATGCTTTATCTGATCGCCATCACTGCTGAAGCCATGACCGGCGCCTTGTCGGCCGGGCGGCGCGGCATGGACTGGTTCGGTGTGGTGCTGATCGCCTGCGTGACTGCGTTGGGCGGCGGGTCGGTGCGTGACGTGCTGATCGGTCATTACCCGCTGACCTGGGTCAAGCATCCGGAATACCTGATACTGACCAGCGTGGCCGCCTTGGTGACGATCTTCATTGCGCCGCTGATGCGCCACCTGCGTTCGCTGTTTCTGGTGCTCGATGCCTTGGGGCTGGTCGCCTTCACACTGATCGGCTGCATGACCGCCCTGGAGGCCGGGCACGGTCTGGTGATCGCGTCGGTGTGCGGCGTCATCACCGGTGTCTTCGGCGGGATCCTGCGCGACATCTTCTGCAACGACATCCCGCTGATCTTCCGCCGCGAGCTTTACGCCAGCGTGTCGTTTCTGGCCGCGTGGTGCTTTCTGCTCTGCCAGTACCTGCAACTGCCGAATGAACAAGCGGTGCTGATCACCCTGTTCGGCGGCCTGCTGCTGCGTCTGCTGGCCATCCGGTTTCACTGGGAAATGCCCAAGTTCGTCTATAAAGACGAGCCTTGAAGCTTGTGGGAGCGAGCTTGCTCGCGAAGAGGCCAGCAAACGCGCTGCCAATTAAAGCGTCGCAACACCATGCCGCCCCAACGCCCATTCCACATGCTCCCTGACCAGTTCAGACGGGTAGTCGCGCCGCGCTTGCAGGGCCTCGAGCACCGGAATGGTGGAGGGCGCATTGCCGAGGCCGACGGCCAGGTTGCGCAGCCAGCGTTCATACCCGGCACGGCGCAGGGGCGAGCCTTCTGTGCTGCTGAGGAATTTTTCTTCATCCCATAAAAACAGTTCGGCCAGCCCGGCGTTGTCCAGGTTATGGCGCGGCTGAAAGTCACTTTGTTCGGTCGGGCGAGCGAAGCGGTTCCACGGACAGACAATCTGGCAGTCGTCACAACCGAACACCCGATTGCCTATCAAGGGCCGCAGTTCTTCGGGAATGGCCGTCTTCAGCTCGATGGTCAGGTAGGAAATACAGCGTCGCGCGTCCAGCACGTAAGGCCCGACGAAGGCGGCTGTCGGGCAGATGTCCAGGCAGGCCGAGCAGCGACCACAATGTTCCGTTGCGTGAGGCGCGTCGACCGGCAGCGGAATATCGACAAACAGTTCGCCGAGAAAAAAGAAGCTGCCGGCCTTGCGGTTGAGCACCAGTGTGTTTTTGCCGATCCAGCCCAGCCCGGCCTGCTCGGCAATGGCCTTTTCCAGCACCGGCGCGCTGTCCACGAAGGCGCGAAAGCCGAACGGCCCGATGGCCTGCTGAATGCGCTCGGCCAGTTGCTGCAAACGCTTGCGGATCAGCTTGTGATAATCGCGGCCCAGGGCGTAGCGTGAAACGTAGGCCTTTTCCGGTTCTGTCAGGCGTTGCGCCATCTCGGTGTCGCCGGGCAGGTAGTCCATACGCAGCGACACCACCCGCAGTGTTCCCGGCACCAGTTCATCCGGGTGGGAACGTTTGCTGCCGTGGGCTGCCATATAGTCCATTTCGCCGTGATAACCAGCATCGAGCCAGCGTTGCAGGTGCTGCTCATGCTCTGCCAGGTCCAGGCCGCTGATCCCGACTTCCTGAAAACCCAACTCGCGCCCCCACGCCTTGATCGACAGGGCGAGAGCGGCAAGATCATCGGAAGTGGGAAGTACAGCAGTAATAGCGGACATGCGCAGAGAGAAACCGGGGCCAAGGTGCGTATAATTCTGCCAGACATCGGAGCCTACAGACGCATGTTCGACACTAAACCTCATTTACCCGACGCGCTGTACAGTGCCGAGCAGGTCCGCGACCTCGACGCCCGGCTGATTGCCGCCGGCACGCCAGGCTTCGAATTGATGCAGCGTGCGGCTCACGCCCTGTGGCGAGCGATACGTCGGCGCTGGCCCGAGGTGAGCCAACTGACGGTGCTGGCCGGGCGTGGCAACAATGCGGGCGACGGGTATCTGGTGGCGGCGCTGGCGCACAAGGCTGGTTGGCAGGTTCGCGTGCTGGCGGTCGATGACCCGGCAGCGCTGGCAGGTGATGCGGCATCGGCGCATGCAGCGGCATCGCAGGTGGATATTCAGGCCTGGGCAGGTCAGCCACTCAATGGCGTGGTGCTGGATGCGTTGCTGGGCACCGGTCTCAAGGGCGACGTGCGTGAGCCTTATCGTTCAGCCATTGAAGCGATCAATGCCAGCGGTCTGCCGGTTGCGGCGGTGGACATCCCGTCAGGCTTGAGCGCAGACACCGGGCAGGCCCTCGGCGTGGCGGTGCGCGCCGATCTCACGGTGACGTTCATTGGCCTGAAAGCCGGGCTGCTGACCGGCGAGGCGGCCGACTGTGTCGGCGAACTGGTTTTTGACGACTTGCAAGCCGATCCGGCGCTGGTTGCGCAGACGCCGGTCACCGCGAAACGTCTTGATACACACAATTTGCCGTCTCTGGCGCCACGTCCGCGTACTGCTCATAAAGGCATGTTCGGGCGAGTACTGGTCATCGGTGGCGATCACGGCTTCGGCGGCGCCGCCTTGCTGAGTGCCGAAAGCGCCTTGCGCAGCGGCGCAGGCATGCTGACCCTGGCGACCCGTGCCGAACACATCCCGGCAGCGTTGACGCGCATGCCGGAAATCATGAGTGCGGCGATCCGCTCGGCAAACCAGTTGATGTCGCTGATCGAGCCCGCCAGTGTGCTGGTGGTCGGTCCAGGGCTGGGGCAGGCCGCCTGGGGGCGCAGCCTGTTGTCGGCTGCCGCCAACGCGGATCGGCCGCAAGTCTGGGACGCCGACGCCCTGAACATGCTGGCGGCCGGGCAGGCAAGTTTGCCGGCAAACAGCGTCATCACGCCGCATCCGGGTGAAGCGGCGCGCCTGCTGGGTGTCGGCATCAAAGACATTCAGAACGATCGCCTCGCCGCTGTCCGGGCGCTGGCCCGCACATTCAACACCGTTTGCGTGCTCAAGGGCTCCGGCAGCCTGATTGCCGATGCGCACGGGCAAGTGGCGTTGTGTGATCGCGGTCATCCGGCAATGGCCACCGCCGGGCTGGGTGATGTGCTTGCCGGCCTGATCGGCGCGTTGATGGCGCAACATCTGTCGCCCTTCGAGGCGGCGTGTCTGGCGGTATGGCTGCACGCCAGTGCCGGTCAGAACGTCGGTGAAGCCGGTCGCGGGCTGGCCGCCAGCGACATTATTCCCGCCATTCGTCAGTTATTGGAGGAGCTGCAACCGTGTCTGATTTAACGCTGCATGTGGTTGGCGAAGAGGCAATGATGCGTTTTGGTGCGCGTCTGGCGCAGGTGACCGAGGGCACAGGCGTCATCTTTCTCGACGGCGATCTGGGCGCGGGGAAAACCACCCTGTCGCGGGGAATGATTCGCGGGTTCGGGCATGCCGGGGCTGTCAAGAGCCCGACTTTCACGCTGGTCGAGCCTTACGAAATCGGTGAGATCCGGGTGTTCCACTTCGATCTGTATCGGCTGGTCGATCCCGAGGAGCTGGAGTTCATGGGCGTGCGTGATTACTTCGACGGCCAGGCACTTTGTCTGATTGAATGGCCCCAGCGTGGTGCAGGCTTTTTGCCAAAGCCTGACCTGACCATTACCATTGGGCCGCACGGAGAAGGTCGGTCCGTGATATTGAGCCCACTGGGCTCGCGTGGCGAACGCTGGTGTGCCACTTTGGCTTTGGAATTCAAATAGATATGGGGTTAGGTATGCGCATGCGCGCGCTGGTTACTGTAGTTGGTCTGCTGTTGATGGCCCTGGCTGTCGAGGCGGTTGCCGCTACGCAAGTACGAAGTGTCCGCTTATGGCGAGCGCCGGATAACACGCGTCTGGTATTCGACCTGACGGGGCCGGTCCAGCACAGCGTATTCACCCTGACGTCGCCCGATCGTCTGGTCATCGATATCAATGGGGCGACACTGGCCGGTCCGCTGAATGTGCCGACCGCCAATACGCCGATCAGCAGCATGCGCTCTGCCCAACGTACGCCTTCCGATCTGCGCGTGGTCATCGACCTGAAAAAGGCGGTGACGCCGAAGAGCTTCACGCTTGCGCCCAACCAGCAATATGGCAACCGTCTGGTGGTCGATCTGTTCGACAATGCCGCAGATGCCAACCCGACGCCTGTGATTCCGGACACCGCCGCCAACACCGCGCCAGCGGTTCCGGTGAGTCCTGCCAAACCTGAAATCAAACTGACCCCGGTGCCCAACGGCAAGCGCGATATCGTGATCGTGATCGATGCCGGGCACGGTGGTGAAGACCCGGGCGCCTCGGGTGGTGCGGGTCAGAAAGAGAAAAACGTGGTGCTGTCGATTGCCAAGGAGTTGCAGCGCCAGGTCAACGCTGAAAAAGGCTACCGCGCCGAACTGACACGGACGGGCGACTATTTCATTCCGTTGCGTAAACGTACCGAGATCGCCCGCGCCAAAGGTGCCGACCTGTTTGTGTCCATTCACGCCGACGCCGCGCCTTCCACCGCCGCTTTCGGTGCGTCGGTGTTCGCTCTTTCTGATCGCGGGGCCACGTCCGAAACGGCGCGCTGGCTGGCGGACAGTGAAAACCGTTCCGACCTGATCGGCGGGGCCGGTGCCGTCAGCCTGGATGACAAAGACCGCATGCTGGCGGGCGTGTTGCTGGACTTGTCCATGACCGCCTCGTTGTCGTCGAGTCTGAACGTCGGCCAGAAAGTACTGAGCAATATCGGTCGCGTCACTTCATTGCACAAATCCCGTGTCGAGCAGGCAGGCTTCATGGTGCTCAAGTCGCCGGATATCCCGTCGATTCTGGTGGAAACCGGCTTCATCTCCAACGCCAACGAAGCCAACAAGCTCGGCTCTGCGTCGCACCAGCAAGCGTTGGCCCGTTCGATCACTTCCGGTGTGAAGCAGTTCTTCCAGCAGAATCCGCCGCAGGGCACTTACATCGCCTGGTTGCGTGACAACGGCAAGCTGGCGCAGGGGCCGCGTAACCATGTGGTTCGCTCGGGCGAAACCCTGGCCATGCTCGCGGCACGCTATGACATGAACATCGCCACCTTGCGCAGTGCCAACAACCTGAAAACCGATGAATTGAAAATCGGCCAGGACCTGCGCATTCCGAGTTCCGAGGTTGCTACACAGTAATGACCGATCTTCTGCTTGACGGCGCCGAAGCCGATAACGCCCGGACGGGCTTGAATGCCGCACGTATCGAATTGCTCAGCCCGCGTCTGGCCAACCAGATCGCGGCCGGCGAGGTGGTCGAGCGTCCGGCGTCGGTTATCAAGGAATTGCTGGAGAACAGCCTCGATTCCGGTGCGCGGCGCATTGACGTCGACGTCGAGCAGGCGGGCATCAAGCTGTTGAAAGTGCGGGACGACGGCGGCGGCATTTCGTCTGATGACCTGCCGCTGGCTTTGGCGCGACACGCGACCAGCAAAATTCGCGATCTGGAAGACCTCGAACGGGTCATGAGCCTGGGGTTTCGCGGCGAGGCACTGGCCTCGATCAGTTCCGTGGCCCGGTTGACACTGACCTCGCGAACCCGTGACGCCGATCAGGCCTGGCAGGTCGAAACCGAAGGCCGTGACATGGCGCCACGGGTGCAGCCAGCAGCGCACCCGGTAGGCACCTCGGTGGAAGTGCGCGACCTGTTTTTCAACACGCCGGCTCGCCGCAAGTTTCTCAAGGCCGAGAAAACCGAATTCGATCATTTGCAGGAAGTCATCAAGCGCATGGCGCTGGCGCGTTTCGATGTGGCCTTTCATTTGCGCCACAACGGCAAGACCGTGCTCAGCCTGCATGAAGCGCATGATGACACCGCCAGAGCGCGTCGTGTTTCGGCCATCTGCGGGCCGGGCTTTCTTGAGCAGGCGTTGCCCATCGAGATCGAGCGCAATGGTCTGCACCTGTGGGGCTGGGTCGGGCTGCCGACGTTTTCGCGCAGCCAGGCCGATCTGCAGTATTTTTTCGTGAATGGCCGTGCAGTGCGCGACAAACTGGTCGCCCATGCGGTGCGTCAGGCTTATCGCGACGTGCTGTTCAATGGCCGCCACCCGACCTTCGTGCTGTTCTTCGAAGTCGATCCAGCTGCCGTCGATGTCAACGTTCACCCGACCAAGCACGAAGTACGCTTTCGTGACGGGCGCATGGTGCATGACTTTTTGTACGGCACCTTGCACCGAGCCTTGGGTGATGTGCGCCCTGAGAATCAGCTGGGTGGCAGCGTGCCAGTCGTCACCGAAACGCGTCCGACCGGCCCTGAAGCAGGCGAGTTCGGGCCGCAGGGCGAAATGCGTTTGGCCAACAATGTGCTGGAACAGCCGCAGGGCGAGGCGTTTGCCCGGCCTGCGGGCGGCGGTTCCGGCAGCGGCTATCAATACCAGTATTCGCCACGGCCCACGACGGGCGTGCCGGTTGCCGAAGCGCAGAGCGCCTACCGCGAGTTTTTCGCACCGCTGCCCAGTGCCGCGCCCTCGACGCTGCCTGAGTCGCCGAGCGATATTCCCCCGTTGGGTTACGCGTTGGCGCAGCTCAAGGGTATCTACATTCTGGCCGAGAACGCCCACGGCCTGGTGCTGGTGGACATGCATGCCGCCCACGAACGCATCATGTACGAGCGCTTGAAGATCGCGATGGCCAACGAAGGCCTCAGCGGTCAGCCGTTATTGGTGCCTGAGTCCCTCGCGGTCAGTCAGCGTGAAGCCGATTGCGCCGAAGAACACATTGCGACGTTCCAGCGGCTGGGCTTCGAGCTTCAGCGGCTTGGCCCGGAAACCCTGGCGATCCGCCAGATTCCCGCGCTGCTCAAACAGGCCGAAGCCAACCGGCTGGTCAGTGATGTGCTGGCGGACCTGATGGAATACGGCACCAGCGACCGGGTGCAGGCGCACATGAACGAGCTGCTCGGTACGATGGCCTGTCACGGCGCGATTCGGGCCAACCGGCGCCTGGCCATCCCGGAAATGAACGGGCTGCTGCGCGACATGGAAAACACCGAGCGCAGCGGTCAATGCAACCACGGTCGTCCCACCTGGACCCAGATGGGGCTCAACGACCTGGATAAATTATTCCTGCGCGGTCAATGAATGAATGCTTTACCTCCGGCCATCTTTCTCATGGGGCCAACCGCCGCAGGCAAGACTGACCTTGCCATCGAACTGAGCAAAGTACTGCCTTGCGAGCTGATCAGCGTCGATTCGGCACTGGTCTATCGCGGCATGGACATCGGCACCGCCAAGCCCTCCAAAGCACAGCTGGCCGAATTTCCGCACCGCCTGATCGACATTCTCGACCCTGCGCAGAGCTACTCGGCTGCCGACTTTCGCACCGATGCGCTGGCGGCCATGGCGGAAATTACCGCACGCGGAAATATTCCTTTGCTGGTCGGCGGCACTATGTTGTATTTCAAGGCTCTATTGGACGGGCTGGCAGATATGCCGGCCGCCGATGCAGAGGTTCGGGCGCAGCTTGAAGCCGATGCACAGGCCTTTGGCTGGCAGTCGTTGCATGACCAGTTGGCGGTGGTCGACCCGGTGTCGGCGGCACGTATTCACCCCAACGATCCGCAACGTCTGATCAGGGCGCTGGAGGTTTATCGCGTCAGCGGAATGAGCATGACCGCACACCGCGAGCAACAAACTGCGCAAAGTACCGAAGCAGCCGCATCAGGGCGTCAGCAATTGCCCTATACTGTCGCAAATCTTGCAATCGCCCCGGCTGATCGCAAGGTGCTGCACCAACGCATCGCGCTACGTTTTGAACAAATGCTGGACCAGGGGTTTGTGGACGAAGTACTGGCATTGCGCTCTAGAGGCGACCTGCATTCCGGGTTGCCATCGATAAGGGCAGTGGGTTATCGCCAGGTCTGGGATCATCTGGACGGAAAGCTGACGCGGGATGAAATGCAGGAGCGGGGCATCATTGCAACGCGCCAGCTGGCCAAAAGGCAATTTACCTGGCTACGCAGCTGGGAGAATTTGCACTGGCTGGACAGTCTGGCCAGCGACAATCTGCCGCGCGCCTTGAAATACATGGGATCGGTCTCCATATTGAGCTGAGTCCCTGCAATAGCCGTCTATCCTTGGGGGGTGGCCGGTCAAGCCAATCGAATTCGATTTATTATTATTGATCCTTAAAGGAGTGCGGCACATGTCAAAAGGGCATTCGCTACAAGACCCTTACCTGAATACCTTGCGTAAAGAGAAGGTCGGGGTATCGATCTATCTGGTCAACGGTATCAAGCTGCAGGGTACGATCGAGTCTTTCGACCAGTTCGTCATTTTGCTGAAAAACACTGTCAGCCAGATGGTCTACAAACACGCCATTTCCACCGTTGTACCGGTTCGTCCGATCCGCCTGCCTAGCGCTACAGACGCTGACGGCGCGGACGCCGAGCCAGGTAACGCCTGATAGGAGTCTGCCTTGTTCTTTGAGCGCCACAGTGGTGGTGAACGGGCCATACTCGTTCACCTGGATGGTCAGGACCCTGAGGCGCGCGAAGATCCGCAGGAGTTTCAGGAGCTGGCCATATCGGCCGGTGCTGATACCGTTGCGTTCATCAACGTGCCGCGTCATCGGCCATCGGCCAAATACCTGATTGGCTCTGGCAAGGTCGAGGAACTTCGCGACCAGGTCAAAGCCGAGCAGGCTGATCTCGTGATATTCAATCACACCCTCACGCCCAGTCAGGAACGTAACCTCGAACGCGTTTTCGAGTGCCGCGTGCTTGATCGTACGGGCTTGATTCTCGATATCTTTGCGCAACGAGCGCGTACTCACGAAGGCAAGTTGCAGGTCGAACTGGCCCAGCTCGAGCACATGAGTACCCGTCTGGTGCGTGGCTGGACTCACCTTGAGCGACAGAAAGGTGGTATCGGCCTGCGCGGTCCGGGTGAAACCCAGCTTGAAACCGACCGACGTCTTCTGCGGGTTCGCCTGCGGCAGATCAAAGGGCGACTGGAGAAGGTTCGCAGTCAGCGGGATCAGGCGCGTCGCGGGCGTCAGCGTGCCGATATCCCGTCGGTTTCACTGGTGGGCTATACCAACGCCGGCAAATCGACCCTTTTCAACTCGGTGACCGATTCGGACGTGTTCGCGGCTGACCAGTTGTTCGCCACGCTTGATCCGACCTTGCGTCGTCTGCAGCTCGACGACCTGGGTCCCATCGTGCTGGCTGACACCGTGGGCTTCATTCGCCATCTGCCTCACAAGCTGGTAGAAGCCTTTCGCGCGACACTTGAAGAATCGAGCAATTCCGATCTGCTGCTGCATGTCATCGATGCGCACGAGCCTGATCGCATGTCGCAGATCGAGCAGGTCATGGCGGTGCTCGGTGAGATCGGTGCCGAGGGCTTGCCGATCCTCGAGGTCTATAACAAACTCGATCTGCTCGAAGGGGTGGAACCTCAGATACAGCGCGATGCCGATGGCAAGCCGCAGCGTGTCTGGGTGTCGGCCCATGACGGTCGTGGTCTGGATCTGCTCAAGCAGGCTATTGCCGAGCTGCTCGGCAATGACCTGTTTGTCGGCACACTGCATTTGCCACAGAGTCTCGCCCGGTTGCGTGCGCAGTTTTTCGAGCTGGGCACGGTGCAGAGCGAAACCCATGACGAAGAAGGTGCCAGCTTGCTGGCGGTGCGAATACCGCGCGTTGAACTCAATCGACTGGTGAGTCGCGAAGGATTGCAGCCGCTGGAGTTCATCGAGCAACACACTTTGCAATAAAAGCACGGGAAAGCCGTTGTACGGCTTTCGCGAGCATTCTGTAGCATTGGTCGGCGCGCCGCGGGCGCGTCTTTGCTTTATCAGATGGAGAGCGCTATGGCTTGGAATGAGCCGGGTGGCAACTCGAATAATCAAGATCCCTGGGGTGGCAAACGCCGTGGCGGCGACCGCAAGGGACCACCTGATCTCGACGAGGCCTTCCGTAAGCTGCAGGAAAGCCTGAAGGGGTTGTTCGGCGGCGGTAACAAACGTGGCAGCGATGGCGGCGGCAGTGGCAACGGTGGCGGCTCGGGCAAGGGCGGTGGCTTTGGCCTGCTCGGCATCGGCCTGGTCGTACTCGTCGCTTTCTGGCTCTACAGCGCTATCTATGTTGTCGATGAGCAAGAGCAGGCGGTCGTGCTGCGTCTCGGCAAATACCACGATACCGTGGGGCCGGGCCTCAACATCTACTTCCCGCCGTTCGACCGCAAGTACATGGAAAACGTGACTCGCGAACGTGCCTACACCAAGCAGGGCCAGATGCTCACCGAAGACGAGAACATTGTCGAAGTGCCTCTGACCGTGCAATACAAGATCAGCGATCTAAGGGCCTTCGTTGTGAACGTCGATCAGCCTGAGATCAGCCTGCAGCACGCGACCGAAAGCGCGTTGCGCCACGTCGTGGGTTCCACGGCGATGGATCAGGTGCTGACTGAAGGTCGTGAACTGATGGCCAGCGAGATCAAGGAGCGTCTGCAACGTTTCCTCGACACCTACGGCACCGGTATCACCGTCACTCAGGTAAACGTACAGAGCGCTGCTGCGCCACGTGAAGTGCAGGAAGCCTTTGACGACGTGATCCGCGCCCGTGAAGACGAGCAACGCGCACGCAATCAGGCCGAAAGTTATGCCAATGGCGTGATTCCGGAAGCGCGCGGTCAGGCTCAGCGCATTCTTGAAGATGCCAACGGCTACCGTGATGAAGTGGTTTCGCGCGCCAAAGGTGAGGCTGATCGCTTTACCAAGCTGGTCGCCGAATACCGCAAGGCGCCAGAGGTCACTCGCCAGCGTCTGTATCTGGACACCATGCAGGAAGTCTTCAGCAACACGAGCAAGGTCCTTGTGACCGGCGACAAAGGGCAGAACAATCTGCTTTACCTCCCGCTCGACAAGATGATCGAAAGCAGCCGCAGCAGTACTGGCAACGGTTCCAATACGGGCACGTCGTCTCAGTCCGCTACTGATGCTGCCGCTGCTGCCCGGGCGACTGAGGCTCAGCAGCGCGGTGAAGTACGTACCAGGGAGACTCGCTGATGAGTAACAAGTCACTGATCACCCTTATTGTCGGCGTGGTGCTGGCCGTCATCGCCTGGAACAGCTTTTACATAGTGTCCCAGACCGAGCGCGCGGTTCTGCTGCAGTTCGGGCGTGTGGTTCAGGCGGATGTCAAGCCGGGCCTGCACGTGAAGGTTCCTTACGTGAACCAGGTGCGCAAATTCGACGGGCGTCTTCTGACGCTGGACGCGCCCACCCAGCGTTTTCTGACGCTGGAGAAGAAAGCGGTCATGGTCGATGCCTACGCCAAATGGCGCGTGAAGGATGCAGAGCGTTTCTATACTGCGACTTCCGGCCTCAAGCAGATTGCCGACGAACGTCTTTCGCGTCGTCTGGAATCCGGCCTGCGCGACCAGTTCGGCAAGCGCACCCTGCACGAAGTCGTGTCGGGTGAGCGAGACGCGCTGATGGCGGACATCACCGGTTCGCTGAATCGCATGGCTGAAAAAGAGCTGGGCATCGAAGTAGTGGATGTCCGGGTCAAGGCCATCGACCTGCCGAAGGAAGTGAATCGCAGCGTGTTCGAGCGGATGAGTACCGAGCGTGAGCGTGAAGCGCGTGAGCATCGTGCCAAGGGTAACGAGCTGGCTGAAGGTATTCGTGCCGATGCCGATCGTCAGCGCCGTGTGCTGCTGGCAGAAGCCTATCGCGAGTCGGAAGAAGCGCGTGGTGACGGTGATGCCCAGGCTGCTGCGATCTACTCCAAGGCCTACGGTCAGGACCAGGAGTTCTACGCGTTCTACCGTAGCCTGCGTGCCTACCGCGAAAGCTTTGCGAACAAGAGCGACGTGATGGTGCTTGATCCGAACAGCGAATTCTTTCGCTACATGGAAAAAGCCAAGCCGTAATTAATCACCCGCCGGGCGGCAAAACCGCCTGGTGGGGTGAACGTACGGTGAAACGTGTGTATCATGCGGCAGCCGGGAAATTCCCGGCTTTTTTGCGTCTGCACGATTGATTGGCCGCATCTGGTTCAGACAGCGGCAAAGTTTTTCGAGGAGAGTGGTCTGCAAAGCCTGTCTCGGGCATTTGTCGTGCCCGCCATACGGCGCACCACTTTCTGCTTCACTCAAGGCCGGCCTTCAGGCTGGCCGCCTGGATCACAGGGGATAGGCGTAATGGCAACGGTTGACCGCTGGCTGCTACCAGATGGCATCGAAGAAGTACTGCCACCGGAAGCGGCGCGCATTGAAGTAGCGCGCCGTCAGGTGCTGGATCTGTTTCAGAGCTGGGGCTATGAGTTCGTCGTCACCCCGCATATCGAGTATCTGGAGTCCCTGCTGACTGGCGCGGGTTCGGATCTGGATCTGCGCACCTTCAAGGTCATCGACCCGCAGTCGGGTCGGCAGATGGGCTTTCGCGCCGATATCACGCCGCAGGTTGCTCGCATCGATGCACACACCCTGAAACGTGAAGGCCCGAGTCGCCTGTGCTATGCGGGCAGCGTTCTGCATGCTCAGCCCCGGGCACTGTCTTCTTCGCGCAGCCCGATTCAGCTCGGCGCCGAGCTGTATGGCGACGCAAGCCCGAGCAGCGACGTCGAGGTCATCAGTCTGATGCTGTCCATGCTGCAACTGGCTGAAGTGCCGGATGTACACATGGACCTCGGGCACGTAGGCATCTACCGTGGGCTGGCACGTGCGGCCGGGCTGTCGGGCGAAGTCGAGCAGCAGTTGTTCGATGCCCTGCAGCGCAAGGCCATCGACGAAGTAATTGCCCTCACCGCCGATCTGCCGCAAGAGCTGGCTTCGATGCTGCGTGCGCTGGTAGGGCTGTGCGGTGGGCGTGAGGTGCTGGATGCGGCGCGTGATCGTCTGGCGGGCGCGCCTGCACCGGTACTG
This sequence comes from Pseudomonas syringae, assembly GCF_002157375.1. Taxonomy (GTDB): domain Bacteria; phylum Pseudomonadota; class Gammaproteobacteria; order Pseudomonadales; family Pseudomonadaceae; genus Aquipseudomonas; species Aquipseudomonas syringae_T. The sequence continues at coordinate 283,015 of NZ_MTSA01000002.1, forward strand.
GCGGCACTGGATGACCTGCTGGCCATTGCAGACCGCCTCGCAACACGCTTCCCGCAGTTGCCGCTGTATTTCGATCTTGGCGAGCTGCGCGGCTACCATTACCACACCGGTGTGGTGTTCGCGGTGTTTGTTCCTGGCGTGGGTCAGTCCATTGCTCAGGGTGGTCGTTACGATGACATCGGTGCCGATTTTGGTCGTGCCCGCCCGGCGACCGGCTTTTCCACTGACCTGAAAACCCTGGTAACGCTGGGGCAGGCAGAAATCGTATTACCGTCTGGTGGCATCTGGGTGCCGGACAGTACGGATGCGGCACTCTGGCAGCGGGTTTGCCAGTTGCGCAGCGAAGGTCAGCGTGTGGTTCAGGCGTTGCCTGGGCAGCAGGTAAGCGCCGCGCGTGAAGCCGACTGTGACCGGCAATTGATTCAGCATGGCGAGCACTGGCAGGTCATGCCGCTGGCTTCTTGAGTATTCCTGCCGGCCGCCGCCGGCACCAAGTTTGCGTGAATGAGGACAAGTGTTATGGGTAAGAATGTCGTAGTCCTGGGCACTCAATGGGGTGATGAGGGCAAAGGCAAGATCGTTGATCTGCTGACCGAACATGCTACCGCCGTAGTTCGCTACCAGGGTGGCCACAATGCGGGTCACACACTGGTGATCGACGGTGAGAAAACCGTATTGCACCTGATTCCGTCCGGTGTCCTGCGCGAAGGCGTGCAGTGCCTGATCGGTAACGGTGTGGTGGTTGCCCCCGACGCGCTCCTGCGCGAAATCATCAAGCTGGAAGAGAAAGGAATTCCGGTGCGTGAGCGCCTGCGCATCAGCCCGTCCTGCCCGCTGATCCTGTCGTACCACGTTGCACTGGACCAGGCGCGTGAAAAAGCCCGCGGCGAGTTCAAGATCGGCACCACCGGTCGTGGTATCGGCCCGGCCTACGAAGACAAGGTTGCACGTCGCGGTCTGCGCATCGGCGACCTGTTCCACCGCGAGCGCTTCGCCGCCAAGCTGGGCGAGCTGCTCGACTACCACAACTTCGTGCTGGTCAATTACTACAAAGAGCCTGCCATCGACTTCCAGAAGACACTCGACGAGTGCATGGAATACGCTGACCTGCTCAAGCCGCTGATGCTCGACGTCACCGCTGCGCTGCATGAAATGCGTCGTGACGGCAAAGACATCATGTTCGAAGGTGCCCAGGGTTCGCTGCTGGACATCGACCACGGCACCTATCCGTACGTGACCAGCTCCAACACCACGGCTGGCGGCATTGCGACAGGGTCGGGCTTCGGTCCGATGTACCTGGATTACATTCTGGGCATCACCAAGGCCTACACCACGCGTGTCGGTTCAGGTCCGTTTCCGACCGAACTGTTCGACGATGTCGGTGCTTTCCTGGCCAAGCGTGGTCATGAATTCGGCGCAACCACAGGCCGTGCCCGTCGTTGCGGCTGGTTCGACGCCGTCATCCTGCGTCGCGCCATCGAGATCAACAGCATCTCGGGCTTGTGCCTGACCAAGCTGGACGTGCTGGACGGTCTGGAAACCATCAACATCTGTGTTGGCTACGAGAATGAAGACGGCGCAGTCATCGACGCGCCTACCGACGCCGACAGCTACCTGGGTCTGCGTCCGGTCTACGAGCAGATGCCGGGCTGGAGCGAGTCCACGCTGGGTGCCAAGACGCTTGAAGAGCTGCCTGCCGCTGCGCGCGCTTACATCAAGCGCGTCGAGGAGCTGGTAGGTGCGCCTATCGATATCATTTCGACCGGTCCTGACCGTAACGAAACCATCGTGCTGCGTCATCCGTTCGGCTGATCCATCGCCGGGCGTTACAAAAAGGGTCGCATTTGCGGCCTTTTTTGCTTTCGGCGTGTAAGGCGGTTCATCGTAAAAAGTGAGACTTGTGTCACGGCACGGCGCTTGCTACAAAGATGACAGAAAAGTGCCATCATTTTAATGGCGCTCAAGGTGGAGGGATTCTCCTGTGTCAGCTGTCCTGTCTCTTTTGCAAAGTCGTCTGCTGCGCCCCGTGTTCATTGCGCTGGGCATCGCACTTTTGGTGCAGGTGGTGGTAGCGGTTGCGCTCACCCGGAGCACGGTCACTGCGCTGGAGGCTGATCTTGCCAATCGCCTCGGGGTAGATTCGCAACACCTTTCCGCCGAGCTGGAGCTGGCGAGTAGCGAAGTGACGTCGAGTCTGGATTCGCTGTCGACCAGTACCCGCCAACGTCTGAGCGTCGGGCTCTCTGAGCGCTTGAAAGGTGAGCAGGCGCAACTGCGCGCTACGTTGGAAAAAGACCTCCATGATTCTGCGACCGACATGGCTGAATTGCTGGCTGCCGTCGCCCCGCGAGCGATGTGGGACAACGACACGCCAACCCTTTCCGAATTCGCGCGACGTGCGCAGCGTAATCCGAACGTGCTGTTCGTGGTTTACGACGATGCAGCTGGCGAGCACTTGACCCGCTACATGAACCGGGATAACCCTCTGGTCAAGGCATTGCTGGCCAAAGGCGAGGGTGAGCGGGCGATGGACAAGATTCTGAACGCCGCGAAAAACGATCCATCCGTTTATTACGTCGAGGCCTCCATCAGCCCTAACGGCGTCGAGATCGGCAAAGTGCGCATGGGTGTTTCCACGGCGACAGTCGAGGAAAATCTCGCGGCACTGGACAAGCGCTTCGCCACGCTGATCACCAGTGGCGAGCAGCTGGTTTCCGACAGCCTCGCCAGTGCGTCGAAGGACAGCTCCGCGGCCTTGCGCACGCGCCTGCAATCCGCTCAAACCGCCGCGACAGCCATGACCGGCAACACGCGTGTCGCGGTTCAGGAGGCGGCTGAAACCTTGCGCTGGCGGATCGGTCTGGGCCTGGCGCTGGTGGGGCTGGGCGTGCTGCTGTTGCTGGCCGTGGTTCTGGGGCGTCGAGTGGTCAGCAAGCTGCACCTGTTGATCGCCGCGCTGAATGATCTGGCGGCGGGAGAGGGCGACCTGACCAGGCGCGTCAAGCTGGACAGCAATGATGAGATCGGCGATATGTCGGCCGCGGTCAATCGCTTCATCGACAAGCTGCAACCCATCGTGCGCGAAGCCGGTGAAGTTGCGCAACTGACGGGTGTCGAGATTGGTGCGATGAGCCAGCGCAATGCCGGTGCCGATGCAGCAGCCGAATTGCAGCGAGATGAAGTGGCGGCCAGTCTGAAAGCGCTGGAGCAAATGGCTGACGAGGCGCAGTCGGAAAGTCATGCGATGCAAGCGGCCTTGCGTCAGGTCATCGACATCAAGCAGGCCACCGATGAAAACACCCGCACCTCCAATCAGGTGGGCGGTTTGATTGAGGCGCTGGCCGGACAGGTCGAGACTGGCGCGCAAGTGATCGAGCGTCTGGCGCAGCAAAGCCAGCAGATCGAGGTGGTGCTGGAAGTTATCCACGGCATTGCCGAACAAACCAACCTGCTGGCACTGAACGCGGCCATCGAGGCGGCGCGTGCTGGCGAGACGGGCAGGGGGTTTGCGGTTGTCGCGGACGAGGTGAGGGCGCTGGCCAGCAAGACGCAAAGTTCGACCGGAGACATTCAGGAACACATCGTCGCCTTGCAGCGCGGCGCGAAAGAGGCCGTCGCCGCCATCGGCATCGCCGGTCGCCAGGCCAAGGAAGGTCTTGAGGTGCTGCGTGAAAGCGTCAAGCGGCAGCAGACGGTGCAGACCTCGGTGGAGCAGGTACACGCCGCCATCGGGTTGGCGACCAAGGCTGCCGTGCATCAGGCAGAAGGTGCCCAGGCAGTGCGTGGTCGGGTAGAGGTGATTCACGCTCAAGCCGAGCGAGCGGCCAAGGCCGTGGTGGAAACGACCGCCAGTGGCAAGGTCCTCAACGGGCTTGCTGCACAGTTGAAGGCAAGTCTGGGGCAGTTTCGGGCTTGAGTTTGCGGTGTTCGGCGCTACGGCTGTAGCGCTGAATACGCGGGAAGGAATTTCACAGCGTCTTAAATGCAAAAAACCGAGCCATTGGCTCGGTTTTTTTGAATTGGTGCCCAGAAGAAGACTCGAACTTCCACGACCTTGCGGTCACCAGCACCTGAAGCTGGCGTGTCTACCAATTTCACCATCTGGGCAGCATCAGCAGCGTCTCCGCCGTTGATGGGGCGCACTATACGGCGATCGTTTTGCTCTGTAAACCCCTGTTTTGATTTAATAATCAAAACCCAAAAATGCAAAAACCCGCTTTCGCGGGTTTTTGTGAGGCTTGAGACTGTTGTAGTCTGTTGCCTGAATTGGTGCCCAGAAGAAGACTCGAACTTCCACGACCTTGCGGTCACCAGCACCTGAAGCTGGCGTGTCTACCAATTTCACCATCTGGGCAGTATCGAATGGCATCAGCCTGCCGATGGCGCGCACTATACGGAGCGCTTTTTAGGCTGTAAACCCCGGCGGCGAAAAAAAGTCTAAAAAATTCGCGGGCGGTGTGTTTCGGGTGTTGCAGCGGGGTCAGGCAGGCTTTTTGTCGAGCGGTTTGAGCGTGAAATTTCCCGTTTCATGAGGTCTATGCCAAACTAACCCCTATATATACAAGGTGAAAACTATCTAATGGCCGATTGGCAGTCCCTCGATCCCGAGGCCGCTCGTGAAGCGGAAAAATACGAAAACCCTATTCCCAGCCGCGAGCTGATCTTGCAGCACCTGTCCGAGCGCGGTTCGCCGGCCAGTCGCGAGCAACTGGTCGAAGAATTCGGCCTGACCACCGAAGATCAATTCGAGGCCCTGCGCCGTCGCCTTCGTGCGATGGAGCGTGACGCCCAGTTGATCTATACCCGTCGTGGCACTTACGCACCGGTAGACAAGCTTGACCTGATTCTTGGTCGCATCTCCGGCCACCGCGACGGTTTCGGTTTCCTGGTGCCCGATGACGGCTCCGATGACCTGTTCATGAGCCCGGCGCAGATGCGTCTGGTGTTTGACGGTGATCGGGCGCTGGCGCGGGTTTCCGGTCTTGATCGTCGTGGTCGTCGCGAAGGCGTGATCGTCGAAGTGATCTCGCGTGCTCATGAAACCATCGTGGGTCGCTATTTCGAAGAAAGCGGCATTGGTTTTGTGGTGCCCGATAACCCGAAAATCCAGCAGGAAGTGCTGGTGACGCCGGGTCGCAACAACAGCGCCAAGATTGGCCAGTTCGTCGAGGTGAAGATCACTCACTGGCCTACTCCGCGCTTCCAGCCTCAAGGTGATGTGGTCGAAGTGGTCGGCAACTACATGGCGCCGGGAATGGAAATCGATGTCGCGCTGCGCACGTACGACATTCCGCACGTCTGGCCGGAAGCCGTCCTCAAAGAGGCCGCCAAGCTCAAGCCGGAAGTCGAAGACAAGGACAAGGAAAACCGCGTCGATCTGCGCCACTTGCCGTTCGTGACTATCGACGGCGAAGACGCACGCGACTTCGACGATGCGGTTTATTGCGAAGCCAAACCTGGCAAGCTGCGCTTGTTCTCTGGTGGCTGGAAGCTCTACGTAGCCATCGCCGACGTGTCGAGCTACGTGAAGATCGGTTCCGCGCTGGATGCAGAATCCCAGGTACGCGGCAACTCGGTGTACTTCCCCGAGCGCGTCGTGCCGATGCTGCCTGAGCAGTTGTCCAACGGCCTGTGCTCGCTGAACCCGCATGTCGATCGTCTGGCCATGGTGTGCGAGATGACCATCTCCAAGACCGGCGAGATGACCGACTACGTGTTCTACGAAGGCATAATCCACTCCCATGCTCGCCTGACCTACAACAAGGTCAGCACTATCCTGGAACAGCCGAAAACCGCCGAGGCGAAAAGCCTGCGCGGTGAATATGGCGACGTGGTGCCGCACCTCAAGCAGCTTTACGCGATGTACAAGGTATTGCTGGGTGCGCGGCATGTGCGTGGCGCGATCGATTTCGAAACGCAGGAAACCCGGATCATCTTCGGTTCCGAGCGCAAGATTGCCGAAATCCGTCCAACCACCCGCAATGATGCTCACAAGCTGATCGAAGAGTGCATGCTGGCCGCCAACGTGGCCACCGCGCAGTTCTTGAAAAAGCATGAAATTCCTGCGTTGTACCGCGTTCACGATGGTCCGCCACCTGAGCGGCTGGAAAAGCTGCGTGCCTTCCTGGGCGAGCTGGGTCTGAGCCTGCACAAGGGCAAAGACGGTCCGACACCGAAGGATTATCAGGCGCTGCTCGAAACCGTTCGTGATCGTCCTGACTACCACCTGATCCAGACCGTGATGCTGCGTTCGTTGAGTCAGGCGGTCTACAGCTCGGATAACAACGGCCACTTCGGCCTGAACTACGAAGCGTATACGCACTTCACGTCGCCGATCCGCCGTTACCCGGATCTGCTGACCCACCGTGCGATTCGCAGCGTTATCCGTTCCAAGCAGGATACCCCGCACGTACGCCGTGCCGGTGCCGCAACGATTCCGAAAGCGCGCATCTATCCGTACGACGAAGCGCTGCTGGAGCAGTTGGGCGAACAATGCTCGATGAGCGAGCGCCGTGCCGATGAAGCCACGCGTGACGTGGTCAACTGGCTCAAGTGCGAATACATGAAAGATCGCGTGGGCGAGTCGTTCCCGGGTGTGATCACGGCCGTCACCGGCTTCGGTCTGTTCGTCGAACTGACCGACATTTATGTCGAGGGTCTGGTCCACGTTACGGCCTTGCCGGGGGATTACTACCATTTCGATCCGCTGCATCACCGCCTTGCCGGCGAGCGCACCGGGCGTAATTTCCGCTTGGGCGACACCGTTGAAGTGCGTGTCATGCGTGTCGATCTGGATGAACGCAAGATCGATTTCGAAATATCCGAAACGGCAGCGGCAGCTACGCCGGTCGGTCGCAAGCGTCGTGGTCATGACACGGCTCCGCCTGCAGCCGCTGCGGCTGAGAAAGACAAGGCGCCTGCAGCCAAGTCGGGACGTCGTACGTCTTCGACGAAAGAGACGGGCTCCGAGGCTTATCGCCCAAGCGATGCGGCTGCCAAAAATGCCGAAGTGCGTAAAAGCCGAGAGCTGAAAAAGGCTCTGCTGGCAGACGCGAAGGGCGGTAGCAAGGCGACGTCGGGAAAGTCTGACAGGTCGGGTTCTGCTCCTTCATCGAGCAAACCGGCCAGCAAACACCGTAAAGGCTCGTCAAAAACGGGCTCCGCGCCAACTGCAAAAAGCAGTGGCGCTCGTAAACCCAAGGCCAAGTCATGAGTCAGCTGGAAAAAATCTACGGCGTGCATGCCGTAGAAGCATTGCTTCGTCACCACCCCAAGCGCGTCAAGCACATCTGGCTGGCGGAGGGTCGTAACGACCCTCGTGTCCAGACGCTGGTCGCGTTGGCGAGTGAAAACCGCGTCACCATCGGCCAGGCCGAGCGTCGCGAAATGGACGCCTGGGTCGAGGGCGTCCATCAGGGTGTGGTTGCCGATGTCAGCCCGAGCCAGGTCTGGGGCGAAGCGATGCTCGACGAGCTGCTGGATCGCAGTGAAGGCTCGCCGTTGTTGCTGGTGCTCGATGGCGTTACCGATCCGCATAACCTGGGTGCTTGCCTGCGTACTGCCGATGCGGCAGGCGCGCTGGCTGTCATCGTGCCCAAGGACAAGTCTGCAACGCTGACGCCTGCGGTGCGAAAAGTCGCCTGTGGTGCTGCGGAAGTCATTCCGCTGGTGGCCGTGACCAATCTGGCTCGCACGCTGGAAAAGCTTCAGCAGCGCGGCTTGTGGGTTGTCGGTACGGCCGGCGAGGCGGAAGTCGAGTTGTATCAGCAAGACCTGACCGGGCCTACGATCATCATCATGGGTGCTGAAGGCAAAGGCATGCGGCGCCTGACCCGCGAGCACTGCGATTATCTGGTGCGCCTGCCGATGGCGGGCAGCGTCAGCAGCCTTAACGTGTCGGTTGCTACCGGCGTGTGTCTGTTCGAAGCGTTGCGCCAGCGCAGCGTCAAGGCTACCGGCAAGAAGGCCTGATCTTCTCGCTGTCTGCCGAGTGAGCAGGTCGCGCTCTGCGATCTGCTCAGAAATTCACCAATTGCCTTGCGCCTCCAGCGACCCTTCTCTACAATTGCGCCCCTTGCTGTCACGGCAGGCGCGCATGTGCCTGTCCCTGAGCAAGACCAACAGTGTCATTCACTCCTTGTCTGACCGCTTTTGAGCGGCAGGCTACAACCCGTAAGGAGCATTCATGCGTCATTACGAAATTATCTTTTTGGTCCACCCGGATCAAAGCGAGCAAGTCGGCGGCATGGTAGAGCGTTACACCAAGCTGATCGAAGAAGACGGCGGCAAAATCCACCGTCTGGAAGATTGGGGCCGTCGTCAACTGGCCTACGCAATCAACAATGTTCACAAGGCTCACTACGTGATGCTGAACGTTGAATGCACTGGCAAGGCCCTGGCCGAGCTGGAAGACAACTTCCGTTACAACGATGCTGTGATCCGTAACCTGGTCATCCGTCGCGACGAAGCCGTAACCGGCCAGTCCGAGATGCTCAAGGCTGAAGAGAACCGCAGTGAGCGCCGTGAGCGTCGTGACCGTCCTGAGCACTCCGACAGCGCCGATGGCGATGACGGCGACAACAGCGACGTTAGCGATAACGCTGACGAGTAATCCACGGACCTTTTGAGGAGCCAATTACATGGCACGTTTCTTCCGTCGTCGTAAATTCTGCCGCTTCACCGCTGAAGACGTCAAAGAGATCGATTACAAAGATCTCAACACTCTGAAAGCCTACGTATCCGAGACCGGCAAAATCGTTCCAAGCCGTATCACAGGTACCAAAGCACGTTATCAGCGTCAGCTGGCCACCGCTATCAAGCGTGCCCGCTTCCTGGCCCTGCTGGCCTACACCGACAGCCACGGCCGCTGAGACCAGGTAGTCGACAAAACGTAACAAAGGATAGAAAGCATGCGTGCCCTGGCTGAATTCATCATGCGCGGCCGTATGCAGGCCACTCTCGTAGTGGCTGGATGTGCGGCATTGCCGCTGTTGTTCTGGTTGAGTGCTGCCGCAGGGTGCCTTGTGCTCCTGCGACGCGGGTTCAGTGATGCCGTTGGTGTCCTGTCCTGGGCTCTGCTGCCGGCTTTGGTCTGGTGGTATTTCGGCGAACCTCGTACAGCCATGGTGCTGCTGGGTTCGCTGAGTTTGGCAATGGTTTTGCGTGCCAGCGAGTCCTGGGTCCGCGTGCTGCTGGTCAGCGTGGCGTTGGGTGTGGTGTATGCAGTAGTTCTGGGCACGGTTTTTCGCGAACCTCTGGAAGCAATGTCGCAGGAGTTGCAGAAACATCTGCCGACAATGCTGGCCGGGCTCTACGAGCAGTTGAACGTAGAAGAGCGAGCGCGTCTGGGATCACTGATTGCTCCCGTCCTGAATGGCCTGATAGCGGCTGTGTTGCAGATCGTCAGTGTGCTGTGCCTGATGCTTGGGCGGTACTGGCAAGCGATGTTGTACAACCCGGGTGGTTTCGGGCGTGAATTTCGCGCCGTGAAACTTCCACTGGTGCCTGCGTTGGCGCTGTTGGTGTGCATGCTGGTGGGGCCGAATTTCGGTCCTCAGATAGCGATGATTACACCGCTGTGCAGTGTGCCGCTGGCATTTGCCGGGCTGGCCCTGATTCATGGACTGGTCGCTGAAAAGCGCCTCTCCAGGTTCTGGCTGGTAGGGATGTACATCACGCTGCTGGTGTTCATGCAACTGATTTATCCGTTGCTCGTGGTAATTGCCATTGTCGACAGCCTGATTGATTTTCGCGGTCGCCGGGGTTCGAAAGATTCCGGCAATGGTCCTGCGAACGGTGAAGGTTAAAAGTTAAGAGGATTTCCACATGCAACTGATCCTTCTGGAAAAAGTCGCCAACCTGGGCAACCTGGGCGACAAAGTAAACGTTAAGGCCGGCTACGGTCGTAACTACCTGCTGCCTTATGGCAAAGCAACCGCTGCAACCGCTGCCAACGTGGCTGCGTTTGAAGAGCGTCGTGCCGAGCTGGAAAAACTGGCTGCAGACAAGAAAGCATCTGCCGAAACTCGCGCTGCCCAACTGGCTGAGCTGGAAGTGACTATCACTGCCACCGCTGGTGACGAAGGCAAGCTGTTCGGTTCGATCGGCACCCACGACATCGCTGATGCACTGACCGCCTCTGGCGTTGAAGTTGCAAAAAGCGAAGTTCGTCTGCCGAACGGCACTATCCGCAACGTTGGCGAATTCGACGTAGCCGTGCATCTGCACAGCGACGTAGAAGCGACCGTGCGCGTTGTCGTAGTGGCTGCTTAAGCAACACCGAATCGTCTGGCGGCATTGTCGTCAGGGGATTAACATCGGGCACGATCCTGTTTACAGGTCGTGCCCTTTGTCTTTGTGCCATCCTCATTCTGCAAACCCCGAATTAAAGTGGCCATGAACGATATATCCGCCCCCGAGCAATACGATCTGCAAACCGCTGCCCTGAAGGTGCCGCCCCATTCCATCGAGGCCGAACAGGCTGTGCTCGGTGGTCTGATGCTGGACAACAACGCCTGGGAGCGGGTGCTTGATCAAGTGTCCGATGGCGATTTCTATCGACATGACCACCGCCTGATTTTCCGCGCCATCGCCCGTCTGGCCGATCAAAACAGCCCGATCGACGTGGTCACGCTGGCTGAGCAACTGGACAAGGAAGGGCAGACCTCGCAAGTCGGTGGCCTGGGCTATCTCAGTGAGCTGGCGAAAAACACGCCGTCCGTCGCCAACATCAAGGCCTATGCGCAGATTGTTCGAGCGCGTGCCACGTTGCGGCAGTTGATCGGTATCAGTACCGAGATCGCCGACAGCGCGTTCAACCCCGAAGGTCGAACCGCCGAAGAGATTCTGGACGAGGCCGAGCGGCAGATCTTCCAGATTGCCGAAGCGCGCCCCAAGACCGGCGGCCCGGTCAGCGTCAATGATTTGCTGACCAAAGCCATCGACCGCATCGATACCCTGTTCAACAGCGACAACGCCATTACCGGCCTATCAACCGGTTATACCGACCTTGATGAGAAAACCAGCGGCTTGCAGCCGTCTGACCTGATCATCGTCGCGGGCCGTCCGTCGATGGGTAAAACCACGTTCGCAATGAACCTGGTCGAAAACGCCGTGTTACGCAGCGACAAGGTAGTGCTGGTCTACTCGCTGGAGATGCCAGGTGAATCGCTGATCATGCGTATGTTGTCGTCGCTGGGGCGTATCGACCAGACCAAGGTGCGTGCCGGTCGCCTGGACGATGATGACTGGCCGCGTCTGACTTCTGCGGTCAATCTGCTCAATGACCGTAAGCTGTTCATCGACGATACCGCAGGCATCAGTCCTTCGGAAATGCGCGCGCGCACCCGCCGGATCGTTCGTGAGCACGGCGACATTGCCATGATCATGATCGACTACCTGCAGTTGATGCAGATTCCCGGTTCAAGCGGCGACAACCGTACCAACGAGATTTCCGAGATTTCCCGCTCGTTGAAGGCGCTGGCCAAAGAGTTCAACTGCCCGGTCATTGCCCTGTCGCAGCTTAACCGCTCGCTGGAGCAGCGCCCGAACAAACGCCCGATCAACTCCGACCTCCGGGAATCCGGAGCGATCGAGCAGGATGCCGACGTCATCATGTTCGTGTACCGGGATGAGGTGTATCACCCGGAGACCGAACACAAGGGTATCGCCGAGATCATCATCGGCAAGCAGCGTAACGGCCCCATCGGCACTACGCGCCTGGCGTTCATCGGCAAGTACACCCGCTTCGAGAATCTGGCGCCGGGCAGTTATAACTTCGACGACGATTGATCTCGCCGTCAGATGCTGTTCCCGTTTCATCATGGCTCATGGTGAGACGGCGGCAGCATCTATCGGTGCGTATCCCCGATTCGGTGTGGACGCCATTGCCCTGTTTTGTCGTCTTTTGCCAGTAGCAAGCGGATTTTGCCTCTGCCTTTGGCGCTGGCTACCCCGGCAAGATCCAAGGAGATTTCCTTGCGTACCTTGTGTGCTGATGCGCCCTTAAAGCCTCGCTCATTGAAACTGTCGATCGCTTTGGTGACGGCTGATTCCAGATCATTCTGGCTATATTTATTTTTGGCATCCTCGAACACTGGGGAGCTAAAAAAGTCGCCAATATCAACGTTGATGACGAATTTTTTCTTTTGGGTTTTTTGTGCTGGGGTGTCAGGGCTGGGGGTCGCAGACGTGGATTTACTTGTTGTTCCACCTTCACGGTACTTCTTTTTTTCTGCAGTAGAGATGTCGAATTCCGACATCTGACTAAGAGACGTCAAGTTGCTTAAGTTGCTTATGGCACTCGCTCTGCGCGATGGCCTATATTCCTCCTCAGGGTACACGGGCCCTCTGATTTCACTTTGGAAGAGCACTTTTGTTGTTGAAAGGCTCATGAAGAGGGGGGACTGTTGGTTGTTTTTAAAATACTCTTTTTGCTTCAGGCTGGTCAGGTAGAACGCATTCAGGGCGTTAGTGGTGCTGTCATGCCGGAATGCAATATCCGAGGGCATTGCATTAATGCGGGTCATGAATACGTCAAGTTCCTCAATCTCTTTGCGGTCAAGATTATAGGCGTCGGCCGCTTGATCGAAAAAATCCGCATAGGCCTCTATCTTGGCGTTTTGCTTTGCCCACGCGCTGTACTTTTGAACCGCCCATAATGTCAGTCCTGTAATGATGACTCCCATAAAACCGCCCGCAGCAAGGGTGCCCATGTCATCGAAGTCAACGCTGATCCCGCCCTGCGAGTCGACTCTGCTGATGGGGTTGTTTCGGGTCATTCGGTAAAGATTCAGTCCTTCAACGTCGCCTAAAGGGTCCGCACTTATCCAGCGCATCAGCCAAGGCGCGTAATACCTCATACCGTAGTAGTAAAGCCCTGTGCTGTCCCGCTCCACTCCCGAGTAACGGATGACTTTGCAGGACGCTTCAACCGCTGAGTGCGCAGCCCACCAAGCCGTCCCTCCGAACGGGTAATATCCTTCATAACTGATCAGTCTTGCTTCGGCATCCAGCTCCAGTGTGCTGGAACCCAAGTGGTCATCGACGCTATAGCGCAGCTGATCGTTGTCTATGGCCTCCGGTTTGCCCTGAACCCAATGCAGGTAGCGCACGTTGCTCCGTCCGGCTTGCACGGTGATGACTTCAAGGTGCTCGCCTGTGGCGCTGTCTGTGCGGATTTCCAGGCCTGGGAGATAGCGCACATCGCGTATGTGCCGGACCGTCCGGGCCATGGCTGTTGCCGTTTTACGCAGGCGCTTGCCGCCAGCGTCGTAAGCATAGTGTTCGCTGTCGTCTGGTTGATCGGGCCGAGTAACGGCATCCGCCTTGATCAGACGGTTTCGTGAGTCCCAGTACAGCGCTCGCCCCGCAATCAACACCTGCTGATTGCCATTGGCGTCGAACGCTTTATCGAAGTCTGGTGGCGCGTCACCCTCGTTCCAAGGCAAAGCCCGGTTGCTTTTGGTATCGACGAGCATGTGACGGGTATACGCTTGTGTACCCTCGTGGCTGAGCCTTAGAAGGTTGCCCGCTTCGTCGTAGCAATACCGTTGGATGTAATTGAGCAGCTGACTTTTATCCACGGGCAGTTGGACAAGCTCCGGCAGTTCAGGGCGGATCCCCGCACGGGCGGTTTCGCGACCACTCGCTTTGATCAACTGGTAAAGGCTGTCGTATTCGTATTCATTGACCGCATCAATGCGCTGGCCTGAAAAGTGTCTTACAGGCTGTGCCTTATCCTCAATTCGGGTGACATTACCCGTCTGATCGTAACCATACAGCAGGTGCTGCAGAGGCTTGGCGCCCGGACGTTTGGTGATTAGTTCGTGCAGACGGCCATCGGCAGGGTCAAAACTTGCGCGGCTGATGACTCCGTTACCGGCCGTTTGCGACTCGGTACGGCCAAGAGCGTCGTACCTCAACTCATGCACCAGTACTTGATCGCTTCCGTTCATTGGCTTCAGGCGGAGGGTCTTTAGCTGGCCCGACACGTCATAGGTGCAGGTACGACGATTGCCTGATGCGTCGATCTGGGCCAGTACCTCGCCCATGACGTCGACGTGTGCGTTGCTTGAGAAGCCGGGGCCTGACTCCAGCAACGCCTCTTGGTTTAAAGAGTCTTCAGGCCAGTTCGGTAAATCGGTTGTCCGGAGAAAACGACGGGTCTGGCGCAGAATGTGTCCTGAAATGCCGCACGCCTCAATGAGGTCGGTACCCGCGCCGTCGCACGTCCGAATCAGACTCCCACAAAGGTTATTGGCAGCAGCCAGCTCTGAACTATCAGCATAGGAGAAACGTTCGGACGTTCGGGAGGCTTGCCCCCAGAGCTGTTCGCTTACCGCCGAGGGACGGTGCAGTTCGTCGTAGCGGGTTTTCCAATGGGTGCCACGTGCGTCCCAGTGCTCCAGCAAATGACCTGCCTCGCCATAGAGGAAAACCTGATAGCCTGCGTCGACACTGTCTACTGCCAAAGGCGCTCCGGTGAGGCTGAATACAGTAGTCAGATTCGGGCGGGTCAATGGCTCGGTGGTCAATTGCCTGAATCGTCTGGCGTCCCATTTTGCGACGGGTCTTGCCGCTGCATCATATTGCTGGCGTTCCGGGCGCCCCTCTGGGGTTTCACCCTGTGTGCCGCGGTACTGACTCACGCTGCGGATTGACAGCCCCCGACTGTCATTAACCAGTAGCGAGGGTGTATGTCGGTGCATGGCGTCAGTCATGGGCTTCGATTTCCATCAGGTATCGAAATCAGGGTATTCCCACTTGATAAGTGCCGGTACTGTCATAAATGGCAGTGAGGCACGTCAGACGAATCATCTGGCATTTCCGACCATCGCCGTCGGACTTGATCAAAAAATGTGCTATATTCCGCACCCGCGATTTTTCCAACGTGCAAACGTAGGTCCTGAACATGCAAGCAGCCAAGCCGTTATTTGACTATCCCAAGTACTGGGCCGAATGTTTCGGACCAGCACCTTTCCTGCCCATGAGCCGGGAAGAAATGGATCTGCTTGGCTGGGATTCCTGCGACATCATCATTGTGACCGGTGATGCCTACGTCGATCACCCGTCTTTCGGCATGGCAATCATTGGTCGCCTGCTTGAGTCCCAGGGCTTTCGGGTCGGGATCATTGCGCAGCCGAACTGGCAGTCCAAAGACGACTTCATGAAGCTCGGCGAGCCGAACCTGTTTTTCGGTGTCGCTGCCGGCAACATGGACTCGATGATCAACCGCTACACCGCCGACAAGAAAATCCGCTCCGACGACGCCTATACGCCCGGCGGCATGGCCGGCAAGCGTCCGGATCGCGCGAGTCTGGTTTACAGCCAGCGTTGCAAGGAAGCCTATAAGCACGTGCCTATCGTGCTGGGCGGCATCGAGGCTTCGTTGCGCCGCATCGCCCACTATGACTACTGGCAGGACAAGGTTCGCAACTCGATCCTGATCGACGCCTGCGCCGACATCCTGCTTTATGGCAACGCCGAGCGGGCCATTGTCGAAGTCGCCCAGCGTCTGTCCTACGGCCACAAGATTGAAGACATCACCGATGTGCGCGGCACCGCGTTCATTCGGCGCGACACGCCACAGGGCTGGTACGAAGTCGATTCGACCCGCATCGATCGTCCGGGCAAGGTCGACAAGATCATCAACCCGTACGTCAACACCCAGGACACTCAGGCCTGCGCCATCGAGCAGGAAAAAGGCAACGTCGAAGACCCGAACGAAGCCAAGGTGGTGCAGATTCTTGCCAGCCCGCGCATGACCCGTGACAAGACGGTTATCCGTCTGCCATCGGTGGAAAAAGTGCGCAACGATGCCGTGCTGTACGCACACGCCAACCGCGTGTTGCACCTGGAAACCAACCCGGGCAACGCCCGCGCGCTGGTGCAAAAGCATGGCGAAGTCGACGTCTGGTTCAACCCGCCGCCGATTCCGATGACCACCGAAGAAATGGACTACGTGTTCGGCATGCCTTACGCGCGCGTCCCGCATCCTGCGTACGGCAAGGAAAAAATTCCTGCCTACGACATGATCCGCTTCTCGGTGAATATCATGCGTGGCTGTTTCGGCGGCTGCACGTTCTGCTCGATCACCGAGCACGAAGGCCGGATCATCCAGAACCGCTCTGAAGAGTCGATCATTCGCGAAATCGAAGAGATCCGCGACAAGGTGCCAGGCTTCACAGGGGTCATCTCCGACCTGGGCGGGCCGACTGCGAACATGTATCGCATCGCCTGCAAAAGTCCGGAAATCGAGTCGGCCTGCCGCAAGCCATCGTGTGTGTTTCCTGGCATCTGCCCGAACCTGAACACCGATCACTCGTCACTGATTCAGCTGTACCGCAGCGCCCGCGCCTTGCCGGGCGTGAAGAAGATCCTGATCGCCTCCGGGTTGCGTTACGACCTGGCGGTCGAGTCGCCGGAATACGTCAAGGAACTGGTCACGCACCACGTTGGCGGCTACCTGAAGATTGCCCCGGAACACACCGAGGAAGGTCCGCTCAACCAGATGATGAAACCGGGCATTGGCAGCTATGACAAGTTCAAGCGCATGTTCGAGAAGTACACCAAGGAAGCGGGCAAAGAGCAGTACCTGATTCCTTACTTCATCGCCGCCCACCCGGGCACTACCGATGAAGACATGATGAACCTGGCGCTGTGGCTCAAGGGCAACGGCTTCCGGGCGGATCAGGTGCAGGCGTTCTACCCGTCGCCGATGGCAACGGCCACCGCCATGTACCACTCGGGCAAGAACCCGCTGCGCAAGGTGACTTACAAAAGTGATGGCGTCACGATTGTGAAGAGTGAAGCCCAGCGTCGCCTGCACAAGGCGTTTCTGCGCTATCACGACCCGAAAGGCTGGCCGATGTTGCGTGAGGCGCTGGAGCGTATGGGGCGTGCCGATCTGATCGGGCCGGGCAAGGATCAGTTGATTCCGTTGCATCAGCCAGCGACCGACACCTACCAGAGCGCCCGCCGCAAGAATTCGACGCCGGCGGGTAGCCATAAGGTGGGCAAGAACACCAAGACCACGCTGATCCAGACCCAGCACACCGGTCTGCCGCCACGCGCAAGCGACGGCAGCAAACCGTGGGACAAGCGCGAAGAAGCCAAGGCTGCGGCAATGGCGCGCAACAAGCAGGCTGCCAAAGAACGTATGGACGCAGCCAAAGGCAAAGGCCCCAAGCCAGCCAAGCGCAAACCGGTAGTGCCGCGCTGACGCGAGGTACCAGGGCAGACGCAGAGCGTTGCACGATAGTTGAGATTATCGTTCCTCACTCTGTGGGAGCGACCGGGGTGGCGATCCACATTGCTCGGGAAAGCGATTGTTCAGTGATGACGCTTTCGCGAGCAAGCTCGCTCCCACAGGGGGCAATGTGTGCCTGTCATGCGTTCGTGTGCTGATGTGCCGGAAATCTAGGATCGGGCAGTGCTGAAACCCGCCTGCGATTTCCTGTGGGAGCGACCGGGGTGGCGATCCACATTGCTCGGGAAAGCGATTGTTCAGTGATGATGCTTTCGCTAGCAAGCTCGCTCCCGCAGGGGGGATGTATCGGGTGAAGCTGCGCATCACACACCTGCAACGCGTCGGATGCGTATCCAGACCGCTCCACAATTCTTTACCCCCCATTCAATCCCTCTGCCACACTGTCTGCCTTATTACTGTGCAACCCTTGCACCGTCTGCTCAGGCGGACACGATTTTGGTGCTGCGCCTTGCGGGGCGGGCAGTGCTGGTGTCGTTGGCGCCTGACTTTGACTGGATGGCATAAGTCTTGCGCGGCTCATTTACCGTTCAGGCTCGCAGGAGGCACGCCGTGTCGATTCATATTGCCTTGCACCATGTCACGCATTATCGCTACGAACGCGCGGTCGAACTGGGCCCTCAGATCGTTCGCCTGCGCCCGGCCGCCCACAGCCGCACCCGCGTGCTGTCGTACTCGCTGAAAGTCCTGCCTGAAAACCACTTCATCAACTGGCAACAGGACCCCCAGGGGAATTATCTGGCGCGCCTGGTCTTCCCGGAAAAGACCAACGAGTTTCGCGTGGAAGTCGACCTGGTCGCCGAGATGGCGGTGTTCAACCCGTTCGACTTCTTTCTGGAGCCGTACGCCGAGAACATTCCTTTCACGTATGCCAGCGAAGAACAGCGTGAGCTGGCGCCGTACCTCGAAAAGCTGCCGCTGACGCCGAGATTCCAGGCCTATCTGGACAGCATCAGTCGCGAGCCGATTCCCGCCATTGATTTTCTGGTCGGTCTCAACCAGCGCCTGAGCCAGGACGTCGCGTACCTGATCCGCATGGAGCCGGGTGTTCAGACCCCGGAATTTACCCTCGAAAATGCGTCGGGCTCATGCCGTGACTCTGCATGGCTGTTGGTGCAACTGCTGCGTCATCTGGGCATGGCTGCGCGGTTTGTGTCGGGCTATCTGATCCAGCTCAAAGCCGATGTCGAGGCGCTGGACGGGCCTTCTGGCACCGAGGTCGATTTCACTGACCTGCATGCGTGGTGCGAGGTGTATCTGCCGGGCGCAGGCTGGGTCGGGCTGGATGCCACCTCCGGCCTGTTTGCAGGCGAAGGGCACATTCCGCTGGCGTGCAGCCCCGAGCCATCCTCCGCCGCACCGATCAGCGGGCTGGTCGAACCGTGCGAAACCGACTTCAGCCACGAAATGTCGGTCGAGCGCATCTGGGAGGCGCCGCGCGTCACCAAGCCTTACACCGAAGCGCAATGGCAAGACATCCAGACACTGGGCCGGCAGATCGACGCCGATCTGGTGCGTGACGATGTGCGCCTGACCATGGGCGGCGAGCCGACGTTCGTGTCGATTGATGATCGCGACGGCGCTGAATGGAATACCGCAGCGCTGGGGCCTCGCAAGCGCGAGCTGTCTGCCGAGCTGTTTCAACGCATGCGGGCGCATTACGCACCGCTGGGGATCGTGCATTTCGGTCAGGGCAAGTGGTACCCCGGCGAGCAACTGCCGCGCTGGTCGCTGAACTGTTTCTGGCGCAAGGATGGCAAGCCGGTGTGGCGCAATAACGCGCTGATCGCCGATGAAACACAGGATTACGGCGCGACGGGTGAGCTGGCCGGGCGTTTCCTGGCCAGCGTTGCCGAGCGCTTGAAACTGCCGAGCCGTTTCGTTTTTCCGGCTTACGAAGACAATTTCTATTACCTGTGGCGCGAAGGTGCGCTGCCCGTGAACGTGACCGCTGAAGATTCAAGGCTCGGCGACGAGATGGAGCGGGCACGTCTGCGCAAAGTCTTCGCGCAAGGTCTGGACAAAATGATAGGTCAGGTTTTGCCGCTGGCCCGTAGCGCTGACAGCGAAAGCTGGCAGAGCGGTCGCTGGTATCTGCGCGACGAGCACTGCCGTCTGGTGCCGGGCGATTCTGCGTTGGGCTATCGACTGCCGCTGGCGTCGCAGCCGTGGGTCAAGGCAGCGGAATATCCGTTCATTCATCCGACCGACCACAATCAGGACTTCCCTGAACTGGCAGACAGCGACTCGCTGACCGCGCAACTCCGGTCCACAGACACCGATGCCGAGCGCGCACCGAAGGTTGACGAGTCCGCCGACTGGCTGACCCGCACGGCGTTGTGTGCCGAGGCGCGTGACGGGCGTTTGTACCTGTTCATGCCGCCGCTGCAGAAGCTTGAGGAATACCTTGAGCTGGTGGCTGTGATCGAAGCGACCGCCGAAGAACTGCAGTGCCCGATTTTGCTGGAAGGCTATGAGCCTCCGAGTGATCCGCGTCTGTGCAACTTCCGCATCACACCTGACCCGGGCGTGATCGAAGTCAACGTGCAGCCGTCCGCCAGTTGGGACGAACTGGTTGAACGCACCGAGTTTCTTTACGAACAGGCCCGCCTCACGCGCCTGACCACGGAAAAATTCATGATCGATGGCCGGCACACCGGCACCGGCGGCGGCAACCATTTTGTGCTGGGCGGGGCGACGCCTGCGGACTCACCGTTTCTGCGTCGTCCGGACCTGCTGCGCAGCCTGATCAGCTACTGGCATAACCATCCTTCGCTGTCGTACCTGTTTTCCGGCCTGTTCATTGGGCCGACCTCCCAGGCGCCGCGTATCGACGAAGCGCGCAACGATTCGCTGTATGAAATGGAAATCGCTTTCGCGCAGATGCCTGAACCCGGCGAAGACGTCGCGCCGTGGGTCGTGGATCGCCTGCTGCGCAATCTGCTGATCGACGTCACCGGCAACACGCACCGCGCCGAGTTCTGCATCGACAAACTGTACTCGCCGGATGGCGCGACCGGACGTCTTGGCCTGCTGGAACTGCGTGCGTTCGAGATGCCACCCCATGCGCGCATGAGCCTCGCCCAGCAATTGCTGCTGCGGGCGCTGGTCGCACGTTTCTGGCGTGAGCCTTATGCACCGGCCAAGCTGGCGCGTTGGGGCACGCAGTTGCACGACCGCTTCATGCTGCCGCACTTCATCGAGCAGGATTTTGCCGACGTGGTCGCCGACCTCAACGCCGCCGGTTACCCGGTCAAGGCCGACTGGTTTGCCGCGCACCTGGAGTTCCGCTTCCCGAAAGTGGGCGACTACGCTGTCAACGGTATCGAACTGGAACTGCGTCAGGCGCTGGAACCCTGGCATGTGCTGGGCGAAGAGGGCTCGGCCGGTGGTGCGGTGCGCTATGTCGATTCGTCGCTGGAACGCCTGCAAGTGCATCTCACCGGGCTGCCGCCGCAACGCTACCTGCTGACCTGCAACGGCATACCCGTGCCATTGCAGCCGACCGGCCGGGTCGGTGAGTTTGTCGCGGGCGTGCGCTATCGCGCCTGGCAGCCTGCCAACTGCCTGCAACCGACCATCGGTGTGCATGCGCCGCTGGTATTTGACCTGCTCGACACCTGGATGCATCGCTCGCTGGGCGGCTGCGAGTATCATGTCGCCCACCCGGGCGGTCGTAACTACGAAACCTTGCCGGTCAACGCCAACGAAGCGGAAAGCCGTCGCCTGTCACGTTTCTTCCGCATTGGTCATACACCCGGCAAACTGGACGTCCCGTTGCTCAACATTAACGACGAGCTGCCGATGACGCTGGATATGCGTCTGCATTAAAAAAACAGTGGTTTTGTGCGTCAGATGCACACGGACGTGACATCTGGCTGCACTACTCTGAAGTCCTTACGTTGCCTGCCGAGCCTTCCATGCCTGACCTGCTTGACCGCTACCCTCTTTCCGAGGGTACTTACCACGAGATGCTCGACGCTGACGGTGCCGTTCGCCCGCATTGGCGACGCCTGTACGAGCACATGCAACGCAGCACTTCAGCGCAATTGATCCAGCGCCAGGCCTTGTTGACCCGGCAAATTCAGGAAAACGGCGTCACCTACAACGTTTACGCCGACCCCAAAGGCGCAGACCGGCCGTGGGAGCTGGACCTGTTGCCGCACATTATTGCGGCGGATGAGTGGCAGCACGTCGCGGCAGGGATTGCCCAGCGTGCGCGGCTGCTCAACGCCGTGCTGGCTGACCTGTACGGCCCGCAAACCCTGATCGCCAATGGCTTGCTGCCCGCTGAACTGGTGTTCGGTCACAACAATTTTCTGTGGCCGTGCCAGGGCGTCAAACCGCCGGAAGGCACCTTTCTGCACATGTACGCCGTGGACCTGGCGCGCACGCCGGACGGGCGCTGGTGGGTCACCGCCGACCGGACTCAGGCCCCGTCGGGTGCCGGCTATGCGCTGGAAAATCGCCAGAGCGTTGCGCGCGCCTTGCCGGAAACCTACCGCGACTTGCAGGTCAGGCATCTGTCAGGCTTTTTCGACACCCTGCAACAGACCCTGGCCCGTCAGGCGCCGACCAGCAGCGAAGCGCCGCTGGTGGTGTTGCTGACACCGGGACGCTTCAACGAAAGTTATTTCGAGCATCTGTATCTGGCGCGGCAGTTGGGTTATCCGCTGGTCGAGGGCGGCGACCTCACCGTGCGTGATGCGACTGTCTACCTGAAAACCCTCAGCGGCCTGCGCCGGGTTCACGCGATCATGCGCCGCCTGGACGATGACTTCTGCGACCCTCTGGAATTGCGTACCGATTCCGCACTTGGCGTGCCGGGCTTGCTGGAGGCGGTGCGTAGAGGCAATGTGCTGGTCGCCAATGCGTTGGGCAGCGGCGTTCTGGAGTCCCCGGGCCTGTTGGGCTTTTTGCCGAAAATCAGTCAGTACCTGTTTGGCGAGGACCTGATCCTGCCCTCGGTTGCGACCTGGTGGTGCGGAGAGCCGACAGTGCTGGCGCAAGCGCTGGAGAAACTGCCTGATCTGCTGATCAAACCGGCCTTCCCCTCGCAGCACTTCGCCCCCGTGTTTGGTCGCGACCTCAACGAAGAGCAACGTAATGCGCTCGCCCTGCGCATGCAGTCGCGGCCTTACGCTTATGTTGCCCAAGAGCTGGCACAGTTGTCTCATGCGCCGGTCCTGCAAGCAGACGGCACCGGCCTGCAACCCCGCGCCATTGGCATGCGGGTGTACGCCGTGGCCAGCCTCGACGGCTATCGCGTGTTGCCGGGCGGTCTGACCCGCGTCGCCGCTGAAGCCGATGCCGATGTAGTGTCGATGCAGCGCGGCGGTGCGAGCAAGGACACTTGGGTGCTGGGCGAGCGTTCGCACCTTGGCGAACCCTGGAAAGGCCAGCGCACCCTGGGCGTCTATGATCTGATCCGCCGCGATCCTTACCTCCCGTCGCGAGTGGTAGAGAACCTGTTCTGGTTCGGGCGTTATTGCGAGCGTTGCGACGACAGTGCGCGTCTGTTGCGCATCATGCTGACGCGCTATGTCGATGATGACGATCCTCTCGCGTTGCAGGCCGCCGTGGCTCTGGCGGAAAGCCTGGGCATGCTGCCGGAAGCGGAGGAGGACGAAGAACTGAAGGACCGTCTGCTCGTTGCCTTGCTGGGTGACGAGTGGCCTTTCAGCCTGCGCGCCAATTTGCAGCGCCTGCAATGGGCTGCGTCGCAAGTGCGTGGCAAGCTTTCACGGGAAAACTGGCAGACGCTGGTCGAGTTGCAGCGTGAAGCCCTGAGCCTGGAAACCGACGAGCCGGATTTCGGCGAATTGCTGGACTTCCTCAACCGTCTGGTGATGTCGCTGGCGGCCCTTTCCGGTTTCGCGCTGGACGACATGACCCGCGACGAAGGCTGGAGCTTCCTGATGATCGGTCGGCGTATCGAGCGATTGAAATTCCTCAGTACCAGCCTCGCGGCGTTTCTGCGCGGTTCGGTGGCTTCGGAACAGGCCGGGCTGGAATGGCTGCTGGAGCTGGGTAACAGCAGCATCACCTACCGTTCGCGTTACATGGCCGTTCCGCACCTTATTCCGGTGCTGGACCTGCTGTTGCTCGATGAGCAAAACCCGCATGCCGTGCTGTTTCAGCTCAAGCTGGTCCAGCGCTCGCTGCGCCGCCTGAACGATGAGTTCGACGCGCCGCGCGATAACAGCCTGGCGGTACTGGCCCAGCGTCTCGCCGCCTTCGATCTGGGCAGCCTGGAAAATCCGCTGTTTGGTCAGAGCAGCATCGACGCTGTCCTCGACGGGCTGGCGGATCTGCTGCACAGCATCGGCGACAGCAGTGGGCAGGCTTCAGACCGTCTGGCCCTGCGCCATTTTGCCCACGTCGATGACGTCAGCCAACGCACGGTATCTGTCTGATGAGCGCCTTCTACCAGATTTTTCACGACACGCATTACAAGTACGACAGTCCGGTTTCCCTGGCTCAGCAACTGGCGCATCTGTGGCCGCGCAGCAGTCCGTGGCAGCGTTGCACCGAGCAGGCACTTGAGATTTTTCCGACGCCCACAACGCGTCGCGATGAACTGGATGTGTTCGGCAATCCGCTGACCCGCCTGGCATTCGAGCGCCCGCATGATGAACTGCAGGTCAATGCCCGGCTGCGTATCGAGGTGCTGGAACGGCCATTTCTGGATTTCAACCTGTCGCCGGAATGGGAAGTGACCCGCAGTGCGCTGACTTACAGCGCCAAGCCGATGACCGAGGATATTCTTGAAGCCTGCCGCTACCGCTTTGAATCACCTTACGTCCACCTGAAGCGTTCGTTCGTCGAGTTTTCTCAGGATTGTTTTCCTGCGGGGCGGCCTTTGCTGCTGGGCGCGCAGGCCCTGATGGAGAAGATCTTTACCGAATTCACCTTCGATGAAGAGGCGACTCAGGTCGCTACGCCGCTGGTGGAGGTGCTGGAGCGGCGACGCGGCGTGTGCCAGGACTTTGCGCACTTGATGCTGGCGTGCCTGCGCTCACGCGGGCTGGCGGCGCGTTACGTCAGCGGTTACCTGCTGACCCAGCCACCGCCTGGCCAGCCCCGGTTGATTGGCGCGGACGCTTCGCATGCCTGGGTGTCGGTGTTCTGCCCGGCGTCGGGCTGGGTCGATTTTGACCCGACCAACAACGCCCAGCCTGCGCTGGAGCACATCAGTCTGGCCTGGGGGCGGGACTTCTCGGACGTTTCACCGTTGCGAGGCGTTATTCTGGGTGGCGGCAACCACGATCCCGAGGTTCGGGTCACGGTCATGCCTGTCAGCGCCTAATTCACGGCCTTCGCGAATCGTTCTTCAGGGGTGCAATGGCGACGAGGGCCTTTCGACGTACGTCCTTGGAACCCCGGCCCTGATCGGGCACTCTCTTGTAACGTCAATTCTTACGTTTTTTAAATAGCCTGCCCTGGAGATTCAAATGATTCGCAAGCTCGTAGCGATTTCGCTGTTGTCGTTGGCCAGTGGTCAGTTGTTGGCTGCCGAGTGCTCGGCCACAGTCGATTCGACCGATCAGATGATGTACGACACCAAAGCCATCCAGATCGACAAGAGCTGCAAGACGTTTACTGTCAACCTGACGCACTCCGGCAACCTGCCGAAGAATGTCATGGGGCATAACTGGGTATTGGGCAAGAAAGCCGATGCTCAGGCGATCACCAACGATGGCATGGCGGCAGGCATCGACAAGGATTACCTGAAGCCGGACGACGACCGCATCATCGCCCACACCAAAGTCATTGGCGCCGGTGAAAAAGACTCGGTGACGTTCGATGTGTCGAAACTGGACCCGGCGCAGGAATATGAGTTTTTCTGCACCTTCCCGGGGCACATCAGCATGATGAAAGGCGCCGTGACCCTCAAGTAACGATACGTTTCCAGAGTCGGACGCAGAGCGTCCAGAACGGCATGCCCATGCGGAGCGGGGGCACGAGAGGTGTTTTTCCCGGACACCGCTCGTTCCTCACGCTCCAGCGTGGGAATGCCTTGCGTGACGCTCCGCGTCACAGATCTGCGCCGCGCCCATCCGGCATGCCCATGCGGAGCGGGGGCACGAGAGGTGTTTTTCCTGGACACCGCTCGTTCCTCACGCTCCAGCGTGGGAATGCCTTGCGTGACGCTCCGCGTCACAGATCCTTGCCGTGCCAATCCCTCACGGGGCGTAGGGCAATTCGCGTTTGTGCTGGGTCTTGTCGTAGGTTTCGCAAATGATCCTGAACGCTTCCTCACGCACCGGCTCGCCGTGCAGGAAGGCGTCGATCTCGGCGTAGGTGATGCCGTGTGAGGCTTCGTCCGGTTTGCCGGGTGACAGGTCTTCCAGGTCGGCCGTCGGTACTTTTTCCACCAGTGACTCCGGCGCGCCGAAATGGCGGGCGATGGCGCGCACCTGATTTTTCACCAGACCGCTCAACGGTGCGAGGTCGCAGGCACCGTCGCCGAACTTGGTGAAGAAACCCATGACGGCTTCGGCCGCGTGATCAGTGCCGATCACCAGGCCCTGATAAGCCCCGGCGACGGTGTATTGGGCAACCATGCGCATGCGGGCCTTGGTGTTGCCGAGTACGAAGTCCACGGAACTGGCCGGCAGCCCGTCGAAGGCTTTCACTTCAGCAGCCAGCGCCTTGACGCTGGAGCCGATATTGATGGTGTGACGCTCGTCCGGCTCGATGAAGTCCACGGATGCCTGAGCTTCGTGTTCGTCGGCCTGCACGACGTAGGGCAGGCGCACGGCGACGAAGCGATAACCGGCGTCACCCGTGCTGGCGCGCAGCTCTTTGACGGCGCGTTGTGCGAGCAGGCCGGCCGTCAGGGAATCGACCCCGCCGCTGATGCCCAGCACCAGCGTTTTGAGGCGTGCGTTCTGCAGGCACTCCTTGATGAAGTTGACGCGGCGGGCGACTTCGGCCTGCAATGCGTTCTGGTCCGCAAAAGGTGGCTGGACCTTGAGCTGTTCAGCAATCTGGCGCTGTACGGCGTGCATGATTCACTCCTCGTAAATAGGACAATTCAAGCGGGTGTGTCAGGCGTCGGCAAGGCGGGCACCTTGAACACATGCCGCAGGTAGGCGACAAAATTCGGGTCCTTGCATTGCGTCTTGCCGGGCTCGTCGGAAATTTTCGCGACGGCCTGACCTGCGCAAGCGGTCATTTTCAGCACCATGTTCATGGGCGCGATGCCTGGGATGTCGGCGGTCAGGTTGGTGCCGATGCCAAAGCTGACATTGATGCGCCCGCGCAACGCCCGAAAGATCTCCAGCGATTTGGGCAGATTCAGGCCATCGGAAAACACCAGCGTTTTGCTCATCGGGTCGATGCCCAGTTTCTGGTAGTGCGAGATGCATTTTTCGGCCCACTTCACCGGGTCACCCGAATCGTGGCGCAAACCGTCGAACAGCTTGGCGAAGTACAGATCGAAGTCGTTCAGAAACGCGTCGGTGGTGATGCAATCCGTCAATGCGATGCCCAGCAGGCCTCGGTACTCGCGAACCCAGCAGTCGAGCGCGGCGATCTGGCTGTCGATCAGGCGCGGCCCCAATTGCTGGTGAGCCATGATCCACTCGTGAGCCATTGTGCCCAGCGGTTTCAGGTCAAGCTGGCGCGCCAGATGGACATTGCTGGTGCCGACGAGTTGGCCCGGAAAATCCTTTTTGAGTACGCAGAGGATTTCTTCCTGAACCCGGTAGGAAAAGCGTCTGCGAGTCCCGAAGTCCGCGACTTTCAGCTCGGCCAGTTCATCAGGTGTGGCGTGAGTGCTCAGCCATTCGAACTTGTCATACAGGCGGTCGCGGGCCTGGCTGAGCAGGGTGTCCGGGTAACGGTGGCGGTTCCGGACTTCGCTGACAATTGCCAGCAGTGGCACCTCGAACAGAATGACGTGCAGCCACGGCCCATGCAGGCGGATGCACAGCTCACCGTCTTCGATGCTGGTTTTGACATAGCGGGTGTTGAAGCGGAACAGCCCCAGAAACCTCAGAAAATCCGGTTTGAGAAACGTGATGCGCTCCAGAAAGCCCAAGTGCTCAGGGGTCAGCGACAGCTCGCACAGCAACTCGATCTGATGCTTGATCTCGTCCAGATAGGGGCGAAGGTCTTCCCCGTTGCGGCAGCGAAACTCCCACTCGACGTCCACGTTGGGGTAGTTGTGCAGGACGGCCTGCATCATGGTCAGCTTGTAGAAATCGGTGTCGAGCAGGCTTTGCACGATACGATTTGAAAAGGCGCTCTCGCTCATTGAATCGGGCTCTCCAGAGCAGCCGGATAATGTCGGACCCGCGACTTCCTGTCTGTCACCACGGAAAGCTCACGGCCGGATGGGTGTGCATTGTCGCCCTTAACGTGGCGATTGTTCCAACTGTTCCAGCATCCACTGCAGAAAAACCCGGATTTTGGGCACGTCGGCAGTGTGTTCCGGATAGGACAGGTAATAGGCGCTGTTAGTGCTGGGCAATGGGTAATCCCATGGAATGACCAGCTTGCCCTCGGCCAGTTCTTCCTCCACCAGAAAGCGCGGCAGCAGCGCAACACCGCAGCCGACCTGGGCGGCGCGGATGCACATGTAGAAGGTTTCAAAACGTGGGCCGTGATAACTGTGATCAGTATGAAAGCCCTGGCTTTCGAACCATTCATGCCAGGCCTGAGGGCGAAAAGCGTTCTGCAACAGGACCAGTTCGCTCAACTGGGTCGGGTCGGTGAAGGGCGTATCAGGAAGGCTGTCGGGGGCGCAGACCGGTACCAGTTCCTCGCCAAACAGCTTCACGCTCTCCGCACCGGGAATGGCGGCCTGACCGAAATAGAACGACACGTCGCACCGGCCCTTGATCAGGTCATCGGATTCCTGCTCGTTGATCAGGTCCAGGTGGATGTGCGGATGACGCAGGCGCCAGCCCTTCAGGCGCGGCACCAGCCAGCGGGCGCCGAAGGTGGAAGGTGTCGAGACCCGCAGCACCTCGGTTTCGCCGCCGTAGGAGCGCAGAAAGTGGGTGGACATCTCGATCTGAGTAAGAATCTTGCGCACTTCCGCCAGGTACAACGCGCCGGCCGGTGTGAGTTGCAAGCGACGCCGCACCCGCTGAAACAACAGGTGCTGGACCAGCTCTTCAAGCTGCGCGACCTGTTTGCTGACGGCGCTCTGGGTCAGGTTGAGTTCTTCTGCGGCGCGGGTGAAGCTCAAATGCCGGGTCACCGCCTCAAAGCATTGCAGGGCGGCGATCGAGGGCAGATGACGTTTGTTCAGCATGATGACTTCTCTGTATTCCAGCGCGAGCGTGCGTGAGCACCATGAATAATCGGAATGATATCTCGCTTAAAGGTTGTTTGTCGGCCAGGCCCCTCTCGCATTATTAATGCTCAAGGGATCCGCACCTGCTTTTTCTGACAAATCCACTAGCCTCAAATGGTGCGTCTCGTAGCGTTCGCGCACCGGGCGTGTGCAATTCGGTGACGTGTGTTGTTACAGGGGGGTTGCACGACCTGTGCTTTGCCGGTTGCTATGCAGTCCGGTCAAGGTTGCTCTTTTTCTTGGGTGGGTTGCACCTTTTGCGTTCTAGAGGGTTGCACGGCCACGGCGCGGGTTGATCAGGTCCTTGAATGAAAAGAAAAACACGACATTTTCAATAATGAAAAAGTGATGGCACGCGCCTTGCTCTACGCAATTCTGTAGTTGAGCAAGCCGGTATCCGAGCAGTCACGCAATCGCAGTGCCTATTAAAAAAATATCCTCAGGAGCACCACTCATGTCGCATACGTTTTACAGGAAAGGCTTTCTGGCAATTGCAGTGGCAACTGCATTGGGCGTGTCTTCGTTTGCACAGGCTGACGTGAAAATCGGCGTCGCGGGTCCCATGACGGGCGCCAACGCATCGTTCGGTCAGCAATACATGAAAGGTGCCCAGGCAGCGGCTGACGCGATCAACGCGGCAGGCGGTGTGAACGGGGAGAAAATCGTTCTGGTTGCGGGCGATGATGCCTGTGAGCCAAAGCAGGCCGTCGCGGTGGCCAACCGGTTGGTCGATAACGACAAGGTCATCGGCGTCGTCGGCCACTTCTGTTCGTCGTCGACCATTCCAGCTTCCGAGGTCTACAGCGATGCAGGCGTGATTGCCATTACGCCTGGCTCGACCAACCCGACGGTGACCGAGCGTGGCCTGAAGGAAATGTTCCGTATGTGCGGGCGTGACGATCAGCAAGGTATCGTCGCCGGTGATTACATCGTTGATGTGCTCAAGGGCAAGAAAGTCGCCGTCATCAATGACAAAGACACCTATGGCAAAGGCCTCGCAGACGCTACCGCCAAGCAACTGACGGCACGCGGCGTCAAGCCAGTGCTTGAAGAGGGCCTGACCCGCGGCGAAAAAGACTTCAGCGCACTGGTCACGAAGATCCGTTCGACCGGTGCTGACGTCGTGTACTTCGGCGGCCTCCACCCTGAAGCCGGCCCGCTGGTTCGTCAGATGCGCGAGCAGGGTCTCAAGGACGTCAAATTCATGTCCGATGACGGCATCGTCACCGACGAACTGGTCACCACCGCCGGCGGTCCGCAATACGTGGACGGCGTGTACATGACCTTCGGTGCAGACCCGCGCGTCCTGCCGGACAGCAAGGCGGTCGTAGACCAGTTCCGTAAGTCCGGTTACGAGCCTGAAGGCTACACCCTCTACGCTTACGCTTCGATTCAGGCCCTGGCTGCCGGCTTCAATGGCGCCAAGTCCAACAAAGGCGACAAGGCCGCCGAGTGGCTCAAGGCGAACCCCGTCAAAACGGTCATGGGCGAAAAAGCCTGGGACAGCAAGGGTGACCTGAAAGTCTCCGACTACGTGGTTTACCAGTGGGACGCCAACGGTAAATACAAGCAACTCGAAAAACAGAAGTGAGACAGACCTCTGTCAGCCCTGCCTTCGGGGGCTGACGCGGTGATGGGCTCGCCCATGAGCGAGCCTGCATCTCTGTTGTTGTTTTCGGACCTGCCGGTCGCGCCTCACGAGGGCGCGACCGTCAGGGTGCTGAGCTGCCTTTCAGTGTGTGAGCGTGCGTGATGGATGGAATCTTCCTGCAACAAATGGTCAACGGACTCACTCTGGGGTCGGTCTACGGCCTCATCGCCATCGGTTACACGATGGTCTACGGCATCATCGGCATGATCAACTTCGCCCACGGCGACGTGTACATGATTTCCGCCTACCTGGCCGCCATCGGCCTCGCGGTTCTGTCTTTCTTCGGGCTGGAGTCTTTTCCCTTCCTGATTCTCGGCACGCTGGTGTTCACCATCGTGGTGACCGGCGTGTACGGCTTCGTGATCGAGCGAGTGGCCTACAAGCCATTGCGCAACTCGACCCGGCTGGCACCCCTGATCAGTGCCATCGGTATTTCCCTGATCCTGCAGAACTACGCGCAGATCAGTCAGGGCGCTCGTCAGCAGGGCGTGCCGACGTTGCTTGAAGGCGCATGGCGCTTCGAGATCGGCAGTGGCTTTGTGCAGATCACCTACACCAAGATCTTCATCCTCATTGCCGCCTTCGTCGGCATGGGTGTGCTGACCTACATCATCAAGTACACCAAGCTGGGCCGCATGTGCCGGGCCACTCAGCAAGACCGCAAGATGGCGTCGATTCTCGGGATCAACACCGACCGGGTGATTTCCTACGTGTTCATCATCGGTGCTGCGATGGCTGCACTGGCCGGTGTGCTGATCACCATGAACTACGGCACTTTCGACTTTTATGCCGGCTTCATTATCGGTATCAAAGCGTTTACCGCTGCGGTGCTGGGCGGGATCGGGTCGTTGCCGGGCGCCATGCTGGGCGGACTGATCCTGGGGGTTGCCGAGTCGCAGTTCTCCGGTCTGATCAACTCCGACTACAAAGACGTGTTCAGTTTCGGCCTGTTGGTTCTGATCCTGATTTTCCGTCCCCAAGGCCTGCTGGGTCGCCCACTTGTGGCGAAGGTATAAGTATGTCCGTTACTGCTGCTGGTCCTGTCACCAAACCTGTAGAAATCAAAAAAAGCCTGATTGATGCCGTGATCGCGGGGCTGCTGGCGTTGATCGTGTTCGGTCCGATTGTGGGCATCGTGCTCGACGGCTACAGCTTCAACCTGCAACCGACCCGCGTAGCGTGGCTGGTGGCTGTGGTCATGGTCGGTCGATTCCTGATCAGTCTGTTCCTGCAGACACCCAAGGGCATACGCATGTCCCAGAGCTTCGAAAGCTCGGACTCTGGCGTGCATGTGCTCAAGCCGGATCACAAATCCAGCCTGTACTGGATCATTCCGCTGCTGATCGTGATCGCCATCGTGTTCCCGATCTTCGCCAACAAGTACATCCTGACCGTGGTCATTCTCGGGCTGATCTACGTGTTGCTGGGGCTGGGGCTGAACATTGTGGTCGGCCTGGCGGGGCTGCTCGATCTGGGTTACGTCGCGTTCTATGCCATCGGCGCCTACGGTCTGGCGCTGGGGTATCAGTATCTCGGGCTGGGCTTCTGGTCGGCGCTGCCGCTGGCGGCGATTGCGGCGGCGCTGGCCGGATGCATTCTAGGCTTTCCGGTACTGCGCATGCATGGCGATTATCTGGCCATCGTGACGCTCGGGTTCGGCGAAATCATCCGGCTGGTGCTGAATAACTGGCTGTCGTTCACCGGCGGCCCGAATGGCGTGCCGGTGCCGTCGCCCACCTTTTTCGGCCTGGAATTCGGGCGTCGTGCCAAAGACGGCGGTGTCCCCATTCATGAATATTTCGGCTTCGATTACAACCCGGACCTGAAATTCATCTTCATCTACACCGTGCTGTTTCTGGTGGTGCTGGCGGTGCTGTTCATCAAGCACCGTCTGACCCGCATGCCGATCGGCCGTGCCTGGGAAGCCTTGCGCGAGGACGAGATTGCCTGCCGTTCGATGGGGCTCAATCACGTGCTGGTGAAGCTCTCGGCATTCACCATCGGTGCGTCGACAGCGGGGCTGGCGGGTGTGTTTTTTGCCAGCTATCAGGGCTTCGTCAACCCGACTTCGTTCACGTTTTTCGAGTCCGCACTGATTCTGGCCATCGTGGTGCTGGGCGGCATGGGCTCGACCGTAGGCGTTGTGATCGCCGCCTTCGTGCTGACCGTGGCACCTGAACTGCTGCGCAGCTTCTCCGAGTACCGCGTGTTGCTGTTCGGGATTCTGATGGTGCTGATGATGATCTGGCGTCCGCGCGGGCTGATCCGCATCAGCCGTACCGGCGTGAAACCACGCAAGGGCGCACTGGTGACAGAAGGAGGCGCACGATGAGCAATGAAGTGATTCTCTCCGTCGAGCACCTGATGATGCACTTTGGCGGTATCAAGGCCCTCAGCGACGTCAGCCTCAAGGTTCGCCGCAACTCGATCTTTGCCTTGATCGGCCCCAACGGCGCGGGCAAGACGACGGTTTTCAATTGCCTGACCGGTTTCTACAAGGCCACTGGCGGGCGCATCGAGCTGCACACCCGCGACAAGACCACCAATGTGATCCGGCTGCTGGGCGAGCCGTTCAAGGCGACCGATTTTGTCTCGCCCAAAAGCTTCCTCAGCCGGGTGTACTACAAGATGTTTGGCGGCACCCACCTGGTCAACCGGGCAGGGCTGGCGCGCACGTTCCAGAACATCCGCTTGTTCAAGGAAATGTCGGTGGTGGAAAACCTGCTGGTTGCCCAGCACATGTGGGTCAACCGCAGCCTGATCAGCGGCATCCTCAACACCAAAGGCTATCGCAAGGCCGAAGAGGATGCGCTCGGTACGGCGTTCTACTGGCTGGAAGTGGTTGATCTTGTGGATTGCGCCAATCGCCTGGCTGGCGAGTTGTCCTACGGCCAGCAGCGGCGTCTGGAAATCGCCCGCGCCATGTGTACGCGTCCTCAAGTGATTTGCCTGGACGAACCGGCCGCCGGCCTCAACCCACAGGAAACCGAAGCGCTGAGTGGCATGATCCGGCTGTTGCGCGATGAACATGACATGACCATTGTGCTGATCGAGCATGACATGGGCATGGTGATGGGGATTTCGGACGACATTGTGGTGCTGGACCACGGCAACGTGATTGCAACCGGCGGGCCGGAGCAGATCCGCAATGATCCGAAAGTGATCGCCGCGTACCTGGGCGCTGATGAAGAGGAACTGGTATGAGCAAGCCGATCCTCGAACTGAAAGACATCGATGTGTTTTACGGGCCGATTCAGGCCCTCAAAAAGGTCTCGCTGCACATCAATGAAGGCGAAACGGTGAGCCTGATCGGCTCCAACGGCGCAGGCAAGTCCACGCTGTTGATGTCGATCTTCGGCCAGCCGCGTGCCGCCAGCGGGCAGATCATTTATCAGGGCACTGACATCACGCAGAAGTCGTCGCATTACATTGCGTCCAACGGCATTGCGCAGTCGCCCGAAGGGCGGCGGGTATTCCCCGACATGTCGGTCGAGGAAAACCTGATGATGGGCACCATCCCGATTGGCGACAAGCATTCGGCGCAAGACATGCAGAGCATGTTCGAACTGTTTCCGCGCCTCAAGGAGCGTCGCAATCAGCGCGCCATGACCATGTCCGGTGGCGAGCAGCAAATGCTCGCCATTGCCCGCGCACTGATGAGCCGCCCGAAGCTGTTGCTGCTTGATGAGCCGAGCCTGGGGCTGGCACCGATTATCGTCAAACAGATCTTCTCGACCCTGCGCGAGCTGGCAGCCACCGGCATGACCATTTTTCTGGTCGAGCAGAACGCCAACCATGCGCTCAAGCTGTCTGACCGTGCGTACGTGATGGTCAATGGCGAGATTCGCTTGTCCGGCACGGGCAAGGAATTGCTTGTAAATGAAGAGGTCAGGAACGCGTATCTGGGCGGTCACTGAGTTCGTCAAAACCCTGCCGTTTCCGGTCAGCGCCCCGCCTGTTCATACATTCGGGGCGCTGTTGTTTTCAATTGTGGAAAACAATTCTGACGCGCCTGCCGGATGCGACATAAAACCGCTGCAAACGGTTGTTTTGTCACCGTTTTGACTTGTTCACCATTACTGTGGAACTGGCTGTTAATAACTTGGGAGTATGTGCCTGCAGCCCTTTATGCACAAGGTGTGTAGCGCTCTGGTTGAATTTTGATCAGTGCTTTCGGGCCAACTTTTCGCGGGTGTTGTCAACTGCTTTTGGGCTGGTTGTTCATACAGCTTTCCTGAGTGCAAACCCTGTGGATAAGTCTGTGAACAAGCGTTGGAAAGAGTGACCTGACCGTTACTGCATCGGGGCTACAGGCCATCACGGTTTTCTGACGGTCATGCCGCGCCTTCCGGTCTCGATCAAAGTCAAGGGAAAAACTTCTCCTGTTCTGCTGGAGGCCCCGAACGGCGGGACTTTCAGCCGGGCTGACTTGCCCCCAGAGTTTGTGTGCCTGACTGTGGATAAGGTGGGCAAAACTGGCTGCGAGGCCCGTAATGTCTGGCTTTGCCCGTGCTGGTTGTTTTTTGTACAAATGCGTTCGGTTGTTGCGTCGCAGGGCAGCAGACGGGCATTCTTCGGCCCTGCCGATCACTTATTAACAGGCTGCGCTCTTTTCGCGCCATGTCAGGAGAACCCAATGACTTCCACGGTATTCATTACAGGCGCTACGTCCGGTTTCGGTGAGGCCTGCGCCCGCCGGTTTGCGCAAGCGGGCTGGTCGCTGATATTGACCGGTCGCCGCAAGGATCGTCTGGATGCCTTGAGTGCTGAATTGTCCGGTCAGACCAAGGTTCATACGCTGGTGCTGGACGTGCGGGACCGCGCAGCGATGGAGGCTGCCATCGCTGACCTGCCTCCAGCGTTTGGCACGGTTCGGGGGCTGATCAACAACGCGGGCCTTGCGCTGGGTATCGATCCTGCACCCAAGTGCGATCTCGATGACTGGGACACCATGATCGACACCAACGTCAAAGGCCTGGTGTACACCACTCGACTGTTGCTGCCGCGCCTGATTGCGCACGGTCGCGGGGCGAGCATCGTCAACCTGGGGTCGGTGGCCGGTAACTACCCTTACCCGGGCGGCAACGTTTACGGCGGCACCAAGGCGTTCGTTGGTCAGTTTTCGCTGAACCTGCGCAACGATCTGGTCGGCACTGGCGTGCGTGTGACCAACCTGGAGCCTGGGTTGTGTGAAAGCGAGTTCTCGCTGGTGCGTTTCGGCGGCGATCAGGCCAAGTACGACGCCACTTACGCGGGTGCCGAGCCGATCCAGCCGCAGGACATTGCCGACACCATTTTCTGGATCATGAACACGCCGGCGCACGTCAATATCAACAGCCTGGAACTGATGCCTGTCAGCCAGACCTGGGCCGGTTTCGCGATTGATCGCAATCGCGGCTGATCAGCCCTCTACGGGCGTCGGCGGCGGGAAGGCGGTGATGAAGCGATTCGCGAGAGCGTCGGCCAGGCCGATGTAGCAGGTCGCCAGATGGTAGGGCGTGGTCGAAGGCATATCGCTGCGACTGACGCTGCCATCCGGTTCGACGCACTCGTTCCAGCCCTTGACGTGCAGGAAGCGCTGTTCGAACGCGAGTAACTGTTCGGGCAGCGCCGCTTCGCACTCCGGCCTCAGCGCCATTGCCCGCAAGTATTCGGCCTGGGCCCAGATACGCTGTGTGGCGTCGAGCACCGTACCCTCCGGCGTCAGCATGGCGTTCACCGCCCCGGTCTGCGGATCGACGCCTTGCGCCTGGGCATAGGCGAATGCGCGGGTCATGGACACGTGCAACTCGCGACCGTGCAGGTCAGGCGAGGACTGCAGCAGGAAAAACCATTCGAACTGATGACCTGGCTCGTACCAGTTATCCACAGCGCCCAGCGGTTTCTCCAGCATCACGCCGGTCGCGGTGTCGACGAAGCGTCGCTGCATGTGGATAACCAGCCCCTCCATCGCTGACTGAGTGGCCGGATCGGCCCGCACCGACAGCGTCGCCAGAAAGGCTTCCGCCAGATGCATCAGCGGGTTTTGCAGAGGGCCCGTGCCCAGCGTTGACCAGTCTTCGCCGAGTTGCGCTTCATACAGCCCGTCATTGTCGGCAAACCGCTCGGCCACGACAGTGAGCGCCGCATTGAGCACCGACTCGGCCAGCGGGTCGCGCACGTTGGCCCAGTAATGCGCGCAGGCAAAAATGATGAAGGCGTGGGTGTAAAGGTCCTTGCGGCGATCCAGCGGTTTGCCCTGTGGATCGATGCTGTAGAACCAGCCGCCATGCTCTGCATCATGAAAGTGCTGTTGCAACGAGCGAAACAAGGCGCCTGCCCGCGCTCGCGCATCCGGTACTTCAGGATGATCGATCAGGCTGGAAAACAGGAACAGCTGCCGCGCACAGGCCATCGCCCGATAGCGCTGCGGCGGCAACGGCTGATCGGCGGCATCGAGTGCTTCATAAGGGAGCGCCAACTGCGCATTCCAGCCCGGCCCCTGCCAGAGCGGCACGACGACTTTCAGGAAATGCTCCTGCAAGGCGGCAAACACCGCTGTCAATTCAGGGGTAGGGGTAGCGCTGGAAACATGAGGCATCGGCGGGCATCGCGGCAGTGTCGAAGTGCGCAGCATGTTATCAGGATTGCCGCGCCGGTGAGTATTCGGGGGACGCTGTGCTTGCAATGCTCGTTGCGCACGCTTCCGCGCTCAGCGTTACACACATCTGCTTTTGATGCTGGCCGAGGGCCGTGGGAGCGAACGTGTTCGCGAAAGGGCCGATACAATCGCCGAAATGCATCGTCTGAAATACCGTTTTCGCGAACACGTTCGCTCCCACAAAAGCTCTGCCTTTCGGGGTCTTCCAGGCCTGTGTATCACGCGGAGCGTTGGCACAAGCGTCAGTTATCAGCCCGCCAGCAACCACACGCCGGTCGCGGCCGAGGCTGCACCTGCGAGGCGAACCAGTGGCGCAGCCGCTTGCGGCAGTACGCGCACCACGGCATAACCCGCTGCATGCAACGCTGCAGTCGCCGCGACGAAACCTGCGGCGTAAGCCCACGGGCTGGACATGTCAGGCAGTTCAAGGCCGTGCGCCACGCCATGAAACAACGCGAAGAGTGCAGTCGCCGCCACCGCCAGTGCCAAGGGAGGACGAATCGCCAGTGCCACCGCCAGGCCCAGTGCCAGTACCGATGCGGCAATACCGCTTTCCAGCCCCGGCAGGTTCAGGCCTTCGAAACCCAGAACGCCACCGATCAGCATGGTGCCGACAAAGGTGCAAGGCAGCGCCCAGCGCGCCGCGCCTTGTTGCTGGGCGGCCCACAGACCTACCGCGAGCATCGCCAGCAGGTGATCCAGCCCACCGAGCGGATGGCTGATACCGGCGATCAAACCGTTATCACCGTGGCCGGGGTGAGCCAGCGCCAGTGTCGGGACCAGCAGCAGGGCGAGGGCGCCCAAGGCTTTTTTGTAGTTCATCAACGGATTCCTTATGAGGTTGAATTCAGGCGGCCGCCGTCAGCAAGCCCTGGCGCTCGATGAAGGCAATGATCTGTTCCAGACCCTGGCCGGTTTTCTGGTTGCTGAAGACAAACGGCTTTTCGCCGCGCATCTTGCGCGTGTCGCTGTCCATCATTTCCAGCGAGGCGCCTACCAGCGGTGCCAGGTCGATTTTGTTGATCACCAGCAGGTCGGACTTGCAGATGCCCGGCCCGCCCTTGCGTGGCAGTTTGTCGCCCGCCGAGACGTCGATCACGTAGATCGTCAGGTCCGAAAGTTCGGGGCTGAAGGTGGCTGACAGGTTGTCGCCGCCAGACTCGACGATGATCAGGTCCAGGCCTTCAAAACGACGATTGAGCTGGTCCACGGCTTCGAGGTTGATCGAGGCGTCCTCGCGAATGGCGGTGTGCGGGCAGCCGCCGGTCTCGACGCCGATGATGCGTTCGGGCGCCAAGGCTTCGTTGCGCACCAGAAAGTCGGCGTCTTCACGGGTATAGATGTCATTGGTCACGACCGCCAGGTTGTAGCGATCACGCAAGGCCAGGCACAGTGCCAGGGTCAGTGCGGTCTTGCCGGAGCCTACCGGGCCACCGATGCCGACGCGCAGGGGTTGGCTGTTCATTGAGTTCTCCATAGGTGCTGATCAGGACCGGAATAACCGGCTGTATTGACGTTCGTGCGCCATGCTCGCCAGCGCCAGGCCAAAGGCTGCACTGCCGACAGGGTGAATGTCCTGCGTGGTTGCGTTGACCTGAGCCTGCTGCAACAACGGCAGCAACTCACTGGTCAGGCGCTGCGCTGCCTGCTGGCCCAGTGGCAAGGTTTTCATCAAAACCGCTAGCTGGTTTTCCAGCCAGCTCCATAGCCAGGCGGCCAGCGCATCCTGCGGGCTGATCTGCCAGGCACGTGCGGCCAGTGCCCAGCCAAGGGCCAGATGCGGTTCTGTGGTCTGTTCGAGAAAACGGCGAGCGTCGCGATCCAGTTCCGGCAAACCGTTGAGCAACTGTTGCAGGGAATAGCCCATCTGACGGCTTTCCTGATGCAACTCACGGGTCTCGCGGCTGGCGCGATGCTGCTCGCTGACCTGCAACAGCTGCCCCCAGTCTCCGGCCGCTGCTGCCTCGCAGTGCGCCAGTAACAGAGGCGCCTCGAAACGGGCGAGATTGAGCAGCAGTTGGTCACCGATCCAGCGCCCGGCCGTTTGCGGGTCGATGACAATGGATTGCTCCACCGCCATTTCCAGCCCTTGCGAATAGCTGTAACCGCCAATCGGCAGCTGCGGACTGGCCAGGCGCAAAAGCGCCCAGGCGCTGTTCACGTGCGCACGCCGAACTGGTGCATGCGCGGCGGATAGTTGAAATCCTCTTCCCCGGCACGCGAGTGATGGTGCCCACCGCCATAGGCGCCATGTTCCGGCTGGAACGGCGCTTCGATGGTTTCAGTGGTGGCCCCCAGTTGATCGAGCATGGCCTTGAGTACGTAATCGTCCAGCAGGCGCAGCCAGCCGTCTCCGACTTGCAGGGCAACGTGTCGGTTACCCAAATGGTAAGCAGCGCGAGTCAGTTCGAAGGTGCTGCTGCAGGTGACATGCATCAGTTTCTCGGGGCGGGCACAGACACGCACAATGCGCCCGTCCTCGGCCTGTAGAAACTCGCCATCACGCAACGGTGACTGGCCACGCTGTAGAAACAGCCCCACGTCTTCGTTTTCTGCACTGAAGCAGCGCAAACGGCTCTTGCTGCGCGCTTCGAAATTCAAATGCAGCTCGGCGGCCCATTCGGCCTGAGGTTCGATTCGTTTGTGAATCACCAGCATCAGATAGCTTCCAGCCAATTGCGATGCTTCAAATCAGAGCAAGGTGCTTGCCAACAGAGCAAGGTGTAGGAAATGGCTGGCGGACGTGGATGAAGGGGCATGAGTGAGGCGTGTTCGTGGCGCGTTATGGTGCGAATTCACAAGGATGCTTTAATTTGGTGCGCAACCTTTCGCCAGTCGTAGGAATGAGCTTCAATCGTGACTGCCAAGCCCTCGCCAGTGACGTGCGCCGATGAAGATGAAGCGCAGTTGCTGGGTGATCTTGGCCTGTGGTGTCAGGTGCGGGGCCAGCGAGGCGGGCGGGGGGTCGATCAGTTCCGGCAGCATGGCGAAGACACTTTTCACCACCAGGTCGGCGATGATCGACAGGGCATCGGCGTTCAGGTGTCGCCATTTGGGCATTTTGGCCAGGTCGGCGGTCAAGTCGGCGCTGATGCCTTCGCGCAGGGCACCGAGCGCCTGACGCACCTTCAACGAGCCGCCATATTGCTCACGGGCCAGGAACAGAAACTGTGAACGGTTGGCGGCCACACGCTCCAGAAAGATCTTCACCGACGCGCGAATAAGGCCGCCCACGGCGAACTCGTTCTGCCGCACCAGCCGGATGGTTTCGCGAAAGGTCTGACCGACCTCGCTGACCAGGGCCAGGCCCAATTGGTCCATGTCTTCAAAATGCCGGTAAAAGCCTGTGGGAACGATGCCCGCTGTTCGCGCCACTTCCCGCAGGCTCAGGCTGCCGAAACCACGCCCGCTCTCCATCAACTGGTGGGCGGCATCCAGCAAGGCTCTGCGGGTTTGTTGTTTCTGTTCGGCGCGGGGCAGCATGGCTCAAATGTTTCTTGGATTAGGCTATGTAGCACTTTAGCAAATGCGCTTCGCCCGCGTCGAAGGGGTTTTCAGGCAGGTCTTTGGATGTCTGCACAGCATTGGTGCTGGTCTTTGCCTCGAATTCATATTCAAATCAAACCCTCGGCGCGTTTGTCAGTCGAACATTGATGTCATATTCAGCGCGCCAGGGTCGGGGTGCTGTTTTCTGGAGAGTCACGCATGACGCGCAGCCGCAAGATTTTCGCCTGGACGGGCGCCACGCTGTTACTGGTGCTGGCCCTATTGGTCATCGTGATCGCCACTTTCGACTGGAACCGCATCAAACCCACCCTCAACGAAAAAGTCAGCGAAGCGCTGCATCGCCCGTTCGCCATCAATGGCAATCTGGACGTACGCTGGACGCGTGAGCCTGAACTGGGGGGCTGGCGCGCCTGGGTGCCGTCGCCGCACTTTGTGGCTGATGATTTGATGCTGGGCAATCCGGAGTGGTCGAAAACCCCGCAAATGGTGACCCTCAAGCACGTTGAGTTTCGCCTCTCGTTGCTGCCGCTGCTGGTGCAGCACGTGGTCATCCCGCGCATCGACCTGACCGCGCCGGAAGCCAGGCTGGAGCGGCTTGCTGATGGTCGCGCCAACTGGGTGTTCGACCTGCCCAAGTCCGATCCGAATGCCGAACCGTCCAAATGGGAGGTGGACATCGGTGCCATCAAGTTCGACAAGGGGCTGGTGAGCTTCAATGACCAGACGTTGAATGCCAATCTGGATGTCGTGATCGATATGCTGGGCAAGCCGATCCCGTTCGGTGAAATCGTCGGCAGCAAAGAGGCGCAAAAGGCGCAGGAGAAGGGCGCTGTGCCGCAGGACTATGCCTTTGGCCTGGCTGTCAAAGGCCAGTATCACGGCCAGAAACTGAACGGCACCGGCAAGATCGGTGGCTTGCTGGCGCTCAAGGATGCCAACCAGCCATTCCCGGTGCAGGCCGACGTCAAGATCGGTGACACCCATGCGGTGATTGCCGGGACCCTGACCGACCCGCAAAACCTCGGCGCGCTCGACCTTCGCCTGAAACTGTCCGGTGCGAGCCTGAGCAATCTCTACCCGCTGACGGGCGTGACCTTGCCGGATTCTCCTGCCTACTCCACTGACGGGCGGCTGGTTGCCAAGCTTCATGATCCGGCAGGCGCGAACTTTCGCTATGAAGGCTTCAACGGCAAGATCGGCAACAGCGATATTCATGGCGACCTGGGTTACGTTGCCAGTCAGCCTCGGCCCAAGTTGAGTGGCGTGCTGGTCTCCAATCAACTGCTGTTCAGCGACCTTGCCCCGCTGATCGGCGCGGACTCCAACGCCGCGCAGAAAAAGCGCGGCGGCGAGAGCAAGCAGCCGTCGGGTAAGGTGCTGCCCGTCGAAGAGTTCCAGACCGATCGCTGGCGTGCCATGGACGCGGACGTGGAATTCACCGGCAAGCGCATCGTGCAAAGCCCCGATCTGCCCTTCACTGACCTCTATACGCACCTGATACTCAACGACGGTCAATTGAGCCTTGAACCGCTGCGGTTCGGTGTGGCGGGTGGCAAGCTGGACGGCGACATCCGGCTCGACGGGCGCAACAAACCCCTGCTGGGCCGGGCAAAACTGTCGGCGCGCAACTTCAAGCTCAAGCAACTGTTCCCGACCTTCGAGCCGATGAAAACCAGTTTCGGTGAGCTGAACGGCGATGCCGATATCAGCGGACGGGGCAATTCCATTGCTGCTTTGCTCGGCACCGCCAATGGCGAAATGAAAATGCTGGTCAACGACGGTGCCATCAGCCGTGGCCTGATGGAGATTGCCGGGCTCAATGTCGGCAACTACGTGGTGGGCAAGTTGTTTGGCGACAAGGACGTGAAGATCAACTGCGCGGCGTCCGACTTTGGCATCAAGGACGGGCTGGCGACCAGCCGCCTGTTTGTCTTCGATACCGAGAACGCGATCATCTACATCAGCGGCACCGCGAACATGAAGACCGAACAACTGGATTTGCAGATCAACCCTGAGTCCAAAGGCTTCCGCATCTTCTCGTTGCGTTCGCCCCTGTACGTCAACGGCCCGTTCGCGAAGCCCAACGCTGGCGTGCATTCCGGTCCGTTGCTGTTGCGCGGCGCGGGCATGGTCCTGCTCGGCGCGACGGTAGGCCCGGCAGCAGGCCTGCTGGCGCTGGTCGCCACTGGCGACAGCGAGCCTAACCAGTGCGGCCCGTTGCTGGAACAGATGCGCACCGGCAAGGCGCCGAAGACGGTGAAGTAGTTTCCTGAGACTGATCGTTCTTCACGCTCCGGCCACCCTTGCAGGTGCCGGCGTGTTCAGGGGTGAAGAAGGCTGCCGGGTCAGCATAAAAAAAGGCACCTGAGTCAGGTGCCTTTTTCATGTGCGCTTTACCGGGTATCAGAACTTGTAACCCACGCCCACCATGTACACCCACGGGTCGATGTCTACGTCGACTTTGGTCTTGCCGACGGCCAGGGCAGAGGGGCCGTCCACCGTGGCTTCGGTGTCGATGTCGACATACCAGACCGAAGCGTTGACCAGGACGTTTTCGGTGATCATGTAGTCCATGCCCAACTGGGCGGCCAGGCCCACCGAGTCCTTGAGTTTGAGGTTGCTGAACCCCTGACTCTTGCGCTCGCTGGTCAGGTCATTGTCGAAGAATGTGGTGTAGTTGATACCGACGCCCGCATACGGCTGGAAGCGGGACGAAGGCTCCATCGGGTAATACTGCAACGACAGGGTAGGCGGCAGTTGTTTGATGTCTGCCAGCTTGCCGTCAAGGCCCGGCCCCAGGCCTTTGACAGACACTGTATGGCTGAAAGGCGTGGCGGCCAGCAGTTCGATACCGACGTGTTGGGTGAGCATGTACGCGAAGGTCAGGCCGAGCTGGTTTTCGCCATCGACAGTCGCTTTGGTGCCGGAAACCCTGGCGCCATCGAGCCTGACTTCGCCGCTGTCTTCGTTGGGCTGGACGTGCGCGACACCGGCACGAACGATGAAATCGCCTTCTTCATAAGCGTTTGCGGCGGCCGGGGCGGTAATGGCAAGCGCGACAAGAGACGCGCGTAGCAGGTGCTTGTTCATGGAGGCTCCAGGATCAGTCAAAATTTATGGGCATAATGTTAAAGCGCTGTCGAACGGCGGCTTTGACTCAGCTCAATGAAATCGCTGGGAACCTCGTCATCCTTATGAATCCGGCAACTCGTAGACAAGAATCTTGTCTGCCTGCATCTGATAACCCGCTTCTGCCAGTTCGCTGGTAGACGATTTGGCCTGCATCGGTCCTTCGATCCAGTACGGCTGATACAGCTCATCGACCTTCACGCCCAGCTCACTCGTGACATGCACGATCTGGTTCGCTGGCGGCGGCGGCACATGGATGCAGGCACCGAAATACGGCACCAGCAAAAACTCCGTCACTCTGCCTTCCTCACTGACCTCAAGCGGCACGATGTAGCCCGGCAAACGCACCATTTGCCCATCCAGTGCTTTGACCACCGGTGCATGCGGGGCCAGTTGATGGGCCGCAGGCGCCGCTTCCATAGCCAGTGCATCGGACAGCTTGGACATATCGTGGATGGGAGCCGTCACCGGCTTCACCACGGGTGCATCGGGCGGAATCATGTCATTCCAGGTCAGTACCCGCGGCTCGGCGGCCCACAATGGCGTGGTAACCGAGAGCAGCAGAGTGAGTAGCATGCGCCGCATCATGAAGGTCCTCATAAACGAATCGACAGTCCATCGGCCAGTGACTGCCTG
The DNA here is from genome assembly GCF_002157375.1 of Pseudomonas syringae. GTDB lineage: Bacteria > Pseudomonadota > Gammaproteobacteria > Pseudomonadales > Pseudomonadaceae > Aquipseudomonas > Aquipseudomonas syringae_T. The sequence continues at coordinate 327,155 of NZ_MTSA01000002.1, forward strand.
TAGGCTCGCCAGGCTGGCACGGTTCCCATCAACAGCGCGCAACCGAGAATGCCACCCAGTAAAGTCCATTCATATTGGCCAGGTGGCATAGACGAGAGGTACAGACCGTAGTTGTCGAGTACGTAGTCGCGGGCCGCGAAAATGCCGATATAGAGCAGTGCGAGGCCGCTGATGACACCGGCCAGCGCGAGTGCGAAGGCCTCGAGTATAAGCAGGCTTGCGATGTGCCAGGGGCGTGCGCCGACCGAACGCAGGATCGCCATTTCCCGACGTCGCTCGTTGAGGCTGGTGAGAATCGCGGTGAGCATGCCGATCAGGCCGGTCAGCACCACGAACAGTGAAATCACGAACAGCGCCTTCTCGGCAGTGCCCATCAGGCCCCACAGCTCTTGCAACGCCACGCCTGGCAGAATCGCCAGCATGGGCTCGCCACGGTACTCATTGATCTCGCGTTGCAGGCTGAACGTCGAAATCTTGCTGTTCAGGCCCAGCATGAACGCGGTTATCGCGGTGGGCGTCAGGTCCATGTTGCGCGCCTGATCGGCCGAGATACGTTCATTGCCGCGTGCCGGCGCGCCGTTATGCCAATCGATGTGAATGGCCTCCATGCCGCCCAGGCTGATATGCAGCGTACGGTCCACCGGGGTGCCGGTCGGTTTGAGAATGCCGACCACGGTGAACGGTTTGTCGTCATGCTTGACCAGACTGATTGCCGCGACACCGTGCGCCAGCACCAGCTTGTCGCCCAGCGAGTAGTGCAATGCCTTGGCAACTTCAGAGCCCAGCACCACTTCGAACGGGTCAGTCTTGAACTCGCGGCCTTCGGCCATCTGCAGATGTTGCTGACGACCGAACTGATAATGCTCGAAATACGAGGCATTGGTGCCCATCACCCGATAGCCGCGGTGGGAATCGCCCAGGGAAATCGGGATTGCCCATTTGACCTGCTTGTTTTCAGCAAAATGTTCGAAGCTGTCCCAGCGAATATTGTTGGTGGCGTTGCCGATGCGGAATACCGAATACAGCAACAGATTGATGGACCCGGAGCGCGCACCGACGATCAGGTCAGTGCCGCTGATGGTGCTGGCGAAACTGGAGCGTGCTTCGGTGCGTACGCGCTCGACGCCCAGCAGCAGGCAAACCGACAGCGCGATGGCGAAGGCGGTGAGAAACGCGGTGAAACGGCGATTGGCCAGGCTGGCAAGCGCCAGACGAAACAGATACATCTCAACTCTCCACGGCAACGGCGGCGCGATTCAGGTCGCTCAGCGACAGGTTGCGATCGAACAGCGGCGCAAGGCTCTGATCGTGGCTGACAAACAACAGGCTGGCTCCGGCTTCGCGGCACTCGGCGAACAACAGGCGAATGAACGCTTCACGTGAGTCGGCATCCAGCGCAGAGGTCGGCTCGTCGGCAATCACCAGTTCCGGTTGCCCGATCAACGCCCGCGCAGCGGCCACGCGCTGCTGCTGGCCGATGGACAGCGAATCGGCACGTCGGGTGAGCATCGCCGGGTCTTTCAGGCCCAGGTGGGCGAGCAGGGTGGTCGTGGCGTTTTCTACGCTGCCGTGGCGCTGTCTGGCGCGTTCTGCGCGGATACTGGAGAAGTGACAGGGCAGCTCGATGTTTTCCCGCACCGACAGAAAGGGCAACAGGTTGAACTGCTGGAAGATGTAGCCGGTGTGATCGACGCGAAAGCGATCACGCGCCGCAGCCGACAGCCCCGACAAATCCTGATTCAACAGACGGATACTGCCGCTGACGGGTTTTTGCACGCCGCCCAGCAAGCCCAGCAAAGTGGTTTTGCCGCTGCCACTGGGGCCTTTGAGGAACAGGGTTTCGCCGGTTTCCAGGCGAAAGCTGGGGATGTCCAGCAACTGCGGGTGACCTGGCCAGTTGAAGCTCAGGTCCGACAGCTCGATCAGTGCTTGGGTCATGGCTGACTCACGCTCGGTTGGAAATTAAAAGACCGGGCCAGGCCCGGTCAGGATGCTGCAACGTGCGATCAGAATTTCAGGGTCGGGTTCGCTGCAATCACTTCGGCACCGGATTGGCCGCCCGGCGAGATCAGTTGTACCTGAAGCTTCTTGGTGTCCGGGAACGTTTTGAATATTTGCGACAGGTCGAGCTTTTTCAGAACCGCGGGTGCGTCACAGACAAATGTGTAATGACCGTGAATTTCACTGTGTTCGTGATGATCAGCATCGCCTGCCTGGGCGTGGTCTTTGTGATCATCTTCATCTTTGTCGCCAAACAGCGGACTTTCCAGTTTCACTGAAGTGGCTGAGCAGTTGGCAGCATCGGCAATGCTGAACAATGCATTGGGTTTGAGCAGCAACTCACGCGCCTTGGCCACTTTGGCTTTGTCTTCGGCCGATGTCGCAACGTGCTCGAAGCCTACGATGTTCATGGCCGGGCTGTCGAATTCGAACTCCAGTGTCTTGCCTTCCAGCACCACATCCAGACGGCCGACGCCGTGTTCATGAGCGCCAAGGCTGCCGTGCTCCTCACCGTGATCATGGTCATGATCGTGTTCTTCTGCCGCATGAGCGGCAACGAGTGGCAGCAGGGCAAAAGGCAAAGCAAGTAGCAGGCGGCGCATAGCGGACTCCGGAACAATGATCGGGAAAACTGTTATGTAATCTTATAACAAGTATCGGCTTGGGTGGACGTGTTTTTACTCGGTATCTGGAATACCTCGTCCAGTGCTTATGCATAAGTAATCTCACACTTTGCGTCATCAAGTCCTACTCTGGAAGATGAAAATCGCTACACCTGCGCCGGATGCGTCGGAGGGTTTTCATCGCCAGCCGGGACCTGCGCCTGACTTGGGTCGAGTGAGATATCAAGGAAGATATTAATGAAAATCTTAATGAACAAGCTCCATTCGAACAGAGAAATCCTGCACGCGGTGTACAAGGATCTGACACGCATTATCGAATTTGCCGACCCTGACATCGTGCTGCACAAGGCCGATCAAGGCGCTGGCGGCGGCCTGTCCATTGCCATCGGCAAAGATGCGGTGCTGTCCCACGAGATCAATCTGCTCAGGCGTACGCGGCAGACGTTGTACATGGATGTCCATGAGATCGTTGCCAACGATTACTTCGGTTCGGCGGTGGGGGATATGCGCGCCAGTTGCCAAGGGCGGAAAATCATCATGCCGTTCTGCGGCCTGTGGCGGTTTCGTGATGGCCGGATCGTCGAGTATTGGGAGAATGTCTACGACGTGCGGGCGCTGGGCAATTTCTTGAATGGCAAAGAACCGGCAGTCAATCAATGGCGTTACGGTTGAACATGGGCATATGCGTCTGCCTGTGGGAGCATGTGCGCCTGACTGTCAGCAGGTACACATCATGTTGCGTATTCGTGGAACCGTAGGCCAGTGGCCGGTGGATTTGACCCTTGAACTGGACGACGGCGACTGGGCTCAACTGGGCGCGCAGCTCAAGGCGGCGGCCCCCGACCTGTCGGCCACAGCGGTCGAGAGCAAGCCAGTCAATCAGGACGACAGGTTATGGCAGGTCGCTCAGGAATTACTGCAGAAGGCCGGGCAGATGAGCGGGCCGGATCTGTTGGGGCAACTGGAAGGGCTGGCCGGCAGTACGGCAGCTGGCAAGCACCTGCTGGTGCGCCTGCGGCACTGCGCGAGCGTGAAAGTCGAGAGCAGCGGGGATGCGCCGCTGTACAGCTGGATTGGAGTGGCGTGACTTGAATCTGTCCGGCGGCAGGCACCCGTGCGATGCCTGTCGCCGGAAATGTCAGTACAGCGCAGCAAACAGCTTGCGGCGGTAAGCCGTGACCAGCGGATGATCGTTGCCCAACAGGTCGAACACTTGCAGCAGTGTCTTGTGCGGCAGGCCTTCGGCGTAGTTGCGGTTGCGGATGAACAGCTTGAGCAGGCCTTCCAGCGCTGCTTCGTATTGCTGACGCGACAACTGCTGAATCGCCAGTTGATGCGCGGCTTGGTCATCCTGCGGGTTTTGCGCCAGACGGCTTTTCAGCTCGGCGGCATCCGGCAGAGTGGCTGCTTCGGCCAGGAACGTCAGTTGCGCCTTGGCGCCGGCCAGCTCGGCTTTGTGTGCATCGCCAGTGACCGCATCCAGCACCGCTCTGGCTTCGCCCAGTTCGCCGCGTTCGGCCAGGCAGCGCGCATACAGAATCAGCGCGGCGGCGTTGGTGTTGTCTTCGCCCAGCAGCACCTTGAGTACGGCTTCGGCATCGGCAAAACGGCTTTCCGCGAACAGTTCCTGCGCCTGCTTGAGCGGATCGGCGGCGGGCGGTGGCGGCATCACCACGTGCTGTTCGAGAATCTTGCGGATCTCCGACTCCGGTTGCGCACCGGCGAAGCCATCCACCGGCTGGCCGTCTTTGAACAGCACCACGGTCGGCAGACTGCGAATACCGAAACGGCTGACGACATCCGGCTCGGCGTCGCAATTGACCTTGGCCAGCAGCAGTTCGCCCTGATAACTCTCGGTGATCTGCTGCAACAGCGGCATCAAGACCTTGCAGGGCGCACACCACTCGGCCCAGAAATCGACCAGTACGGGCTGATCGAATGACTTGTCGATCACCGTCTGATCGAAATTCGCAGTGGTCGCGTCGAAGATGTAAGCAGTGTCCTGGCTCATTGCACGTCTCGAAGAATCTGAATGCCGCCAACTATAAAGCCCGCAGGGCAATGCTGAAAGCGGTGTTATTCATGGGGCTGGGAACTGACTCTCGTGCCAATGTTCCACGTTGGCATGCCGTTCGTGACGCTCTGCGTCGCAATTCTGCGCCGCACCGTACGCTCAACGTCGGACGCAGAGCGTCCGGAAATACATTCCCACGCTGGAGCGTTCGCAACGATAAGCGTGAGTCAGCATGCTGAGCGCACCGCGTGATACACACTCACCTCCCGAAACTCATGGGGTTCAGCCAGGTCGGGCAAGGTGTGCGCATGCAGCATCGTCAGGCGCTGGTAGGCATCATGCTTGAAGTCGCGAACGCGCGAGTCTGCCACCAGGGCTTCGCGGCCTCGGGAGAGAAACTGATCAAGCAGCGGCAGGTTGGCGCGGTCGTAAAGAACGTCGGCGACCAGAATCAGATCGAAGCGGTCCGCTTCGGCAAAGAAGTCTGCCGAATAACCCAACTGCACCTGATTGAGTTCGGCATTGGCCCGACAGGCCTTGATCGCCAGCGGGTCAAGGTCGCAGGCCACCACGTCGAGCGCCCCGGCCCTGGCCGCCGCGATGCCGGCCACACCCGAACCCGCGCCGAAATCCAGCACCCGCTTGCCTGCCACCCACTGCGGGTTTTCGGCCAGAAAGCGTGCCAGTGCCAGACCGCTGGCCCAGCAGAAGCTCCAGTAGGGCGGATCTTCCAGAATACGGCGGGTTTCATCGGGGCTGAAGGCGCGATCCATATTGGCGTCGTCGATCAGCCACAGCTTCAGTTCGGTCCCCGGCAGCGTTGTCGCCACCAGCCGGGCATCGCCGAGCAGTTCGCCCAATGCATGTTGCAAGTGTTGCGGAGCAATCACGGCGCTTTGACGAACTGCAATTGGCCCAGCATCTGAGTGGTGGGTTGATCAATGCGCATCGAAGGCAGGTGCAGGATCAGTTGCCCTGATTGGCTGGCGCGACCACGCAGTTCAACGCGTCCGCCCACCGGGAAGGCTTCCGGGTTGAAGCGCAGCTGGAACGGCAGCGACTGGCCGTTGCCCTTGAGCAACGTGTTGGTCAGCAGTTTCTGCGGACGACCGCGGTCATCGATCACCAGCATTGCCAGCTCGACCTCGGCCCCGGCCGGCACGCCCAGCAATTGACCGCTGAGTTCACGTTGATACGGTTGCAGCGGGCCAGGCCCGGCAGGCACTTTAATTGCCGGGGCAACGGGAGGGGGCGCAGCGGGTTTCGGGGCATCGTTGCTGCTGCACGCGGCCAGCAAGCCGACAAGGCCCAGCAAAAACAGGGTTCGTAGCGTCATCAAGAGCTCCACAAGGCAAATATCGAAAGGCTGTGCGACGCCAGAGGTGCAGTATTACCGAGCCAAGGCAATTTAACATCGCTTTAATGCGCGTCTATATACCGTAAACCCCCAGCCTTGTCTTGCCGACAGGATGCGCTAACATGGCGCTCCCCATTCTTTCGTTGCCAGCCACCATGCACTGTCCCTTCTGCGGTGCCAATGACACCAAAGTCATCGACTCCCGCCTTGTCGCCGAAGGCGAGCAAGTCCGCCGCCGCCGTGAATGCCTGGCCTGTGGCGAGCGCTTCACCACGTTCGAGACCGCCGAGCTGGTCTTGCCGCGCCTGATCAAGCAGGACGGCAGTCGCCAGCCCTTCGATGAAGAGAAGCTGCGTGCCGGTATGCAACGCGCCCTTGAAAAGCGTCCGGTAAGCGTCGAACGTCTTGAAGCGGCGCTGGCCCATATCAAGCACAAGTTGCGCGCAACCGGCGAGCGTGAAGTCAAATCGCTGGTCGTGGGCGAACTGGTCATGACCGAGCTGCAAAAGCTCGATGAAGTGGCCTATATCCGCTTCGCTTCGGTGTACCGCCGCTTTCAGGACCTCAACGAGTTTCGTGAAGAAATCGACCGTCTGGCCCGCGAGCCGGGTAAGGAATGAGTGCATTGTTGACTGAGCAGGCTGCCCTCGACGTTCATTACATGGCCCGCGCGCTGGAGCTGGCGCGCAAAGGCCTTTATTCCACACACCCCAACCCGCGAGTCGGCTGCGTCATCGTGCGCGACGGCCAGATTGTCGGAGAAGGCTGGCATGCACGGGCGGGCGAGCCTCACGCCGAGGTCCATGCCTTGCGTCAGGCCGGCGAGCTGGCAAGAGGCGCCACCGCTTACGTCACGCTTGAGCCTTGCAGTCACCAAGGGCGTACGCCGCCCTGTGCCGACGCGCTGGTCGAGGCCGGGCTGGTCCGTGTCGTGGCGGCAATGCAGGACCCCAATCCCGATGTCTCGGGCCGTGGGCTGCTGCGTCTGATGAATGCCGGCATTGGCGTTCAATGTGGCGTGCTGGAAAGCGAAGCGCGTGCGCTGAACAAAGGTTTTCTCAAACGCATGGAAACGGGACGGCCCTATGTCAGGGTCAAGCTGGCCATGAGCCTGGACGGCCGGACTGCAATGGCCAGTGGCGAAAGCCAGTGGATCACCGGCCCTGAAGCCCGTTCTGCCGTGCAGCGCCTGCGAGCGCAGTCGAGCGTGGTCCTGACCGGTGCCGACACCGTGCTGGCGGACAACGCCCGGCTGACCGTGCGGCCTGAAGAGTTAGGGCTGAGTGCAGAATTGACCGCATTGGCAAGTGCGCGTCCGCCGCTGCGCGTGCTGATTGATGGGCGCTTGCGCGTTCCGCTGGATGCGCCGTTCTTTCAGGCGGGCAGTGCGCTGGTCGTGACCTGTGCCGCCGCGTCGGCGCGAGGCCGTTATCAGGAAGACGGGCACGAAATGCTGGCGCTGGCTGACAGCGCTGGCCATGTGGACCTGCGCAAACTGATGAGCGAGCTGGCGAACCGTGGCGTCAATGACGTGCTGGTCGAGGCTGGGCCGCGTCTGGCGGGTGCTTTCACGCGGCTGGGCCTGGTCGACGAATTTCAGCTATTCATCGCCGGGAAGTTTCTCGGCTCATCGGCCCGGCCGCTGCTCGATCTGCCGCTGGCGCAGATGAGTGAAGCGCTGGAGCTGAACATCGTGGAAATGCGGGCCGTCGGTAATGACTGGCGAGTCATTGCTCTCCCTGTCTGCGCGCTCGGCGTATAATTACCGTCTTCGCCTAGCGCAGCCCTTGTTCTCCCGGAGGACCCATGTTTACCGGCATCATCGAATCCATTGGCAGCATCCGCGCCCTGACTCCGAAGGGCGGCGACGTCCGCGTGTACGTGGAAACCGGCAAGCTCGACCTGAGCGACGTCAAACTCGGCGACAGTATTGCCGTCAACGGCGTATGCCTGACCGCCGTGGAATTGCCCGGCGACGGCTTCTGGGCTGACGTCAGCCGGGAAACCCTGACGGTTACCGCGTTTGTCGATCTGAAAAGCGGCAGCCGGGTCAATCTGGAAAAAGCCCTGACGCCGACCACGCGCCTGGGTGGCCATCTGGTCAGCGGACATGTCGACGGTGTCGGCGAAATCGTCTCCCGTGCCGATAACGCTCGCGCCATCCAGTTTACGGTGCGTGCGCCGCGCGAGCTGGCCAAGTACATCGCCCACAAGGGCTCGATCACGGTCGACGGCACCAGCCTGACCGTCAACTCGGTCAATGGCGCCGAGTTCGAACTGACCATCGTGCCGCACACGCTCAGCGAAACCATCATGGCCGACTACCTGCCGGGCCGTAAGGTCAATCTGGAAGTCGACCTGCTGGCGCGCTATCTGGAGCGTCTGTTGCTGGGCGACAAGGCCGCCGAGCCGGGGCACGGCACGATCACTGAAAGCTTTCTGGCCGAGAACGGCTACCTGAAATCCTGAATCAAGGGGGTGCCGCGTGGCGCTCAATAGTATCGAAGAGCTGGTTGAAGACATTCGCCAGGGCAAGATGGTCATCCTTATGGATGACGAAGACCGCGAGAATGAAGGCGACCTGATCATGGCCGCCGAGTGCGTGAAGCCCGAGCACATCAATTTCATGGCGCGTTTCGCGCGTGGCCTGATCTGCATGCCGATGACCCGCGAGCGCTGCGAAACCCTCAAGCTGCCGCTGATGGCGCCGCGCAATGGTTCCGGTTTCGGCACCAAGTTCACCGTGTCCATCGAAGCCGCTGAAGGCGTGACCACCGGTATCTCCGCAGCGGACCGTGCGCGCACCGTGCAGGCGGCCGCAGCAAAGGACGCGAAAGCCGAAGACATCGTCAGCCCGGGGCATATTTTCCCGCTGATGGCTCAGGCCGGTGGCACACTGGCTCGCGCCGGTCACACCGAAGCGGCGTGCGATCTGGCGCGCATGGCCGGGTTCGAGCCGACGGGCCTGATCTGCGAAGTCATGAACGACGACGGCACCATGTCGCGTCGCGCCGAACTTGAAGCCTTTGCACAGCAACATGACATCAAGATCGGCACCATCGCCGACCTGATTCACTATCGGATGATCCACGAACGTACCGTTCAGCGGATTGCCGAGCAGCCGATGGACAGCGAACTGGGCAGTTTCAACCTGGTGACCTACCGCGATTCGGTCGAGGGTGACGTGCATCTGGCGCTGACCCTGGGCAAGATTTGCGCAGAAGAACCGACGTTGGTGCGTGTCCACAACATGGACCCGCTGCGCGACCTGTTGATGGTCAAACAGCCCGGCCGCTGGAGCCTGCGCGCCGCCATGCGTGCGGTTAACGAGGCTGGCAGCGGTGTGGTGCTGTTGCTCGGTCACCCGCTGGATGGCGATGTGTTGCTGGCCCATATCCGGGAAACAGCCGGGCAGCAACCGATCAAGACGCCGACCACGTACAGCACGGTCGGCGCCGGTTCGCAGATCCTTCGTGACCTCGGCGTGCGCAAAATGCGCCTCATGAGTTCACCCATGAAGTTCAATGCGATATCCGGTTTCGATCTGGAAGTTGTAGAATACGTGCCCTCCGAATAAATACCGGCAGGTCGAGGCAGGCGGAGGACGTTTTTTCGCAGGTTTTGGCCTGACAGTTGCGATTCGTGGCCTAATATCCCTCAAAGCCCGCCTCAAGGCGCGCTTGCTCTTTAATACGAGACTCACCGAATGACCTTGAAGACCATCGAAGGTACTTTCATCGCCCCCCAAGGCCGCTACGCCTTGGTCGTTGGCCGTTTCAACAGCTTCGTCGTGGAAAGCCTGGTTAGCGGTGCCGTCGATGCGCTGGTACGCCACGGCGTCAGCGAAAGCGACATCACCATCATCCGTGCGCCGGGTGCTTTCGAAATTCCGCTGGTTGTGCAGAAAGTTGCCCAACGCAGCGAGTTCGCCGCCATCGTCGCGCTGGGCGCGGTAATCCGCGGTGGTACGCCGCACTTCGAATACGTTGCAGGCGAGTGCGTCAAAGGCTTGTCTCAGGTTTCCATGGAGTTCGGCGTTCCGGTCGCGTTCGGCGTCCTGACTGTCGATTCCATCGAGCAGGCCATCGAGCGTTCCGGCACCAAGGCCGGTAACAAGGGCGCTGAAGCTGCCTTGTCCGCGATTGAAATGGTCAGCCTGCTGTCGCAGTTGGAGGCCAAGTGATTTCCGACGACACCGATCAGTTCAACCCGCGCGACGCCAAATCGCCGGAAGCCGCCAAAGGCAAGAGCGCCAAACGTCGCGAAGCGCGTCAGATGGCGACCCAGGCCTTGTATCAGTGGCACATGGCCGGCCACGCGCTGAACGAGATCGAAGCACAGTTCCGTGTCGACAACGATTTCAGCAATGTCGATGGCACCTACTTCCGTGAACTGTTGCACGGTGTGGCGACCAACAAGACCGAGATCGACACTGCACTCTCGCCTTGTCTGGACCTGACCATCGAAGAGCTTGATCCGGTTGAGCTGGCGGTATTGCGCCTGTCCACCTTCGAACTGCTCAAGCGCATCGACGTGCCGTATCGCGTAGTGATCAACGAAGGCATCGAGCTGGCGAAAGTCTACGGCTCCACTGACGGCCACAAGTTCGTCAATGGCGTGCTGGACAAGCTGGCGCCGCGCTTGCGTGAAGTCGAAGTGAAGGCCCACAAGCGCTGATCTGCGCCTGACCTTCATGGGAGAGTTCGAGCTGATCCGTAACTACTTCGCTGCCGCGCCTTGTGCGCAGGCAGGTGAGGAGGTGGCCTTAGGGATCGGCGACGACTGCGCGCTGCTGGCGTTGCCGCCCGGCGAGCAGTTGGCGATCTCGACCGACACCCTTGTGGTCGGGGTGCATTTTCCCGACAACAGCGACCCCTTTTTGCTCGGCCAGCGCGCGCTGGCAGTGTCTGCCAGTGATCTGGCGGCGATGGGCGCTCGTCCTGTTGCATTCACCCTTGCCTTGACCCTGCCGCACGTCGACGCCGACTGGCTGCAGGCGTTCGCGCGTGGCCTGAGCCTGATGGCGCAAGGCTGTTCTGTGCGCCTGATCGGTGGTGACACCACGCGCGGCCCGCTGAGCCTGACGTTGACGGTGTTTGGCGGTGTGCCTGCAGGGCTTGCCCTGACGCGCAGCGGTGCTCGCGAAGGCGACCTGTTGTGCGTTGGCGGTGCGCTGGGTGATGGCGCCGGTGCGTTGCCGCTGGTGCTGAATCAGCGCAGCGCCGAGGCTTCGATTGCCGAGCCGTTGCTGGCTCGCTATTGGTCGCCACAACCGCAATTGGCGCTGGGTCAGGCATTGCGCGGCAAGGCCACGTCGGCGCTGGACATCTCCGACGGCTTGCTCGCGGACTGCGGGCATATCGCCCGTGCGTCAGGTGTCCGTCTGGTGATCGAGCGTGACAGGTTGCCCCTGTCCGAGCCGCTGCTGGCGCTGCTTGATCTGCCGGCCGCGCAACAGGCTGCGCTCAGCGGCGGTGACGATTACGTGCTGGCATTCACCCTGCCACCTGACCACCTTTCCGGTTTGCACCGTGAAGGCTGGCCGGTGCATGTGATCGGCCGGGTAGACGCCGGACAGGGCGTGATCCTGATCGACAGTGCCGGTGCCGACATCACGCCTGACACCCGTGGTTACCAGCATTTTGGTGGTGTGCAGTGAAGGAATGCCTCAGGTCTATCTATCGAACTTTATGATCTAAATGCCCGAGAATTCAGCCTGAGCGTCCGTAGGGACCTGCTGTTACAATGCAAATCTTGCGAATTTCCAGTCTTCATACTGATCAGGAGCACACGGTGCCCGTCGTATTTGTCGCCGCTTCCAAACTGCCCACACCCTTTGCAGAGTTCGCCATGCACGGCTTTATCGAGTCGGCAACCGGCCGTGAACACGTTGTCCTGAGTCTGGGCGACGTCGCGGATGGCGCCCCGGTTCTCGGCCGCGTCCATTCGGAATGCCTGACAGGCGATGCCCTGTTCAGCCAGCGTTGCGATTGCGGCTCTCAACTGGAAGCCGCCTTGCGCGCAATCGCAACCGAAGGGCGCGGTGTGTTGTTGTACCTGCGTCAGGAAGGGCGCGGTATCGGCCTGATGAACAAGATTCGCGCTTATGAGCTCCAAGACGGCGGTGCCGACACAGTCGAAGCCAACGAGCGTTTGGGGTTTGCTGCCGATCAGCGCGATTACGCCATCTGCCTGCCCATGCTTCAGCACCTTGGCGTGCAGTCGCTGCGCCTGATGACCAACAACCCGCGCAAGGTCAAAGCGTTGACCGATATGGGTATCAATGTTGCCGAGCGTGTGCCGCTGCACACCGGGCAAAATCCGCATAACCGCCTTTATCTGGCGACCAAGGCCGGTAAGCTGGGGCACATGATGGGCAATGAGCATCAAAGCGAGGTCGGCCCCGCGTGACCCGCAGCCAGGTGCGTCAGAAGCTGGAGATGGCCTGGTGGCGCCAGTTGGGTCTGACCCTGGCGCCGTTGCTGGTGATCTGTCTGTTTTTCGGCTCCAGTGAACCGCTTATCCCGGTGCTGGCGATACCGCTGTTCATTGCCGGGATTGGCTCGATGTTTGTCAGCCTGAAGCCGCTCGGGGCTTACAAGCGTGCATTGGCGGCTACCCAGGCTGCGCTGGATACGCCAGAAGAACCCGCCGCCTGGATCAAGCTTGCGGCGGTCCGCCGTCTGGCCTTTCTGGCAGCCGGGCTTCCTGCATGGATCGCTGCCATCGCGGTGCTGTTCGGCCTGCACCCGCTGCCGGTCTGCCTGTTGGCGTTCTCCAGCGTGGTGTTGCTCTACCTGTACCGGATTCCGATGGCCTGACGCTGAGCGACAGGCCTCGGGCCTTCGGTCAGCGTCAGAAGCGGACGTGTGTAACTGTCAGCCAATCAGCGTCAGGCGCTCATTGATCGCCGCTTCAATCCCCTCGGCATTCAGCCCACACTCGGCGAGCATTTGCGCCGGCTTGGCATGCTCGACATAAACGTCCGGCAAGCCCAGGTGCAGCACTGACTTGAGGATGTTGGCACGGGCCAGAAACTCGCTGACTGCCGCACCTGCACCGCCCATTACCGCATTCTCTTCTAGCGTGACCAGCAGTTCGTGGCTGGCGGCTGTTTCGCGCACCAATGCCTCGTCCAGCGGCTTGACGAAGCGCATGTCGATGACGGTAGCGTCCATCTTCTCGGCCACTACCAGCGCATCGGCCAGTTGCACGCCGAACACCAGTATCGCGACGCCCTGGCCTTGTCGACGCACCACACCCTTGCCGATTTCAACCGGGTCCAGATTGGCGTCGATTACAGCGTTGGGGCCGGTGCCGCGCGGGTAGCGTACGGCCGCAGGGCCGGTGTGCAGATAGCCGGTGCTGAGCAATTTGCGCAGTTCGTTCTCGTCGCTAGGGGTCATCACCACGATGCCGGGGATGCAGCGCAGGTAAGACAGGTCGAAGCTGCCGGCGTGAGTCGGACCGTCCTCGCCCACCAGCCCGGCACGGTCGATGGCAAACAGCACGTCGAGGTTCTGCACCGCGACGTCATGCACCAGCTGATCGTAACCCCGTTGCAGGAATGTGGAGTAAATCGCCACAACCGGCTTGCTGCCCTCGCAGGCCATACCCGCCGCCAGGGTCACGGCGTGCTGTTCGGCAATGGCGACATCGAAGTAACGTTCGGGGAAACGCTCGCTGAAATCCACCAGGTCCGAACCTTCTTTCATCGCTGGCGTGATGCCGACCAGGCGCGAGTCTGCCTCGGCCATGTCACAGATCCACTGGCCAAATACACCGGAATACTTGGGTACACTGACCTTTTTCTGGACGCTGACAGGGGCATTCAGCGGTTCAAGCTTGGTAATGGCGTGATAGCCGATCGGGTCGACTTCGGCGGGTGCGAAGCCTTTACCTTTCTTGGTCACGACATGCAGGAACTGCGGGCCTTTCAGGTCGCGCATGTTGCGCAGCGTGGCGATCAGGGTTGGCAGATCATGACCGTCGATAGGGCCGATGTAGTTCCAGCCCAGCTCTTCGAAGAGCGTGCCGGGGACCAGCATGCCCTTGGCGTACTCTTCAGTCCGACGTGCGATTTCCCACGCGCCCGGCAGTCGCGAAAGCACTTTCTTGCTGCCTTCACGCATGCTGGTGTAAGTGCGGCTGGAAAGAATCTTGGCCAGATAATTCGACAGCCCGCCGACGTTGCGGGAAATGGACATGTCGTTGTCGTTGAGAATGACCAGCATGTTTGCTGCCACTTCAGGCGCGTGGTTCAACGCTTCGAACGCCATGCCTGCGGTCAGCGCACCGTCGCCGATCACCGCGATGGATTTGCGCTCGCTGCCTTGCAGGCGCGAGGCAATGGCCATGCCCAGTGCAGCGCTGATGGACGTGCTGGAATGGCCCACGCCAAAGGTGTCGTACTCGCTTTCACTGCGACGCGGGAAGGCGGCCACGCCGTCCTTCTGGCGCAGGGTGGACATGCGCGCGCGACGGCCAGTGAGGATTTTGTGCGGATAGGCCTGATGGCCCACGTCCCACACCAGACGGTCGTCCGGCGTGTCGAAGACGTAATGCAGCGCAATGGTCAGCTCGATGACCCCAAGGCCGGCACCAAAATGCCCTCCGGTCTGGCCAACGGAGTACAGCAGCTCCAGGCGCAGTTCATCGGCCAGGGTTTCCAGCTCGGCTTCGCCCAGGCGGCGCAAGCCGTCCGGCGTATCTGCTTGATCGAGCAACGGAGTAACCGGGCGCTCGCGGGGGATCTCTTTGAACGTCTTGGGCATCAGGCGAATCGTTATAAGTAAAAGAGGTGGCAGTTTACCTTATGCATCGCACGCTGCCCATGAAGTGAGTCGGCGGAAGGTCCGTCGACTGACAAGCTTGATGATTCAGACCGGATGAATCGAGGTTGATTCATCGGATTTCAGGTTGATTGTGTTCAGTGTCGGCGTTCGACGATATAACGCGCCAGATCGCGCAATGGCTCTGCCGCCGGGCCGAACGTGCGCAATGCGTCGAGCGCCAGATCGCGCAACTCCAGGGCGTAGCCCTTGGCCGCATCAAGGCCCAGCAGCGCGGGGTAAGTCGGCTTGTCGCGCGCTATGTCGGCGCCCTGGCGTTTGCCCAGTGTGGCGGTGTCGCTTTCGACGTCGAGAATGTCGTCCTGAACCTGAAAGGCCAGCCCGACCGCCCGCGCATAGACCTGCAAGGCATCCAGACGTGGCTGATCGGCATGACCGCTGGCCAGGGCACCAAGCCGAACACTGGCTTCGATCAACGCTCCGGTCTTGTGGCGATGCATGTATTCCAGCGCGGCCTGGTCCAGTTTCAGTCCCACCGAGCCCAGGTCGATCGCTTGTCCGCCAACCATTCCTGCCGGGCCGGCAGCTTGCGCCAGCGTACTGACCATTTGTAACCGGGTGTCGGCGTCACGCGAAGTCAGGTGCGGGGCGAGCAGGGCGGTGAAGGCGAGACTCTGCAGACCATCGCCCGCCAGAATCGCGCAGGCTTCATCGAAGGCCTTGTGCGTGGTGGGCTGGCCGCGACGCAGGTCGTCATCGTCCATCGCGGGCAGGTCATCGTGTACCAGTGAGTACGCATGGATCAGCTCAACCGCGCAGGCCGCGCCGTCGGCATCTTCGGCCGCACCGCCCAGCGCTTCACATGCCGCGTAGGCCAGCAACGGACGAACACGCTTGCCGCCGTTCATCACGCTGTAGCGCATGGCGTCGTACAGGCGCGTCAGTTCAGGGCCTGGCGCCTGAAAAAGGCCTTCCAGGGCTGCGTTGACGCGGATCTGGCTTTGCGCCTGGTAGCTCGCGATCATTCAGGGAGTTCCGCGTCGTCGAAAGGCTCTTCGGTCAACTCGCCGTCGCGTTCCAGCAGAACCTGAACCTTCTGTTCTGCCTGGGTAAGGGCACTCTGACAGTCGCGGGTGAGGCGCACGCCTTGTTCGAAAGCGGTCAGAGAATCTTCCAGCGACAACTCGCCATTCTCCAGACGCTCTACCAGCGCTTGAAGATCAGCGAGGGACTGTTCGAAATCCAGTGCAGCTTTCTTGCGGGCCATGAGGGCATTTCCGGTAGAGATTAAACCGCGCGACACTAGCAGAGCGACGGCCTTGGGGCAAATGACGGCGATAGGCGCATGCCTTGGCAGCGAGCAAAAGGCTCAAGCCGCAGCAAACCCGTTCTGCAGGTCGGCGATCAGGTCTTCCGGGCTTTCCAGGCCAACCTGCAGACGCAACATGGGGCCTGCGCCCCGATCTGGACCGTGCTGTTCGACCTCGGTAATCAGGCTCTCAAAACCGCCCCACGAATAGCCGATTCCGAACAGCTTCAGTGCGCTGACAAAGCGGTCCAGGGTCTGGCGATCAGGTGTTTTGAGCTCGAAGCTGAGCAAGCCGTTGCAGCCGTGGAAATCACGTTTCCAGAGGGCATGACCCGGATCATCCGGCAAGGCGGGGTACAGAACCCGGGCAACCTGTGGCTGAACCTGCAACCATTGGGCAATTTGCAGCGCATGGCGTTCGTGCATGGCCATGCGCGCTGCCAGGCTGCGGGCGCCACGTAGCACCAGATAGGCGTCGTCCGGGCTGACGGTATTGCCGACAGCGGTGTTCATGGTTTTGAGGGTTTTCCAGTGCGCCTCGGTGGTGCTCACACTGCCCATCATGACGTCCGAATGCCCGGCTACGTATTTGGTCAGCGCCATCAGCGATATGTCCGCACCCAGCTCCAGCGGCTTGAACAAGACGCCCGACCCCCAGGAATTATCCACCGCCAGCAACAGGTTTTTCGCTTTGCACACTTGCGAAAGCGCAGGCAAGTCGCACATGTCGAAGGTCAGTGAACCCGGGACCTCGGCGTAGATCATGCGGGTGTTGGCTTTGATCAGGGAGGCCACATCGCTGCCGTTGGCGGCGTAGAAGTCGAATTGAATATCGAACGCCGTCAGCATCGTGTGCGCCAGGCGCCGCACCGGCCCGTAGACCGATTCGGTGATCAGCACGTGATCGCCAGGGCGCAGAAACGCTTGAAACATCTGCGCCACCGCGGCCAGCCCGGTGGGGTACAGGCAGGTGCCGTGAGCGTTTTCAAGCGCCGAGACAAGATCCTGCAAGGCAAACGCTGTCGGATTTCCATTCGCGCCGTACGTCAGCGAGCGTTCCGGACCTGCCGTGCGAACCTCCGCTTGCCGCAAACTCTCCAGGCTGTCGAACAGCACCGTGCTGACGCGCACCACCGGTGGATTGACTGAAAGCCCCGGACCGCTGCTGGCGCTGCGGCCGCATTGCGACAAGGCCGTGTGAGCGCGAGGGTCTTTGCTGTGCGGCATTCGGGACTCCGTGGGGAAAGTGGCGTTCTGACAAGCGTAATGCATCCACGCGACTGGCAGGTATTACTGATCGTCCTTTGCAACGTTCAGGGCATAAAACTCATGCAGTTTGGCCTGTAACAATTGCTTGTCCGGTAATCGGGTCTGGTATTCGGCAATCAGCGCTGGCGATA
This sequence comes from Pseudomonas syringae, assembly GCF_002157375.1. Classification (GTDB taxonomy): domain Bacteria; phylum Pseudomonadota; class Gammaproteobacteria; order Pseudomonadales; family Pseudomonadaceae; genus Aquipseudomonas; species Aquipseudomonas syringae_T. The sequence goes on from NZ_MTSA01000002.1 coordinate 344,651, forward strand.
ACGAGCGGTTCAGAGCGTACTCGACCACCTCATCGTTTTTGCTGGCGCATAGCAACACACCAATGGCGGGGCTTTCATGAGATTTGCGCTCGGTCTGGTCCAGCGCCTCCAGATAGAAGTTCAACTTGCCCAGGTATTCCGGCTCAAAGCGCCCGACCTTGAGTTCGATGGCAACAAGGCAGTTGAGGCCCCGATGGAAAAACAGCAGGTCCAGCGCGAAATCCTGACCCCCCACCTGCACCGGGTACTCGGAGCCGACGAAGCAGAAGTCACGGCCCAGTTCGATCAGAAAGTCTTTCAGGCGTTGCAGCAGACCGCGATGCAGATCAGCTTCGGCGTGGCCCGCAGGCAACTCCAGGAATTCCAACATGTAGGCGTCGCGAAACACATCCAGTGCGTCCGGTCGGGTTTCCTTGAGTATGGCCGAGGCCTTGGCGGGGTGGGTAATACTGCGCTCGAACAGTGCCGTCTTGAACTGGCGTTCCAGCTCGCGGCTGGACCATTTTTCCCTGATTGCCATTTGCAGGTAAAACTCGCGCTCTTCGGGCCGCTTGCTTTGACTGAAGATGATCAGATGGTGAGTCCATGGCAATTGTGTCAGCACTGCTGACACTTTCTCGTTGTCACGGTAAGCCTCGAAGAATTGGCGCATGCGGAACAGATTGCTGCGCGTGAAACCGCGCAGTCCCGGCTGGGTGTTGGCCAGGTGCCCGGCGAGCTGGCTGACCACCGAATCACCCCATTCGGCGTTTTCAATCTTGCGGCTGATGTACGCGCCGACCTGCCAGTAAAGCTCGATCAGGCGTGTATTGACGGCCTGCGCGGCCTGCTGTCGAGCGCTCTGGGTCATGGCGAGCACTTCATCAAAGCGATCATGTTCCGGTGTCTGCGGTGCGTTGGGAGTACTCATAGGGCAAGTACTCCGCAACCTGACAATCTGGCAGAGAATGGCAAGAGAGGGGCTTGGCGGGTAGTTCCCTGATGCATGCGAGCGCGTCCTTGGGGGGGCAGTGAGGCCGGCTACTTTACGTGCAGATGACACCCGCCAGACACCGCATTTTCGCCGGGTTTGTCACATCAGGTTTCTCTTCGCGCAGACCTTGACTTGCGCCTCATTTGTCCAGGTCAGATGCCTCGTGCCGTTCTGGAACCTGATCCGATTCCTCGCCCCAGGTGCGATTGACCTTCTGGCCTTTCACCACCGCCGGACGTGCTGCAATCTCTTCGGTCCAGCGGATCAGGTTCGGGTATTCGTGTACCGACAGGAACTCGGCCGCCGAATAGACCTTGTTCCGTACCAGTGCGCCATACCACGGCCACACCGCGATATCGGCAATCGTGTAGGTGTCGCCAGCCAGGTAGCGGTGTTCGGCAAGGCGGCGATCCAGCACATCAAGCTGGCGCTTGGCTTCCATCGCAAAACGGTTGATGGGGTACTCGAGTTTCTCGGGCGCGTAAGCATAGAAATGCCCGAACCCGCCGCCCAGATAGGGCGCCGCGCCCATCTGCCAGAACAGCCAGTTAAGCGTTTCGGTGCGCCCTGCCAGGTCGGCGGGCAGGAAACTGGAAAACTTCTCAGCCAGGTACAGCAGGATCGAACCGGACTCGAACACGCGCACGGGTGTCTCATGACTTCGGTCCAGCAACGCGGGGATCTTGGAGTTGGGATTGATCTCGACAAACCCGCTGGAAAACTGATCGCCCTCGGAGATCCGGATCAGCCAGGCATCGTACTCCGCACCACTGTGCCCCAGCGCTAGCAGTTCCTCCAGCATGATCGTGACTTTCACACCGTTGGGCGTTGCCAGCGAATAAAGCTGCAGCGGGTGCTTGCCGACGGGCAATTCCTTGTCGTGGGTAGGACCGGCAACCGGCCGGTTGATGCTGGCAAACGCGCCGCCCGCCGATGTGTCCTGCCGCCAGACTTTGGGGGGCGTGTAAGAAGTACTGGTCATGGAAAGCCTCGCTTGTTAAAGGGGGATCGCTGACTGATGCCTTTTATTGATCCGGGAGTTTGTGGAATGTTCCTACGATAAGCAAGGCAGCGTCCTATAGCTGTCCTTCACCAAAAGCGAGGAACATATGCGTGCAGCAAAAGTTGCACGATTCTCTCTTAACGGCTGGACACTCGCATGTCGTCACTCTGTAGCGCAGGCCTCATCAAATGGCGTGATCTCGTCATCAATCTTGTCTCCAAAGAAATAAAAATCCGCTACATGGGCGCGACATTGGGGTTTGTGTGGTCGTTGGGTAATCCGCTTGTTGTCACGCTCACGTACTACACCGTTTTCACTTATATCCTGCCCAGTAGTCAGGATCGTTTTGCGCTTCATCTGGTGACAGGCGTTATTCACTGGATGCTTCTGGCGCAGATTGTTTCGCAGAGCGGCGAATGGCTCATCAACAATGGCAATCTCATCCGGAAGTTGCGCTTTCCGCGCATATTGCTGCCGGTCTCCGGGGGTATCACTATTCTGGTGTTCTGGGCCGGGTGCATGATCATTTATGCCTCATTGTTTATTACACTCGGCGGTGTGCTTACACCGGCGCTGCTGTTCTATCCGGTCGTGCTGCTTGCGTTCATTTCACTGATCATGGGCATCGGCCTGGCGCTGAGCGTCATTCAGATCACCGTGAGGGACGCCAGGCACTTCGTCGACGTGTTCCTGCCCTTGCTGTTCTGGTTGACGCCCATCGTGTGGGTCACCTCTTCGTTGCCTGAGGGCATTGCCCGCATCGCGGCCTACAACCCGGTCGCCCTGTACTTCAACAGTTTCAGCAGCATTCTGCATGCCGGTGTCGTCCCGGACGCCCGCGATCTGGTGCTTTGTGTGCTGCTGGGTGCCGCATCGCTTGCGGTCGGGCTCGCCATGTTCCGAAAAGTGGATCGCATGGTGGAGTACTTATGAGCAATGTCGTCATCAAGGCCGAGAACCTCACCAAGCAATTCGTGCTTCGCCACAACCGGGGCGGTTTCAAGCAAAGGTTTCTGAGCCTGTTTGATGCTCGTCACCGCGAGCGTATCGAAGACTTCACCGCCGTCAATGACGTGTCGTTCACCCTGTGCAAAGGGGAGTCGCTGGCACTCGTGGGTCACAACGGCTCAGGTAAAAGCACCCTGCTGCAATTGCTGTCGCGCATTCTGGTACCCACCAGCGGACGCCTGACCACCGTCGGCCGGGTAGCGCCGTTGATAGAAATTGGCGTGGGCTTTCACCCTGAACTGACCGGCGAAGAAAATATTTACCTCAATGCCAGTCTGTTCGGGTTGAGCAATAAGGAAATACGCACGCGCTTCAACGAAATCGTTGATTTCTCCGGTTTGGGAGACTTCATCGACACCCCGGTAAAGAACTACTCGTCCGGCATGTACATGCGTTTGGGGTTCTCGGTCGCCGTCCACGTGGAGCCACAGACGTTATTGGCTGACGAGGTACTGGCGGTTGGCGACGAGGATTTCAAGCGCAAGTGCCATGAGCGCATCCGCGATATGCAGGAGGACGGAATGGCCTTGATTCTTGTGACTCATGCGATAGAAGAAGGCAGAGAGTTTTGCCAGCGATACCTGACGCTTGAGCGTGGCCGGATGATTGAGCAGGGCTGCTATCAGTCCGTTTGCTCATACAACTGAACGCTTCTTCCCTCCGTATTCGACGACACGTTCATAAGGTATTTCCATGCTGCAAATTATCGTTCCGATGGCCGGGGCCGGGAGTCGCTTTGCCGTCGCAGGGTACCCGGACCCCAAGCCTTTGATCCCTGTGCATGGTGTACCGATGATCAAGATCGTCATCGATAACCTGACGCCGGCCTGCCCGCATAAATTCATCTTTATCTGCCAGTCCGCCCATGTCGCGACGTATGGGCTGAAAGAGAAACTGAATGCCTGGGCACCGGGTTGCGACATTGTCGAGTTGAGCATGGTGACCGGTGGTGCCGCATGTTCCGTGTATGCCGCAAGGCATCTGATTGATCCCGGCCAGCGCGTGATGATTGCCAACAGCGACCAGTACGTTGATGTGGACATCAATGCCTATTTGCAGGCAATGGACGAGCGTGATGCAGCGGGCCTGATCATGACGATGAAAGCCAATGACCCGAAGTGGTCATTTGTAGGCTTCGATGAAAAAGGCCTGGTCAATCGCGTGGTAGAGAAAGAGGTCATTTCAGATGAAGCCACCGTGGGCATCTACAACTTTCGCAGCGGAGCCCGGCTGATATCCGCCATCGAAGCAATGGTCATGAAAGACCTTCGTGTCAACGGCGAATTCTACGTTGCACCCGCCTACAACGAGATCCTTGAGCAAGGGGACAGGGTTATCCATTACAGCATCGGCTCAGAAGGTCGCGGCATGTATGGCCTGGGCATACCGGCAGACCTCAACCTGTTTCTTTCGTCGCCGCTCAGCAGGTTTGCAGCTTCCGGCTGTGGAGGCTGACATGCAGATCATCAGCCATCGCGGCTATTGGCTGCAGAAGCCCGAGCGCAATTTACCGCAGGCATTTCATCGCTCATTCGATCTTGGTTTCGGCACTGAAACCGATGTTCGTGACGTTGCAGGTCAACTGGTCATTTCTCACGACATGCCGGTGGGCGGCGAGCTGACGCTGGAGGGGCTGCTCGACATCATGGCGGGTCGCAACCTGCCACTGGCCGTCAACGTCAAAGCCGACGGCATGGCGCAGGCCCTTAAGAATACCTTTGCGCGTCATGGCCATACCCAATGGTTTGCCTTCGACATGGCCGTTCCTGACATGCGTACTTATCTGAGGGAAGGGCTGGTGACCTACACGCGCCTCAGTGAAGTCGAGCCTTCACCAGTCTGGATCGACAAGGTCGCCGGTGTCTGGCTGGACGGCTTCGAAAGCGAATGGTTCTCCAACCAGGTCATCGCTGATCTGCTGGCTCAGGGCAAGCATGTGTGCGTGGTATCTCCGGAGTTGCACGGCCGCGACTGCACCTCGCTGTGGCAACGATTGCTCGATTTCAGGTCGGAGAACCGTCTGACGCTGTGTACCGATACGCCTGCAGACGCAGCCGGTTTTTTTCAAGTGAGGCAGCCATGATCAAGGCGGTGATTTTCGATATGGACGGCGTCCTGATCGATGCCAAGGAATGGCATTACGACGCGCTGAACAAGGCGCTCGGTCTGTTCGGCTACAACATCAGCCGCCACGAACACTTGACGGCCTATGACGGTCTTCCAACCTCCAGAAAACTCGACATGTTGAGCGTCGAACGTGACCTGCCGGTGGCCCTGCACGGGTTCATCAACGAGATGAAACAGCAATACACCATGGAAATCGTTCATGCCCAGTGCAAGCCGACGTTTGTTCATCAGTACGCACTGTCATCCCTTAAAACGCTGGGCTACAAGCTTGCGGTGGCGTCCAACTCCATCCGCAACACCGTTGACGTGATGATGGACAGGGCAGACCTCGGCCGGTATCTGGACCTGCAACTCTCCAACGAAGATGTAAAACACGCCAAGCCGGCACCGGACATTTACCTCAAAGCCATTCGGCAACTGGGCTTGCTGCCGACGGAATGCCTGATCGTTGAAGACAACGAGAACGGCATCAAGGCGGCCCGGGCGTCGGGCGCGCATGTTCTTGTCGTGGCGCATACCTGCGACGTGAACCTCAGCAACATCCTCGGCAGACTGGAAGCGGTCAATGTTGGCGAGGGGGCTCACCGGTGAGTGCGCTCAACATCATTCTGCTCTCAGGCAAGAAAGGGTATGCGCGTCGCGATGATGGCGAGTACCCGGAATACCTTCGCGAGTGTAACGGCAAGCCGCTGATTCACGCGTTGATCGACAACTGTGCCGCGCTTGAGCCGGCCAGAATAATCTGCACGTTTTCAAACGACGATGTCGTCAGGCTGCACCTGCGCAACATGCTTCAGCAGATGCACCCTTCAGCCAGCGTCCATCCTGTTCACAACCTGACCCAAGGCGCCGCCTGTACGGCCCTTCTGGCAAGCGAGCAAATCGACAACAGTGATGAATTGCTGATCCTCAGCGTCAGCGATTTTCTGGACGCAGACCTGCACTCGGTGGTGCGCTGGTTCCGTGAAGAAGGGGACGATGCCGGCATCGTCATCTTCAACTCTCTGCACCCGCGTTATTCGTTTGTGCGCCTGAACGGTGACAACCGGGTCATCGAAGCCGCCGAGAAAAACCCGATCAGCCCTCATGCCATTGCCGGCATGTACTGGTTCAAGTCCGGTTCGCTGTTTGTCTCGGCGGCCAAGGGAATGATCCGCAAGGACGCTCGGGTCAACGGCCATTTTTATATTGCCCCCGCCCTCAACGAGCTGGTGCTTTCGCAGAAGAAGATCGGTGCTTACCGCATCGAACCGAGCCAGTATCGGCCTCTGAAAACCCAGCGTCAGCTTCATGCTTTCGAAATGGGGGATACACGATGAAAACGGCAAAGCTGGAAGACATGGTCAAAGGCTGGTTCGTGGGCGGTTTTCTGCCAGCGGCATTCAATACCGACGCTTGTGAAGTCGGGGTCAAGCACTACCAGGCCGGTGACAACGAAGCGGCCCATTATCACAAGGTCGCCACCGAGATCACCTTGATCCTCTGCGGAACGGTCCGCATGCGTGATCAGGTCTGGCAGGCGGGCGACATCATCGTTCTTGAGCCCGGTGACATCACGGCTTTCGAGGCGCTTTCCGACACAACGACCGTGGTCGTGAAAGTGCCGGGCGCGCTCGATGACAAGTACGTTGTCTGACCGATGTCTATCGCTGGCTCACCGCTGTCGTTTCCCGATTACAAGGTTGAAAATATGCGTCATCTTGCCCCTGTCGACTCCAGACAGATCAGCGTTGTTATCCAAGGCCCTCTTTGTCTCAACGTGGGGTCTGATCGAAATATTTTCGCCTGCATCCGCTCAATCAGAACGCACCTGCCCCACGCCGAAATCATCGTCTCTACCTGGCGCAATGAAGATACTTCAGGCGTCGAGGCGGACCGCATAATAGTGTCAGATGACCCCGGGCCGTTCATCGATGATGCCGGTAATCAGATCAATACCAACCGCATGTTGCGGTCGACGCTGTGCGGGATTCAGGCGGCTACAAGGCGTTACGTCATGAAAATGCGCGCCGATCACAACCTGACCAGCGCAGCACTCGCCGTGACGGGCAAGGCGGACGACACCGAGCCTGACAATGCGCCTCTTTTCGACACGCCCATCACCACCACAACGCTTTACATCCGAAACCCCGAGCGTTTTCCGATGCTGTTTCATATTTCGGATCTTGTTCAGTTCGGCACCCGCGACGCCATGCTTGTCATGTGGGAGCACCCGCTGTTCGAAAGAACAGAGCTCTTCAACGAAAAACCGTCTCGCAACCCGTTCGGCAACTTCATCGGGTATACGTCCGCGCGCATGGTGAGCGAGCAGGCCCTGATGCTGTGCGTCATGCGCAAGCGTGGCATCGACGCTCGACTCGAAAAGCCCTGCCAGGTGGGCCTCAGCAATCTGAAACTGTGGGACCGCGTGCTGAGGTGCAACTTCAGGGTATTGAATCACTACGAAGCCGGGGTCGATTTCCCGGAGCGCTTTATCGCAAACGGCTACATGCTGAAAACGCTCTACACCGCAAATGACATAGAGCAACTGAAGCGCCTTGGACCTGCTGCTTACAGGCTGAGAATAGTGCGCATCTGGCTCAATCAGTACGTACTTAACTGCCTGCGTCCCGGCTGGTGGATATCGTTCGCGACTGTCGCACTGTTCAGCCTCTCACCACCGCTTGCCAGGGTGGTGCGCTCGTGTTGGCGGAAATACAGGAAGCTGGTGCATGCCGCGTCGTTTCGGGTTTAGTTAGAGGGCGGGGGGTTGCGCAGATGGGCGTGTGCCTAAGCGTGGCCGTCTGCGGCCCTGAACATGCCGTTATGTCACCAAATGGCGCCGGGTTCATCGGGAGTACTTAGCAGGCACTGGCAGCTAAAGGTCTGGAACGACGCGTTGTATGATCAGTGTCTAATTTCAACTCACTCGTCTCGGCATCGGCACACCGCGCCCCGGTTGCGGTGGTGCCGACTCTAGAAAGCACTTCCGGATCTTTTATAATTCGATTGTTGCGGTCTCTTCATCATCGTCAGTGGAAAGAGACGGATCCTCATGCCTGATAATTGTCCTTTCATGTGAGCCAAGCCGGAAAAAAATCCTGTTCTTTTGAACGCTTGCATGAAGGTCCAGCAGGTCGATGTTTTTATTGGCTCCGTCATCGCCCATTTCGAACAGACTTATCGCTTCAATAGGACGTCGAACATACTTCTCGATGAATCGAGACATCACGTCTCCCGCTTGTTCCTCAAGGTGTGCCCAGGCGTCTTCACCAAGATAGGCGCGTCCACCCTTAGCCTCGAACGCCTTCTGAAGCACTTCAAGTCGAGGGTTCATCGTAGGGTCCAGAACAATCAAAATGGGTGTGGCACCAGAGTTGAAAGCATCCTCGGCAAACTGTAGCTCTTCTCCAAACCGGCCCTGCCCGCTGGCTGCAATGGTCACACGCAACTTGAACTCATACGCTAGCGTTTGACCGTTGGGTAGCACCTTCCAGCAATCCACCTGACGTCCTTTCGTCGCATCGCCGGAGCGAGTTACAACTTTGGTCCTCGCACTCTTTCCTTCTCCCCCAATAGCTGCGGCCAAAATAGGTTCAAACAGATACCCGGTTTCTTGCGCCGAGCGATTGTCGAGATCATAAAAAAACTTGCGCCACGTCAGCCAGGACGCCAACGCTTCTGGTTCATGAGTACCGTACTCGACAAGCGAGCGAGGCGACACCTGGATCATGGTCGGCATCGGCTGAGCTGACAAGATTTTCTGATATTTACGTCGACGCTTGTGTAATTCGCTCAGGCAGCGCAGGTAGGTCGTGAAATCCTCTATGTGTTCCTCGCCAAGCTTCATCAGCTCTACGTGTTCTTCAGGGTGGAGGTCTATGGGCGCTAGAAACCACGTTTCAGGCAGGTCGTAATAGTCTTTGTCAGGGGCAATTTTTTTCCACAACTCAGGCTTCAACTCTTTGAGCTCATTGCCACATTCAGTGTCGTGGTAAATAACCCCGATTAGCTTGGCGAGTTCGCTTCCTGACATGATGACCGGTAGGTTTGTTCCAAGGCCCATTGTCATGACTTTGGTTAAAAGCTTGGACTCGTCAGCGCTAAGTTTCGACGATTTTTTCTTCATGATATCTACTCAAATTCCTGTTGGAGCAGTCCTGACAAGAGCGTGTCCGTTTTCTTGAGCGACTCACTCATTCCGCTCGCTTCTGTCAAGCGATAGCCTAACAATCTTGGGTGTCTGGATACATTAAGCGCTGATGCCCCGGAGCCGAAAGACCCTTCTAACGTCTGAAGGTGACGGGCGAAAATCTCAGCGGCGATAGGGGGGACTGCATTGCCTATCTGCTGTATCACACTCGCTGCATTGCCGAAAAAATGATACCCGTCCGGAAACGACTGAAGACGGGCGCACTCTCTAATGGTCAAAGGGCGGTTTTGCTCTGGATGGATGAACTCCCGACTGGCCGCGCCGGTAATGGTGAGGCTTTGTAAGTTGCCATGCAGGCGTTTGATGCCAGAAGGCGCTCCGCCCCTCTTTTCCGTGGGCGTTCCATCTGCCACACGTCGAAAGGCCCGTTTTCTAAAGCTTTCGTGCCATAGCTCCTCGGGAAGGTCCTTCATGGTCTGACCGCCTTTAAGAAGGCTGAATCGGTTGATGTCTTCGCTTTTAGAGTTGTCGAAGTGCTCGGTGATTTTTCCTGAGCTATTTCCCCGTCGCATGGCCGAATCGTATCCGTTCAGCGGAGACGCGGTCTTATACCTACTCAGCTCACCCCTCTTCGACGTAGGACTCCCAAGGCCTGTAATCGCATGCATCAACGTGGGGGCGAATGGTTTGCTTGAGCGCTTTTTTGCTTTTCCTGAGTCATAAGAAAACAACTCCTCGGGAAAATTGAATGACGCGCCCAGACGGTTTCCGATAATCAAAACCCGTTTGCGGGTCTGCGGTACGCCATAAGCCGCTAAATTTACTTTTTCCACCCGGACAGAATAACCAATACGCAGAAACTCCCTGACCAGGGAAGACACCGCCTCTCCATTTCCGGAAGTCAACAACCCTTCAACGTTTTCAAAGATGAACCAGCGTGGCCTTACCTCCGTAACCATACGAAGGTAATTAAAGATGAGGCGGTTCCTGGGGTCCTCCACATTACGAGCCCCTGCAGTGCTAAAGCCCTGACAGGGAGGCCCCCCAATGATGGCGAATGGCTCTTTGCCGCCCAGCATGTCTTTAAAAAATGAGGGGGAGGTTTGGGACAGATCAAGGTTGTAGCAGGTGCTGCCTACGTTCGCTTCGTAGCTTTGGCAGGCGTCAGCATTTATTTCTGTCCCACATAGGGGCTTGAGACCAGCCTGCGCAAACCCGTAAGAAAAGCCGCCTGCTCCGGAAAATAACGTGAGAACGTCATCGGACTGTGTGTTCATGCAAAAGCCCCAAACCGCTATGGGCTCTCAGTGAGCCAAATGCCGACATATTAAAGGAATGAAGCTTGACTGTATCTTCCGATGGTACGCACTGGAGCAGTCCGGACTGGAAAAACCACCTGTCATTGACCGGTAGGCTCGGAGCACGGCTCAGAAAGAGTCGAGCAAAGAAATCTGCGATATATCAGCTGTTTGGAAGTTAAAAAGCCGGCTTGTGGCCGGCTTCTCGTAGGCGATTCCAGTCTATTTTTGATAAACCGCAATCGCCTTCAACAGGTGCGCTCCTGAAGAAGCGCGAATAGATAACAGGGCAAACGGATCACATGCCCTGTTCAAGCACACCGCCGCTCAAGGGCGACCTATGCTCTGGATGGCGCCCAGAATACTAAAATCCGTCGCCAATGCCCAGCCCGAATACTTTCCCGCCCCGACTCCCTCACAACAGCAGCATTGCGTTGCGTCGGCTGTTCAGTGTCGACCACCAGAATATCCAGCCCAGGATGCGGATCTTCTCCCGGTCGATATCCTCGCCGCTGAACACCTCGTCCGGGTATTCGGCGTCGTTGTGGCTGCGCAGGCGCAGGCCGCCGTTGGGGAGGCGGTAGAGGTAGCGGACGCGCAGGATGCCGCCGTGTTCGAGGGCGTAGATTTCGCCGTCGATGACTTGGGTCAGTTCGCGGTCTACGCCGAGGATCGAGCCATCCTGGATCTTGTCAGCCATGCTGTTGCCGACCATGGCAACGCACATGCAGTTTTTCGGGTCGATGCCCATGGTTTGCAGAACCTGCAGGGGCAGGCGGATTTTCTGGCCGGGGGCTTCGGCCAGGACTGTTTTGCTGACACCGTGGGTGGATTCGACTTCCATGTAGATCTGGATTTCCACGTCGCCGCGCAGGACGTTTCTCGTTTGCTGGATAGCCATTCGCGTGTCGCCGCCGGTGCTTTCGGGGGCGGGTTCGTTGGGGTGTTTGGGGCCGTCGCCGGTGCGCAGCCAGCGCGCGTTGACGGTTAGTAATTCAGCCACCTCGTCGATGCGGGCCATTGGCACGCCGCGCTTGAACCAGTTATTGACGTGCTGCGGCGTGATTTTGCGGTTGGCGGCAAAATCAGTCGCGGTGAGGTGGCACTCCCGAAGGAGGATGCGGAGTCGATCGCCTGATGTATTCATGGGCAGAATTCTACGGGCGTCGCTGGGGCGTTTAAATGAACGAGGTGTTGAGGTCGACGTTATCCCAAGGGGGTGGCGGCTATCTGGACTACGGATGGAATGAATATCGTGTAGGCCAATTCCGTAATAGCGCTTTTTCGACTAAACGATGCATCAGGCGTTTACCCCGGCTATACGGGCATTAACGGACTGTTTATCAACTGGCTAAAAGTCGAGTGCATTTTTAAACATGAGATTTGCAAAAAAGACGTGAGTGGCGCGTTTTTCAGGACGGGTATGGCGGGGGGATGGGGCGGGGAGGGCAGAAGCGTGTTTCCGGACACCTGCATCAAGTGCCCGGAAACGCCTGATCGATGATCAGCCTTTGAAGGCTTCTACCGATTTCATGATCTCGGCGCGGGCAGCGTCAGCGTTGCCCCAACCTTCGATCTTCACCCACTTGCCTTTTTCGAGATCCTTGTAGTTCTCGAAGAAGTGCTTGATTTGCTCAAGCAGCAGCGGCGGCAGGTCGGTGTACTCTTTCACGTCGACGTACAGCTGGGACAGCTTGTCGTGGGGGACTGCGATGACTTTGGCATCGCCGCCGCCGTCGTCAGTCATGTGCAGGATGCCGACCGGGCGTGCGCGGATGACCGAACCCGGGGTGACCGGGTAAGGCGTGACTACCAGCACGTCCAGCGGGTCGCCGTCGTCGGCCAGGGTGTTAGGGATGAAACCGTAGTTGGCCGGGTAGAACATCGGGGTGGCCATGAAACGGTCAACGAACAGGCAATCGGTGTCTTTGTCGATTTCGTACTTGATCGGCGCGTGGTTGGCCGGGATTTCGATCGCGACGTAGATGTCGTTCGGCAGGTCTTTGCCTGCCGGAATCTTGCTGTAGCTCATTGGGCATTGTCCCCTGGTTGACCAGACAGATTGTGGCGCGAACCGCCATAAAGTGGTCCGGATTATAGGCATATTCTGTTTTGGTTGCCATGCATGGCCTCGGTAGCGGTCAGTTGTCCTGATAAGCCGGGGCGTGTTGGCGCAATGCGTCGAGCCGCGCGAGAGGGTCCTGACGGTAGAACGCTTTCAGTTGCTCGTAGACCGAAGGGTAAGTGCTGTGCAGCAGGTCCGGGGCGCTGAAAAAGTACTCGCTGGTCACGGCGAAGAACTCGGCAGGGTCTTGTGCGGCATAAGGGTCGATGGCGGTGTCGGCATCCGGGTCCTCATCCAGCTGCCGGTTCAGGTCATCGAACGCGTGCTGCATCGTGCTGGCCCATTCAGTCACCCGCATGTCGCTGTGCAGCGGCGGCAGGCCATTGGCATCGCCGTTGAGCATGTCGAGTTTGTGCGCCAGTTCGTGAATGACCAGGTTGTAGCCGTCCCAGTCGCCGCTGCTCAGCACGCCCGGCCAGGCCAGAATCACGGGGCCTTGCAGCCACGCCTCGCCACTGTGTTCGCCGTCCCACTCGTGTTCGACGCCGCTGGCATCACGATGGCGTTGCGGGCTGACGAAGTCGTCCGGGTACAGCACGATCTCGTGAAAGCCCTGATACCAGTTCAGGTCGCCGAGACCCAGCACTGGCAATTGCGCCTGGGCCGCGAGGAAAAGCCGCTGCTCGTCGTCCAGCTCCACGCCCGGCAGTGCGCTGAGGTATTTGTCGTTCAGAAACAGCACGCAGGCGTCGCGCAGTGTTGCGTCCTGCCCGGCGCTCAGGCCGTCGAGAATCGGCAGGCGCTCGCGCACTTTTTGCCACAGCTCGTCAGCAACCGGATGTCTGGCGAGGGTTCGTCGCCTGCGCCAGTTGCTGAGTGACCACATGGCTCAGCGAGCGTCGACCGGAGGCGCGCTGCGGCTGCGCACCACACCGATGATCATCGGCACCAGCGAAAGCACGATGATCGCCAGCACCAGCAGGGTCAGGTTGTGTTTGATGAACGGCACGTTGCCGAAGAAGAAACCCAGGGTGACCAGGCTGCCGACCCACAACACCGAGCCCAGCACGCTGAAGCCCACAAAACGCGGATAAGACATCCTGCCGACGCCGGCCACGAATGGCGCAAACGTACGGATGATCGGAAGGAAGCGCGCCAGCGTGACGGTTTTGCCGCCGTGGCGTTCGTAGAAGTCCTGAGTGCGCACCAGGTAATCACGACGGAAGATGCGTGACCTGGAGTTGCTGAACAGTTTTTCCCCGACCGTCCGGCCAATAACGTAATTGGTGCTGTCACCTATGATCGCTGCCAGCATCAGCAGCCCGGCCAGCAAGACCGGGTCCATGCCGCCACCGGCCGCCACGGCGCCAGCGATGAACAGCAACGAATCGCCCGGCAGGAAAGGCATGATCACCAGCCCGGTCTCGCAGAAGATCACCAGAAACAGGATCGCGTAAACCCAGGGGCCGTAGTTGGTTACCAGCAGATCAAGGTAGACGTCGAGATGCAGAATAAGGTCGAGCGGGTTGAATTCCATTGAAGCACCTGAGGCGAACACCCTGTCCGGGGTCGCATGCGGAAGAAGCGACTGCGCGGCATTATAGAAGCAGAATGCGCAGAAGAGGTTCCGTAATAATGCGCGGGCAGGGCTGGCGCGGCCAGACGCGGCAGCCGGGCCGCGTGCGGGCGAGTGCGGTGGTCAGTCGGAGTTGATGGGCAGCACGTAGTTTTTGAACTGGGTGTCTTCCTTGAAACCGATGGACTCATAGACCTTTTGTGCCACCTCGTTGTTGCTGCTGGTGGACACGCGCAGTCGTACGGCCTGGGTTTCCTTGGCCATCTTCTTGGCTTGCTTCATCAGGTGATCGGCGACCAGTTGGCGACGAGCGTCTTCGGCGACGTAGATGTCGTTGAGAATCCACACCCGTTTCAGCGAAAGAGAAGAGTAGCTCGGGTAGAGCTGGCAAAACCCCAAGAGCCTTCCTTCGTCGTCATTGGCCAGCGCCAGATAGATGACCGACTCTTCCCGCCGCAGGCGTTTTTCGAGGAAGTCCCGCGACGAGTCCGGAAACGCCGCTTCGCCGTAGAACTCACGGTACTTGATGAACAGCGGGCAGAGCAGGTCCAGATGTTCGAGAGTGGCTTTGATGATCCGCATGGTTTGGCCTCGACTTCCCTATGGGCTGATGCAGTTCGCCGGGATGATGATGCAATCCTGCCCGGCAGCTTTAGAAAGCACAATCTAATGCGGGTCAGCCGGACCGTCGAGCAGGAAATTGCCGATCTGTTTGTCCGAATGATCGGCAGCGCCGTCGGACTCCAGCGTCTTCAGCTCGGCCTCGTCCTTCAGGCTGACCCCGGAAATCTGCCGTCGACACGCTTCGCGCATCAGGTACAGCAGACGATGGGCGGCCATCGCGTAGCTCAGCCCTTCCAGGCGCACGTTGGAAATACAGTTGCGGTGCGCATCATTCAGCCCGACTTTGGGGCCGTACGTGAAGTACAGCCCCAGGCTGTCCGGAGAGCTGAGGCCGGGGCGCTCGCCGATCAGAATGACCACCATCTTCGCACCGAGCCGTTCGCCGACTTCGTCCGCCACGGCCACGCGACCCTGTTCGACCAAGATCACCGGCGACAGCGTCCAGCCGTCGGCACTGGCTTGTTCTTCCAGTCGGGTCAGGAACGGTACGGCGTGACGATGCACGGCGAGGGCGGACAGCCCGTCAGCCACCACCACGGCCAGGTCGAGGCCGCCAGGATGAGCCGCGGCGTAGTCACGCAGGGTTTGCGCCGATTCGTCGTTCAGGCGCCGGCCGAGGTCCGGGCGTTGCAGGTAGCTGTGCCGGTCGGCGGCAGCGCTGTGCAGCAGCAGGGTTTCCCGGCCTTTTTCGGCCAGTTGCGCGCTGATCGCGGCGTGATCGAACGCAAGGTGAACGGCATCGCGTGCCTGCGCATGTGCGGCTTGAAAGTCGAGCTGTGCGCAGGTCGGCAGGCTGGTGCCGGTGCGGCCCAGTGCGATACGCGCGGACGTCAGGCGGCGCAGCTCCAGCCAGGGGTTGGCTGGCTGGGAGCTGTCTTGAATCTCGTTCATCGGCTGATCACTCATGCGAGATGCGCCAAGGCCTGGCGAAAGGCGGGCGGCAGGCTGTCACCGAAACGGACGCGGCCATCGGCCTGGGTGAAGATGCCCATTTTCTCCAGCCACGCTTCGTATTCCGGTGCGGGGCGCAGGCCCAGGCTTTGTCGGGCGTACAGCGCATCATGGAACGAGGTGGTCTGGTAATTGAGCATGATGTCGTCGGAGCCGGGGATGCCCATGATGAAGTTGATTCCGGCAACGCCCAACAGCGTCAACAGCGTGTCCATGTCGTCCTGATCGGCTTCGGCGTGATTGGTGTAGCAGATGTCGCAGCCCATCGGCACGCCCAGCAACTTGCCGCAAAAGTGATCCTCCAGACCGGCGCGGATGATCTGCTTGCCGTTGTACAGGTACTCCGGTCCGATGAAGCCGACCACCGTGTTCACCAGGAACGGATTGAAATGCCGGGCGACGGCATAGGCGCGGGTTTCGCAGGTCTGTTGATCGACGCCGTGATGCGCGTTGGCCGACAGCGCGCTGCCTTGCCCGGTCTCGAAATACATCAGGTTTTGCCCGAGTGTGCCGCGGTTCAGGCTCAGCCCCGCGTCGTAGCCTTCCTGCAGCAACTTAAGGCTGATGCCGAAGCTGGCATTGGCCGCTTCGGTGCCGGTGATCGACTGGAAGACCAGGTCGACCGGCACGCCCCGGTTGATGACTTCGATGGAGGTAGTGACGTGGGTCAGCACGCAGGACTGGGTCGGGATTTCATAGCGCTGGACGATGGCGTCGAGCATCTCCAGCAGGGCGACGATGGACGAGGTGCTGTCGGTGGCCGGGTTGATGCCGATCATGGCGTCGCCGTTACCGTACAGCAGGCCGTCCAGCACGCTGGCGGCAATGCCGGATGGATCGTCGGTGGGGTGGTTGGGTTGCAGGCGGGTCGAGAGACGGCCGCGCAGGCCCATGGTGTTGCGGAAGCGGGTGACAACACGGATCTTCTGCGCCACCAGCACCAGATCCTGCACGCGCATGATCTTCGACACCGCCGCTGCCATTTCCGGTGTTAGGCCCGGGGCCAGTGCGCGTAGGCTGGTCTCATCGGCCAGGTCGCTGAGCAGCCAGTCACGAAAACCGCCTACCGTCAGGTGGCTGACCGGCGCGAAGGCTGGTTTGTCGTGGGTGTCGATGATCAGGCGGGTGACTTCGTCCTGCTCGTAGGGAATCAACGCTTCTTCAAGAAAGTGCTTGAGCGGAATATTCGCCAGCGCCATTTGCGCGGCCACCCGCTCGCCATCGTTTTGCGCCGCGACTTCAGCGAGATAATCACCGGAGCGCGCCGGGCTGGCCTTGGCCATGACTTCTTTGAGGCTGTCGAAGCGGTACGTCTGCGCACCGACAGAATGGGAAAAGCTCGCCATACAGGTTCTCCATGACGTCGCGCTGTTCGCGTCGGACGTAGTCTTGCGGCCAAACCGGTGACGTCCCGGTTCAAACGACTGTGGGAAGCGATGTAAGCAATTAATACTCCATCCCGACCGGGAGTGCGAGTTTGCAGGCGGAAGCGGATCAGTCCAGGGCAGGATGCATCACGCCGCAGCGTTAAGCCGGGGCGTGATGCACAGGGTTGGTGCGTGGTGTGGTTCATCGCGCAAAGCGTCCACAATGCTGGAGCGCTCATCGTGATACACAAGTCCGCTTTTGAGTCTGGCCGAAGGCCGTCGGAGCGAACGTGTTCGCGAGAGGGCCAGTACATTTTCCGATAAGTTATCGTCTGAACGACTGGCTTCGCGTACAAGTCCGCTCCGACAGGGGCATTCCAACTTGAGCGGCGACTTACCTGCCTAGAAAAAACCCAACGGATTCGTGTCGTAGCTCACCAGCAGGTTTTTGGTCTGTTGGTAATGCTCAAGCGCGATTTTGTGGGTTTCGCGGCCGACGCCGGACTTCTTGTAGCCACCGAACGCGGCGTGTGCCGGGTACAGGTGGTAGCAGTTGGTCCAGACTCGCCCGGCTTTGATCGCCCGGCCCACGCGGTAGGCGCGGTTGATGTCGCGGGTCCACAAGCCTGCACCCAGGCCGAACTCGGTGTCGTTGGCAATTGCCACGGCTTCGGCTTCGTCCTTGAAGGTCGTGACGCTGACCACCGGGCCGAAGATTTCCTCCTGGAAGACGCGCATCTTGTTGTTGCCTTTGAGCAGCGTGGGCTGAATGTAATAGCCCGTCGACAGATCGCCCTCCAGCTTCTCGACCTTGCCGCCGGTCAGTAGCTCGGCGCCTTCGCCTTTGGCGATGTCCAGGTACGAAAGAATCTTGTCGAATTGTTGCTCGGACGCCTGAGCGCCGACCATGGTGTCGGTGTCCAGCGGGTCGCCGCGTTTGATCTTCTCGACCTTGCGCATCACCGCTTCCATGAACTGCGGGTAGATCGACTCCTGCACCAGCGCTCGGGACGGGCAGGTGCAGACTTCGCCCTGATTGAAGAACGCCAGCACCAGACCCTCGGCGGCTTTGTCGATGAACTCCGGCTCGGCGCTCATGATGTCTTCGAAGAAGATGTTCGGCGACTTGCCGCCCAGCTCAACGGTGGACGGAATAATGTTGTCCGCGGCCAGTTTCATGATGTGCGAGCCTACCGGTGTCGAGCCGGTGAAGGCGATCTTGGCAATGCGCTTGCTGCTGGCCAGGGCTTCGCCGGCTTCGCGGCCATAACCTTGCACGATGTTCAGCACGCCGGGAGGCAACAGGTCACCGATCAGCTCGACCAGTACGCTGATCCCCAGCGGGGTCTGTTCGGCCGGCTTGAGCACGATGCAGTTGCCGGCAGCCAGCGCCGGGGCGAGTTTCCAGGCGGCCATCAAAATCGGGAAGTTCCACGGGATGATCTGCCCGACCACCCCCAGCGGCTCGTGAATGTGATACGCCACCGTGTTGCCGTCGATCTCTGCTGCGCTGCCTTCCTGAGCGCGCAACACGCCAGCGAAGTAGCGGAAATGGTCAGCGGCCAGCGGGATGTCGGCGTTGAGGGTTTCGCGAATCGCCTTGCCGTTGTCCCAGGTCTCGGTGATGGCCAGGACTTCGAGATTGGCTTCGATGCGGTCTGCGATTTTCAGCAGAACCAGCGAGCGCGCCTGCACCGAGGTCGAGCCCCAGGCGTCGGCTGCCGCGTGGGCCGCGTCGAGCGCTTTTTCGATGTCTTCGGCGGTAGAGCGCGGGAATTCGGCGATGGCCTTGCCATTGACGGGGGAGGTGTTGGTGAAATACTGGCCGTTGACCGGCGGGACGAATTCGCCGCCAATATAGTTACCGTAGCGTTCCTTGAAATTGACGATAGCGCCTTCGGTACCGGGATGAGCGTAACGCATGGTATGTCTCCTGGTTCTTGTTGTGAGGGAGTCTGTGTCTGATTCTGCTTTCGGGTGTGTGGCAAGAAGCGTTCAAGAATAGGCCATTTGCATTCAGCCGTGGCTAGGACTTTAGGCTTATCCGCAGGCTATTGAAATGCCTCCAGGGCGCAACGCCGCAGAGAAACTCAGGGTGCCATTTAACCGCCCCTACGTTAACCTGCGTGGATGTTCTGAGAGGTTGGTCATGCATATTCATATCCTTGGTATCTGCGGCACGTTCATGGGTTCGCTGGCGGTGCTCGCCAAAGAGTTGGGGCACCGGGTCACCGGTTCCGATGCCAACGTCTATCCACCGATGAGCACGCAGCTGGAAGCGCAGGGCATCGAGCTGACTCAGGGCTACGACCCTGTGCAACTGGTCCCGGCACCGGACCTGGTGGTGGTCGGCAATGCGCTGTCACGTGGCAACCCGGCGGTTGAATATGTCTTGAATCAAGGCTTGCCGTATGTGTCCGGCCCGCAATGGCTGGCGGACCACGTGCTGCAAGGTCGCTGGGTGCTGGCGGTGGCCGGCACGCACGGCAAAACCACCACCAGCAGCATGCTGGCCTGGGTGCTGGAACACGCAGGCATGAGCCCCGGTTTTCTGATCGGCGGCATCCCGCAGAATTTCGCGGTGTCGGCGCGTATCGGCGAAACGCCGTTCTTCGTGGTGGAAGCCGACGAATACGACAGTGCGTTCTTCGACAAGCGCTCCAAATTCGTTCATTACCGTCCGCGCACGGCGATCCTCAATAACCTCGAGTTCGATCACGCCGACATTTTTCCTGATCTGCCAGCCATCGAGCGGCAGTTTCATCACCTGGTGCGCACCATCCCCGGTGAAGGCCTGGTGATTCACCCGACCACCGAGCCTGCGCTGTCTCGCGTGATCGAAATGGGGTGCTGGACGCCCGTGCAGACCACCGGCGAAGGCGGTCAGTGGCAGGCGCGGCTGTTGAGCGAAGACGGCTCGCGGTTTGAGGTGTTGTTCGAGGGCGAGCTTCAGGGCGCCGTCGAATGGGACATGACCGGCCAGCACAACGTGGCCAACGCGCTGGCCACCCTTGCCGCTGCGCGCCATGTTGGCGTGGTGCCTTTGCTGGGCGTGCAGGCGCTGAGTGCGTTCAAAAGCGTCAAGCGGCGCATGGAGAAGGTCGCCGACGTACGCGGCATCACCATTTATGACGATTTCGCTCACCACCCGACCGCGATTGCCACCACGCTGGATGGCCTGCGCAAGAAGGTCGGCGTTGCGCCGATCATTGCCGTGGTCGAGCCACGCTCCAATTCCATGAAGCTCGGCGCGCACCGCGACGGCTTGCCGGAAAGCGTGAGCCAGGCCGATCAGGTGGTCTGGTATGCGCCGCCGAATCTGGGCTGGGACTTGGCGGCGACCGTGGCCGGGGGCAGCGTGCCTGCGCAGGTCTGTGATTCGATTGAAGCCATTATCGAGCAGGTGAAACGTCAGGCGCAGCCTGGCGCTCACATCGTCATCATGAGCAACGGCGGCTTTGGCGGATTGCATGGCAAGCTGGCAGAGGCGCTGAAATGAGCGGCCCGGAGCGCGTCACGGTTGCTATGACTGGCGCATCAGGCGCGCAATATGGTCTGCGATTGCTGGACTGTCTGGTGCGTGAGGACCGAGAAGTACATTTTCTCATCTCCAAGGCTGCGCAATTGGTGATGGCCACCGAGACTGACGTGCGCCTGCCGCCCAAACCGATGATGATGCAGGCGTTCCTGACGGAATACACCGGCGCGTCGGCCGGGCAGATTCGGGTCTATGGCCGCGACGACTGGATGTCGCCGGTTGCTTCGGGTTCAGGTTCGCCCAGTGCGATGGTGGTGGTGCCGTGCTCCACCGGCTCGTTGTCGGCGATTGCCACCGGGGCCTGTAACAACCTGATCGAGCGCGCCGCCGACGTCACCTTGAAAGAGCGTCGGCAATTGATTCTGGTGCCCCGCGAGGCGCCGTTTTCCAGCATCCATCTGGAACACATGCTCAAGCTGTCGAACATGGGCGCGGTGATTTTGCCAGCGTCTCCCGGTTTCTACCATCAACCACAAACCATCGACGACCTCGTGGACTTTGTGGTCGCGCGGATTCTCAACCTGTTGAACATCCCTCAGGACATGCTGCCGCGTTGGGGCGAGCATCATGTGGGCGGCGATGAATAAGCTGCTGCTGGTGGCATTGGCGCTCGCACTGACAGGCTGCGCCACCGCGCGAACGCTCAATGCGGCCAAGCCCGGTGCGCCGGTGGTGTACGCGGGTACGCGGCTGAACATGTACGCGTTGCAGGGCGGCTGCTGTGCGGCGGACCGGTTCGGCGCAGAAGCACCGAGCTATCCGGGTCTGGACCTGCCCGGCAGCGCGTTGCTCGACACGCTATTGCTGCCGCTGTCATTGCTGACGGCGGCGGGCTTGGGGGTCCAGGCGACGGGCGGGCTTTAGGCTCTGTACGTAAAGTGGCTGCGCATCGGTGATGCTGCGTTGAAAACAGGCTCAGAATGCTCATTTACAAACAGTAGAGTCGGGCGCGACCCCGGCCGTTCCTCGCCTGTTTTTGCCTTGCCTGACCTTCGCTCGCCGACTTTTCGTACAGAACCTAGAGGATCAGAGACGACTGGCGTGGCAATGCATGCCCACGCGGAGCGTTGGAACGATCATCGAGCGCTCGCCTACTTGCCCAACTTGCGCAATTCATCCGACTCGACAATCCGTACACCGTTCTGCTCTTCGAGCGCCAGGCGCCACATGGCGCGGGCCAGTTGGCAGGCTTCGATGGCGCCGTATTTACCGGGAATCAGTTTGGCGATGGGCGCGGCCAGTTGTTCGACCCAGCGGGTCTCGGTGCGGCTGCCCACCAGCAGGGACGGGCGGGCGATGGTCAGTTGCGGCCAATCCTGCGCGCGCAATGCCTGCTCCATCTCGCCTTTGATGCGGTTGTAGAAGGTGCTGGACTTCGGGTCTGCGCCGATGGCACTGATGACCAGCAAATGACGGGCGCCCAGTTCGCGAGCGCGGTGGGCGAACGCGAGTACCAGGTCCAGATCGACTGCCTTGAAAGCGTCTTGCGATCCCGCTTGCTTGATCGTGGTGCCCAGGCAGCAGAAGGCAATGTCCACACGCCCAGCCAGCGCCGGCAGCAGTGCGGTCAGATCGCCGACCGGGTTTTCAAGGTGTGGGTGTTCTGCCAGAGGTCGACGCGTTGGGGCCAGCACGCGGCTGACGGTGGGCTCGTTGAGCAGTCGATCGAGCAAGTGCTCGCCCGTCAGGCCCGTGGCTCCTGCAAGCAGGATATGTTGCGGCGTCAGGTACATGGTGCTACTCCCTTTATTCTGATAAGCCTAGCGGCTTGTCGAGGTCTTCGCTTCCGAGCGAGTCAACGCCGTGTTCAACGCGCGTTCGGCCTGGGTTTTGCGCAACTGCTGCCAGCGCGCCAGAACTCCTTTTGGTGCCCATATCTGCGGTTCGGAGGCTTCGAAATTATCCTCGGTCTCGCGTTGCGCGACATAGGTTTTGGCATCATTGAAAGCTTGTTGCAGGTCATCGGTTTCGACCAATGCCTTGGCAAATAGTGCATCACCGAAATAAGTGAAGTCGGCTTCCTCCGAGCAACCGAACGAAACGCGGTCTGCGCGTGAAGCCGTCATGATCAAGGTGCGCTCGTCTTTGAGGTCCGGGATGAAACCACCGGAATAGCAGGCCGAAATCACCACCACCTTATCGCGGTTTTTCAGCGGTGCAAGGGCCGCAGCCAACGCGTCGGCGGGCAGGTCGGCCAGCGACAGGCGCGGCTGGTCGAGTACCAGCTCGTGGTCCTGGGTGCCGTGGCTGGTCAGGTAAATGAAGACCAGGTCTTCCGGGCCGGAGCGTTGAGCGATGGTCTGGACCGCGCGCGTGATGGTCTCGCGGGTGGCCATCGGGCGATCATCCATGTGGTCGCGGTGGTTGACCAGGCTGACCTGGCCGACGGCGCCGAACCGGGATTTGAGCAGGTTGCTGACATAGTCCGCCTCGCGCATGAACACGCTCTGCTTGCCGTCGCCCCCTACAACCAGCGTGTACAGCTCGGTGGCCGGCGTGGACGCAGGTACGGCCGCGAGCGCGTGGTCCAGCAGACTGCCTTGCGCCAACAGCCCTTTTTCAAGCGTATCAGGCAGCAACTTGCCTTTGGCATCACGCACGCGCTGGCCGTTTGCCCAGATGCCTTTTTCTTCTTTGCCGTCCGGCGAAATCAGCACGCCGTTGCCCTGATAGGTGTCATCGGCGAACTGACCGACATAGCGACTGCCGTCGGCCAGTTGCAGTTGACCCTGGCCCGAGAAGCGCCAGTTGTCGAAATCACCCTGGTAACGGCTGCCGTCAGAGCCGATCAGCTCGCCCTTGCCGGTCAGTGCGCCTTCCTTGAACTCACCGCTCCAGACATCGCCATCGCTATTTTCGTAGCGGCCTTGGCCGTCAAGCTGGCTGTTGCGGAAGTTGCCGACGTATTGATCACCGTCAGCGCTGGTGAAGCTGCCGGTGCCTTGCAGTTGTCCGTTGACGAAGTTGCCGCTGTATTGATTGCCGCTGGCATCGCTGCGCGAGCCTTCGCCGTTGGCCTTGCCGTTGGCGAACATGCCTTGATGCTGGCTGCCGTCTTCCAGCTCCAGACGGCCGGGACCGTTATACAGCCCCGCCTTGAACTGGCCTCGGTACAGCACGCCCTTGTCCTTCTGCGTGCCTTCGCCGTCACGCAGCCCGAGTTTGAAATGACCCACATAGCTCGCGCCGCTGTGGCTGGTCAGTCGGCCCTGGCCATGAAACAGGCCCTGTTCAAAGCCGCCTTTGTAGACGTCGCCGTTGGCCGCGTGCCATTCACCCTGGCCTTGCCACAGCCCTTTCTCGAACTGCCCGGCGTACCAGCTGCCGTTGGGGTAATCGATCCGGCCCTGGCCCTGCAGTGTGCCGTTGACGATATCACCGCGGTAGCGTCCGCCATCGGGCAGACGGCCGTCCGGGGGCAGCAGTGATTCGCCATCACCGCAGCCTGCGATCAAGAGGGTCAAAGCCAGTGGAGCGAGCGCGCGCATGTGATATCCCGGAAGAATGATTCAGTGGCGGGCCCGGCTCTGCTTGAGCAGATGTCTTGGGGCACGACCGCAGGGGAGTATGCCGCAGCGAGTAAGCGGGATGAAACAGTCTGTTACGACTGTTTCATGTTTTAAACGTGTTACACAAAACAAAGGGTCAGCGGTTCGGCGATAAAAGCGGGTTTTTCCTGACCCTCCACCTCCAGTGTGGCGGTTGCCTTGAGTAGCCACTGGCCCGGCTTTTTCTCGGTCACGTCCGTCAGCTGAAGCTTGAGGCGAACACGTGAATTGACCGGCACCGGCTGAATGAAGCGCAGGCTGTCCATGCCATAGTTGACCGCCATCTTCAGCCCCTCAGGCAGCACCATGATGCCCTCCATGAGCTTGGGGATCAGCGACAGCGACAGAAAACCGTGGGCGATCGTGGTGCCAAACGGGGTCTGCGCGGCTTTGACCGGGTCGACATGAATGAACTGGAAATCCCCTGTCGCTTCAGCAAACAGGTTGATACGTTCCTGGTCAATGGTCAGCCAGTCTGAATATTCCGGTTCTTTGCCAACGTATTGCGTGAGTGCTGTGACGGGTACAAAAGGCATGTCGCTTTCCTTGTCTGGTGAGGTATCAGCGGTGTCGCCTGCCGAGTGGGGGTTGCAGGTGAATCACAAGATCAGCAGAGGGTTGCCGGTTGGTCAAGCGACTGAAGGGACGCGAATACCTGGCCATGATCCCTGGCCTGGCGTGTTTATAATGGCGCCGTGAATTCGCCGGATTCGTTTACTTGCTGGAGTCCTCATGTTGTTACGGGGTTTGACATGGCTGGTGCTGTTCCAATTGTTGGGAACAGCGCTCAACCATCTGTTTCTGTCGATATTGCCGGGGCCGATCATCGGGCTGGTATTGCTGATGGCTTATCTGATGATTCGCGGTGAAGTCAGCGAACCGATCAGCGTGGCTGCCAGCAGTCTGTTGCGCTATCTGCCCTTGCTGTTGGTGCCGCCCGCTGTCGGCGTGATGGTGTACGCATCGGCCATCGCCGAGGATTTCTGGGCGATCTTCGGCACGCTGACCGTGTCGCTGATGATTTCGCTGACGTTTGTCGGCTGGCTGATGCAGAAGCTTATCCAGCGTCAGAACCGCCGCCGGGAGGTCTCATGAGTCTGGACTGGCATGGCGCCTGGCTGTCGGTGATTCACCACCCCTTGTTTGGCATCGCGATCACGCTGGGGGCTTATCAACTGGCGACGGCGGCGTACGAAAAGACCCGCTGGCTGTTTTTACAGCCGGTGCTGGTGTCGATGGTCGTGGTGATCGGGGTCGTGCTGTTCTGTGGTCTGGAGTACAGCGAGTACCGCAAAAGCACCGAAATCCTGGGCACGCTGCTGGGGCCGGCGACCGTTGCGCTGGCCGTGCCCCTTTATCTGAATATGCGGCGGATTCGGCAGTTGCTCTGGCCCGTATTGACTACGCTGGTAATCGGCGGCGTGTTTGCGACCGGGCTGTGTGTCGGGCTCGGGATGCTGTTGGGTGCCGATCATATGATTCTGATGACCATGGCGCCAAAATCGGTGACATCGCCAATTGCCATGCTGGTGGCCGAGCAGATCGGCGGTGTGGCGGCGCTGGCGGCGGTTTTTGTATTGATTACCGGTGTATTTGGTGCCATTTTCGGCCCGGGTCTGCTGTCGCTGGCCGGGGTGGATCATCCCGCGGCTCGCGGCATGGCACTGGGCTTGACCGCGCATGCGGTGGGAACGTCCGTGGCCTTGCAGGAAGGTGAAGAATCGGGGGCTTTTGCTGCATTGGCAATGAGTCTGATGGGCGTTGCAACG
Organism: Pseudomonas syringae; assembly: GCF_002157375.1. Classification (GTDB taxonomy): domain Bacteria; phylum Pseudomonadota; class Gammaproteobacteria; order Pseudomonadales; family Pseudomonadaceae; genus Aquipseudomonas; species Aquipseudomonas syringae_T. Next base: position 370,630 of record NZ_MTSA01000002.1, read on the forward strand.
GCACTGTTCCTGCCGCTGGCAATGTCGCTGGCCATTTAAAGGGGGGAGGCTTTCACATGACATTGCCATTGTTTCCACTGAACGCCGTGCTGTTTCCGGGGTGCGTTCTTGATCTGCAGCTGTTTGAAGCTCGTTATCTGGACATGATCAGCCGCTGCATGAAGCAGGGGCAGGGGTTCGGTGTGGTGTGCATCACCGAAGGGAGCGAAGTCGGGTCCGTGCCGGGCGGCTATTCGCGGATTGGCTGTGAAGCACTGGTCGAGGACTTCGAGCAACAGGACAACGGTCTGTTGGGCATTCGGGTCGTGGGCGGTCGCCGCTTTCGGGTAATCGCTGCCGAAGTTCAGCGCGATCAATTGCTGGTGGCCGAGGTTGAATGGCTGGAAGAGCCCCAGGAGCGTCCGTTACAGGAAGAAGATGCCGACCTGGTTGCGCTGCTCGAAGCGCTGGCCGAACACCCGATGGTTGCGTCCCTGAACATGGGCGTGTCCGCCGAAGGTCAATACGCGTTGTCTAACCAGCTTGCCTACCTGCTGCCGTTCACCGAGAAAGACAAGGTCGAACTGCTGGAAATCGACGACCCCGAAGAGCGCCTTGACGCGATTCAGGAACTGCTCGATGAAATGCAGGGCGACATGCAGGCTTGAACTGAGGGAAAGAGGGCTGAGCTCACGGTGCTTCTCGTTCGAAACCCGATCAGCGCGGCGGGTATTGCGCCAGAATTTTTGCGACGGTGGTGCGGATGGCTTGCTCGCGTTCGGCCGGGTTGTCGGCGTTGTCATTGAGGATACGCTCGGTGCTGCCTCGCCAGACCAGTTTGCCGTCCTTGGCGTCGAGCAGGTCGATCTGCAAGGTGCTGACCTTATAGTCGACGCTGCGGGTTTCAGTGTTGATCGGACCGTTCCAGTAGCCATAACCGCCCCAAGGGCTCCAGCCGCCACCGTATTGGGTGCTCACGGTCTGCTGGCGATTTTCGACAATCAGCCAGGTCTGCACTTTCAGGTCCGAACGCGCACCGGCAGCGGCCATGCGCAAGCCGCGCTGATCCAGTTGATCGGCGATTGACTGGCGGATGCGCTGCTCGGTCAGGTCGCTCTTGAGTCGCGGGTCGTTATCCGGCTGATACTGAACCGCGGGCTCCTTCCAGCTCCAGGTGCGATAACCGCCGAAATCCCGCTGGGCATCAAAGTCGCGATTGATCGATTGGGTCTGACAGGCAGTCAGCAGCAGGGCGCAGGACAGCAAGACAATACGGCGGAACATGGCAGTTCTCCGAAAAATTACGAAGGCGGATAAGCCGTCAGCGCCTGTTGCACGGCCTGACGCAGAGCTTTGCTGCGGTCTGCCAGATTGTTGCTGCTGTGCGCGTCTGCACTGGCGCTCCAGACAGGCTGGCCAGTGCGCGCATCGAACAGGTTGATCTGGACCACCATCACTTTTTCCTGATACGTGCGCACCACCGGCACGCTGGCGTAGCCGCCATAACCCGGCCGATAGCCGCCGTAAGGACCATAACCCGCGCCGCCGCCGTAATAGGGGTCGACATCTTCACGCACCTGGCGCAACCGAACCTCCTGACGCGTCGTGGCGCTGACGTACAGGTCGGCAGGCTGATTATTCCGAGCCGGCCTCAGGCCCCGCTGGTCCAGGCCATTGCTCATGGCTTCGACCACTTGCGCGGAATCGACCCAGGCTGTGCCGGGTGGCAACTGACCGTTGAGCCAGCCCCAGGTCCGGTACTTTCCATAATCCCGTGGCGGCGCGGGGTAAGCGCTCATGTCCAGGGTGTTGGCCGCCTGTGGCGGAGCGGGCGGCATCGGCAGCGAACTGGCCACATACGGATTGTCGCTTTGGCAGGCGCTGACCCCGAAGAACAGGGCCAGCAAGGCAAGACGGTGCTTCATGAGGGTCTCCGCAATTGTGTCAGACCGGACGGCAGATCCAGTGCAGGTATCGACCCAGCCCTGCAAAAGCCGGGTGACGCCGATGCGCCAGTTCCATTTCCAGCATATCCGTCAGTTCGGCCCGGGCCTGGAATTCAACGGGCATGTAATCGTGAAACACCCGCACGCCGCTACGGGTTTCGACGCTCCACAGCCCTTCAAGTTGCGCCGCCAGTTCCCGAGGGTCGAGCGGTTGCTGGGGCGTCAGGCTCTGTTTTTCTCCGGCCATGTCATTCTTGCGCATTTTGCGGAAATGGCCCTTGAGCAAATTGCGATAAATCAGCGCGTCGCGATTGTAGAACGCCAGCGACAGCCAGCCCTCGGCGTTTGTCAGCCGGCGCAGCACCGGAAGGATCGCGTGCGGCTCGGCCAGCCATTCCAGCACGGCGTGGCACAGCACCACATCGTAAGTGTCGCTCAGCAAGTCGGGCAGCGCCTGCCACGGAGCCTGAATGAACGTGGCCGTCTGTCCGGCATCGGCAAAACGCTGGCGAGCGCCTTCCAGCATCGGCTCGGCGGGTTCGGCCAGCGTCACCTCGTGACCTTGCTCGGCCAGCCACAGCGACATATGACCCAACCCCGCGCCGATGTCCAGCACGCGCAACGGACGCTTGGGCAAGGTCTCGGTCAAGTCCGCCTGCAACACAGCCAGACGAATCGCGCCTTTCGCACCGCCGTAGATCTTTTCCGCGAAACGGGTCGCCAACTGGTCGAAATGACGATCACTCACCGGGCGAATCTCCGCTCACTGTCCGCCAGTTTGTTGCGCACCACCGTCTCCATGTCCAGCCCGAGTTCGCTGCACAGCAGCAACAGGTAAAGGACAATGTCGCCGACTTCCTGGCCAGCATGCTCCAACTGATCGGCAGGCAACTCGCGGGACTGGTCCTCGCGCAGCCACTGAAATATTTCCACCAGCTCGGCCATCTCCACGCTGGCCGCCATCGCCAGGTTTTTGGGGCTGTGAAAGGGCTTCCAGTCGTTCTGGTCGCGAATACGGTGCAGGCGTTGGGTCAACTCGTCGAGGTTCATCGTGCTCTCCTGAAGACGCATAGCTTCAGGGGGAACGGGTCGCCAGGCAAGTGGGCGTTGAGGTTTGTTCAGCCGAGCCTCGTCCTTGGTGATAGAACAAGGCTCCCTGGCCAGTCAAACGCTTACGGGGCCACCGGCTGCCAATGACCGGTCATGTGGACAATGCCGTCATCGCCGTCGATCCGGAACTGACCGTGTACCCCGGCGGCATTGGCCGACAGTGCCACGTCGGCGGGCAGGCGCACCGATTTCTGGAATTGCACGCTGATCTCGACATTCGAGGCCGGCAAATGCTCATCCAGCGCGGCCAGAGCGCGCGCTTTCAGCCACATGCCGTGAGCGATGGCGCGCGGAAAACCGAACATCTTGGCACTGGGTGCGCTCAGGTGAATCGGGTTGTAGTCCCCCGACACCTTGGCGTAATCACGGCCGATCTGTGGCGTCGCCCGCCAGCTTTCCACGTGCATCATCGGCAGCAACACGGACTCTTCCTGCTCGGCAGACGAGCTGTCCGGCTTGGCTGCCGTGCAGAGCATGGTGCTTTCTTCTTCCCAAAGCAGGCCCAGGCCATCTTCAGCCTGAGTCAGCAGCGTGAACATCGCCCCTTTACGGTGTGGGCGCAGGTTGGTGGCCTGAACACTGATGTACAGCTGGCTGACGCCTCCGAGCGGGCGATGGACGCAGATGCAGTTGTCGACATGGATCAGCCCCAGCAGCGGGAACGGGAACTCCTGCGAAGTCATCAACTGCATCTGTAGCTGAAATGCCATCACATGTGGATAGGTCGGCGGCAGCAGGCTGCTGTCCTCGAACCCGCAGACCTTTCGGTAAGCTTCGAGCTTTTCGTTGTCCACCGCGATCCAGCTGCGCAGCCCCAGATCGGGTAGCTGCGAGCCGGTTACCTTGCGACGGCGCAGTGCCGCCTGGATAAACAGGTTGGAAAGAGGTTGCAAAGAATCGAGGTAGCGCCAGTGAGCCGTCATCGTCCATCTCCTTGAATTCAGTGCGAGACCTCAGGCCCCGATCACGTTTTGACCACAGACACGCAGAACCTGACCACTGACCGCGCCGCTGCCCGGCTGGCTGAACCAGGCCACGGCTTCTGCTACGTCCTGTGGCGAACCGCCCTGGCCCAGCGAACTCATGCGTCGGCCTGCCTCACGCAAGGTGAACGGCATATGGGCGGTCATCTTCGTTTCGATGAACCCCGGCGCAACCGCATTAATACTGATGCCTCGCGCCTTGAGTCCGGGGGCCATCGCCCGGGCAAAGCCGATCAGGCCGGCCTTGCTGGTGGTGTAGTTGGTTTGTCCGCGATTCCCGGCGATACCGCTGATCGACGCCATCAGAATGATTCGGGCATCGTCTTTCAGCGCGCCGGCGTCGAGCAGCACCTGCGTCAGCACTTGCGGAGCATTGAGGTTGACGGCCAGCACCGAGTCCCAGAAATCTTCCGGCATGTTGGCCAGCGTCTTGTCGCGAGTAATGCCCGCGTTATGGACCAGAATGTCGACGCCATCCGGCAGGTGCTCAAGCAGTTGAGCAGGGGCGTCTTCCGAGCAGATATCCAGCGCCAGGGCCTGGCCGCCAAGCCGTGAGGCCAGCGCTTCCAGCTCTTTTCGGGTCTGAGGCACATCCAGCAGAATGACCTGCGCGCCATCACGGGTCAGGGTTTCGGCAATTGACGCACCGATGCCCCGTGCCGCGCCGGTCACCACCGCTTTGCGACCGGCCAGCGGACGCGTCCAGTCCTGGACCTTCGTCGGGCAGGCAGTCAGGTGAACAAACTGACCGGAGATGAACGCCGCCTTGGGCGTCAGGAAGAAGCGCAGTGCGCCTTCCAGTTGATCCTGAGCGTCTTCATCCACCTGCAACAACTTGACCGTTGCACCGTTGCGCACTTCCTTGGCCAGCGAGCGGCTGAAACCCTCGATGGCCTGTTGAGTGCTGGCGGCCAGCGGGTCATCAAGGGTGGCCGGCGCTCTGCCAAGAATCACGACATGTGCGCAATGGTCGAGATTGCGCAGCAGTGGCTGAAAGAAATCCCGAAGCTGCCTGAGCTGTTCGGTGCGCAGGATCTGGCTGGCGTCGAATACCACGGCCTTCAGTCGAGGCCCTTGATTGGAGACCCAAGTGGTTGCACCCGGCATGTCGCTGCCGAAACTGTACAGCGAGTCTGTCAGGCGGCTGGCGAATTGTCTGACCTCATCGCCCAGCGGCCCCGCACTGATCAGCAGCGTGCCTTCGACAGGGCGCAAACGCCCGGCCTGCCAACGCTCCAGGTGGGTGGGAGCGGGCAGACCGACGGCGCTCACCAGACGACGACCCATGTCGGAGTTGGCGAAATCGATATAGCGATCTGACGGCATGGAACACTCTCCTGAAGTCGGGGTTCAAAGGAATGGACCACGGTGGCACGACATTTGTTCTTGCTATCGACACGGCTCATTCATCCGTTTGAAGAAAGGGAGTTTTCCATGACGCATCCTCGTCGTGTCGCCATCGTCGGCGGTAATCGCATTCCGTTCGCCCGCTCCAATGGTCCCTACGCCAAGGCCAGCAATCAGGACATGCTGACCGCAGCGCTCGAAGGTTTGATCGAGCGCTTCAACCTGCATGGTTTGCGCATGGGCGAGGTGGCGGCGGGCGCAGTGCTCAAGCATTCCAGAGATTTCAACCTGACCCGAGAATGCGTTCTGGGATCACGGCTGTCTGCCCAGACCCCGGCCTACGACATTCAGCAGGCCTGCGGCACCGGGCTGGAGGCTGCGCTGCTGGTGGCCAACAAGATTGCGCTGGGGCAGATCGAGTGCGGCATTGCCGGTGGCGTGGACACCACGTCCGATGCGCCGATAGGCGTCAATGAAGGGCTGCGCAACATTCTGCTGCAGGTCAATCGCAGCAAGACGCCTGGCGACAAGCTCAAGACCCTTTTGCAGCTACGTCCGCATCACCTCAAGCCGGAACTGCCACGCAACGGCGAACCGCGCACGCGTCTTTCGATGGGTCAGCATTGCGAATTGATGGCGCAGACCTGGGGCATAGAGCGGGCACCGCAAGACCAACTGGCGCTGGAAAGCCACCTGAAAATGGCGGCGGCCTATGCCGAGGGCTGGCACGATGACCTGATGACGCCCTACCTGGGGCTGAACCGTGACAACAATCTGCGCCCGGACCTGACGCTGGAAAAACTGGCGAGCCTCAAACCGGCTTTCGAGCGCAGCGCCAAAGGCACGTTGTCGGCAGGTAATTCGACACCTCTGACGGACGGTGCGTCGGTGGTGTTGCTGGCCAGCGAAGAATGGGCGCGTGAACGAGGCTTGCCGGTGCTGGCTTACTGGCGTGACGGCGAGGCGGCAGCGGTGGATTTCGTCAACGGTGCAGAAGGGCTGTTGATGGCGCCGGCCTACGCCGTTCCGCGCCTGTTAGCGCGCAATGGTCTGACGCTTCAGGACTTCGATTATTACGAGATTCATGAAGCCTTTGCCGCTCAGGTGCTGTGTACCCTCAAGGCGTGGGAAGATGCCGATTACTGCAAGACCCGCCTTGGCCTTGACGCACCATTGGGGTCAATTGACCGCAGCAAAATGAACGTCAAAGGCAGCTCACTGGCCGCTGGTCATCCGTTTGCCGCCACGGGAGGCCGCATTGTCGCCAACCTGGCCAAACTACTGGACGCGGCAGGCAGCGGGCGCGGACTGATCTCCATCTGCGCCGCAGGCGGGCAGGGCGTGACGGCGATATTGGAACGTTAGGCCAATGCCTGGGGCGTGGGCACAAGAGGTGTTCGTGCGGTCGCTGCTCGCTCCGCACGCTCCCGCGTGGGAATGCCGCTCGTGGCGCTCTGCGTCACATTCATGCGGCGCGCTTTCAAGACCGGACGCGCGTATGGGATGATCAGTCAGCACTATTGGCGTGTAACGTTGAGGTAAAGCATGGGGTTCATTATTGGCGTGTCGGTGCTTGCGATCCTCATCGGCGCCGCGTTTTACCTCTTCGACAAAGGCGCGCGGACCCGCTGGTTGCGGCCTTACATCGGGCTGGCGCTGATCGGTTTGCTGATCGGCGGAATGGGGCTGCTGGTGGGGCTGGTGTCCGATGAGATCGAAGGTTATTTTTTGCTGGTTGCCAAATGGGTGATCGCCGTGACCGGTATCGTGTTCTGCCTGCGACTGATCATGCTGATCGCCAAACGCTTTATCGTCAAAAATTGAGCGCGCAACCCGCCCATGCGTGACAGGACAACGTGGAAAATCATTTCAAGTTTCTGACCCTGCCCAAGACGTCGGGCGAGGTCGCCAACGTCTTCATTCACGGATACTCGTCAGGTCATGATCTGGATGACCGGCGCATGCTGGCCAACAGTATTCCCGGTGCCCTGCGTCAGAGTGTGAATATCCTGGCGTTCTGGCCTTCGAGTCATTTCACCCAAATGGACAATCGCTCCCGCGGTCTGCTGATGGCGGCGGCCCGTGTGCATCCGCTGGCCGGTGCAGCCGCGCTGGCGGGGGACCGGGTGGTGCATTTTGCGCGGATCCGCAACCGTGCCCGAGACATGGGCAAAGTGCTGCTGGCGCAGCTCGACCGCTATCTGTTTGAACACCACCCGGACGTAAAGCGCGTCAACCTGATTGGCCATTCGCTGGGCGGGCGGCTGTTGGTCAGTGCGCTCAAGACCCTGGAGCAATCCCTTGAACACGGCCTTATTGTGGACGACGTTCTGTTGATGGCTGCAGCGGTTCGCATCGAGCCTGCCGAGGCCAAGGTGCTCAATCAGAAAATCAGTGGGCGGCTGATCAACGCCTACTCCAGCGAAGACCACGTGCTGCTGTTGAACCTGGGCGAGAAAAGCCTGGGGCGCACGCCGGTCGAGCATTTCGAAAACGTGCGCATGCCGGGTTACCGCCATCACCATTATTGGCGACGCTTGCAGGAAGTGCTGATCGCCACCGGGTTCAGCGGCTGTGAAGGGCTGGAAACAGGCGTTGCCGTGTTACCGACCACGACCCGCGATCCGGTTTTGCAGGACACCTGGCTGCACGACGTGCTGGCGCGCTCGCCGGATGACGTACTGGAAGCGGCGATCAAGCACCTGCGCAGCAGTCGCTGGACCCGTCTCAAGGAAACCGAGGCCAATCGCACCTACGCGTTCGTGCGTGAGTTTCAGCTGGTTGCCGGCCACTTTCTGGTCAATGCCGCCCGGCGCAGAGGTGTGCCCTACACACGGGCGCTGGGCATGCTGGCGCGGCAATACGGCCTGGACAATGCGTTGCACCAGTGCGCCACTGTCGTCGAAGTGGAAGAACTGCTGCTCAGAACGTTTTTCCGCCATGCATTCAATAGCGCACACCCGCTGGTGCAAATGCCCCGTGCCAGCGTCAGGGCGATGAGCTGGGAGGTGTATGCCGCGCATGTCGAAGAACTGGCGGAGCGTCTGACCCTTGCTGCGCTGTTCAAACCGGTGCAGGCCGAGAGTGCCCCCGGTCGGCTCAAGGGATTACTGGGCGCCATTCGCCAGGCCCCGGTGCAACGCCTGTTGACGCATTTCGGCACCGCGCTCAGACCGGGCTATTCGGCGCTGATCCCGACCGTGGCGATCATCTTCTACGCGCGCGTCACGCTCGATGATGACGCGCTGATGTAGCGTCTGTCAGGCGGCGCGAGCCTCTTCCAGCGCCGCGTGTGACAATTGCTGGCGGTGACGACTGGCGTAACTCTCGGCAATGACCGAGCACACAATCAACTGCATCGGGTGATAGATCATGATCGGCAGCAAGATCAGACCCAGCCCCGGGTTGCTGCCGAAGATCAACGCCGCCATCGGCGCACCGGCTGCCAGAGACTTCTTGGTGGCGCAGAACACCGCAGCGACCTTGTCGGCGTGATCGAACTTGAGTGCCCGCGCCGTGCGCGTGGTCATCAACAGAATCACGGCCAGCAGCAGCGCGGTGCCGATGAACGCGGTCAGGATCACGCTGTTGCCCTGGCTTTGCCACATCCCGGAAATCATCGAATTGCAGAACGCGGCGTAGACCAGCAACAGGATCACCATTTTGTCGATCAGGTTGGTGTACTTCTTGTGTCGCGCGAAAAATGTGCCCAGCCACGGACGCAACAGTTGCCCCAACACCAGTGGCAGCAGGAGCATGGCGCACAGGTTCAGCAGCGTGTCGCCCAGATCGATGCCGCCCGCGCCAGTGCCAACCAGCAAGCTCACCAGCCACGGCGTGATGAAAATGCCGATCACGCTGGACATGCTGGCGTTGAGGATCGCTGCGGGAACGTTGCCGCCTGCACTGCCGGTCAGCGCAACCGAAGACGAAATGGTCGAGGGCAGGGCGCACAGATAGAAGAAACCCAGCATCAACAAGGCGGGTACATGCGAACCCAGCAGCTTGTCGCACACCAGCCAGATCAGTGGGAACACCACGAAGGTGAAGGCCTGGATCATGACGTGCAGGCGCCAGTTGGTCAGCCCTCGTTTGATCTGCTCGCTGGAAAGGTTGACGCCGTGCAGAAAGAACACCACGAACACGCCGATGTTGATCACGTATTCGGCGTGCATGTTGCCGCCGGAAGCTCCGAAGCGCGGGAGAAAATAAGCGAGAACCGTTGCCAGGACCATGCCCCACAGGAACCAGTCGGTGGCGACGCGTTTGAAGTGTTTGAGTGATTGCATGGCAGGCTCGGACAACTTTTGTAATCAGGGATGTGCGCAGGCTACCCTGTTGCCCTACAGCCGTCTTGCGACATAAGGCCATAAGATGCCTACTAACGGACAGATCGACCAGCGTCACCCCGAAGGCGAGCGGCAGATACCGGCGCTGTCCGGTCTGCCGCGCCCGTTGTATGCCCGCGCTGAAAGCCTCAGTGCCGGTTCATGGACGCCGCCTCATCGGCACGACTGGGTGCAGTTTTCTTATGCGATCAGCGGTGTTCTGGGTGTCCACACCGCCGAGGGCAGTTTTTTTGCACCGCCGCAGTGGGGCGTCTGGGTGCCTGCCGGGCTTGAGCACGAGGTCGTGACCTCCATGCGCGCGGAAATGCGCAGTGTGTACATTCGCACGGCAGATTCCGGTTGGGCACCGCAGCGTTGCCGGGTGCTGGAAGTCACGCCGTTGGCCCGCGAGCTGATCAAGAGCTTTTGCCTGTTGCCCGTGGACTATCCCGAGCAGGACAGCCCCGAGGCGCGCCTTGTGCAGGTGTTGCTGGATCAGTTGGCGCGCCTCCCCGAAGTCGGGTTTTCACTGCCGTTGCCGCGTCACCCGCGCTTGCTGGGGTTGTGCAATGAATTGATCGAGGAACCGGGCCGGTTGGTCACGTTGCACGACTGGGCCGCCCGTCTCGGGGCATCAGAGAAAACCCTGATGCGCCTCTTTCAGCGTGAAACCGGCCTGAGCTTTCGCGGCTGGCGCCAGCGCGCACGCCTGTTGTCTTCACTGTCTGCACTGGAAGAGGGCGCCAGTGTGACCCATACCGCGTTGGCCTGCGGTTATGACTCGACGTCTGCGTTCATCGCCGCGTTCAAGGGGTTGTTTGGCCATACGCCCGGAGACCTGTTCAAGTAAGGCGGTTTGGCAGTACGCACTCATGAATGCATTCCCTCGCTCTTTTTCGGCCCTTACATGTTTTGTCCCGGAATATCTTCAAGCGGCCTTACGGCATGAAAGGTGCTTGAAACCGGGGCATTGCGCGGTTTTTGATTAAAAAACCTTTCAATCCACAGGGTACTACCCCTACTCGCTGGCGGAGGATTGCCGTATAACGGCAACAATCGCGTATCTGGCAACAAAGGACCCACAATAAAAGCTGATGAAAACTCCTAAACGCATTGAACCCCTGATCGAAGACGGTCTGGTCGACGAGGTGCTGCGCCCGCTCATGAGTGGTAAAGAGGCAGCTGTTTATGTGGTGCGCTGTGGCAAAGAGCTGCGGTGTGCCAAGGTTTACAAGGAGGCTAACAAACGCAGTTTCCGTCAGGCGGCCGAGTATCAGGAAGGTCGTAAGGTACGCAACAGCCGGCAGGCCCGGGCGATGGCCAAGGGTTCGAAGTTCGGCCGCAAGGAAACAGAAGACGCCTGGCAGAACGCCGAAGTGGCTGCACTGTTTCGTCTGGCCAGTGCCGGGGTCCGGGTGCCCAAGCCGTATGACTTCCTTGAAGGCGTGCTGCTCATGGAGCTGGTGGCCGACGAGTACGGCGATGCCGCCCCGCGTCTGAATGACGTGGTGCTGGAGCCGGATCAGGCGCGGGAGTATCACGCGTTCCTGATCGAGCAGATCGTGCTGATGCTGTGTGCCGGTCTGGTACACGGTGACCTTTCCGAGTTCAACGTGCTGCTGGCGCCGTCCGGCCCGGTGATCATCGACTTGCCGCAGGCGGTCGATGCGGCGGGCAACAACCACGCGTTCAGCATGCTGGAGCGTGACGTCGGCAACATGGCGCTGTACTTCGGCCGCTTTGCGCCGGAACTCAGAAAGACCAAGTACGCCAAGGAAATGTGGTCGTACTACGAAGCGGGCACCTTGTCGCCAGCCACGGTGTTGACCGGTGAGTTCGATGAGCCGGAGGACGAAGCCGATGTGGGCGGCGTGCTGCGCGAAATCGAAGCCGCCCGCCTCGACGAGGCCCGCCGTCAGGCAGCGCGCGCCGCAGACGACGAGCCACCGAGCAAGTCCGCCGAAGAACCGCCACCGCCGTGGATGCAGCACTGACCTTGTGGGGGCGAGCGTTTTGCTCGCGAAGGCGATGGTTCAGGCGCGCGTTTTTCGGAGCCTTTACCGGCCATTTCGCGAGCAAGCTCGCTCCCACAGGAGTGTTGCGCGAAGAGGCCGGTACGTTTGAACCAGCGTCTTCGTGAGCAAGCTCACTTCCACAGGAGTAGGTCATCCCCCTGATGCGGCGGTGTTAGCCCCGCATCGTGCGACGCTCTGCGTCGTCATGCCGTTCCGGACGCTCTGCGTCCTCTGTTGAGCGGCGGGACTACCTACGAGCAACACCCGCTTCGTGAGCAAGCTCACTCCCACAGGAGTAGGTCATCCCCCTGATGCGGCGGTGTTAGCCCCGCATCGTGCGACGCTCTGCGTCGTCATGCCGTTCCGGACGCTCTGCGTCCTCTGTTGAGTGGCGGGAATACCTGTGAACAACACCCGCTTCGTGAGCAAGCTCACTCCCACAGGAGTAGGTCATCCCCTGATGCGGCGGTGTTAGCCCCGCATCGTGCGACGCTCTGCGTCGTCATGCCGTTCCGGACGCTCTGCGTCCTCTGTTGAGCGGCGGGACTACCTAGGAACAACACCCGCTTCGTGAGCAAGCTCACTCCCACAGGAGTAGGTCATCCCCTGATGCGGCGGTGTTAGCCCCGCATCGTGCGACGCTCTGCGTCGTCATGCCGTTCCGGACGCTCTGCGTCCTCTGTTGATCGGCGGAAATACCTATGAACAACACCCGCCTGACGCCAGGTCCTTGAGGATCGGGCAGTCGGGGCGGTCGTTGCCCTGGCAGTGCTCAACCAGCTCCTGAAGCGTGTCGCGCAAGCTCGCCAGTTCGTCGATCTTGCGGTTCAGGTCGTTGATGTGCTGTCGGGCCAGCGCCTTGACGTCGGCGCTGGCGCGTTGCCGGTCTTGCCAGAGGGTTAGCAGCTTGCCCACTTCCTCCAGCGAAAACCCCAGATCCCTCGAGCGCTTGATGAACGCCAGTGTGTGCAGGTCTTCAGCGCTGTACAGGCGATAGCCGCTGTCGCTGCGATGCGCCGCTTTCAGCAGACCGATGGACTCGTAATAGCGGATCATCTTCGCGCTCAAGCCACTGCTCTTCGCTGCTTGGCCGATGTTCATGGTGTGTCCTCCAGCTCGCGGGGTTTCCATGTTTTCAGCAGCAAGGCGTTGCCCACCACGCAGACGCTGGACAGGGCCATTGCCGCGCCCGCCAGCACCGGGTTGAGATAGCCCAGCGCTGCGAGTGGAATGCCGATCAGGTTGTAGACGAATGCCCAGAACAGGTTCTGGCGGATTTTCGCGTAGGTCCGGCGGCTGATCTCCAGCGCTGCCGGCACCAACCGTGGATCGCCGCGCATCAGCGTGATACCCGCCGCCTGCATCGCGACATCGGTGCCGCCGCCCATCGCAATGCCCACGTCAGCCGCCGCCAGCGCCGGGGCATCATTGATGCCGTCACCGACCATTGCCACCACATGCGTGCTTTTCAGCCGGGTGATGGTGTCCGCCTTGTCGGCAGGCAGCACTTCAGCGTGGACATCATGGATCCCCAGCGCCTTGGCAACCGTCTGCGCGCTGCCCCGGTTGTCACCGGTCAGCAAATGGCTGGTGATGCCGCGCGCGCTCAGCGTCCTGATCGCCTGATCGGTTCCGGGCTTGAGCGTGTCCCCGAACGCAAACATGCCGATCACCTTGGGTTCCGGTGCCTGTTCGATCAGCCACGACAAAGTGCGCCCGTCGGCTTCCCATATACGTGCAGATTCGGCCAGATCGCCCATCGGCAAGCCGCTTTCGTTCAGAAGACGTCGATTACCCAGTGCCAGCTCACGACCCTGAACCGTGCCGGCGATACCCCGGCCACTCAGGGCGTGGCTGTTGTCGACCGGGTCGAGCTTGAGTTGCCATTCATGGCAGACGTCCAGTACCGCCTTGGCCAGCGGGTGCTCGCTGCCACGTTGCAGGGCGCCCGCCAGTTGCAACAGGTGTTCTTCATTGCCCAGCACGGCGCTCATGTTAGTGATGCGCGGCGTACCCGAGGTCAATGTGCCGGTCTTGTCGAACACCACGGCGTCCACGTCATGAGCGCGCTCCAGCGCGTCGGCATCCTTGATCAGAATGCCGTAGCGCGCTGCCACACCGGTCCCGGCCATGATCGCCGTCGGCGTCGCCAGGCCCAGAGAACAAGGGCAGGCGATCACCAGCACGGCGACGGCGTTGATCAGCGCCACTTCAAGGGAGGCGCCAACCAGCAGCCAGCCTGCCAGGGTGAAGAAGGCGATCACCAGCACGGCCGGCACAAACACCTGACTGACTTTATCCACCAGTTTCTGAATCGGCGCCTTGCCCGCTTGCGCGTCTTCGACCAGCCGGATGATGCGCGCCAACACCGTTTCTGCGCCCAGCGCTGACGTTCTGATCAACAGGCGGCCCTCGCCATTGATAGCGCCGCCCGTGACCTTGTCACCCGATTGCTTGACCACAGGCAGGCTTTCTCCGGTGATCAGCGCTTCATCGGCATGACTGCGGCCTTCGATCACTTCGCCGTCCACCGGAAAGCGCTCTCCGGGCTTGACCAGCACGGTGTCGCCCAGCCGGAGTTCGCTGATCGCCACGTCCTGCTCCACGCCATCGATCACACGCAGCGCGCGGTCCGGGCGCAATGCTTCAAGCGCACGGATGGCGCTGGCGGTCTGGCGCTTGGCGCGGCTCTCCAGATACTTGCCCAGCAACACCAGCGCAATCACGACCGCTGACGCCTCGAAATACAGATGCGGGGTCGTACCGGGTGCGGCGCTCAACCAGTGATAGACACTCAGGCCATAACCCGCGCTGGTGCCGATGGCGACCAGCAGGTCCATATTGCCCGCGCCGGCACGCAGGGCTTTCCAGGCCGCCACATAAAAGCGTGCGCCCAGAATGAACTGCACCGGTGTTGCCAGCGCGAATTGCACCCAGGCGGGCAGCATCCAGTGAACACCCAGAGGCGTCAGCACCATCGGCAGGATCAACGGCAGCGCGAGCACGACCGCCAGCAGCAAGGCCCAGCGCTCACGGTGCAGGTGACGGATTTTGCTATCGGCTTCGGTCTTGCGGTCCTGGGCCAGCGTTGCGCCATAACCGGCGCGGCTGACGGCGGCGATCAGGGTGAGCGGGTCGGTCTGCAAAGCCGTGACCACATGGGCGCGTTCATTGGCCAGATTGACCGTCACGCTGTTGACCCCCGGCACTTTGGCCAGGGCACGCTCGACCCGGCCCGCGCAGCTGGCGCAGGTCATGCCGCTGATCGGCAGGTCGAAGGCGGTGGTGTCTTGCATGTCTATCACTCCCTGAGGCTGGATACCTGCAAGGATCAACCTTGCCACACGGGCAAGGTCAAGCGTGAATCAATAGTTGAGATCGGCTTTCTTGAGGTACAGCCCGTTCAGATCGGTCGCAATGCGGTACTTGAGAATATCCCCGGCGCGCAGCGTGATCTTGATGCTGCTCTGCGCCTCCATCCCCGACTCGCACCCTCTGACGGTGCCGCCCAGCCGGCGTAGTCGCACAGAGACTTCACCCGGCGGCAGATTGAAAGACACCGAGTCCTCTTGAAACAGTCGCCCGGCCAGCTGATCCTGAACATAGATACCGATCTCACAGGAAGTGGCCACTTCCAGGCGCTCTCGGGAAATGATCAGGATGCCGTAATCCTGTGCAGCCTGAGTGGCGGGTGCGATCCCCAGAAAACCGAGAATGCTGAAGAGAATCACTGCTGACCAGCGCATCGCTGATACTCCTGATGTAAACGTATTGACTCAGCTTGGCCCACGTTCAGCGTGAATACCAGCCCGGCAGAAATAACAGAAACTTGACCTTGTCATGATGGCAAGGTTGAAGATGCCCGACATCCATCACAGAAGGAGTAGCAGCATGCAGTTATTCAACGTTCAGGGCATGACTTGCGGGCACTGTGTTCGCGCTGTGACCGAGGCGATCAGGCAGGATGACCCCGCCGCCGACGTTCAGGTCGAACTGGCCCGCAAGGAGGTCAGGGTAGAGAGCAACCTGTCGCCAGAACACATCATCAAGTTGATTGGCGAAGAGGGGTATCAGGCGCAGTTGGCCTGAGCCGAGCCGGGAACGGATGGGCGAAACAGGGTCGATTTACGGTTCGTGAAGTTGGAAAAATTTTGAATTAATTACCCCGTCCTACGTTCTCTGCAAGGTAAGCCGGTTAAACTTGCCCGTTGCTTTGCAGCCGTTAATGGACACCCGATGAATCTACGTACGATCCTGATCCTTGGCTCATTGAGCGCCTTCGGCCCTCTGGCCATCGACTTCTATCTTCCCGGCTTTCCTGCCATGGCCTCGTATTTCGGGACCGATGAGAAGCATGTACAACTGACCCTGGCCGCCTATTTTCTGGGGCTGTCCCTCGGCCAACTGGCTTATGGGCCGGTGGCTGACCGCTTTGGCCGGCGCATTCCGATGCTGGTCGGCGTCACCCTGTTCATGCTGTCATCGGTGGCCTGCGCGTTTGCGCCGAGCCTCGAATGGCTGATCGCTGCGCGGTTCGTTCAAGCGTTGGGTGGCTGTGCCGGCATGGTGCTGTCGCGTGCGATTGTCAGCGACAAATGCAACGCCGTCGAATCGGCCAAGGTGTTTTCGCAACTGATGCTGGTCATGGGCCTGGCCCCGATTCTGGCGCCCATGCTTGGCGGCGTGCTGGTCAGCACCTTTGGCTGGCAATCGATCTTCGTCAGCCTTTCGCTGTTCAGCGCTGCCTGCCTGACGGCGGTTGCGCTCGGCCTGCCGGAAAGCATGCCTGCCAGCACGCCTCGTCAGCCATTGAGCGGCGCGTTGCGGCAGTACGGCAATCTGTTCAAGGACAGCGTTTTCATCGGGCATGCCCTGACAGGCGGCATCGCCATGGCGGGAATGTTCGCCTACGTTGCCGGGTCGCCGTTTGTCTTCATCAAGCTGTATGGCGTGCCTGCCGAGCATTACGGCTGGCTGTTCGGGATGAATGCGGCGGGCTTCATTCTGGTGGCGCAGATCAACGCACGCATCCTGCGCAAGACCGGTCCTGCGTTTTTGCTGTCGCGCACGGTCTGGATCTACCTGGCCGCGGCCCTGATTCTGCTGGCGATCACCGGGCTGCGCACCGAAGCGCTGTGGCCATTGCTGGTGCCGCTGTTCATCTGCGTCGCCAGCCTGGGCTGCATCATTCCCAACGCGTCGGCCTGCGCCATGAATGGTCAGTGGGCGCGCGCCGGCAGTGCATCGGCGTTGCTGGGGTGCCTGCAATTCAGCGTTGCTGCCGTCGCCGCCAGCCTGGTGGGCGTGCTGCATGACGGCACGGCCACACCGATGGCGCTGGTGATCAGCCTCTGTGGCGTACTGACGGTGAGTCTTTCGGTACTTACCCGCCGCGCGCAACGTAATCGGGACGCTCAGGCACAGACAGCCTGATTCGCCCCTGTGGTTGTGTCAGTCCCGCGCTGCGTGACTGACACAACGTTCTGCGCGACTCAGAACCCCTCAAGTACAACCTTGCCTTTGGCGGTGCCGCTTTCCAGCAGTGCGTGAGCGCGGCGCAGGTTTTCTGCGTTGATGCGGCCGAAGTGCTCACCGAACGTGGTTTTCAGCGTACCGGCGTCAATCAACTCAGCCACCCGGTTGAGCAGGTTGTGCTGTTCGATCATGTCCTCGGTCTCAAACATCGACCGCGTGTACATGAACTCCCAGTGCAGCGAAAGGCTCTTGCGCTTGAGCTTCGAGACGTCCAGCGTCTTGGGGTCATCGATCAGGGCCAGTTTGCCTTGCGGCTTCAGCGCCTCGACCAGTTGATCCAGATGCTGTTCGGTCTGGGTCAGGCTGGCCACATGGGTCACGTGGTGCAGACCGACACGCTTCAACTCTTCGCTCAGCGGTTTGCTGTGGTCCAGCACGTCATGCGCGCCCAGCTCGCGAACCCAGCTTTCGGTTTCGGGACGCGAAGCGGTGCCGATGACTTTCAGCGACGTCAGTTGCCGTGCCAGTTGGGTCAGGATCGAACCGACGCCACCCGCTGCGCCGACGATCAACAGGCTTTGCGAGCCTTCGCCTTTCTGCTGGGCAATGTTCAGGCGCTCGAACAGCAGCTCCCAGGCCGTGATTGCCGTCAGGGGCAGAGCCGCCGCATGGGCGAAGCTCAGGGTTTTCGGCATGTGGCCGACGATGCGCTCATCCACCACGTGCAGTTCGCTGTTGGCGCCTGGCCGGGTCAGGGAGCCGGCGTAGAAGACCTTGTCGCCGGGTTTGAACAGGGTGACCTGATTGCCGACGGCTTTCACCACACCAGCCACGTCCCAGCCCAGCACTTTGGGCGCACCGTCTTCCGGCTGGACGTTCTGACGGATTTTGGTGTCCACCGGGTTGACCGAGATCGCCTTGACCTCGACCAGCAGGTCGCGCGCGCCCGCGACCGGTTCTGGCAGCTCGATGTCTTGCAGGGATTGGGTGTCGCTGATCGGCAAGGACTGGTAATAGGCAATGGCTTTCATGGCAGGGACCTCCACAGGGAAAATGATGGAAGGATCATTGGCTATTTCCAGTAAAGATAAAACCCGCTAAAACGGCAGTCTGTTTCAACATTATTTTGATAATGCGAGGCTTTGATGCTGCGTTTTGATGACCTGCAATTGTTCGTGCGAGCCGCGGACCTGGGCAGCCTTTCTGCTGCCGCGCGGGTGATGGACCTGTCTGCGGCGGTCGCGAGTGCCGCGCTCAAGCGCATCGAGCGGCAATTGGGCGCGCGCTTGCTGGCGCGCTCTACCCGTAGCCTCCGGCTGACCGCCGAAGGCGAGGGGTTTCTGGAATATGCCCGCGCTGCGCTTGGCAGCCTTGAAGAGGGGCGAAGGTTGTTGGCCAGCAGCCAGGATCGCTGCGAAGGTGTGCTGCAACTTTCCGCGCCCTCGGACCTAGGTCGCAACGTTCTGTTGCCCTGGCTTGATGACTTCCAGCAACAGCATCCGCAACTGACGGTGCGGCTGCTGCTGGGCGATCGCATGGCTGACCTGTTCCGCCAGCCTGTCGACGTTGCGCTGCGTTACGGCGAGCCTGAGGATTCCAGCCTGGTCGCGTTGCCGGTGCTGCCTGACAACCGGCGGGTGCTGTGTGCCGCTCCGGCGTATCTGGAGCGCCACGGCGAGCCTCATCAGGTCGAGCAACTGGCGCAGCATAATTGCCTGCTGTTCATGCTTGGTGATCGCTTGCATGACCGCTGGACGCTGCATGACGGCAAACGCGAGATCAGCCTGACGGTCAGCGGCAACCGCTTCAGCGACGATGCTGACGTGGTGCGCCGCTGGGCGGTGGCAGGCGAGGGCATTGCGTACAAGTCCTGGCTGGATGTGGCGGCGGACGTACGGGCCGGACGCCTCAACGTATTGATGCCGGACCTGACCGGGGAGCGCGCCCCGCTGAACTTGCTGTGCGCGCACCGTGCGCAACTCAGCAAGCCCGTCAATCTGCTGCTGGATATGCTCAGGTCTCGCTGTAAGCAACATGCTGTAGGCCAGTCGCCCGTTGGTTTGTTTTAAGGGCTACGTATTACAGGGAAACAGCCTACGGACACTTCGGAAAATAGAGTATTTAAATGCATTTCAAAAATGCAAAGTTCTGCGGTCGGGGCAAAGTTGAAGTCGACAGTTGTTGAGCGCTTTTGGCATTTTTGTCATGGGCAGAGCGCTTGTTTTTTCAGTGGCTTTTTTATATTCGAGCTGAAAGGCCCTGAATAGAGCTGTTGATGGGTTGTCACAAGAAAGCTTTAAATTGGCCGTGGCGCGAGAACTTCACTCGGTTCTACGGGCCGTTGCGCGACAACAGTTTGTACGAATAGTTTTTCACCCAATGGGGCTGCAGGGCATAGAGTTTATACTTGTCATTTCAGGTTAAAGACGCGTTCAACTTTATCAGGACGTGATGGCTGTCATTAAGTCACCGAGACAGATGAATGTTTCAACAGGGAGTGAACACATGGAATACGGTCCTTGCATCAGTCAGATTGCGACATTGCTGGCGGACCCCAAGCGTAGCGCGATGATCTGGGCGCTGATGGATGGCACTGCCCGCTCTGCCGATGAGCTGGCGATTCTGGCGGGGCTCTCCACGTCTTCGGCAGGCGCGCACCTGGCGCGTTTGGCCAATGGCGGACTGTTGAAGCAGGAAGCTCGGGGGCGAAAGCGTTTTTTCCGCCTGGCCGCGCCGGAAGTGGGCGCTGCCGTGGAAGCATTGGCCTGTGCCTCGCAGGCCAGCGCCGAGCAGATCAGTCGTCGCTTTGCTCAGCCCATGCCACCCTTGCCGCTGCGGCGGGCAAGAATCTGCTCCGACCACCTGGGCGGTGAAATGGCGGCCGAGTTGTATCAGCGCTTGCTGGAAGCGGGCTGGATAGAGCAGCAGGAGAAGCGCATCGAAGTGACCAGCAAAGGCATGGCCAGGTTTGCCGAGCGCGGTATTTACATACCTGCGCTGGCGCAGCGCAAACGCGAAACAGTCTGTGCCTGCCCGAAATGGAGCGACCGCAGCCCGCACCTGGGTGGCGCGCTGGGGGCCGGGCTGTTGCAGTTGTTCATTCAGATGGGCTGGCTGCGCCCCACCGAAGAGTCCTGCACCTTGCAGGTGTCGTCCAGCGGGCAGCGGGAAATCAGCAAGATAGCGGCCGCGGCTTGAGTGAGTCCTGTGGCGCGAAGCTGAAGCGCCTTCTGACCCTCGTGCCGATGCTCTGCGTCGGTATGCAGTTTGCGAACTGCACTCCCACGCTGAGCATGAGGCACGATGAGCTGAACTATCGTGCGGCGCGCCTCAGGGCTTGATCAGTCGTGCATCCAGGCTGTTTTGCGCCAGACGTCTGGCTTGATCTTCGGTCATGCCCAGGTGCGTATACAGCGCATGGAAGTTTTCGGTCACGTAGCCGCCGAAGTAGGCCGGGTCGTCCGAGTTCACGGTGACTTTCACGCCGCGTTCCAGCATGTCGAGAATGTTGTGCTGGGACATGTCGTCGAACACGCAGAGCTTGGTGTTGGACAGCGGGCAGACCGTCAGCGGGATCTGTTCGTCGATGATGCGCTGCATCAGCCGTTCGTCTTCGATGGCGCGCACGCCGTGGTCGATACGCTCGATCTTCAGCAGGTCCAGTGCCTCCCAGATGTATTCCGGCGGGCCTTCTTCCCCGGCATGCGCCACGGTCAGGAAGCCTTCGCTGCGGGCACGGTCAAACACGCGCTGGAACTTGCTCGGCGGGTGGCCCATCTCGGAGCTGTCCAGGCCGACGGCCACGAACGCATCACGAAACGGCAGCGCCTGATCGAGAGTCTTTTCGGCTTCTTCCTGAGAGAGATGACGCAGAAAGCTCAGGATCAGGCCGCTGTCGACGCCCAGTTTAGATTTGCCGTCTTTCAATGCACCGGTAATCCCCGCCAGCACCACTTCAAACGGGATGCCGCGATCGGTGTGGGTTTGCGGATCGTAGAACGGTTCGGTGTGGATGACGTTCTGTTCCTTGCAGCGCAGCAGGTACGCCCAGGTCAGGTCGTAGAAGTCCTGCTCGGTGCGCAGCACGTCAGCGCCGCGGTAGTACAGGTCGAGGAACTCCTGCAGATTGTTAAAGGCATAAGCCTTGCGCAGCGTTTCGACGTCGTTCCACGGCAGGGCAATCTTGTTGCGCTCGGCCAGGGCGAACAGCAGCTCGGGTTCCAGTGAGCCTTCGAGGTGCAAGTGCAGTTCTGCCTTGGGCAGGGCGTTCAACCAGTCGTACATATTCTTTTCTCATCAGGTGCAGATGGCGGGCATTCTACAGATGCACGCCGCCGCGCAGGGTAAAACCTGACCGAACGTTCAACTTGCCTCTTGCTCGCGCCGGTAAGCGTAGGTGTCAGCGAAGCGCGAAAGCAGAAACTCGGCGCAGGTTGTGACAGGGTAGCGGGCCGGATGAGTTTCGCTCTGACAGCCGGGCAGGCACTCGATGCGCGTGTCCGGATGGGGTTCGGCGAAGAACGGCATCGAATAACGATCTACGCCCAACGGGCTGATGACCCGATGCGGCGTGGACAGGTAACGGTCGTTGCTCCAGCGCGCCATCATGTCCCCCAGGTTGACCACAAAAGTGCCATCGATGGGCGGCGCGTCGATCCATTCACCGCGTACATCGCGAACCTGCAGGCCGCCCGCCGCATCTTGATACAGCAACGTGATGCAGCCGTAATCGGTGTGCGCCCCTGCGCCTTGTTGCTCTTCCGAGGTGGCGGTATGGCGCGGCGGGTAATGAATCATGCGCAGCACACTGACCGGGTCGATGAAGCGCTGATCGAAAAAATCGCGCTCGATGCCCAGCGCCAGGGTCATGGCGCGCAACAGGGTTTGCGCCAGCGCCTGCATGTCCAGGTAATGCTGCTCCATCAGGCGCTCCCAGCCGGGAATGTCCGGGTGCCGGTTGGGGCCACGCAGCGGTTTGCCGGCCAGCACGTCGGGGTGTTGCGCATCCATGTGCAGGCCCATGTCGAAGGTTTCTTTCAGGTCGCTCGGCAGGCTAGGGTCCAGTTGCTCGGTGGCGATGGCGCCGTAGCCGCGATGGTGCGTGCTCTGCGTGATGTCGATGCTGAGCTTTTCGGCGGCGTCCCGGGCGAAGAAATTTTTGTCGGCGGTTTGCACCTGCTCGGTGCGCTCGGCAGTGAGCGGGTGACCTTTGACATAGAAAAAGCCCCACTCCCGGCAGGCGCTGTCGATCTGCGTGGCGACAGCCTGCCAGGCCTGGGTGTCGGTGTCGTAAAGCGGGCTGATGTCGATGACGGGAAGCTGGTCCATTAACCGGTCCTGAGAAGTCTGTGGCGTTCAGTAGGAATGGGCGTGCCCGCCGAGGCAGGCACGCAAAACCCGTCGGTTACTTGGGCAGCTCGGCCTTGATCCCTTCGACGTAGTAGTTCATCGACGCCAGCTCGGCATTGGTGGCGACCACGCCGTCGGCAATCTTGACCGTGCCGTTCTGGTCCTTGATCGGACCGGTGAACGGGTGGAATTCGCCGCTTTCGATACTGGCGATGATCTTCTGCGCTTCAGCCTTCACGTCAGCCGGCACCACGTCGCTGATCGGCAATTCGACCGTGCCTTCTTTCAGCCCGCCCCAGTAATCCTGTGGCTTCCAGGTGCCCGCGATGGCGCCTTCGGCGGCCTGAATGTAATGCGGCCCCCAGTTGTTGACGATAGAGGTCAGTACCGCTTTCGGCCCGAAGTGCGCCATGTCCGATGCGTAACCCACGGCATAGACGCCACGGCGCTCGGCGGTCTGGATCGGTGCCGGGCTGTCGGTGTGCTGGAACACCACGTCCACGCCCTGATCGATCAGCGCGTTGGCGGCGTCGGCTTCCTTGCCCGGATCGAACCAGGAGTTGACCCACCACACTTTGATCTCGGTGCCCGGGTTGTATTTGTTCAGCGCCAACTGGATCGCGTCGATGTCACGCAGTACTTCGGGGATCGGGAACGAGGCGACGTAGCCGATCTTCTTGGTCTTGGTCATCTTGGCGGCGATGTAACCGCTGACGTAGCGGCCTTCATAGGTGCGGGCCAGGTACGTGCCCATGTTCTTGTCCTGCTTGTAGCCGGTCGCGTGCTCGAATTTCACTTTCGGGAATTGTTTGGCGACTTTCAGGGTCGGGTTCATGTAACCGAAAGAGGTGCTGAAAATCAGGTCATAGCCGCCCTTGGCCATGTTGCGGATTACCCGCTCGGCGTCGGCACCTTCCGGCACGTTTTCCACGTAACTGCTGGTGACTTTGTCACCCAGCGCCTTGACCATCGCCTGACGGCCTTGCTCGTGCTGATAGGTCCAGCCGTGGTCACCGATAGGGCCGATGTAGACGAATCCGACTTTCAGCGGGTCGGCTGCCGAGGCGAGCAGGCTGGAGCCGATGCCGACAACGGCGGCCATGGCGCACAGCAGTTTTTTCAGAGGACGACGTGGTTGGGTCAGGTGCATCGGGCCTAGCTCCTTGCGGTCTTGTTGGAGTGCATACCCCGACAATGCAAATAACTGACCAACAGGACAACTATGCTGCCAGCGCGCCTTTGATTCTGCCCAAAGGGCGTGGGGCTTGTCCGAGAAAAAGGCGGCGTATTCCCCGAAAATGCATCGTCTGAACTAGGGGCTTCGCGGACAAGTCCGCTCCTACACAGTGCTGCTCTTGATTCTGGCCGAAGGCCGTGGGAGCGAACTTGTTCGCGAAGACTTTAGTTCAGACGATGCATTTTCGGAGGATATGCCAGCCTTTTCGCGAACAATGCGGATCGCCGCCCCGATCGCTCCACGGCCTTCGGCCAGAATCAAAAACAGATTTATGTACAACGCGAGTGCAGCGCTACGGTGCAGAAGTAAGCGCCAGCGCCGTCAACTGGTGCAGCGGGTGCTGCGTTCTACGATGCACATCGGCGTACCGGCCACTGGCTCGCGCATGATCTGCACTTGCACATCGAACACCTGGCAGACCAGATCGGCGGTCAGCACATCGCCGGGAGCGCCACAGGTCACCAGACGTCCGCCCTGCATGACAGCCAGGTGGTCGGCGTAACGGCAGGCCTGATTGATATCGTGCAGCACGGTAATCACCGTTTTACCTTCGGCGCTGAGCTCGCGCATCAGGTCCAGCAACTCGACCTGATGGCTGATGTCCAGGTAGGTGGTCGGCTCATCGAGCAGCACGATGGCCGCGTCCTGCGCAAGGATCATCGCCAGCCAGGCGCGCTGACGCTGCCCGCCAGAGAGATCGGACAGCGGACGCTCGGCCAGCGTTTCCAGCTCCATGCGTTGCATGGCCTGGTCGACACTGTGCTGATCGGCTCCGCTCAAACGCCCCCACAAACTGTTGTGCGGGCTGCGTCCGTAAGCGACCAGTTGGCGCACGTTGACACCTTCCGGAATGGGCAGCACCTGTGGCAGAAACGCCACCTTGCAGGCCAGGTCCCGAGCGGACAACTCACTGTAGGCTTTGCCGTCCAGGCTCAGGCTGCCCGATTGCGGCGTGAGGATGCGCGCAAACGCCTTGAGCAGTGTGGACTTGCCGCAGCCGTTGGGGCCGATCAGCGCCGTGACCTGTCCTGCTGGCGGGCTGAACGACAGGTCCTGAACGATGCGGGTTGCGCCGTAGCCGATGTCGAGGTGCTGCGCCTTCAGAATGCTCATGGGATCAACCTTTGAATCGGGCCAGCAGCCAGAGAAAGTACGGAGCGCCGATCACGGCGGTAAGAATCCCGGCGGGAATCTCGCTGGGGGCGATCAGCGTGCGGCCCAGCGTATCGGCCAGCACCAGCAACAACGCGCCCAGCACCATCGATGCGGGCAGCAGGTATTGATGATGACCGCCGACCAGGCGACGGGCCATGTGCGGCGCCACCAGACCGACAAAACTCACCGGGCCGATAATGCCCACGCCCAGGCTGGTCAGCAGCACGGCGCTGCTCATTGCCAGCCAGCGAGTGCGTTTGAGGCCGGTGCCCAGGCTTTGTGCCGCCTCATCGCCGAGGCCGATCAGGTTCAGTGGTTTGGCCAGCAACAGGCTGAGCGGGATCAGCAGCAGAAGCGGCGTGGCCAGCCACACGTGATGCCAGTTGCGGCTCCACAAGCTGCCGGTCAGCGCCAGCAGGGCAGTGTTGATGTCCAGCGGATTGGCCAGGATCAGGAATTCAGTGATGCTCGACAGCGTGACGGCAATCGCCACCCCGGACAGGGCGAAGCGCACGCCGGAAAACTGCACGCCCGTGTTGTACAGCGCCAGCAGCAGTGCGCCCGCCGCCCCGCCCAGGCAGGCCACGAACGGCAGCGTGGCCACGGGGAGTTGCGGCAGACCGATGATTGCAATGGTCAGTGCCAGCCCTGCGCCCTGGGTCACGCCGAGGATTTCCGGCGAGGCCAGCGGGTTGCGAATCACACCCTGCACGATGGCGCCTGCCAGGCCGAAGGCGCAGCCGGTCATGATCGCGATCAGGCCGCGTGGCAGGCGATGATTCCAGACCTCGAAGTCTTTGCTGTCGTGGGCGATCAGGTGATCGAGTACCGCACCCGGTGTCAGCCAGGCCGTGCCGGCGCTGAGGCTCAGCAGCAGGGCCAGCGCGAGTAGCATGATCAGCAACAGCAGTCGTGAACGGGGCCGGCTCATAGCGCGCGCCTCGCCAGAAACAGAAAGAACGGTGCGCCGATCAATGCCGTGACCACGCCTGCCGGTGTCTCCACCGGGAACGCCACGGCGCGGCTGATGAGGTCTGAAGCTAGCACGATGGCCGCACCCAGCCCGGCACTGATCGGGATCAGCCAGCGGTAGTCATTGCCCAGCCATTGGCGGGCGATATTGGGGGCGATCAGGCCGACAAAGCCGATCGGCCCGACCGCACACACGCTGGCACCGACCAGCAGCAGGCTGACCACAAACACCAACAGCCGCAGGGCGCCGATCCGCACGCCCAGCGAACGGGCAGCGTCTTCGCCGAGGTTGATCAGGTTCAGGCGCGGCGCACAGGCGACGGCCAGCACCAGCCCGATCAGCGTGCAAGGCCAGAGCAGTTGCAGTTGCCCGGCACCGACATTGGCCAGCGAACCGGCCAGCCAGTTAAGGACGCTCTGCGCCTGGGCTTCGACAAGAATGACGGTGAGTCGGGTCAATGCTGCGCAGAGTGCCGCAACGGCGACGCCCGCCAGCACCAGTCGCCCTTGAGCCGTGGCAGGCGACCATGCGCCGCCGAGGCTGAACACCGTGATCCACGCCAGCGCACCGCCGAGGCAGGTCATCAGCAGCGCGCCACCGGGAAAGGGCAGGGCGACCAGCCCGGTGGAGAACAGCGCCAGCCCCAATGCCGCACCTGCGGTAACGCCGAACAGTGAGGGCGAGGCCAGACGGTTGCGGGTAATGCCTTGCATCAAGGCCCCGGCAACCCCGAGGCACGCGCCGACCAGCGCGGCACATAACGCGCGCGGCACTCGCAGTTGCGCGACGATGTACGCAATGTTGCCGCCTTCGCGCCCTTGGGTGAACAGGCCGTTCCAGGCATCTACCTGCCGGATGCTGAACGACGACAGGGCGAACAGCGACACCCAGAACAGTGCCAGGCAGGTCGCGGTGATCACGCCTGCCATCAGCCAGCGACGCATTTACGGGTTCAACACGGCCTTGCCGCCCTTAAGCACGGCAAGCGCATCGTCGGCGATTTGCTCGGACGCCATGATCCCGCGATTGCGTGCCCAGCTGTCGCCATCCACTTCGGCCACCTGCTTATTGCGCACTGCGCCCAGCACTTGCCACAGCGGCTGCTTGCTCCAGCTGTCGACGATGCTTGGACGACGATAATGGCCGACCAGCAACCAGGCGGGGTCCAGTGCCAGCAGTTGCTCCAGGCTGACAAACTCGGTGGGCGCGGCGTTTTTGCGTACTTCCGGGACCTGCAGACCGATGGCTTGCAGCACGCTGCCGGCATAGGAGTGCGGGCCGTGGACCGAGAAGCTGTCTTCGCGGGCAACGCCGAACAGCACCTTGGTGTTGGCCGGAATCTGCTCGGCGACAGCCTTCAGGTGCTGTTTGTTTTCCGCGATACGCGCCTGCATCTGCGGACCCTTGCCCAACGCCACGCCGATCAGCTCGGCGGATTTCAGGCTGCCCTGATAATCCTCACCGCGCGACGGCAGCATCAATGTCGGTGCCAGGCTGGCCAGATCGTTGTACAGCGCCTGATGCCGGCCCAAGTCAGCGATGATCAGGTCCGGCTTGAGCCGCGCAATCACTTCGATATTGGGTTGCGAGCGCAGGCCCACCGACTGCCATTCGCCCACCGCGTGGCGCACGTTTGGCAGCACGCGATTGGCATCGCCGTCATCGGCGACACCAACCGGCGTCACGCCGACCGACGCCAGCCCGTCGAGAAACGAAAACTCCAGCACCACCACGCGCTTGGGGGTGTCCGGCAGATGGACCTTGTGCTGGCCGTCATCGATGTCGATGGGCGCTGCCTGAACGGCGCTCGCCATCAGGCTCAGCAGGCCGCAAGCCACTAGATGCGGAAGTCGAAAAGCACGCATGGCGAATGTCCTTTCTAAACAGAAGCAGAATCGTGAAAAACAGACGCGCCACAAAGGCCACGAAGAAAACGGCGGGCACTATTTCACATCGTGACGACGGGATCAAAAGTCATTTACGTGTGGGTGCGGTTCTCATTCGGGCTATTTTATGAAACCTTTTGTCACACAAGCTACTCTCAGACGCTTCACTGCTGGACACCTTCATGTACATCCGCGGCGATGTCGCAAGGTTTGGGGAATAAAAAATGGGCGCATTGCTCAAGCAAGAAAAGTTTCTGTTGCTGGCGATCATCGCGATGTTTGTCGCGTATCCGCTGGAGCACGTGCTGCTGGGCAACGGCCAGGTCGTCGCACTGGTTGCCGGGCTGGCGCTGGTCGGCTTCATCGTCTGCGCCTCGATGCGGGTGGCGCACCACGCCGAGATGCTCGCTGAAAAAGTCGGTGACCCCTACGGCACGATGATCCTCACGCTGTCGGCGGTGCTGGTCGAAGTGGTGATTCTGGCAATCATGATGAGTAACGAGCCGTCGCCGACCCTGGTGCGCGACACGATTTACTCCGCCGTCATGCTCGACATCAACGGCATCCTTGGTCTGGCTGCCCTGATGGGCGGTATCAAGCACGGCGAGCAGTCGTACAACGACGATTCGGCACGCACGTACAGCGTGATGATCCTTACGGCGATGGGCGTCTCGATGGTCGTGCCCGAGTTCATTCCCGAGGGCGACTGGAAGATCTACTCGGCGTTCACCATTGGCGCGATGGTGCTGCTTTACACGCTGTTTCTGCGCATGCAGGTCGGGCCGCACAGCTACTTCTTCAGCTACAGCTACCCGGAGAAGAAAAAGCGCCAGGGTCAGGCTGAAGAGCATGAACCCGTCAACCTGACGCGCTCCATCGCGACATTGGTGACGGGCGTCGTGGTCATCGGTGCATTGGCCGAAGTCATGTCCAAGACCGTCGACCTTGGCCTGGAAGGCACCGGCGCGCCCCCGGTCATGACCGCCATTCTGGTGGCTGCCATTTCCGCTGCGCCGGAAATCCTGACCGCCTTGCGTGCAGCCTTGGCCAACCGCATGCAGTCGGTGGTCAACATCGCCTTGGGGGCATCCTTGTCCACGGTGATTCTGACTGTGCCGGTGATGGAAGCGATGGCGCTCTACAGCGGTCAGCCCTTCCAGATGGCCATGACTCCGGTACAGACCGTGATGATTTTCATCACCCTGTTGGTGTCTGCGATCAACCTCAATGACGGCGAAACCAACGCCATCGAAGGCATGACCCACTTCGTGCTGTTTGCGACGTTTATCATGCTGTCGTGTCTGGGGCTTTAGGGCTTGGCGTGTCTCTTCGGGATCGTCAGGATTATCGTTGCGCACGCTCCCGCGTGGGAATGCATTGCCCGACGCTCCGCGTCGAGGAGGACGCGGAGCGTCCTGAACGGCATGGCGACGCGGAGCGTCGCACGATAGTCGACGGTTTAGCCCACTGAGGCTCTTGTCCCCACGCTCCAGCGTGGGGACGCAGTTCCCGACGCTCTGCGTCGCAAAGGGACGCGCATCCTGAACGGGGCGCCAATACTCAACCCTGAATCAACGCCCGCGCGGCCTGGCTGTGGTCGGCAATCAGTTGCTTGATGTCCAGCCCTTCAACCTTCCCGTCGATCACCCGCCATTGCCCTGCAATCATCACCCGATCTGCACGGTCTGCGCCACACAGCAACAGTGCCGACAACGGATCGTGGCTGCCGGAAAAGCGCAGCTCATCGAGTTTGAACAGTGCCAAGTCAGCCTGTTTACCCACCGCCAGCTCTCCAATGTCAGCCCGACCCAACAGTTGCGCCGACCCCTTGGTCGCCCAGCCGAGCACAAGCTGCGGGGTGATGAGCCCGGCGCCATAACGCAAGCGTTGCAGGTAAAGCGCCTGACGGGTTTCGAGGATCATGTTCGAGGCATCGTTGGACGCCGAGCCGTCCACGCCGAGACCGAGCGGCGCGCCGGCAGCGATCAGGTCCAGCGTCGGGCAAATGCCGGAAGCCAGGCGCATGTTCGAGCTTGGGCAGTGACAGACCCCGGTGCCCGCAGCGCCAAGGCGGGCGATTTCATCGGGGTTGAAATGGATGCCGTGGGCCAACCAGGTGCGTGGGCCGAGCCAGCCGACGCTGTCCAGATAATCCACGGTGCGCAGGCCGAAGCGTTGCAAGCAGAAGTCCTCTTCATCGAGGGTTTCAGCCAGATGCGTGTGCAGGCGTACATCAAGTTTTTCCGCCATCGCGGCGCTCTCGGCCATGATCTGTGGCGTAACTGAAAACGGCGAGCACGGCGCCAGGGCGATCTGGATCTGCGCGCCGTCGCCACGCTCGTGATACGTCGCGATCAAGCGCTGGCTGTCGGCCAGAATCACTTCGCCCTGCTGCACCGTCTGCTGGGGCGGCAAGCCACCGTCCGCTTCGCCCAGGCTCATGGAACCACGGGTCAGCATCGCGCGCATGCCGAGTTCTCGTACGCTTTGCACTTGCACATCAATGGCGTGTTCCAGGCCGTCCGGGAACAGGTAGTGATGATCGGCCGCTGTCGTACAGCCCGACAGCAACAGCTCTGCCAGCGCCACCTTGCTGGCGACCGCGAGCTTCTCCGGCGTCAGTCGCGCCCACACCGGGTACAGGGTCTTGAGCCACGGAAACAATGGCTGGTTGACCACCGGCGCCCACGCGCGCGTGAGGGTTTGATAAAAGTGATGATGGGTGTTGATCAACCCCGGCAACAGCACATGCTCACGGGCATCGAACGTCTGTGCGCAGGGCGTCGATGGCCGTTGCCCGAGGGCCAGCACTTCAGTAATGACGCCGCCCTCGATCACCAGACCGCCACGGGCGTCCAGGTCATTGGCGGTGAACACAGCAAGGGGGTTTTTCAACCAGATACGGATCGCGGGCATGGGCCGGCTCCTCTGAAAGGGGTTCAGGGTTAGCCAGCTCAGTGATGCCCTGTCTGCTGATCCAGGGTTGCCGGGCATGCAGCCGCCCGGCAAGGGTTGCGAGTCTATCGGGGAGCGTGATGCCTGATCAACATCCGTTCGTTACCAGGGAATCGTCTTGCCCTGGTAATCGACGAAGTGATGCCCGCCCTTGCCCGCGTACGCATTGAGCTGCTCCACAAGGCCGGTCGTGCTGGTCCGCACGTCGATAGCGGCGTTTTCGCCGCCCATGTCGGTCTTGACCCAACCCGGGTGCATCGACAACACAGTCGGTCGCTTTTCACCCAGTTCGGTGACGAATGTGTTGGTCATCGAATTGAGCGCCGCCTTGCTGGCCTTGTACAGCGCCAGGTTCGCGCCATCCGGGCACGTGACGCTGCCCAGCCATGAACTCATGAACGCCAGCACGCCTGTTTCAGGACGGATCTGATCGATGAAACGTTCGGCCAGCCGAATCGGTGCAACCGCATTGGTGAGGAACAATTGCCCAAGCTCGGCAGCGGTCGATTTCGCGGCACTCTGGTGTTCTGCGCCAGTGATCCCGGCATTGACGAACAGCACATCGAACACCTCGCCGCGCAGCTTCTGGACCAACACTTCCAGCGAAGCAATTTCATCGAGGTCTACGGCTTCAATGCGAACGTCCTTAACGTTCCTCAGGTTCTCGGCGTTTTGCGGATCACGAACAGTGGCAGTGACTTTCCAGCCCTGCTCGGTCAACCGCTCAACCAGCCCGAGCCCCAGGCCACGCGAGGCACCGATGATAAGAGCGGTCTTTTGAGTAGTGGTCATGAATGATTCCTTGGCAGATTGAGAGACATATTCCATGGCAGGGCCGGCACGCCTCTCGAAAGTTTCGACCTCGCAGCGTACTCCTGCCTATACAGTGTTGGAATCTCTGTGAGCCAGAAACGTTCAAGGGAGATGCCTGACACTGAGCATTGGCACGATAGTTGAGATTATCGTTCCGCACGCTCCAGCGTCGAACTGCATGGCGTGACGCTCTGCGTCACAGATATGCACCGCGCCGCGCATTCAAGATCGGACGCGGGGCGTCGCACGATAGTCAAACTTGAAGCCCCTCAATGCCCCGCCCGCCACGGCTGCCCCAGCGAAACGGGCGCGTAAAGACGGGTGCGCAGGGCGTCGCGGGAGAGCAGGACGAGGACGATGATGGTCGCCACGTAAGGCAGCATCGCCAGCAGGTTGGAAGGGATGGCCAGGCCGATGCCCTGCGCCACCAGGTGCAGGATGCTGGCGAGGCCGAACAGGTAGGCGCCGAGTAGCAGGCGCCAGACACGCCAGCTGGCGAACACCACCAGGGCAAGGGCAATCCAGCCGCGTCCGGCGCTCATGTTTTCTGCCCACATCGGCGTGTACGCCAACGACAGGTAAGCACCGGCCAGGCCAGCCATCGCGCCGCCGAACAGCACCGCCAGCGTACGCACCCGCAACACCGGCAGGCCCATTGCGCTGGCAGCGTCGGGGTTTTCGCCGACGGCCTGGATGATCAGCCCGACGCGGCTTTTCAGCAGCGCCCATGCCACCAGCGCGAACAGCGCGAACGACAGGTAGACCAGCAGGTCCTGAGCAAACAGCATGCGGCCGATCAGCGGGATATCGCTGAGGAAGGGAATGGCAACCGGCTCGAAACCACTGAGCGGCTTGCCGACCCAGGCGGCACCGACGAAGCTTGAGAGGCCGACACCAAAAATGGTCAGCGCCAGACCGGTCGCCACCTGATTGGCGTTGAACACCAGAGCCACCACGGCGAACAATGCCGACAGCAGCATGCCCGCCAGCATCGCCAGCAAAACACCCAGCCAGAGGTTGCCGGTGCTCAGCGCGACAATAAACCCGGTCACCGCGCCAAACAGCATCATGCCTTCCTGACCCAGGTTGATGACGCCGCTTTTCTCGCAGATCAGCTCGCCCAGCGCGACCAGTAGCAAGGGCGTGCCGCAGCGGACCATCGCGTAAAAAATATTGCTTAGCAGGTCGATATCCATCATGCGGCTCCTGTGACGGGGGTCATCTGGCGCTTGGCCCAGCGCTGCTTGAGGCGCGGGCGGTAGAGAATCAGCACATCGCAGGCCAACAGGAAGAACAGCATCATTCCTTGAAACAACTGGGTGATGGCCAAGGGCAGGTTCAGGGTCATTTGCGCGCTTTCGCCACCCAGATAAAGCAGGGCGATCAACAGGCTTGAGAACAGAATGCCGATCGGGTTGAGGCGGCCGAGAAAGGCCACGGTTATCGCCGCGTATCCGTATCCGGGCGACACCTGCGGCACCAGTTGGCCGATAGGCCCGGTCACTTCCGACACGCCCGCCAGCCCGGCCAGTGCGCCGCTGATCAACAACGCGAGCCACACCAGACGTTTCTCGCGAAAGCCGACGAACCCGGCGGCGCGCTTGTCCAGGCCGAGCACCTTGATCTGGAAACCGATGAAGCTGCGTTGCAACAGAACCCACACCGCGACCAGCGCCAGCAAGGCGAAGTACACGCCGATGTGCGCGCGGCCATCTTCCATCAACAGTGGCAGACGGCTGGCGTCGCCGAACGTCGCTGATTCCGGAAAATTCATGCCCGCCGGGTCCTTGAGCGGCCCGTGTACGAAGTACAGCAGCAGGTTCAGCGCAATGTAATTGAGCATGATGCTGGTGAGGATTTCATTGGCATTGAAGTGGGTGCGCAGCCAGGCTGTCACGCCGGCCCAGGCCGCACCTGCGAGCGTGCCGGCCAGCAGGACCATCACCAGCGCCCAACGGCTTTCCATCTCGATGATGTTCACCGCCACGGCGCTGCCGGCCAGCGCGCCCAGCAGCAATTGACCCTCCGCCCCAATGTTCCAGATGCGCGCCTGATAGGCGACCGCCAGCCCCAGCGCGCACAGCAGGATCGGTAACGTCTTGACCATTAATTCCGACAGGCCATACAGGTCGCTGACCGGTGCGATCAGCAAGGTATGCAGTGTCACCCACGGGTCAAGGCCGAGGCCGATGAACAGCAGCGAGCCGCAAACCAGGGTCAGGACGGCAGCGAGCAACGGGGAACACCACAACATGGCGCGCGATGCTTGGCCGCGCGGTTCCAGAGAAAGCAGCATTTTTTGCTCCGTTAACCAGGCGTGTGGGCCTGGGGTTGAGAATGTGCGAACTGCCCTGCCATCCAGCCGCCGATCTGCACGGCGCTGGTCTGTTCAGTGGGGATCAGGTCGGAAAGCTGACCGTCGCTCAGCGCGGCGAGTCGGTCGCTGATCTGGAACAGTTCGTCCAGGTCTTCGGAAATCACCAGAATCGCAGCGCCCGCATCACGCAAGGCAATCAGCGCCCGATGAATCGCTGCCGCTGCGCCGACATCCACGCCCCAGGTCGGGTGCGCGGCGATCAGCAGTTTCGGGTTCTGCAGGATTTCCCTACCCAGAATGAATTTCTGCAGATTGCCGCCGGACAGGCTACGCGCCGGGGCTTGAGCATCTGGCGTCTTGACCGCGAAGCGGCGAATGATGTCGTCGGCCAGTGCGCGCACCTTGCTGCGCTGAATCAGGCCGTTGCTCACAAGGCCTTGCTGGAAGGCCGTCAGCAGGGCGTTGTCCGCCAGGCTCAATTCCGGCACCGCGCCATGCCCCAGCCGTTCGGCAGGCACGCATGCCAGGCCGCGTTTGCGTCGGGCGTCAGGGCGCAAGTGGCCGACGGGCGTTTCTGCAAACCGCAGGGTTGCCGCCTGATGGTGCGGCAGCGTCTGCTCACCGCTCAACAACGCAAGCAATTCATCCTGACCATTGCCGGCCACGCCCGCGATGCCGACGATTTCACCGCTGCGCACATCCAGTTTCAGGTTTTTCAGTGAGCAGCCGAATGGATCCGGGTTGTGCCAGGACAGCCCGTCGACCCGCAGAAACGCCGCGCTGCCGCTGACCTTCGGGTAATGCGCTGTCAATCCCTCGGCATCACCGACCATCATCCGCGCCAGTACCAGATCAGAGCATTCCGCCGGAACGCAGTGCCCTGAGACCTTGCCGTTGCGCAGCACGGTTGCGCTGTGGCACAGCGCCCGGACTTCGCCCAGCTTGTGGCTGATGAACAAGATGCTGCAGCCTTCTTTGGCCAGACGCCTGAGAGTGACGAAAAGCTCTTCAGCCTCCTGAGGTGTGAGCACTGACGTGGGTTCGTCGAGAATCAGCAGCCGAATGTCTTGCATCAGGCAGCGAATGATTTCGACTTTTTGCCGTTCGCCAATCGACAGGCTATGGACCAGCCGCTGAGGCTCGACCGCCATGCCGTAACGTTGTGAGACCTCGCGAATACGCGGCTCCAGTTGTTTCGGCGTGCCTGACGCTGCGCCCATTGCCAGCGCAATGTTTTGCGCAACGCTCAAGGTTTCGAACAGAGAGAAATGCTGGAACACCATGCCGATGCCCAGGCTTCTGGCCTGCGCGGGGTGCCGCATGGTCAGCGGTTGACCTTGCCAGACGATCGACCCCGAGTCAGGTTGCGTAACGCCGTAGATGATCTTCATCAGCGTGCTTTTGCCTGCACCGTTCTCACCCAGCAGCGCGTGAATCTCGCCGGGCTGAATGGTCAGGTCGATAGCATCATTGGCCAGGCAGCCGGGATACCGTTTGGTGATGTGGCGCAATTGGAGGCGCGCAGGTATCGCATCGTTTGACATGAAAGGCTCTGGGCAAAAGTGGGTCGCCTGTGGATAAAGCAAAATCCTGGCCAACAGGTCAGGTTTCAGGCGGGCGGGCTAGAACGGAGCATTGACGGGGAATATCGATCCCGGCCGATCCGGGTCACGCCATTTCAGCACCAGATCGGGGCATGCCTGCGCGCGTCGGGTTCGAATATGGCCCATTGATTTGAGCAGAAAATAGACAGCTGGCCCCGAGTGCGGCGCTGTAAACGATTGCGCCGCTCTTGCACCTGTTATCCACAGGTTCCTCCACAGTAACTGTGCGCAACCTGCTCAGCGGAGAATAACGCCACGCCGGTTAGTGTCCAAAGGTGCTAAAGCTCACTAACCGTCTGTTTTCGAACTGTTTTCAGCCGGTATGCACTGAATTGTGCGAAAAATGATCACTTGCCTGAAACGCCCGGCCCGTAAGGCGTGTGATGGACTGTGCTCAGCTTATCCACAGCCGGATGCACAGTAGATGTGGGCAATTGCAGACACGAGGCCGAAACAGGCAGTCAGTCATCCACAGCACGTTGCAGCAAGATTCTGCCGCGACTCAGATCAGCCAGTTGCCGTTGCAGGAGATCGACATGTTCAGGGCCGATGGCGATTGCCATCTGCACGCCATTGGCCGTGAACGTTTCGCTCTCGACCAGCCCGTTCAGCTCAGCCAGGCGCACCTTGACCAGCGCCAGTTCACTGAAGCTGCATTCCATCGCAAAAGACCAGCGTTGAATCAGCGGCAAGCGCTCGGCCTGTTGCAAGCACTTGTTGGCGCCGCCGCCATATGCACGGGCCAGGCCCCCGGTGCCCAACTGAATGCCGCCGTACCAGCGAATCACCAGAACCACGACCTGATCGAATTCCTGTGCTTCGATGGCGGCGAGAATAGGCCTGCCGGCCGTGCCACCCGGTTCGCCGTCGTCATTGCTGCGGTACTGTCCGCCCAGCTTCCAGGCCCAGCAATTGTGGGTCGCGTTCAGGTCGCTGTGCTGCTCGATGAATGCCTGGGCATCGGCAGGGCTGGCGATGGGGGCGGCGAGGGTGATGAAGCGGCTCTTGCGGATTTCTTCACGAAACTCGCAAGGGCCGGCAAGAGTAAAGGGCATGCAGGTATCCTTGCTGGCGGCAAGGTGTCGATTCTACAAGGCTGGCGGTGTCAGCCCACAACCTTTGAGGATGATCCGGATCAGATTGTCGCTGGCCTGCTCCATATCCTGACGGGTCAGGCGGCTGCGACCGGTCACGCGACAGATCTGGGTCGCGAAATCGGCGTAATGCTGGGTGCTGCCCCACAACAGAAAGATCAAGTGAACCGGATCGACCGGGTCCATTTTTCCTGCGTCGATCCAGGCTTGAAAAACCGCTGCACGCCCCTGGAACCAGGTGCGGTAATCCTGATTGAAGTATTCGGTCATGCATTCGCCACCGCTGATGATTTCCATGGCGAAGATGCGCGAAGCCTGTGGCTGGCGACGCGAGAATTCCATTTTGGCGCGAATGTAGCGGGCCAGCGCTTCGGCGGGGTCGTCGTCCACGCCGAGATGGTTGAAGGTGCTGTCCCATAAATCGATGATGTTGCTCAGGACCGCGACATACAGGCCGAGCTTGTTGGTGAAGTAGTAATGCAGATTGGCCTTCGGCAGCCCGGCCTTCAGCGCGATGGTGTTCATGCTGGTGCCCTTGAAGCCGTGGCGGGCAAATTCATCTTCGGCTGCCTGGATAATCGCTTCTTCGTTCTTCTGACGAATACGGCTGGCAGGCTTGGTGACGTGAGCGCTGTGTGCTGGGACTTCGAGGGTCATAAGCAATTCCGGACAGGTCGTGGGGGCACAACGAATGAACAGATAACGCACCGGCGCCTATCCCGCAAGCGCCAGTGCAGATGCAGTTGTTGAAAGTTATCGTGGTTGTTCAAGGGGTTTGGGTTCCGTCACCGCATCGGAGGGGGCCGCAGCAACGTTGCCTTCAGGAATCAGCAGGCACAGGATAATCGCGGTGATGCCGCCGCTGGTGATAGCCGAATCGAACAGGTTCTGAATCAGATGAGGCATCTGATGCAGCAGCGACGGTTGCGCTGCGATGCCCAGGCCGACACCAAACGAGGTCGCAATGATCAGCATGCTGCGCCGGTCCAGAGGCGACTGAGCCAGAATTCTCACGCCTGCCGCCGCAACACTGCCGAACATCACCAGCGTCGCGCCGCCCAATACCGGCTTCGGAATCTGCTGGACGATGGCGCCGATGTGCGGGAACAGCCCCAGGATGAACAGCACCGCGCCGATGTACAGGCCGACATAGCGGCTGGCGACACCGGTCAACTGGATCACGCCGTTGTTTTGCGCGAACGTGGTATTGGGGAACGCGCTGAAAGTGGCGGCAATCATGCAGCTCACGCCGTCGCCCAGCACGCCGCCCTTGAGCCGTGCCAGGTAAGTCGGGCCGCTGATCGGCTGGCGTGCCAGCATGCAATTGGCGGTGAGGTCGCCGACGGTTTCGATGCTGCTGATCAGATAAATCAGCGCGACCGGCAGGAAAGCGGTCCAGTCAAAGTTGAAACCAAACCGGAACGGAATCGGCACGCTGATCAGCGGCAAGTCGTGAATCGGCTGGGGAACCAGTTTGCCGCTGAACCACGCCGCCAGACTGCCGACAGCCAGGCCGATGATGATTGCTGACAAGCGCACCCAAGGTGTGTTCGAGCGGTTGAGCACGATGATGACCGCGAGCACGAACACACCCAGAGCCAGATTCAACGGTGCGCCGAAATCCGGTGCGTTGAAGCCGCCTCCCAGATCGGTCACGCCCACCTTGATCAGGCTGACGCCGATCAGCGTGATCACGATGCCGGTCACGAGGGGCGTGATGACGCGGCGCAGTTGACTGATGCAGCGGCTCAGAACGATCTGTACCAACGCGCCGAAAAAACACACGCCGAAAATCATCGCCATGATGTCCTCGGGGCTGCCGCCACGCTGCTTGACCAGAAAGCCTGCGGACAACACGGCGCCCAAAAACGCGAAACTGGTGCCTTGCAAGCAGATCATGCCTGCGCCGATACCGAACGGGCGGCGTGCCTGAATGAACGTCCCCGTACCCGACACCATCAAGGCCATGCTGATCAGATAGGGCAGGTATTCGGTCAGCCCCAATGTTGATCCGATAATCAGCGGCGGGGTGATGATGCCGACGAAGCTGGCGAGAACGTGTTGCAGCGCTGCCAACACAGCCGTCATCGGCCTGGGTCGGTCATTCAGGCCGTAGATCAGGTCGTTATTCTTGTCACCGTTGTTCAGGTTTTCAGGGTTTTCAGGCTGCATGGCGAAGTCTCGGAATGGAATGCCATGAGCTGGCGTGACATCGTGTGGATCCACTTTCTGTTCGTACTGCAAAAAGCTGTCCATCTGCTCAGGTTAATGTTCTGGGCGCCTGACTATTGCCAGATATATCAGCCTGATAGCGCAGTTGAGGGCTTCGGTGAGTCGAGTGAATCAAAACGGTGGCTGGCAGAAATGTGTCATCGGGTAGCAGCCAGTGCTTCCAGGAAACTTTCGAGCACCAAATGAGGGCGTCGACCCTTGCGTGTGACCGTCACCAGGTTGAGGTCATAAAACTTTGACTCCGGTTTCAGCGCACGCAGCCTGCCTTCCTTTACCCAGGCATTGGCGTAATGATCCGGCAGATACCCGATATAGCGCCCGGTCAAAAGCAGAAACGCAATGCCTTCGCGGTCGGAGGCACTGGCCGTGCAAGTGAGCGCCTTGTAATGATCCTGAATGTCGCTGGGCAGGCGAAAGGTGGGGGTGATGGCTTCCTGCTGTGCGAGACGCCCGTCATCCAGCGTTGCATTGTCCGTATAAAAAAGCGGGTGACCCACCGCGCAGTAAAGCAGTGACCGCTCGCTGTACAGCGGGTGATATTCCAGCCCCGGCAAGGCGCTGGCCTGTGGCACAACTCCGACATGCAGGCCGCCGTCCAATACGCCCTGTTCGACTTCTGCGGGGGCGACCATGCGGATATTGATATGCACGCCAGGGCCGCGCTCTTTGAGCCGGGCCAGCGCGTGGGTGATGCGCATATGGGGGAGGGTGACCAGGTTGTCGGTCAGGCCGATGTTCAGTTCGCCGCGTAAATTCTGGTGCAGGCCGTTCACTTCGGTTCTGAAGCTTTCCAGCGCACTGAGTAGCTGCAACGAGGAATGGTAAACCTCACGTCCTTCATCAGTCAGCGAAAAACCGGCCCTTCCGCGTTGACACAGACGCAGGCCAAGGCGCTGTTCCAGATCACTCATTTGTTGGCTGATTGCAGACCGACCAATGCCCAGAACACTTTCGGCAGCCGAAAAACCGCCAGCCTCGACCACGTTTTTAAAGAGGCGCAGCAAGCGGATATCAAAATCACTGACCTGCGCCAGAGGGTCGGAACGACGAAGGCTCATTGTTTAGCGGATGCCTAACTGAAGATCATGAAAATCAGGTTTTATGAACTTTAGCCGCGTGGCACCTTGGCTGCAATCACTGTTCGTCTACGTGCCTGCGAGGCTCGCTCCATGAATATGTTCGAATCGTCCGAAGTGCCCGTCACCAGCCAGCTGAAGCTCGACGCTCACTGGATGCCTTACACCGCGAACCGCAATTTCCACAGCGACCCGCGCATGATCGTCGCCGCGCATGGCAGCTATCTGACAGACGACAAGGGTCGCAAGATCTACGATGGTCTCTCCGGCCTCTGGACCTGCGGCGCGGGGCATACCCGCAAGGAAATTCAAGAAGCTGTTTCGCGGCAACTGGGCATACTGGATTACTCCCCGGGCTTTCAGTTCGGGCACCCGTTGTCATTCAAGCTGGCGGAAAAAATCACCGAGTTGACGCCGGGCAACCTGAATCACGTCTTCTACACCAACTCCGGTTCTGAGTGCGCAGACACCGCGGTGAAGATGGTACGTGCCTACTGGCGGCTGAAAGGGCAGGCGACCAAAACCAAAATGATCGGTCGCGCGCGTGGCTATCACGGCGTGAACGTGGCCGGCACCAGCCTGGGCGGCGTTAACGGCAATCGCAAGATGTTCGGTCAGTTGATGGACGTCGATCACCTGCCGCACACGCTGCTGGCCAGCAATGCTTTTTCAAAAGGCATGCCTGAGGCAGGCGGCATCGCGCTGGCCGATGAGATGCTCAAGTTGATCGAGCTGCACGACGCCTCGAACATTGCGGCAGTGATTGTGGAGCCAATGGCGGGTTCGGCCGGTGTGATTGTTCCGCCACAAGGCTACCTCAAGCGTTTGCGCGAAATTTGCGATCAGCACAACATCCTGCTGATCTTCGATGAAGTCATTACCGGCTTCGGTCGTACCGGTTCGATGTTTGGTGCCGACAGTTTTGGCGTCACGCCGGACCTGATGTGCATCGCCAAGCAAATCACCAATGGCGCGATCCCGATGGGCGCGGTGATTGCCAGTAGCGAGATCTATCAGACCTTCATGAATCAAGCGACGCCGGACTACGCCGTCGAGTTTCCGCATGGCTACACCTATTCGGCGCATCCAGTGGCCTGTGCGGCCGGGTTGGCGGCGCTGGACCTGTTGCAGCGTGAAAACCTGGTGCAGCAGGCGGCAGACGTTGCGCCGCATTTTGAGCGAGCGTTGCACGGTATCAAGGGCGCGAAGAACGTCGTCGATATTCGTAACTACGGGCTGGCAGGTGCCATTCAGATTGCACCGCGTGACGGCGACGCGATTGTGCGACCGTTCGAGGCCGGC
Organism: Pseudomonas syringae; assembly: GCF_002157375.1. Lineage (GTDB taxonomy): Bacteria > Pseudomonadota > Gammaproteobacteria > Pseudomonadales > Pseudomonadaceae > Aquipseudomonas > Aquipseudomonas syringae_T. The sequence continues at coordinate 411,806 of NZ_MTSA01000002.1, forward strand.
ATGAAACTGTGGAAAGCCGGTTTCTATGTGCGTTTTGGCGGCGACACCCTGCAGTTCGGCCCGACCTTCAATAGCCAGGCACAGGATCTGGATCGCCTGTTCGATGCCGTGGGCGAGGCATTGAACCAGCTCGATTGATCACGCTGGTCAATCTCCTTCTTATATAGGTACTTCTTTCGTCAGGCGTGAAGTGATTCGCGCCTGATCCAGTCTTTTGGAGTTTTTGTCATGAGCAGTATTCAGCACCTGATTCACGGCGAGTTCGTGTCTGGCAGCGGCCGCACGGCAGATGTGTTCAATCCGTCTACCGGGCAGGTCATCCACCAGGTGGCACTTGCCAGTCGTGAAACCGTTCAGCAAGCCATCGACTCCGCCAAGTCGGCGTTCCCGGCCTGGCGCAACACGCCACCGGCCAAGCGCGCCCAGGTCATGTTTCGCTTCAAGCAATTGCTGGAGCAGAACGAAGCACGCATTGCCCGACTGATCAGTGAAGAACATGGCAAGACGCTGGAAGATGCGGCGGGCGAGCTGAAGCGTGGTATCGAAAACGTGGAGTTCGCCTGCGCTGCGCCCGAAGTCTTGAAAGGTGAGTACAGCCGCAACGTGGGGCCCAACATCGATGCATGGTCCGACTTCCAGCCACTGGGCATTGTTGCGGGCATCACGCCATTCAACTTCCCGGCGATGGTGCCGTTGTGGATGTATCCGCTGGCCATTGCCTGCGGCAATTGCTTCATTCTCAAACCATCCGAACGTGATCCGAGTTCTACGTTGTTGATTGCCGAGCTGCTGCATGAGGCCGGGTTGCCGAAGGGTGTATTGAATGTGGTGCATGGCGACAAGGTGGCGGTTGATGCGCTGATCGAAGCGCCGGAAGTGAAAGCGCTGAGTTTTGTCGGGTCTACACCGATTGCCGAGTACATCTATAAAGAGGGTGCGGCGCGAGGCAAACGCGTTCAGGCGCTCGGCGGTGCCAAGAACCATGCGGTGCTGATGCCGGATGCTGATCTGGACAACGCCGTCAGTGCGCTGATGGGCGCTGCCTACGGATCGTGTGGCGAGCGCTGCATGGCGATCTCTGTGGCGGTTTGCGTCGGTGATCAGATTGCCGATGCGTTGGTGGCCAAACTGGTTCCGCAAATCCAGAGCCTGAAGATCGGTGCCGGCACGGCCTGTGGGCTGGACATGGGGCCATTGGTTACGGGGCAGCATCGCGACAAGGTCAGCGGCTATATAGCCGATGGCGTGGAGTCGGGCGCTACTCTCGTCGTGGACGGCCGGGACCTTCAGGTTGCCGGGCATGAACAGGGCTTCTTCATGGGCGGTTGCCTGTTTGATCGCGTGACGCCGCAGATGCGCATCTATAAAGAAGAGATCTTCGGGCCGGTATTGTGCATCGTGCGCGTCGATAGCCTCGAGCAGGCCATGCAACTCATCAACGACCATGAGTACGGCAACGGTACATGCATCTTTACCAGGGATGGCGAAGCCGCACGGCTGTTCTGCGACGAGATCGAAGTGGGGATGGTCGGGGTCAATGTACCGCTGCCAGTGCCGGTCGCGTACCACAGCTTCGGCGGCTGGAAGCGTTCTCTGTTTGGCGATCTGCATGCCTATGGGCCGGACGGTGTGCGCTTTTACACACGCCGCAAGGCGATAACCCAGCGTTGGCCGCAGCGTGCGAGCCATGAAGCCTCGCAGTTCGCATTCCCCAGCCTGTAAATTATCCGGAAGGGAGATCGTCTTTAAAAGACGGTTCTCCCGTATTTGCGGGGGTTCAGCAAGCGAGCTGCAGATTTTTGAAATTAACGGTTGACGCCCTCTGTGATCTGTCTATAATTCGCCCCACTT
>NZ_MTSA01000030.1:0-36925 GCF_002157375.1 Pseudomonas syringae
ATACATAAGTCTTGTGGGAGCGAGCTTGCTCGCGAAGAGGCCGGCACAGCCCCGGAAATGGGGTGTTTGGGCTGTTACTTTCGTGAGCAAGCTCACTCCCACAAGTCACAAACCTGCGCCGCTTCTATCTAGAAACTCAGACTCAACGCAACATTCACCCCTTGCTGGGTCACGTCATCGTTCTTGCGCCAGTTATAGTTGCCGCGCAGCGTCAGGTCTTGAGTGAGTTTCTGGCTGACGCCCAGCGTGGCCCGATTAAGGTCGCGTTGCGGGGTGTAGCCCTGCAGCGTGAAGTCGACGGACTGCACGCTGTTGAGCGCCATTGTCACGTTCTGCTGATCGGTTTCGAACTCCCGTTCCCGTGCGACCTCTCCCCAGACTTGCGTCGTCGGAGTGACCTGGAACTTGCCTTGCAGACCAACGCCTGCACGTCTGGATTTGCGGGTTTGATCGCTGAAGGTCAGCGCCGTCGAGCGGTCGCCTTTTTCGGAGTAGCCATCGACATCGATATGGGCATAGTCGGCGCTGACGAAAGGCGACAGATGCCAGCGGCTGGCAGCCCCCGCGATATCAAAACCGACGCGTCCGCTGACGGCCCACATTTCGCCGTCGGTATCACCCTTTTCCTGGCCTTCGCTGACACCCAGCGCGAATTTCCGCTCGGCATTTTCGTAATCGAGTTTGCCGCCCGAAGCCGCCAGGTCGCCCCACCAGTGATTGGCCTGGTATTGCAGAAACGCAGTAGCGATGTAACTGTTGAGCTTGTAGTCCGAGTCCCTCGGGCCGGCTTCAAGGCTTTGTCGATAGGCCCCGGCAACGATCCCCGTGCGCCAGTTTTCAGCAAAGCGGTAACTGCCGCCAAGGGTCAGGTTGTAGCCCCGACCGTCAGCATCCGCTGAACTGTCCTGAGCATCGAAGTCCATTTTCTGACCGCCTGCCGAGATAATGCTCTGCCACTGCCCAATGCCTTGCCAGTTACCCCAGTCGCTAAGCCACTGTGCGCGCAACTCGTCCTGATGCATGCGTAGCGTGCCATTGGCCATTTCCGGCAGCAGGCTGATTTCCCAAGGGGCCGAGAGCAACGAATAGGCATAGTCGGCCAGCAACCGCTGCCCGGCTTCGGTAGGGTGGACACGGTCATTGAAGAACACCCGGCTTGGGTTCGGCGTCGCGCTGGACCTGCCGTTGGTTGCACTCTCTCTGCAACTGTCGCCGTTGAAGCAGGTACTGACCAGATTCTCGTTGGGATCGAACCCGAAACGTGCCGGTTCAGCCAGCGTTTCAGAGATCAGCAACGGCACGTTGAGCGGGATGATCTGTGCATCGATCTGCGCCAGGCGACTGACCAGTTGCTGATTGAAGACGGCGCTGAGGGCTGACGTTGCCGACGCCAGAGGCGAGCCGCTCAAGGCGGGCGTCTGGCCGATGTCCGGCAGCAGCCAGACCATGATGTAGCGCGCCCCGGCCTGTTGCAGCGCCTGTGCGCTGTCGGCCAGACGATTGGCGGCTTGCCCCGCACTGTTGGCGCTCAGCACGCGACCCTGCAGGAAGTCGTTGCCGCCGCCAGTCAGGTAATACAGCGCGTTGGGGTCAGCACGAAAGCTGTTGGCGGGCAGATAGCCGGTCCGGCTGCGCAACAGTGTGCCGGAGTTGGGGTCGACGACCGTAGATTGCGAGTTGATCGAATTCAGAATCTGGTCCGTCCGGTAGCCACCGACTGCCCAGTTATTGCCGTCCGGCTGACCCAGTGCAGCGTTGACTGGGGACGTGGAGGCTGCCAGATCGCCCGCCGGGACATTGAGCATTCTGCCGATCAGCGTCGATGAGTTCAGGTTGAACACTTCACCGCTGCCATCCTGATACGTCGGGCCGACACGATTGGTGAATCGCAACGTCGAGCCGGCAGGGCCTGCGGTGTCCGGAAACTGTCCGGCATCCGCCAGGCTGTCACCGAACACCACCATGGTCGAATAGGGTGCCGCAGTGGCGGTGCCACAGGCCAGCGATAACAGGCAGGCCGCGAATGGCCAGCGCCTTGATGTCTTGGTCATGAAAGGATTCCGGTTGTTGTTATTTTGTACCGGAAACGTACCAAGATTTTTCAGGGCTGCAAAGGTCGTTGAAACGTTTTCATCTGCGGCGGCGTTTTTTTGAACTCATGCGGCCCTGTTGGTCACGATGTCGCTCAGATAATTGGCCAGATCGTGCAGGTAAACGAACGGGTGGCCCTGACGAGTGCCCCCGGTGCGGCTGACTTTCAGGGCAATACGGCCTGCGTTGATCTTGCGCAGCAGATTGCGGTCATTCGACAGGTGCGAAAAATAACGCTCTCTGACGGCGCTCAACGAAGGGCACGGCGTGGCGAATTCTTTGCGAAGTTGATCCAGTATCTCGTTCATTCCATGACTCCCTGTGGTTTGCATAGTTGAGTACTCCCGAAATGGGGTGCCAACAAACAATACGATATGTAGCGGATCCTGACAATACAGTTTGTATTTTAAATACGTTCTGTATCACTTTCATCACAGGGAGTCGATGTACCAAGAGACGTGAACGGTGCCGGTTGCCAAGTTGCGGGTCACTGAAACGCCTTCAGTTTCGCCGATCTGTTCCAGAATCCGTTCCCAATGGTCGAGCGCCTCGCCTGGCTCTCTGACCAGGAGCACCTGATGCTCGATCTGCGCCTTGTCGCTGGCGATTGCGTCCTGAATACGTTGCGCCAAGGCCAGGTAAGCGTCGTGTTGCGGTGTGTCGAGGCTTCGATTCAGCATGCGTGAACTCCTTTTTACTGTATGTGCATACAGTAATTGAGGGGTGTTTCCTACGCAAGCTGCAAATGTTTCCTACGCACGTACGTGACAAGTACGTGACAAGACTGAATCAACGCGCATAAAAAAGCCCCGATTTTCGGGGCTTTCAGGGATAGTTCAGGCCTCAAAGGCGCATGGTCATTTGCCTGATGACCCCGATCAGCTTGCACTCTTCAGTCACCGGAAGGGTCGGGTAGGCCGGGTTCAGCGGTTTGAGGAAGTAGCGCCCGGCGTCTTCGACCAGTTTCTTGAACGTGGCCTCATTGCTTTCTGGAAGCTTGGCAATCACCAGCTTTCCGGCCGTCGGTTCGATACCGGTGTCCACCAGAATCAGCATGCCTTCGGGAATGCTCTGGCCCGCAGGTGCCGTCATCGAGTCGCCACGGACCATCAGCCAGAAGGCGCGGCCTTTGGCTTTATAGTCGCTGATCTCGAAGGTGTCGGAGTAGCCGACCGGGTAAGGCTCGACCGCTTCGCTCCAGCCGCCGGCTTCGACCCAGCTGATTACCGGGTATCGATAGAAACGCGAAGGCTGCGCGATAGACGCTACGTTCTGCATGCCTGGCTCATCTGACGGAATGGCGGTCGCGAGGATTGGCAGGCCCAGTTCGGTCAAAAACCGGTTGATGACCTCGATCTTCGGTTCCCGCTTGCCATTCAGCCAATGCCCCACAGCGCCGGGCGTAACGCCCATCCGCTCAGCCATGTCTTCCTGGCTGATTTCCTGGGTTTCCATGACCTGTCTTGCGACTTCATACCATTTTCTGTTCATGGGTCGAATCATACAGGCTGTAGGGTGATCGGCAATATACATATTGTAAATGCTGGTTGTCTCTAAAAAATACAAATTGTATTGTCTGCTGCTCAGGCTTTGCAGCGGGATCGCTCGCAAGGCATCTCAGCAGGCTTTGACGGGAAGCAGACAATGATCGAGAAAATAGAAGCAGTGATGCAGCACTGGGGCGAGCAACGCATGCGTGTCGGGCTCGGCGGCGGGTTGAGCAGCCCGATGGCCGGGATCATGGAGTGGGGCGCTTATATACCGCGCCGCACACCGGGATCGCGAGCGCTGGTCGGTAATGGCAGCGGCATGGACTATATAAGCAGCGAAGTCGAAGCCGCCATTGCGCAGATGGCCCGCAGTCCTGCAAAGGGGCGTGGGCCTGAGTTGGCCCAACTGGCCAATCTGCGTTACGTCGAAGCGTTGCCTGTGCGCGAGCAGATGCGCCTGGTCGGTATCAACGAAGGCGCGGACCGCACCTATCGCAACTGGATCAACAAGCTTCATCAGCAGGTGCTGGCGATTCTTGCCGAGCGCAGCGCTTCCAGAAGCAACAAGTTGGCCACGAGCAAGGCCGGTTAAGTGCCGGTTAAAACGGTATCCACTACCGTTTATCCGGGCCGATTGCACAGCTGTGGTCGAACTCGTGTTGAACTCCGGTCAAACTCGACCCACCCCGAAATTGCCCCTTCCCAGCCTTTCCGGAGGGGGGTAAAAAGGTCCCACGATATGCGATTTGCGCCTCAGGGCTGCAGCGCCAACCGGCCAATCGCGACCCAATACAAACCCTGCTTCGGCGGGGTTTTTCATTGGGCCAGGCACACGGAGGCCAGTACAGATGTTGAAAGACTTTCGATGCGGGCAGTGCAAGAAACTGCTGGCCCGCATGGGTGGCTACACCGAACTCCAGATCAAGTGTTCCCGCTGCGGAACGCTGAATCATGTGAAGGCCACGAGCCATGAGTTATCGCCTTTGAGCGACATGAATGCGGAATCCTCCGCGACAAATCATTCGACTGAATAGGTGAAAAAATGGAACCAGTATCAGTAGGCAGCAAGTTTGTGTATGTAAGTCCTTCCGGCGGTCCTGCCGTGATTATCAAGCCGGCCGACAACGTGGCAGGCCTGGTCATTCGAACCGGCATGTTCAGTGGCGGATCGGGATCGGTAGTCGCTACGGGGGAAACAATCCCTATGTACCTGAGCGACGTAAGGAAGGTGATCGCGTTCATGACTGGCGGCGCTAATGCTGTTCAGCTTCAGTACCCTATCTATTTGCCGCCCGGCTATGGCCTATGGTCTTTTGCAAATAGCGGTGCGGTGATATCGAACATTACCTACGACCTGCTGTAAGGACGAATTGCAGATGCCCCGCTCAGTGTTGGGCGTCTGCAGCACCATCAGGGGTATGCACATCCCTCGCAACCTCTGATGACCACGTTCAGCGAGGGCCTCATTCGTACCTCGTTCCTCATTGGCTGCTCTGACGGCCCTTTTTATCCCGGAGTAAAGATGGACCCAACCGACCTAGGCCCAGGCACAGCTACCTGGCTGGGCGGAACGGGCACCATTCTGCTTGGCGGCTTTTTGTGGCTGCGCAAGTTTCTTTCCAGAGATGCAACTGACCGGGCGATGGATAACGCTGACATCGGTACGGTTCGCCGGCTCAATGAACTGCTCGACTCCGAGCGGGAGGCTCGCAAGGAAGCCGAAGCGCGGGCTGATCAGTTTGCTCGTGAGCGTAACGAGCTCGCGGCGGCGGTGGGCCGGATGGAGGGCAAGATCGAAGCCCTGACCAGCCACATTGTTCAGCTCACCGACAAGGTCACCACGCAGAGTGCCGAAATTGCCCGGCTCCGATCCCAGCTTGGAGGTGCCAACGATGCACAGATGCGCAATTGATTTTATCGCTCGCCACTGGTGGCGTCGGCTGGAGATCTGGTTGATCGCCGTGCTGCTGATTGCCGGGTGCCTGATGCTCGGTTTTCAGGCCGGGCAGTGGTCGGCCAGCGCCGAGCATACCCGGCAACTGGCGGAAGTTCGCAATGCCTACGATGCGGCGCTCGGCAAGCGGGATCGCCGACTGGACAGGCTGGCCGAAACCACGACCCAGGCGGCAGACAAGGTCGAGACCGCTGCGTCTATCGCCAGTCAGGCTGCGCACACTGCCAGCCGCGCGGCGGACAAGGCGGATGAAGCGCTGGGCAAGGCGAACCAGTAGGCATTACTCACGCCGGATCAACCTCCAACACACGCGGAACCCTTTATGAAGATCACCCCGATAGTTGCCCATTTGCAGGCGACCTGCCCGAGCTTTGCCGGTCGGATCAGCGCCGGTATCGACTGGGCTGCGGTTGCCCTTGGCGATCAGCTTGCGCACCCCTCGGCGTATGTCATCGCTACAGGCGATCAGGCCACGCCAAACGATCTGCAAAACGTCATTCGCCAGAACATCACCGACCAGATCGACATCGTCGTGGTGCTTGAGGGTGATGACAAGCGCGGTCAGCAGGCCAGCGATCAACTGCACGCGATTCGCGCCGAGTTGTGGCGTGCGCTGGTGGGCTGGAATGCGGACGACGACTACGACGCGATGCAATACACGGGCGGTGCGCTGGTGCAGATCAGCGGGGCGCGCGTGACGTACCGCTTCGGGTTTGCCGCGCAGTTCCAGCTGGGTCGCAGTACGGAGGATCGACCCGCCGAAACCTGGCATGAGGCTTATCTGGACGGTTTGCCCCGCTTCACCGGCGCCACCATCGAGATGGACTGCGTCGACCCAGCAGACCCGAATCTGAAGTCCCCCGGCCCTGATGGCCGCTTTGAAGCGAAGTTCACAGCAGAGGTAACACCATGACCCAACGCATCACTGTAGTACCGGCCGAGGGCCGCACCGTGCCGGATCCGGAGGCGGGCGATTTGCTGCCCGTCGAAGGTCGGCAGGTCACCTTCAATGCCTGGTGGCAGCGTCGTCAGAACGACGGCGACATCACCGTTCAAACCGAGCAATCCCCCACCACCTATCAAGCCTTCACGGCCTAACCAAGAGGAAGCCAAACAATGGCTATCAGCTTTAACAACATTCCATCCGATGTCCGCGTCCCGCTGTTTTATGCGGAAATGGACAACTCCGCCGCCAACAGCGCGTCGGCCAGCATGCGTCGCCTGATCGTTGCTCAGGTCAATGACGATGTGTCCGGCCCCGAGCTCGGCTCGCTGGTACTGGTGCCCAGCGTTGCGCTGGCAAAAAACATCGGCGGTCAGGGTTCCATGCTGGCCTCCATGTACGAAACCTGGCGCAAGGCCGACCCGACCGGTGAAGTCTGGTGCCTGCCGCTGCTCAACACCGAAGGCGTCAAAGCCGGTGCAACCGTTACCTTCACTGGCGCTGCGACCGAGCCTGGTCTGCTGAACCTGTATGTCGGCGGCGCACGGGTGCAGGCGACTGTGGTCAACGGTGCGACCGCTGCTCAAGCGGCAACCGCGCTGTCGGTGAAGATCAATGCCACGCCGGACCTGCCGATTATCGCGTCTGTCGATGCCGGTGTGTTGACCCTTTCCTGCAAATGGAGCGGGGCGAGCGGCAACGACATTCATCTGGAATTCAACCGTCTGGGTAAAACCAACGGCGAAGTCATTCCTGCTGGCCTGACGGCAGCCGTGACCGCCATGACCGGCGGCGTGGGTACGCCCGATCAGCTCAAGGCGCTGGCTGCGCTGGGCGATGAACCGTTCGAGTTTCTTTGCATGCCGTGGACTGACACCAGCACCCTGGATGCCTGGAAAGCGGCGATGGACGACAGCACCGGTCGCTGGAGCTGGGCGCGTCAACTGTATGGCCATGTGTACAGCGCCAAGCGCGGTACGGTCGGTACGCTGGTTGCGGCAGGCCAACTGCGCAACGATCAGCACATCACCATTCAGGGCGTGGAAACCGGCGTTCCGCAACCGGTCTGGCTGCAGGCCGCTGCACTGGCTGCGCGCACCGCCGTGTTCATTTCTGCCGACGCCAGCCGTCCGACCCAGAGCGGCACCATGCCAGGTCTGGACCCGGCGCCAGCCAGTCAGCGTTTCACCCTGACCGAGCGTGAATCGCTGCTGCGTTATGGCATCGCCACGGCGTACTACGAAGGCGGTTATGTGCGTATTCAGCGCTCGATCACCACCTATCAGAAGAACGCTTACGGTCAGGCTGACAACTCGTACCTGGACAGTGAAACCATGCACCAGTCGGCGTTCATCATTCGTCGCCTGCAAGGCATCATCACCAGCAAATACGGTCGCTACAAACTGGCCAGCGATGGCACGCGCTTCGGTGCCGGTCAGCCGATCATCACGCCGAGCACCATTCGTGGCGAGTTGATTGCGCAGTACGCCCGTCTCGAAGAAGAAGGCCATGTGGAGAACGCCGAAGTGTTCGCCCAGCACCTGATCGTCGAGCGTGACGGCAACGATCCGAGCCGTGTGAACGTGATGTTCCCGCCTGATTACATCAACGGTCTGCGCGTGTTCGCGCTGCTCAACCAGTTCCGCTTGCAGTACGACGAAGCGGCGTAAGCCTCACCAATCCTTTTCAAGCCCGCCTCGTGCGGGTTTTTTCATTCTGGAGATAAACAACATGGGTCAGAAAGTTGCGGGCACCTGCTACATCAAAGTGGATGGCACCCAGTTGACCATCATTGGCGGCGGCGAAGCCCCTCTGATGAACGTCAAGCGCGATACGGTCGTGCCGGGCTACTACAAGGAAGTCGACAAGGCCGCCTGGTTGAAATTTCAGGCGCTGCACACCGCGGATCTGCCGCTCAAGCTGCTCACCACCGGTGTGGACATGACCATCACCTGTGAATTCAGCAACGGCAAGACTTACGTCCTGTCCGGCGCCTATCTGGTCGATGAGCCGATCAGCAAAGCGGACGACGGCACCATCGAACTGAAATTCGATGGCAGTCAGGGGAGCTGGCAATGAGTGAAGTCATCGACCTGGTCAGCCCGATCGAAGCGCACGGGGAAACCCTTTCGCAGGTGACGTTCCGACGCCCTACAGCGCAGGAAGCGCGAGCCATCAAGGCCTTGCCGTACAAGATCGACAAGAACGAAGACGTGTCGCTGGATCTGGACGTTGCGGCGAAGTACATCGCCGTTTGCGCCGGTATCCCGCCCTCGTCGGTCAATCAGATGGATCTGTGCGACATCAACACGTTGAGCTGGAAGGTTGCGAGTTTTTTCATGGCAGCGGCATCAGCAACCTTGAAGGACTGATCGCCGTCGTCTACGACCTCGCGTACTTCTGGAAGACCGATCCCGAACTGATGATGTCCAGGGAGCTGGACGTCATCACCGAATCGATCTTGCAGGCGCAACGCATCAACCAGATCCTGCAGGGGGAGTGATGGCAGACACTATCAGAACGCTGATTACCGGCGTCGACCAGCTGTCTCCAACGCTGGCAACTATCCGCAACAACGTCAAAGGCCTCGAGACCAGTCTTGGGGCCGTAGAGGTTGGCAAGGTGATCACGGACAACGCTTTGGCGAAGCCCTTGATTGCCGGGGTAAAGGCAGCGATCGGTTTTGAGACCAGCATGGCCGGCGTAAAACGGTCAGTCACCTTTGAAACACCGCAGCAGTTTCAGCAGATGGGGTCCGACATTCTGGACCTCAGTGAACGGCTGCCGGAAAGCGCCAATGGTATTGCGGCGATTGTTGCCGCCGGTGCCAAGGCCAATGTCCCGCGTGAAGAACTGACCGGGTTTGCCAGCGACGCCGTGAAAATGGGGGTCGCCTTCGATCAGACGGCGGCTGAGTCGGGCGACATGATGGCCTCGTGGCGATCTTCGTTCCAGATGACCCAACCGCAAGTGACGGCGCTGTCCGAGAAGATCAACGTGCTCGGCGGCAACAATCTGGAAAAGAAAATCGCCACCATGATTACTGCAATGGGCCCGCTCGGGCCGGTTGCGGGCCTGGCGTCCGGGCAACTGGCGGCGATGGGGGCCACCTTGGCCAGCGTCGACGTACCGGCCGATGTGGCCGCCAGTGGCATGAAGCGATTCATGCAGTCGTTGACCGAAGGCGGTGCGGCGAAAGCCGGCGCGTTCGAGGCGTTGCAACTCGACGTCAATCAACTGACCCAAGGCATGCAGAGCGACCCGTCCGGGACTATTGAAAAAGTCCTGACGGCGGTCTCCAGTGTTGACCCTGGCAAACAATCAGATGTCATCACCCAGCTGTTCGGCGCCGAATCGCTGGGGGCGATTACACCGCTGCTGGCCAACCTTGATGTGCTCAGGTCCAACCTGGCCAAGGTCGGCGAGGGAGTGCAGAACAGCGGCACCATCGAGAAGGAATTCGCGGACAACTCTCAGACCACGGCCACGGCCATCAAGGAGATGACCAACCGTGTCGATCGTCTGGGCATCAATATTGGCAGCATGTTTCTGCCTGCGATGAACGAAGCAATGGCCGTGATCGGGCCGATGATTTCTCAGGTCGCTGCACTGGCGGCCGAACACCCTGGCGTGATCAAGGGGGTCGTGGGCGCTGCGATTGCTTTCGGCGTATTGCAAGTGGCGGTGATGACCGCGACGACCGCCATGCGCGTGCTGAGCATGGTGATGGGCCTGTCACCGCTGGGCCTGATTGTGCGTGGCCTTGCGCTGGCGGCAGGTCTTCTGATTGCCAACTGGTCAACCGTTGCACCTTATTTTCAAGCGATCTGGGAAGCGATTCGCGGGCCGGTCATGGCGCTGTGGGACGTCTTCAAGACGGTATTTGCCTGGACGCCGATCGGCATGATCGTCGCGAACTGGCAGCCGTTGTCCGAGTTTTTTACGGCGCTCTGGGGCTTGATCAAAGCCTTGGCCAGCTCGTTTTTCGACGACCTGCAGGCGCTATCTGCAGGGTCGCCGCTGGACACTATCGTGGCCATCTGGCAGCCGGTGTCCGAGTACTTTTCCGGGTTGTGGGACGGTATCAAGACTGCGGCGCAGCCCTTTACCGAGGCGCTTGCATCAATGTTCAGTTATTCGCCACTGGACCAGGTTATCGAGAAATGGCTTCCGGTCAAAACCTGGTTCGCGGATTTGTGGGCGGACATCAAACCGTTCATCGACCCGATCATGAGGTGGTTTGGCGGCAGTGGGGATAAGTCCCTGCTGCAACGGGCGACGGAGAAGGTCAATCAGTTCGCGGAGGAACAGCGGGTACGCAACGCCGGACCGGGCGGCGGGACCGGTGCGTTTCTGGCCGCAAATGCGGTCGAGAACAGTGGCTTGAAACAGCTAAGGCTCAATCAGGCGACCGGTGTGCCGCCAATCGGCCAGTTGCTTGGCGTGCCAAATGTGCCGGCCCCCGGCAGCCTGTTGTTGCAGCAGGGTGCTGGGGGGGCCGGTTCGCGATTTGAAGGCGAACTCAATATTCACTTTGAAAACGCGCCACCGGGCATGCGTTCGGGCCGGATACAGACCAATCAGCCGGGTTTGACGATTTCGCCAAACGTCGGTTATCGAACCCTCGGCGCAGGAGCCGGATCATGAGTACATGGCGTGACAGCCTGCTGCCAGCGTCTTTTCGTGGTGTCGGTTTTTTCATTGAAAAAGCCGTCGTCCCGGTGGGGCGCAAAGGGCAGTTGCATGAGTTTCCACAACGCGACGAGCCGTATTTCGAGTCGCTGGGCAAGCAGTCGCAGGTTCACACGCTGACGGCCTTCATTGTCGGTCGCGACTGTTTCGAACAACGGGACAAGCTGCTTCAGGCGCTGGAGCAGGAAGGTGCGGGCGAGCTGGTGCATCCGTGGCTGGGCCGCATGCACGTACAGGTTGGACAGTGCAGTGTCACGCACAACCTGAGTGAAGGCGGGCTGGTCCGCTTGGACCTGGTGTTTTATCCGGCCAACCCGCTCAAGTTTCCGGTGTCGACGCTCAACACCCGGCGGCAATTGCTGGGCGCGTCCGAGAGCCTGCTGGACTCGGCGCTTAGGCGTTACCGCTCGGTCATGGCCGTTGTGGATGCCGTGCGCATCAACGTTCAGGCCCTGCGCAGCGCGCTGTCCGGAGTATTTGCCACCCTTCAGCGGCAGTTTGCGCCATTTATGACGATCTATTCGGATGCCACTGCGTTGGTGCATTCGCTGGTCAACGCGCCGCTGACAATCAGCACGCTGTTCTCCACCTTCTTCGCCAGTTTCGACGGTGACAGTCGCCGGGCACGAAGAGTGAACGGGACCAGCAGTATCGGCGGTGCCATTACCGGCACGGGCTCCAGCAGTTCGGTCGGCGGTGGTTCAGGGGGTGGCAGCTCCGGCAGCGGCTCCGCGAACGGCAGTGGCGGCACGTCCGCTAGCCAGGCATCCAGATCCTCCATCAACGGTGGGGCGTCCTCTGTTGAAACCGTCCATTACCGGTCGGTCATTTCCGAGGCCACCCAACAGGCGGAGGCAGTGTCCAGTATTAATCTGGTCAGCCAGGGCAGCGGGCTTGATACCGGCATGACGGCTCAGGCCACCGCCAATCTGGTTCAGGACGCGCTGCTGGTCAAAGTGGCGAGAATCGTGGCGAGCATGCCGGTTGCAACAACGGTTGCTCCGCTCACGGCAGTGCCCTCTCTGGATCAGCAGCGTGTGCAAGCGTTGCAGCGTGTGGATGTGCCGGTTGCCGACGATGTGATCGAACTGCGTGACACGCTGAATTCGGCCATCTGGGAAGCGTCGTTGAAAGCCGATCCCGAGCATTACCTGGCGCTGAACACCGTACGTCAGGCACTGGTCAGGCACCTCAATGCCGTGGCGGCATCTGGCGTGCGTCTGGTGGACATGAAGGTGTCCGAACCGCTTCCTGCGCTGGTGCTGGCTTATCGGCGATTCGGCGATGCCAGCCGGGGGCAGGAAATCGTCCAGCGCAACCGGCTTGCCCATCCAGGTTTTGTGCCGCCCGGTACGTTGAAGATCGCTCAGGAGTAACCCATGAACGACCCTAATGTTGTCACCCTGACGGTTGGCGATCACGACTATGCCGGTTGGAAATCGGTGGAAATCTCTGCCGGGATCGAGCGTCAGGCACGCAGCTTTGACGTGAGCATTACCTGGCAGTGGCCTGGCACCGAAGTCTTGCATCCGATCATGCCCGGCGCAGCCTGCGAAGTGCGTATCGGCGGCGAGTTGATCCTGACGGGCTGGGTGTTCGCCGCGCCGATCAGCTATGACGGCAAGCAGGTCACACTGACGATTTCAGGTCGCTCGAAAACGGCTGACCTGATTGATTGCTCGGCGATCAACAAGCCCAGTCAATGGACGGGGGTGGGGGTGCTGACCATCGTCAAGGCGCTGGCTGCGCCCTACAAGTTGTCGGTGATCAGCGAAATACCGGAAACCTCGAAGATGGCGGATCACACCATCGAGCCTGCCGAAAGCGTGTTCAAGTCCATCGACCGGCTGTTGACGCTGTTCCGGATTTTTTCCACCGATGACGAGTTCGGCAATGTGGTGCTGGCCAGACCCGGGAGCCGGGGGCAGACCGCAGATGCGCTCGAGCTCGGCAAGAACGTGATGAGCGCCAGCATCGTGAGAGATTTTTCCGGGCTTTTTTCCGAATACCGGGTCATTGGTCAGCAGACCGGTAATGACACGACGTTCGGCAAGGAAGCGTCGGAGGTTTCAGCGGTCGCCATCGATGACAGAAATAAAGAGCGCTTTCGCGTTTTGATCGTTCATGAGAATGCCCCGATCACACCCAAGCTCGCCTTGAGTCGTGCCAACTGGGAGCGCGGTCAGCGGGCAGGCAAGGCGCTGCTCACCACCTACAAAGTCCAGGGCTGGCGGCAGTCCAACGGTGCGCTGTGGCGGCACAACACCATGGTGCAAGTCGTGGATCCGGTCATCGGTATGCGCAGGAACATGCTGATTTCAGCCGTGACCTACTCGCTGAGTGATCAAGGCACGATCACCACGCTGGTGGTCGGACCGCCCGAAGGTTTTCAGGCCGAGCCCGGTGACCCCAACAAGCGCAGCAAGGTGCAGGTCAACCAGGACGCTTATTCCTGGTTGCTGCCTATCGACGAGGAAACAACCGCATGAGCTTACTCAATCGCATGCTGGTGCGCGGCACGGTGGTGCTCGCCAAGGCCAGCAGCAAGATGCAGGCGCTGCAAATGCGCCTGACCGCCGGGGAGATCAAGGACGATATGGAGCACTTTGAGCCCTACGGGTTTACCAGTAATCCGCTGGCCGGTGCAGAGGGCATTGCTGCCTTCATCGGTGGCGACCGGTCACACGGTCTGCTGCTGGTGGTGGCCGACCGACGCTATCGCCTCAAGGGGCTGGAGTCGGGCGAAGTGGCGATCTACACAGACGAGGGCGACAAGATTCACCTCAAGCGCGGCAAGGTCATCGACATTGAAACCGGCACGCTGAACATCAAGGCGGCCGTGGCGGTGAACTTCGACACCCCACAGATCACCCAGACCGGAAAGATCGTTTCCCAAGGCGACCAGGTGGCCGGCGGCATCAGCCAGATCAACCATCTGCACGGCAACGTGCAGGGCGGTAACGGTCAGAGCGGGCCGCCCGTTGGAGGTGCCGGATGATCATTGAAGGCTCTTTGCAGGCTTCGTTGCTGCGTTCGGTGGTCATCAGCCTGTTCACCTGGCGTCGCGCCGAAGCGGACGATCCGTTCGACGATGCCGAGCGCTATGGCTGGTGGGGCGATACCTATCCGACGCAGGCCAACGACCGTATCGGTTCCAGGCTATGGCTGCTGCGCAGGGTTCGACTTACTGCACAGACCCAGCGCGACGCCGAGTTCTATGCGCGCGAAGCGCTCGCCTGGCTGATCGATGATGGCCAGGTCAAGAACATCAACATCCTTACCGAACAGGTTCAGAGCAATCGCCTGAACCTGGGCGTCGAGCTGGTCGTTTCCGACGGTCAGGTCGTGCGCTTCAACCCTTCAGAACAGTGGCAGGTGATTTATGCCGTTTGAAACGCCTACGTTACCGGCGCTGATCAACCGAACCCAAGTCGACCTCGCCGATGAAGCGCTGCGTCAGTCCGACGCTCGGGTACTGTCGCGCGCCCACAGCGGTGCGGCCTACGGGCTGTACGGCTATCAGGACTGGATCGCCGACCAGATTCTGCCGGACACCGCCGATGAGGAAACCCTGGAACGGCAAGCCATCCTGCGCTTGCGCCAGCCGCGCAAGGTCGCGCAGGCCGCGAGCGGTTCGGTGCGCTTTACGGCCGCTGCCGGTGCGGTGCTGGATGCGGACACCGTGCTGCAACTCAGCGACGGACGCATTTATCGGGTGACAAAAGGCGTCACCACGGTCGCGGGCAATAACACGACGACCGTCGAGGCCGTGGATGCCGGCATTCTCGGTAACGCCGATGCCGGGAGGGTGATGACGGTCGTGCAGCCTGTCGAAGGTATCGACAGCACGTTCACCGTGATCGGGACTGGCCTGGTTGGCGGCATCGCTCAAGAAAGCATCGAGTCGCTGCGTGCCAGGGTGGTGCGCTCTTATCGGGTCATCCCGCATGGCGGCAATCAGGATGATTACGTGACCTGGGCGCTTGAAGTGCCAGGCGTGACGCGTGCCTGGTGCGTGCGTCGTTACCTGGGGCCGGGCACTGTTGCGGTGTTCTTCATGCGTGACGATGAAGTTGATCCGATCCCCGACGCCGAGCAACTGGCCGAGATGGCCGCCTACATTGACCCGCTTCGCCCCGTCACTGCCGATGTGTACGTGCTGGCGCCGGTGCAAAAGCCGGTGGTCTACACGATCAGGCTTACGCCTGATACCTCTGCCGTGCGCGCGGCGGTCGAGGCTCAGTTGCTGGACCTGCACAACCGCGAAGGCGGGCTGGGCGAAACCCTGTTGCTGACCCACATTGCCGAGGCCATCAGCCGCGCGACCGGCGAAACCGATCACGTGCTGGTTTCGCCGGTCGCCAACGTCACGGCAGCCGCCAATCAGTTGCTCACCTTCGGAGTCATATTATGGTCGTCATAAGAACTGCCGAGCACTACGCCGAGCAATTGCAGGCACTGCTGCCGCCCGGTCCTGCGTGGGACCCGGAGCGAGTGCCGGAAGTGCAGCAAGTCATCACGGGGCTTTCCCGCGAGTTTGCGCGCATCGATGGCCGGGCTTTCGACCTGCTTAACGAGATGGACCCCGCGACCGTCAGCGAGCTGGTGCCCGACTGGGAGCGGGTCATGAACCTGCCCGATCCGTGTCTCGGGCTCAAACCCTTGTTCGCAGATCGGCGCTTGTCGGTGCGACAGCGGCTGGTGGCGACAGGAGGGCAGAACGCTGCGTTCTACATCGACATTGCCGTCAGCCAGGGCTACCCCGACGCCACCGTGACTGAACACCGAACGCCCCGTATGGGGCGTTCGCGTTTTGGTCAGGCGCACTTTGGCACCTGGAACGCGCAATTCATGTGGACCCTGAACACCGGCGGTCGCCAGCGGCTGGGACGGCGTTTCGGGGCGAGCTATTGGGGCGAGCGATTCGGGGTCAACCCCGGCGTCGCCATCGAGTGCCTGATCCGTCGAGCTGCACCGGCGCACAGCGTCGAATTCGTTAATTTCAACTGAGGAACACAACGTGGATTATCCCAAGAGTGTGCCAAGCGTAGGCTTGGTCAGCGGTAAATTTGTAGATGAAAACCCGGCCACCGGCACGCCCGGCTCGCTGATCCCGGCGGCATGGGGGAACTCGGTTACGCAGGAGATTTTGAATGCAATGGCCGCTGGCGGCGAGCTGCCGGACGAAACCAGAACAGATCAACTCGCATCGGCCATTACCCAGATTGGTTCGCAAGTCAGACAGGCCTATCGGGGTGCCGGTTTCGGGTATACAGCATCCGAAACCCTCCTGCCGGGAATAGCGGGGCACTGGCACAGGATCAACGTCGCAGGCATCACACTCACACTGCCTTCCAAAGCGAACGTGACGGTCGGTAAGTCCGTGACTTTTCACAACGCATCACCCGGAGCAGCAACCATCAAGGCCAGCGGTGCAGAGGTTATTTCTCTGTTCGGCTCTAGCAGCAATACGTTGCGGCTAAATGCTGCGGAGTGGGTGGAGCTTGTCTTTAACACTGACGCGATCTACATCACCAAGCGCGGCAAAATAACAGAGGTAGTGGGGATCGACTCTCAAAAAGTGCTCTCCTTCAATACCGATACTGCCTTTACAAAAGACCAGATGGAGTTACTGCTGCTAGACGCTACTGGCGGCAATCGTGCTTTCACACTGCCCTCCTCAAATGCTGCACTGGGCGTAAAGGACGTCATTGTTCGCAGGGTAGACGGCAGTGGCAACCGGCTGACCGTGAATGCAAGTGCCGGGGAAAAGATCAGGTTTCATACCCATTTAAATGCTGCTGGTTATTCCTTTCTGGTTCTTATGGGGGCTGGCGACTGGTGGCATCTGCGCAGCGATGGTGCCGGAAGCTGGTGGCCAATAGGGCGATATGACAGCACTCCTTTGGGACGGCCTGTTTTCGAGACAACGACTTTGTTCAGCCCAGGAGGATATGGAGCGTTGAACGGTGGGCTTCTTAACCGCGCCGACTGGCCGTGGCTTTGGGATCATGCGCAAAAGTCAGGAATGCTTTACACCGAAGCAGCTCGTACCGGTAAGGAAGGTGGATGGGCCAGTGGCGACGGCGCTCTGACCTTCCGAGAGCCGGAAGGCCGGGGCGAGTTCCTGCGGGTACTGGATGAGTCTCGGGGCGTCGACACGTCGCGTATCGCCGGTTCTTGGCAGGACGGTACTTGGCTCAGGACGGTGGCTCAGGAGTGGAGCGGGTCAGATGTAGAGACTGGCACCTACCTGCTGGGCAGCGGTCATGCCCAGGCAGATGGACGCCTCAACTCCACAGGCCCTAATGGCGTGTTGCCGATCGGTGCATTGGTTCCAGCTGGAGGTTCTGAGTATCTCCGTGTAACGACAGATAACGGCGCGACGGGAGCTGCTATGAGGGACGACCAGCAACCGCTGAACAACTGGATTCGTTTCCGTAGCCGCAACATGGCCTATCCCGGCCGTATTAAACTGATCTGAGGACATTATGCCTACTTACTTGATAGATGAATCCGGAGCTCTTATAGGGCCCGTCGAACTACCGATTGTCCCTGGACTGGGCGAGCAAACTCCCAGCAATGCGGTGAGCTTGCCGGAGTTGCTGAATCAGCCGAACACAGGCTTTGCCTGGACGATGGTCAATAATGAGCCGCAGCAGGTCATGGATCGTCGTGGCCCTATGTATCGCATAAACGACGGTTCATTAGAAGAATGGACACGTCTGGGTGCGCCTCCTGAAACGCTTACTACCAAGCCACGGCCTGGCAGATACTACGTTTGGAGAGAGGGTGAATGGGTTCTTGATACCGAAGCGCAGAAGGCCGCTTTGGCTTCCGCTGCTCTGCTTGTTCGTGACCAGCGTTTGCAGGAGGCAACTACACGTATCGCCCCGCTGCAGTATGCCGTAGAGCTGGAAGACGCAACTGAGGCCGAGAAGGCAAGTTTGCTCGAATGGAAACGCTACAGCGTCAAACTGAACCGGATCGAGCAAAGCCCTGATTACCCTTTCCAGATCGAATGGCCGTCACTCCCCTCGGATGCAACGGCTTTGTAGAAACGACTGCGAAAGCGGCTTTTTTGTCTGATTTCCGGGGGGCTTCATATGCTCTCGGCATGATCAATGTCTACATCATCCAACTAAAGTATTGGGAAAATAGCCGAGTGCAATGCAGGCCTGCTTCTTTGTGCGAGCGCTAACTATTTGAAAAGAGGTGTCGAGCGTTTCATTAAGCTTTATTCATGGCGCTTGAAAAACAGCGTGCTGCAGATAACTTCAAGATTGCTGATGAATAATCGGGTGCGCATAAAGTGCCGGCCACTGATCAAGCACACTTGCTAAATAAATTATATAAAAGGAATTCACATGAACCTAGTCCCTCTCTCTCGTCACCCACAATGGGCAGATCAAGCCCACACGTCCATGACGCTATGGGTAATCGTTAGCGAACCCGGCTATATGGATCGTCAGGACGCTATATCGGTCTCTGCCAATCATCCGGACCCGCAATACGTAGCGCTTTTCAATCGGGCAATCGCCGGTGAGTTTGGTGAGATTCTTGAGCCGAGCGAGTTGATGATTCTGATGAGCGTCAACTCGGAGCGCAGCGTCTACCTGGGCAGCGCGACCAAAAAAATCAACGAGCTGGATTTTCAACTGACCATCGTGCAAAACGCTATTGCATCGGGGTCTGCCACGGACGCTCAAATCAAATCCCGGCCTGCGCTGCAAGCCGAGCTTGATGCTTATTCGCTGTACCGGGCCCAGCTCTCCAATCTGGAACAGCTCACGGGCTTTCCGATGTCCTTCGTATGGCCCGTTCCGCCAGCGACGCCATTTGTTTACGTGGAACCACCGGTTGTGCCGACACCTCCTACAGGCGTGAGTGAAGACGAGCTGCCGTGGGTCATGAACAGCATTCGCAACCCTCGTTGGGTCGATCAAGCGCATACCGCTATCGTGCTTTTGATCGTCTTTGAAAAGACCAAAGATACCAAGGGCGAGGAGGCGGTGACTGTTGCTGCCAACTCCCTGAAGCCGCAAGCCAGAGAGCTTTTCAATCGTGCCTTTAACGGTGCGTTTGGCGTGATTCTCGAGCCGATCGCGGAGGTGAGTACAGGCGACGTCATGAGTCAACGCAGCGAATACTCGGCCATGGCCACTGCGAAAGTCGATTCGTTGATCAGCAGGCTGAGCACCGTACAGAGTGCCATTGAGGCCCAACAGAAAATCCTGCCTGCGTTACACGCTGAGCTCAACGCATATTGGCTCTACCGGGTGCAACTCGCCCAGCTCGATTCGCAGCCAGGCTTTCCGGAATCGTTCGTCTGGCCCATGCCGCCTGCGTCGCCTTTTGTGTACGCAAAGGCGACTGAATCGCCGACGCCTTTTATAGGCGTCAGTGCAGACGAACTGCCCAAGTCTTGACGCCCCGCACTGACGGGGCGTTGTTTTATCCGCAGTGTTCATTGCGCATGCAACAGGAAAGCGTCATCGACTTGGGATGTAAGCAAACGACTCAGGAGGACCAATACCTACAAACCAGCAATACCTGCTGCCCATCCTCCCCAACGCCTGCCCTCAAGTCGGCGTTTTTGTTTCTGTCATCGAAAACATTGCAATCGTTCATCGAACACTTCAAACGCTGGTCAGAAACGCTGACAAGCGCTCCCTGCCACTCAGACTAAACAGGAGGTCCACTGACGCCCGCAAGCGTCAAACATTCATAACTCCATACTCTCTTAATAGAAAATCAAAGGTATTCATATGTACACAGTAATAAGCGCTCGTGATCCACGTTGGTCCGATATGACACACACATACATTAATCTGTGGGTGTTGTTTGCAGAGTTTAAAGACACTTACGGCGAGGTGCCTTTCAGTGCGTCTCCCAACGACTCCGCTGCTCACGGAGTTGATCTGTTTAACCGTGCCCTCGCCGGTGAGTTCGGCCCGGTTCTCGAACCGACCGAGGAGGCGGTCTTGCAGCTGGTGACGAGTCAGCGAAATAACTTATCAAGTAACGCTACCTATCGAATCCACTCGTTGCTGGACGAACTGGATATTCTTCAGGACGCCATAGCAATGAATCTGGCGACCGAAGAGCAATTGAAATCCGTGCCAGCAATAAACGCTGAGCTGTACGCGTTCCGTCTTTATCGCGTGCGGCTTTCCCTAATTGACACATTGCCAGGTTATCCTAGGAAGTTCGACTGGCCAGTGGCACCGGCGCAGCCTTTTGTGTACGTGCCGCCGTCTGAATAGTTGGATATCTGGCAGGGCGTGCGCGATAACGAATGGCACCTGACGTCGACGACTAACGTCGGCGTTATTGTTTCTGCTTTCGATATTGCGACGTCCTGCCGGTGTGACGGTCACACACTACCCACGTCATGACGCCCCGCACTGATGGGGCGTTTTTCTGCAATTCGAGTGACTCCCCAATCACGAGAGCTTCGTTAATTGGGGGGCACGGACGAGTGCTATAAGTGCGGCAGGAGTAGCCATGCCAATCAACCAACAGCAACTACTACACATCCTCCCCAACGCCGGCCCTCAAGCCGGCGTTTTTGTTTCTGCGCTCAACGCCGCCATGGCCCGTTACGCCATCAACACTCGCCTGCGTATCGCCGCGTTCATTGCCCAGATAGGGCATGAGTCCGGGCAGCTTCGGTATGTGCGTGAACTGGGTAACAACAGTTACCTGGCGAAGTACGACACGGGGCAGTTGGCGTTGCGTCTGGGCAATACGCCAGACGCCGATGGTGACGGTCAGCTTTATCGGGGGCGCGGGCTGATTCAGGTGACGG
The DNA here is from genome assembly GCF_002157375.1 of Pseudomonas syringae. GTDB lineage: Bacteria > Pseudomonadota > Gammaproteobacteria > Pseudomonadales > Pseudomonadaceae > Aquipseudomonas > Aquipseudomonas syringae_T. Next base: position 20,982 of record NZ_MTSA01000030.1, read on the forward strand.
GGCGGGCCAATTATGAAGCGTGCGGGGAAGCGCTGGGGCTGGATCTGTTATGCCAGCCGCAACTGCTCGAACAGCCAGGCCACGCGGCCATGTCGGCGGCGTGGTTCTGGGACCGGGCCAACCTTAACGCACTGGCAGACAAGGGGGATTTTCTGATGATCACCCGGCGTATCAACGGTGGCACCAATGGCCTGGCGGATCGGCAAATGCTGTATCAGCGCGCGCTTGAGGTGCTGCCATGAAAGTGCCGGATGTGCGCTTCCTGATCCTGGCATTCGTGCTGGGCGCGGGAATGGGTACATGGGCCGCCTGGAAATGGCAGGCGGCTCGCTATGACCTGCAACTGTCCTCGCAAGCGCTGACCTGGCAACACGAGCGCGAGCAGGCGGCCTTGGCAGTTATCAACTGGCAGAACGCCGAGCAAGCGCGGAGGCGGGCGCTGGAAGTCCGTCTGCAAAATAACGATACAACCCTTCACAAGGAGTTGAGCGATGCACAGACCTCTCAAGCTCGTTTGCGCGACCGTCTGGCCACTGCTGATCTGCGGCTGTCAGTCCTTCTCGCCAGCCCGCCCGCAGGCGACGGAGTGCCAGCCGCCGACGCCAGCGGCATGGTTCATGGAAGCTCGCGAGGCGAACTTGACCCAGCGGCTGCTGGACGAATTGTCGCCATCACCGATGACGGTGATCAGGGATTGATCGCCTTGAAGGCCTGCCAAGCCTATGTGCGCGAGATTGCGCATTGATGTTCCCCTCGGCTCCCCACCCTCGGCCATCGTGCCCCCGCCTGAATCCCGCCTCCGCAAGGAGGTGCGGCCCTCTTTTCAGCCTTGACAGGCTGTTCAATCGGTATCCTCCGGTACATTCATATTGCACCGGCCCATTCGGTACGCTAATGTCCCGAAACGTACCGATGAGACCCCTTCCGTGACGACAGTCAGCAAGCTTTTGATGCGCGTTATCAAGGCCCACGCCCGTTGGCGTTGGCGCGCCTGACTATTTCCTTGCCGGCCCTGCCGGTCCCGTACCTGTATGCCTTCGATTTGTGATGTTTTCTGCCCCGGTCACCCCAAGCCTTGCGGCTGAAGGGGAGGCATGAGTGAAGCAGAATCCGGAAGGCCTGAATCACGTCAGTCAATCAAAAGGTTAATAGCAAAATGCTGCTGATGATCGATAACTACGACTCCTTTACCTACAACGTCGTGCAGTACCTCGGTGAGCTGGGGGCAGACGTCAAAGTCATTCGCAATGACGAACTGACCATCGCCGAGATCGAAGCCCTCAAGCCCGAGCGCATCGTGGTCTCGCCCGGCCCGTGTACACCCAATGAAGCCGGTGTCTCGCTGGAAGTGATCAACCACTTCGCGGGCAAGCTGCCGATCCTGGGCGTCTGCCTTGGGCACCAGTCCATCGGTCAGGCATTTGGTGGCGAGGTGGTCCGCGCGCGTCAGGTGATGCATGGCAAGACCAGCCCTGTGGTTCACGAAGACGGGGGCGTGTTCGAAGGCCTTAATCATCCGTTGGTGGTCACCCGTTACCACTCGCTGGTGGTTAAAAGGGATACGCTGCCCGATTGCCTCGAAGTCACGGCATGGACATCGCTGGAAGACGGCTCGGTTGACGAGATCATGGGCCTGCGTCACAAAACATTGAACGTGGAAGGGGTGCAGTTTCACCCTGAATCGATCCTGACCGAGCAGGGCCACGAGTTGTTTGCCAACTTTCTCAAACAGAGCGGCGGCCATCGTCAGGTTTAAGGACTTTTTATGAACACCCCGATGAGTATCAAAAGTGCGCTGAACCGCGTGGTCAATCAGCTGGACCTGACCACTGACGAGATGAGTGACGTCATGCGCGAGATCATGACCGGCCAATGCACCGAAGCGCAGATCGGTGCGTTTCTGATGGGCATGCGCATGAAGAGCGAAACCATCGACGAAATCGTCGGTGCTGTTTTGGTCATGCGTGAGCTGGCCGACAAAGTGGAGCTGAAAACCCTCGAGGGTGTGGTCGACATCGTCGGGACCGGCGGTGATGGCGCGAACATTTTCAATGTGTCCACGGCTTCAGCGTTCGTCATTGCTGCCGCGGGCTGCACGGTGGCCAAGCACGGCAACCGCGCGGTGTCGGGCAAGAGCGGCAGTGCCGACTTGCTGGAGGCGGCGGGTGTGTACCTCAACCTTACGCCGGTTCAGGTGGCGCGCTGCATCGACAGCGTCGGTATTGGCTTCATGTTTGCGCAGTCTCATCACCGTGCGATGAAACATACTGCCGGCCCTCGCCGTGAATTGGGGTTGCGCACGCTGTTCAATATGCTTGGCCCGCTGACCAACCCGGCAGGCGTTCACCATCAGGTCGTCGGCGTGTTCAACCAGGCGCTGTGCCGCCCGTTGGCTGAAGTGTTGTTGCGTCTGGGCAGCAAGCACGTGTTGGTGGTGCATTCTCAGGACGGTCTGGATGAATTCAGTCTGGCCGCGCCCACCTTCGTGGCCGAGTTGAAGAATGGCGAAGTGACAGAATACTGGGTGCAACCCGAAGACCTGGGCATCAAGAGTCAGAGTCTGTACGGTCTGGCGGTGGAAAGCCCCGCTGCCTCGCTGGAGCTGATTCGTGATGCGCTGGGGCGCCGCAAGACCGAGAACGGGCAGAAAGCGGCAGAGATGATCGTGCTCAATGCCGGTGCTGCGCTTTATGCGGCCGACCACGCTACAAGCTTGAAAGAAGGCGTGGCACTGGCGCACGATGCGCTGCACACCGGCCTTGCGCGGGAAAAACTGGAAGAGTTGGGTGCTTTTACAGCGGTATTCAAGCAGGAGAATGAAGCATGAGCGTGCCAACCGTACTGGAAAAGATTCTTGTCCGAAAGGCCGAGGAAGTCGCTGCCCGCCGCGGGATCGTGAGTCTGGCCGAGCTTGAACAGCAGGCTGCCAAAGCTGATGCGCCTCGTGGTTTTGCCAACGCAATGATCAGTCAGGTCAAGAAAAAGCAGCCAGCCGTCATCGCTGAAATCAAGAAGGCGTCGCCGAGCAAAGGCGTCATCCGTGAGAACTTCCTGCCGGGCGACATTGCCAGAAGCTATCAGGCGGGTGGCGCAACCTGTCTTTCGGTGCTGACTGATGTCGATTTTTTTCAGGGCTCCGATGCCTATCTGCAGGAAGCGCGGGCCGCCTGTAATTTGCCGGTGATCCGCAAGGACTTCATGATCGATCCGTACCAGGTGGTCGAAGCACGAGCGTTGGGCGCCGACTGCATCCTGCTGATCGTGTCGGCGCTGGATGACGCACAAATGGCCGATCTGGCCGCGGTTGCCAAGAGCATGAAGCTGGATGTGCTGGTTGAAGTGCATGACGGCGACGAGCTGGATCGTGCCTTGAAGACGCTCGATACACCCTTGGTAGGTGTCAATAATCGCAACCTCCACACCTTCGACGTCAGCCTTGAAACCACGCTGGATTTGCTGACGCGTATTCCGCCTGATCGCATCGTGGTCACTGAAAGTGGCATTCTCAATCGGGCTGACGTCGAGCTGATGGAAGTCAGTGATGTCTATGCGTTCCTGGTGGGTGAGGCATTCATGCGCGCCGAAAAGCCAGGGGCAGAGTTGCAGCGACTGTTCTTTCCGGAGCGCAAGTCGGCAGCGGGCGGTTCGTTCAGCGGTTGATCATGTGAGCTGAACACACGGTGAGGTCAAGCATGCAAGACCCGATCATCGATACCTGTGTCGAACAAGGCTTGCAGGCCGAACAGGATCTACTGGCATGCGTGTGTGCAGGTGCTGTGAATCACGGGCTGTTGTTCTGGCGGCCCAGTGACCGGGCGCTGGTCATGCCGCGACGCATGAGCCGGCTGCCGGGTTTTGTCGAAGCCAGTGAGGCGCTGTCGGAGAGCGGATGGCCCGTGTTGCTGCGCGAAACCGGTGGTGAGCCGGTCCCTCAGTCTGCTGCCACGCTCAATATCGCACTGGTCTACGCCCAGCCACCCTCTGATTCCGACCGGGATCGCATCGAAACGGCCTATCTTCGGCTGTGCCAGCCGATTCTCGATCTGTTGCTGGCGCTGGGTGGGCAGGCTTCACTGGGTGAAGTGGCGGGTGCATTCTGCGACGGTCGTTTCAACGTCAACCTTGATGGCCGGAAAATGGTCGGCACCGCTCAGCGTTGGCGCCAGAGTCAGGGCGGAACACGGCCGGTGGTATTGGTGCATGGTGCGCTGTTACTGAATGACGAACGTGCGCAGATGGTAGCGGCGGTCAATCGCTTCAATGAAATATGTGAGCTTGACCAGCGTGTGCGCGCCGAGAGTCATGTTGCCCTGCACGAAGCGTTTCCTGATGCGCAGGTTATCGAGTGTCTGGCGCAGAGCTATCAGCGTGTGCTTGCCGAGCTCTGATTGGCGGTACCTCAGCGTGTGCCGTAGACCACCATTGTTTTGCCTTTGACGTTGACCAGACTTTGCTCTTCCAGAGCCTTGAGCACACGTCCGACCATCTCCCTCGAACAACCCACGATACGTCCGATCTCCTGACGAGTTATCTTGATCTGCATGCCGTCCGGATGGGTCATTGCATCCGGCTGCTTGCACAGGTCCAGCAACGTGCGCGCCACACGGCCAGTGACATCCAGAAATGCCAGATCGCCGACCTTGCGCGTGGTGTTACGCAGGCGTTCGGCCATCTGGCTGCCCAGGGCGTAAAGAATTTCCGGATCTTGCCTGGCCAGTTCGCGAAAGGTGCCGTAGGGGATTTCGGCCACCTCGCACTCGGTCTTGGCTCGTACCCATGCGCTGCGCACAGATTCATGCCCTGGTTGTTCAAACAGACCCAACTCACCGAAGAAATCACCGTTGTTGAGATAGGCAACGATCATTTCCCGTCGCTCATCATCTTCGATAAGCACGGTGACCGAGCCCTTGAGGATCAGAAACAACGACTCGGAACGATCACCTGCGTTGATGATGTTGCTTTTTGCGGCACAGCGCCGGCGTTCCGCATGAGCGAGTAGCTTGTCCAGCCTGCTTGCCTGAGGTGTAAAGGTTAGTGCGACCATGCGGGACTTCCGAAATAAAGACTATGGCCAAATGGCATACCTGTAGGTATCGGCTGCACCTGGGTTCTCAGCAGTTTTTCAAGGCGTAACGGGCACTATTTGCGAATATTCCTACACGTTTCCTGAAAAAAGCATTTTTTCCGAGGCACCCAGGCACGGTTTGACGCTGTGCTAAGCTGGCGCCCCCTTTTTTACAGTGGAGTCTTGGCGATGAAGGCACGCATCCAATGGGCTGGCGAAGCCATGTTTCTTGGCGAATCCGGTAGCGGTCATGTGGTGGTCATGGACGGTCCGCCCGAAAGCGGCGGTCGCAATCTCGGTGTCCGGCCAATGGAAATGGTGCTGATCGGCCTTGGCGGTTGCAGCAACTATGACGTGGTCAGCATCCTCAAGAAGTCGCGTCAGCCGGTCGAAAGCTGCGAAGCGTTTCTTGACGCCGAACGCGCAGACGAAGACCCGAAAGTGTTCACGAAGATTCACCTGCACTTCGTCGTGAAGGGCCGCGGTCTGAAAGAGGCCCAAGTCAAGCGCGCCATCGAACTGTCCGCAGAGAAGTACTGTTCGGCATCGATTATGCTCGGAAATGCGGGTGTGAAGATCACTCACGATTATGAAATTGTCGAACTGGGCTGATCGCCAGACATCCAACGATCATAAAAACGGCGCACACTCTGGCAGACGGCTTCGGACGTCTGCATAATGCGCCACTTTTTCAGGGCGCAGCGTGCATTGGTTTTCTGCTGCTGCCCGAACAGACAACCAAAATCGCCAACGCGAAGAGGTGTTAACCGTCCTACGCAGATGAGCCGGACTCAACTGACGGGCATGCTTGATCACGCGGCTGGCGCCGCACCCATATAGAGAGTTTTTAACGGTGAAAAGCAAACTCAAGCTCCACGGGTTCAACAACCTGACAAAGACCTTGAGCTTCAACATTTATGACATCTGCTATGCGGAAACCCCGCAGGACCAGCAGGCGTACGTCGAGTACATCAACAGTGTGTACGACGCAGAACGCCTGACGCGGATTCTGACTGATGTTGTCGATATCATTGGTGCCAACATCCTGAACATTGCGCGTCAGGATTACGATCCACAAGGTGCCAGTGTGACCATTCTGATCTCCGAGCAGCCGGTGACGCCTACCGAAAGCCAGATCGAAGAGTCGCCAGGTCCATTGCCGGAAACCATCCTGGCCCACCTGGACAAGAGCCACATCACGGTTCATACCTATCCGGAAATTCACCCGGTGGACGGTATTGCCACGTTCCGCGTAGACATCGATGTGTCGACCTGCGGCGTTATTTCACCGCTCAAGGCGCTGAACTACCTGATTCACAAGTTCGAGTCGGACATCGTGACCGTCGATTATCGCGTGCGCGGTTTCACCCGTGACGTGGAAGGCAAAAAGCATTTCATCGATCACGAAATCAACTCGATCCAGAATTACCTGTCCGAAGACACGCGTAACGGTTACCAGATGACCGACGTCAACGTGTATCAGGAAAACCTGTTTCACACCAAAATGCTGCTCAAACAGTTCGAATTGGACAACTACCTGTTCGGCGATGCGACCAGCAACCTGTCTCCCGAGCAGCGTGAACAGGTGACTGCGAAGGTCAAACACGAAATGCTGGAAATCTTCTACGGTCGTAACGTAGCGGTATAAACCCGGATTTCGGACATTAAAAAGGCGCCTCTTGCAGGCGCCTTTTTTGTTCGTCAAATGCGATAAGTGGACCTGGTCATGACCTTGGCCAGCACACTCATGCCGAACTTGACCGGGGCCGGAAAGCGAAAGCCTCCTGCCTCCAGAGCGGACTCGGCGTGGTGTTCTTCGTCGCTGAGCATCTGTTCCAGAATGGCCCGGGACTTACCGTCTTCAACCGGAAGCTGTTCAAGGTGCTCGCTCAAGTGCTTGCACACCTGATCTTCCGTTGCCGCGACAAAACCCAGGCTGACTCGGTCACTGATGACTCCGGCCACGGCGCCCATCCCGAACGACAGGCCATAGAACAGCGGGTTCAGCACGCTGGTGTGGCTGCCAAGTTGATGAATGCGTTGTTCGCACCAGACCAGATGATCGATCTCTTCTTCGGCAGCATGCTCCATCGCCTTGCGGACTTTGGGCAGCTTTGCCGTCAGCGCCTGGCCCTGATACAGCGCCTGGGCACAGACTTCGCCGGTATGATTGATGCGCATGAGACCCGCGACGTGGCGCGTGTCGACGTCACTCATCTTATGGTCGGGCTGGACGACGGCCGGGGAGGGGCTTCGGGCGTGGGAGCTGGATGTCAACAGTGTGCGCATTGCGCTGTCGGCTTGAAGTAACAGACGGTCGATCGGGGAATATTGACGTTCGGTAGCCATGGGCACCTCCGGAAGATCATGACGGGAGTTTACCCCAATCAGCCGGAGGCGGCAGGGCCTGTGTCGTCCGGCCAGCGATTATCAGCGTCGCTGGCCGGCGCGCAGGCCCGACATGCGGGATCAGCCCGGAGGCCAGTTCATCTGGCGCTGACCCAGCACGTGCATGTGGATGTGATAAACGGTTTGTCCGCCCAGCTCGTTACAGTTCATGACCACACGAAAGCCTTCTTCGCAGCCCAGCTCGAGGGCCAGACGCTGCGCAGTAAACAGGATATGCCCTGCCAGGCCTTTGTCTTCTTCGGTCAGATCGTTCAGGGTTCGAACGGGCTTTTTCGGGATAACCAGAAAATGCACAGGTGCCTGAGGGGCAATGTCATGGAAGGCCAGCACTTGATCATCTTCGTAGATGATCTTTGCCGGAATTTCCCGGTTGATGATCTTGGTAAACAAAGTTTCCACAGCCGTTGCTCCTTGTCGGTTGATGGGCGTCGCAGGGTAATGCCATGCAGCAGTGAGCCCGAGTGTACTGAGCGAGGCGCGGCTAGCCCAGCCGTTTGTCGTCAGCGCGGGCAGAATTTCTTGTTGATATAACCGCTGATCTGGCGTGCCAGCCAGCGTGAAACCAGGCGCGGGCTGAGCGTCCAGAACCTGTTGCTAAAACCTGGAATGATGACCGCACGGTTTTTCTCCAGCGCGCGGACGGTGTACAGCGCGACCTCTTCAGGGCTCATCAGGTTATCGACGTTCACCTGCAGTTGCGCCGTACGGAAAAAAGCTGTTCGGGTCGGCCCCGGGCACAACACCGAGACCTTGACCCCGGCTTTTTTCACTTCCTCGCGCAGCCCTTCGGAAAAGTGCAGCACGTAGGCCTTGCTCGCATAGTAGGTGCTCATCCACGGCCCCGGCTGAAAAGCAGCCACAGAGGCGATATTGAGTATCTGCCCGCCACCCTGAATGGCCATGAGGTTGCCGACCGTATGGCAAAGGCGTGTGAGCGCGAGGATATTCAGGTCGATCAGGTCCTGCTCGGCGCTCCAGTCCTGCGCCAGAAACGGCCCGCAAGTACCGATACCGGCGGCGTTAACGAGCAGGTCGATCTGATGGGCACCGTCTTCCAGCTCCAGCAGAAAGCCTGAGAGTCGCAAAGGTTCGCCCAGGTCGCATGCGCGAAACAGCACTTCGACGCCAAAGCGCTGGGTCAGCTCCAGTGCAATCGTTTCCAGAAGGTCGCGTTGACGCGCGACCAGGATCAGGCTGCGACCACGGCGTGCCAGCGCTTCGGCCATTGCCAGGCCTATGCCACTGGAAGCACCGGTGATCAGGGCGTAACGGGTCATGCATTTCTCCATTGAGCGTATTGCGCCCGGCATTTCGCCGAACCGTGAGCCGTCTGTTACTGACTGCTTTGTTCCTTGGGCTCTTGGTAGACATCCGCCGGCGCAGTCAAGGCACTGTCATGGTCTTCTTCATCGTCGTAAGGCAGGGATTGCTCGTACTCGTCGGTTTGCAGTGCCAGTTCCTCCTGGGCCAGTTTTCCAATGCCGTAATAAATACTGGCTACCGAGATCACCGGAATCATCGCGATCCAGATGATTCCCAGCACTTTGACGCCGCGCGTGTTAGGCGGTGGTGGCGGACCGAACGGGTTGGGACCTCGAGTGCCTGGCAAAGCCATGATCAGGAAGGGGAACAACGTGCCTACGAATGGCACCAGGTTCAACAGCAGAAGCCAGCCGGACCAACCCAGGTCATGCAGCCTCTGCACGCCAATCATCACGCCGATGGTCATGAAGGCCACCAGCAGAACCGCGATCAGCAAGCCCCCGCCGACCAGCGACCAGCTCATGACCATCAGGGCCAGCGACATCAGCGCCACAAGGGTCACGCACTGCACCATGCTCCACGCCAGAAAACGCAGGCGCCCGATGCGGCCATTGGTGGTGAAGACCTTGAGCGTCGAGTGTCCGTAATGCTCATTGACCACCGGTGCCTTGGGTGGCGCATACGGGGAGGCATCCTGGGCTGCCTGTCTGGCCGGTGACCACGGTGTAGCCTGCGCGGAGACCTCATCAAGGTTGAGGCTGATTGCCTGATCGGGTTCTACATACGCTTCAACACCCGCATTTTTAAGGGCGTCGATGTAGCGCTCGGCCTCCGCCCGGACCAGGCCGCGTTTGAGTGCAACGGGTTCGCCGTTGAACAGCTTTTGAACGGCCGCCGTCTCGCTTTTGAACAGCCCGGCCAGATTGGCCTTTGCGGTTTCTGGCTCTACGCCTTCACGCACCTGCCCTGCAAACATGATCTTGTAGAGGGTTTCGGTCATACAGGGCTTCCTTGTCTTGATTTGAGAACATTTCGGGTTGCTCTGCTTAAGCACAGCGTTCCGTCATGTCGCGAGTAAAGGCGATGCGAAAGCCAGTCAAAAGGGTTTGACGATGACCAGAATCACGATGGCAATAAGGATCAGTACCGGGATTTCATTGAACCAGCGATAGAACACGTGGCTGCGGCCATTTTCCCCACGGGCGAAGCGTTTCATCTGTGCGCCGCAGACATGGTGATAGCCGATCAGCAGGAAAACCAGTGCCAGCTTCGCGTGCATCCAGCCCTGGCTGAAGTACCCGCTGGCGTTGAAGCTGATCAGCCAGCCGCCAAACACCAGCGTTGCGATCATTGCCGGGGTCATGATGCCACGGTACAGCTTGCGCTCCATCACGATGAAGCGCTCGCGGCTGACGGTGTCCTCGCTCATCGAGTGATAGACGAACAGCCTTGGCAGATAGAAGAGGGCTGCAAACCAGCAGACCATCGATATGACATGCAGCGCTTTGATCCATAGATAGAGCATTTTTGGTTATTCCCAGGTTCACGGTGGCCGAATAGTAGTGTCTTGTGCGTCCATACGTCACGTTGTCGGTTGTCGCAGACGCCATAGGCTCCTATTATCGACCGCTTTCCAGTTGTTTCGTTGAGGGCAGGTTATGGTCAAGGTCGGTATCGTCGGCGGCACGGGTTACACCGGTGTCGAGCTGCTGCGTCTGTTGGCACAGCATCCGCAGGCAGAAGTGGTCGTCATTACCTCGCGCTCGGAGGCCGGTCTGCCTGTCGCCGATATGTACCCGAACCTGCGAGGCCATTATGACGGGCTTGCGTTCAGCGTCCCTGACGTTAAAACCCTGGGTGCCTGTGACGTGGTGTTCTTTGCCACGCCCCACGGTGTGGCGCATGCCCTGGCGGGTGAACTGCTAGCGGCAGGCACCAAGGTTATCGACCTGTCTGCCGACTTCCGTCTGCAGGATCCGGTGGAGTGGTCCAAGTGGTACGGCCAGCCGCACGGTGCGCCGGAGTTGCTGAAGGACGCGGTGTACGGGTTGCCTGAAGTCAATCGCGAGCAGATAAAAAACGCGCGTCTGATTGCCGTGCCGGGCTGCTACCCAACCGCGACCCAGCTGGGTTTCCTGCCACTGCTTGAAGCCGGTATTGCCGATAACACTCGCCTGATTGCCGATTGCAAATCCGGTGTGAGTGGCGCCGGGCGGGGGCTGAGCATTGGCTCTCTGTACTCCGAGGCCAACGAGAGCTTCAAGGCTTATGCCGTTAAAGGCCACCGCCACCTGCCTGAAATAACCCAAGGGCTGCGTCGCGCTTCCGGTGGCGACATCGGCCTGACTTTCGTTCCGCACCTGGTGCCAATGATTCGGGGTATTCATTCCACACTGTACGCAACCGTCGCTGATCGTTCTGTGGATCTGCAAGCCCTGTTCGAGAAGCGCTACGCCGATGAGCCGTTTGTGGACGTGATGCCTGCGGGCAGCCATCCTGAAACCCGTAGCGTACGTGGCGCCAACGTTTGCCGTATTGCCGTGCATCGTCCACAAGGTGGTGATCTGGTTGTCGTGCTGTCGGTCATCGACAATCTGGTCAAGGGCGCGTCGGGTCAGGCGGTTCAGAACATGAACATCCTGTTCGGGCTGGACGAGCGTGCCGGGCTGTCCCATGCGGGCATGATGCCTTAGTCGAATCGCTTGCAGCGCCTCTCCAGCAAATAGTTGACCGATTTTCTAGGAGAAGCGGATAATGCCGTCATTACGCATTACGACGGCTAACGCCGGGAGATATCTGACATGAGTGTTGAATCCTTCACGCCTACGGCTTTGGAATTCACCCCAAATGCAGCGCACAAGGTGAAAACCCTGGTCGACGAAGAGGGCAATGACCGCCTCAAGTTGCGCGTGTTCGTTACCGGTGGTGGGTGCTCGGGCTTTCAGTACGGCTTCACGTTTGATGAAGACGTGGCTGATGACGACACCATCGTCGAGCGAGAAGGCGTCAGTCTGGTGGTCGATCCGATGAGTTTCCAGTACCTGGCTGGCGCGGAAGTCGATTATCAGGAAGGGCTTGAAGGTTCGCGATTCGTGATCAAGAACCCGAATGCATCGACTACCTGTGGGTGTGGCTCTTCGTTCTCGATCTGACGGGGTCGACGCTGTAAACACAAACGCCGCTCATTCGAGCGGCGTTTTGCGTTCAGGCGCAAAGTGTCAGGCGGGGTAAATTGCGCCCAGTACCCGGCGGCCTTTGGCGCCGGTGACCGTTGGACGGTTTGCCGGGACGCCTTCAAGGCAGCAATGGGCCAGCCAGGCAAACGCCATTGCTTCCACCCAGTCAGGGTCCACGCCGAATTTCTCGGTGCTGTTGACCTCGGTGTCGGGCAGCAGCTCAGCCAGGCGTTTCATCAGCGCCTTGTTGTGTGCGCCGCCGCCGCAGACCAGAAGCTCCTTGGTAACCGCTTGGGCCATTTGCAGCGATTCGGTGATGGTCTGCGCGGTCAATTCCAGCAAGGTGGCTTGCACATCTTCCGGCGCCAGCGTTGGCAGCTGAAACAAATGGTGATGCACCCAGCCCAGGTTGAACACTTCCCGACCGGTACTTTTCGGGCCCTTGGTCAAGAAAAACGGATCGCTGAGCAGTTTTTTGAGCAGCTCGGGATCAACCTTGCCGCTGGCTGCCCATGCACCGTCCTTGTCATAGCTTTCGTGGCGCTGCGATTGTATCCAGGCATCCAGCAGCACATTGCCGGGCCCACAATCGAAGCCTTCAACCGGACGATCTGATTCGATCAGGCTCAGGTTGCTGAAGCCGCCAATGTTCAATACGGCGCGGTGGTCTTTATTGTCGTCGAACAGCGCCTCGTGGAAGGCGGGCACAAGAGGTGCGCCTTGTCCGCCTGCTGCGATATCGCGGCGGCGGAAATCGCTGACCACGGTAATCTCGGTCAACTCTGCCAGTAAGGCGGGGTTGCCGATCTGAATGCTGTATCCGCGCGCAGGTTCGTGACGGATGGTCTGGCCGTGGCTACCGATGGCGCGGATATCGGCAACGAGCATGTTCTGCTCTTTCAGCAGAATCTGTACGCCCTGTGCAACCAGTTTGCACCACTTCTGTTCGGCAATTGCCGCACGAGCAAACTCGTCCGCGCCGCTGGAGCAAAGCCCCAGCAACTCGGCATGCAGGTCTTCCGGCATGGGAATGTAGTGAGTGGCCACAAGCCTTGAACGGTCATCCTGCTTCAAAAGGGCGATATCAATCCCATCGAGACTGCTGCCAGACATCACACCTATATAGAAGAAGTCCATGGATTACCTTTTATTCGAGGCCAGCGTGGTGGCCTTTTCCTGATCCATGCGCGCCATCAACGGTTGGCTTAGCTGCATGAACCGCTGTTTTTCGGATTTGGCGATCGGATCCGCCATCGGAAGCTTCTGACCCAACGGGTCTACGTGAACGCCATTGACCTGAAATTCATAGTGCAAGTGCGGTCCAGTCGACAGGCCTGTTGTTCCAATATAGCCGATCACCTGACCTTGCTTGACGGAACTGCCCGTTTGCACACCTTTTGCGAAGCCTTGCATGTGACCATACAGAGTGCGATAGGTGTCGCCATGTTGAATGATGACGGTATTGCCGTAACCACCGCGACGGCCGGCCAGCAGAACTTTGCCATCGCCAGTGGCCTTGATGGGGGTACCGCGAGGCGCAGCGTAATCGACACCTTTGTGCGCGCGGATCTTGTTCAGGATCGGGTGCTTGCGACCCATCGAGAACATCGAGCTGATACGGGCGAAGTCAACCGGGGTGCGGATGAACGCCTTGCGCATGCTGTTACCGTCAGCGGTGTAGTAATTGGTGGTGCCTTGCTTGCTGGTGTAGCGGACGGCAGTGTAAGTCTTGCCACGATTCGTGAAGCGCGCCGCCAGGATGTTGCCGGTGCCGACGCTCTTGCCATTCACGACCTTCTGCTCATACACCACATCAAATTCGTCGCCCTTGCGGATGTCCTGAGCGAAATCGACGTCATAGCCGAAGATATTGGCCATGTCCATTGTCATGCTGTGCGTCAAGCCGGCGCGCTGGGCAGACTGCGACAGCGAGCTGTTGATGACCCCGTGAACATAAGCGTTGCGCACGTTGGGCTTGCTGACTTCGCGGTTGAACACGAAGCCTGTAGCCGTTTTTGACAGGCTGATGGTCTCGAGTTCGCTGAGCTTGGTATGCAATTGCTTGAGCTGGCCGTCCGGCGTCAACTCGAACTGCAGGGTCTGACCGTCCTGCAACTTGCTGAATTGCTTGGCCTGCTTGTCGCTGGCCAAGGCTTCGTGGACGCTGGCGGCGGGCAGGCCGACCTTTTCGAACAGTGTAGAAAGGGTGTCACCACGACTGACAGTGATTTCCTTATGAAGAGGATCCTTTGCTGCGGCCGGAACCTGCTTTTCGGCTGCAGCCTGCGCGGTTGCTGCTTCCTGGGCATTATCGTCGGCGTTATCGATCTGGGCGAACGGTGAATCAGTGCTTTCAGTTGTGGCTTGGGCGGCTTCTGGAGCGTCTTGGTTTTGTACGTCCTGATCAGGCATCTCCAGATCAAGGGCAAGGTTCGTTCGTTTGGCTTCAACTTCGCTTGAAGGAAAAACCAGGAGCGCCAGGCTCAACAATGCGGCGATGCCGCTTGCAGCGAGCAGGTGACTCTTCGGATAAAGCGGAGGCGCTTTAGGCGGTGTGTCTTTCATAGGTAATTTGACTTTGAAAAAGGTGAAATGGAAAAGATGAATGACATGATGAAGATGAAATAACTGTATAAAATATAACCAAAACCTGCTCGAAGCAACCCTCGCGGCGTATCAGTCACTGATTTGCAGGCCGAGGCTGGGCAAAACTTGTAATTGGGCGCTGATCTTGTAAGGTTGAGCCCCTTTGAAATGGGGGGCTGAAATGAAGTCGGTTGAAGAACAGCTGGCGCTTATAAAGCGCGGTGCGGATGAACTCCTGGTCGAGGCCGAACTGGTCGAAAAGCTCAAGCGCGGCCAGCCGCTGCGTATCAAGGCCGGTTTCGACCCGACAGCACCTGATCTGCACCTGGGGCACACCGTCCTTATTAACAAGCTGCGCCAGTTCCAGGATCTGGGGCATCAGGTCATCTTCCTGATCGGTGACTTCACCGGCATGATCGGCGACCCGAGTGGTAAAAGTGCCACGCGTCCTCCGCTGACCCGTGAGCAGGTTCTCGACTACGCCGAGACCTACAAATCCCAGGTCTTCAAGATCCTCGATCCTGCCAAGACTGAAGTGGCATTCAATTCGACGTGGATGGACACGCTCAGTCCAGCCGACTTCATCCGCCTGTCCTCCCAGTACACCGTTGCGCGGATGCTCGAGCGTGACGATTTCGACAAGCGCTATAAGAGCAATCAGTCCATTGCCATCCATGAGTTCCTCTACCCGTTGGTGCAAGGGTATGACTCGGTAGCCTTGAAGGCTGACGTCGAGCTGGGCGGTACCGATCAGAAATTCAATCTGCTGATGGGGCGCGAGCTTCAGCGCTCATATGGGCAAGAGCCGCAATGCATTCTGACCATGCCGTTGCTGGAAGGGCTGGATGGCGTCAAGAAGATGTCCAAGTCGCTGGGTAACTATGTCGGCATCCAGGAAGCGCCGGGCATTATGTACAGCAAGCTGGTATCGATCCCTGATGCCTTGATGTGGCGCTACTTCGAGCTGTTGAGCTTCCGCTCGATGGAGGAGATCAACGGGTTCAAGGCCGAGTGCGAAGCTGGAGCCAACCCGCGGGATATCAAGATCAAGCTGGCTGAAGAGCTGGTGGCGCGTTTTCATGGCGAAGAAGCTGCTGCCAATGCGCACCGCTCTGCGGGGAACCGTATGAAGGAGGGCGAGCTGCCGGATGATCTGCCTGAAATCTCGTTGGCTGCTGCTGAAGACATGCCGATCTCGGCTGTCCTTAATAAAGCAGGGCTGGTGAAGAACGCGGCGGTTGCTCGTGACCTACTGGCATCTGGCGGTGTGCGTATAGATGGTGAAGTGGTTGACCGTGGCTTTGTATTCAAGCTGGGTGCGACGCATGTTTGTCAGGCCGGGAAGAAAGCTTTCGGGCGTGTCAGCCTCGTATCTGAATAAAGTTCAAAATAACGGTTGACGCCCTCTGTGATCTGTCTATAATTCGCCCCACTTCCGGCGCAGA
>NZ_MTSA01000031.1:0-31887 GCF_002157375.1 Pseudomonas syringae
CCACGGCCCTTGGCCAGAATCAAACGCGGAATTGCATACAGGCTGAATGCTCCGCACTCCAGGCTCGCCGCTCTTCCTAACCCTGAATGCCTTGGAAAACGGGCTTCTGCCCGAAGGGCGTAGGAGCGAACTTGTTCGCGAAGACGGTGGTTAAGCCGATGCATTTTCGGCGATCATAGCGGCCCTTTCGCGAACAAGTTCGCTCCCACGGCCCTCGGCCAGAATCAAACGCGGAATTGCATACAGGCTGAATGCTCCGCACTTTCGCGAGAAGTAACCAAGACTGGCGAATACGGCCATACTTCAAGCTCGCCGCTCTGCCTGATCCTGGATGCCTTGGAAAACGGGCTTCTGCCCGAAGGGCGTGGGAGCGAACTTGTTCGCGAAGACGGTGGTTAAGCCGATGCATTTTCGGCGTTCATATCGGCCCTTTCGCGAACAAGTTCGCTCCCACGGCCCTTGGCCAGAATCAAACGCGGAATTGCATACAGGCTGAATGCTCCGCACTCCAGGCTCGCTGCTCTGCCTAATCCTGGATGCCTTGGGGAACGGGCTTCTGCCCGAAGGGCGTGGGAGCGAACTTGTTCGCGAAGACGGTGGTTAAGCCGATGCATTTTCGGCGTTCATATCGGCCCTTTCGCGAACAAGTTCGCTCCCACGGCCCTCGGCCAGAATCAAACGCGGAATTGCATACAGGCTGAATGCTCCGCGTGGGCATGCCGCTCTGGCATCAGCCCAGCAATTCCCTCAACACCTGTGCAAACTCGCGGTTGCTCTGTTCTTCGGCGGCATGCCTTCCTTCGCGTATGACCCAGCGCCCGTTGACCGCCACGTCGCGAATCTGTCGGTCGCTGCCGGCGAATAGCCAGCGGTTGAGGATCGCATCGCCGGAAGCGGTGGCGATGTACGGATCGTTGCCGTCCAGCACCAGCCAGTCGGCACGCTGCCCGGCTTCCAGCTTGCCGACCTGCTGACCCAGCGCCTGCGCGCCACCGGCCAGCGCGGCGTCGTACAGCGTGCGACCGACCATAGGCTGATCACTGCGATACAGCCGGTTGCGGCGCTGATCGCGCAGACGCTGCCCGTACTCCAGCCAGCGCAGTTCCTCGACCACGCTGAGCGAGACGTGACTGTCAGAGCCAATCCCCCAACGCCCGCCCTGCGCGATGTAGTCCACGGCCGGAAAAATCCCGTCCCCCAGGTTTGCTTCAGTGGTCAGGCACAACCCCGCCACCGCACCGCTCTGCGCCATCCGCTGCACTTCATCCGCGTCGGCATGGGTCGCATGGACCAGGCACCAGCGGTTATCCACAGGGGTATTTTCATACAACCACTGCAGCGGACGCCGCCCGCTCCAGCTCAGGCAGTCATCGACCTCCTTCTGCTGCTCGGCGATATGAATATGCACCGGGCATTGCGGGTCGCTGGCAGCCAGCACGTCACGGATCTGCTGCGGGGTCACCGCGCGCAGCGAATGGAAGCACAGGCCCAAATGCTGCGCTGGCCGGGCCGCCAGAACCGGTTGCAGGCGAGCCTGCAAATCCAGGTAGCTGTCAGTGCTGTGGATAAACCGGCGCTGCCCCTCGTTCGGGGCCTGCCCGCCAAACCCGGAGTGGCTGTAAAGCACCGGCAGCAACGTCAGACCGATACCCGCAGCGCTAGCCGCCTGGCTGATCTGTACGGCCAGTTCGGCAGGGTCCGCGTAGGGCTTGCCGCTGACGTCCTGATGCACGTAGTGAAACTCTGCCACCGAGGTGTAACCGCCCTTGAGCATCTCGATGTACAACTGACGAGCGATGACGCCCAGTTGCGGCGGGCTTATGCGCCCGACCATGCGGTACATGAGGTCGCGCCACGTCCAGAAGCTGTCATCCGGATTGCCCGCCACTTCGGCCAGCCCGGCCATCGCACGCTGGAATGCATGAGAGTGCAGGTTCGGCATGCCGGGCAGCAGAGGGCCGTTGATGACTTCAGCGTCTTGCCGTTGTGCATTGGCTTCAACACGGGTCAGTACGCCTTCCGGGCTGACTTCCAGACGCACATGGCTGGCCCAGCCGTCGGGGAGGAGCGCACGCTCGGCAAAGAAGGCTGACATTGACTTCACACCTCATCACTGTAATTTGTATATACATATACAGACGTTCAAGCGACCGGTAAACCGTCCGCACGCTTGCCGTGCATCCGGTTAATGGTTAGCGTATCCCGATACCCCGAAAAACTTATCCCGAACCCCTTACTCCGAATCCAAGGACTCACACGTGCCGACCCCGCCCGCCGTTTCTTCTCTGGCAGCCCAGATGGGCGAAAGTCCCGCACCCTTGTACGCCCGCGTCAAACACATGATCGCCTTACAGATCCAGAACGGCACATGGCCGCCGCATCATCGCGTGCCTTCGGAAAGCGAGCTGGTGACGCAACTGGGTTTCAGCCGCATGACCATCAACCGGGCGTTGCGCGAACTGACCGCCGAAGGTCTGCTGGTGCGCATGCAGGGAGTCGGCACCTTTGTCGCCGAGCCTAAAAGCCAGTCGGCGCTGTTCGAGGTTCACAACATTGCCGATGAGATCGCCGCACGCGGTCACCGGCACAGTTGCCAAGTCATGGTCCTCAAAGAAGAAGCCGCCGGCTCGGAGCGCGCGCTGGCGCTGGACATGCGCGAAGGCCAGCGCGTGTTTCACTCGCTGATCGTGCATTTCGAGGACGACATTCCGGTACAGATCGAAGACCGCTTCGTGAATGCCCAGGTCGCGCCGGACTACCTCAAGCAGGACTTCACGCTGCAAACGCCATACGCCTACCTGTCTCAAGTCGCGCCGCTGACCGAGGGCGAGCACGTGGTTGAAGCGATACTGGCCGAAGCCGAAGAGTGCAAGCTCTTGCAGATCGAGACCGGCGAGCCCTGCCTGCTGATTCGCCGCCGTACCTGGTCAGGTCGCCAGCCGGTCACGGCTGCACGCCTGATCCACCCCGGCTCCCGTCATCGACTGGAAGGACGCTTTACCAAATGAGCCAGACCCGCCTCCTGCGTGCCGCCGACTACCCCCGCATGCCGTGGAAAAACGGCGGCGGCAGCACTGAAGAAATCGCTCGCGACGCGGGCCAGGACCTCGACGGCTTCGGCTGGCGACTGTCGATTGCCGATATCGAGACCTCAGGCGGCTTCTCGGTGTTCGCCGGGTATCAGCGCGTCATTACCGTGCTAGAGGGCGCGGGCATGACGCTGAATGTGGACGGCGTGGCCAGCCGTCCGCTGTCGCCGTCCGACCCTTTTGCCTTCAGCGGTGACAGCGAAGTCAGCTGCTCCCTGCTGGACGGCCCGATTCGCGACTTCAACCTGATCTATGCTCCACACCGGTATACGGCGCGCCTGCACTGGATCGATGTGCGCCAGCCACAAAGGCTGTTCAGTTCGGCCAGCACGTTCATACTGTTCAGCATGGCCGAGCAGGTGGCAATCAGCGTGAACGGTCAGCCGTGGGAAATCCTCGGCAAACATGATTGCGCGCAGGTGGATCACTCAGACGGCCTGCTGGAAATCGAATTGCAATCCCCCCGCGCCAGTCGTTGCTGTCTGATCGAACTCAGTGCCACCGGCCATTAGGCTCTGTACGAAAAGTGGCTGCGCCCGGTGATGCTGCGTTAAAAACAGGCTCGGAGGCGAGTCCAATCGGAATGCTCATTTATAAACAGTAGAGTCGGGCGCGACCCCGGTCGTTCCTCGCCTGTTTTTGCCTTGCCTGACCTTCGCTCGCCGACTTTTCGTACCGAACCGAAGCACCCTGATAAAAACCGCTCTTCGTTCAAGGACGACCATGACTCAAGTTCCACACCGGGAAACGCCCCGAGCCATTGCCATTCTCGCCAGCTTCCTGGCTTCAGAATCAGCAGGCGGCATCATTCTGATGATGGCGGCACTGGCAGCGCTGATCGTTGCCAACTCGCCCCTCTCCGCCGGTTACTTCGCGGTTCTGCACAGCGTCTGGCTGGGCCTTTCGGTCGAGCTGTGGATCAATGACGGGCTGATGGCGATCTTCTTTTTGATGGTCGGCCTGGAGATCAAGCGCGAAGTACTGGCCGGTGGCCTGGCGACCTGGGGACAACGCGCGCTGCCCGGTTTTGCTGCGGCGGGCGGCATGCTGGTGCCCGCGCTGATTTACATCGCGATCAACTGGGGCAGCCCGCAGACCCTGAGCGGCTGGGCGATCCCGGCAGCCACCGACATCGCCTTCGCCCTTGGTGTGCTGTCGCTGCTGGGCAACCGGGTGCCGACCTCGCTGAAAGTCTTTCTGGCCGCGCTGGCGATCCTCGACGATCTGGGCGCGGTGACCATCATCGCGTTCTTCTACAGCGCCGGCCTGAACCTGCCGATGCTGGCGGCCGCGTTCGTGACCCTGGCCGTGCTGATCGTGATGAACCGCCTGAATGTCCGCCGCCTGCTGCCTTATCTGCTGCTCGGTGCGCTGCTGTGGTTCTTCGTGCTGCAATCGGGTGTACATGCCACGCTGGCCGGCGTTGCATTGGCGCTTTGCATTCCGATGGGCAAACCCGAAGAGGAAGCCCGCTCGCCGCTGCTGTTCCTCGAAGAAAAGATGCATTACTGGGTGGCGTTCGCCGTGGTGCCGATCTTCGGCTTTGCCAATGCGGGCGTGTCGTTGTCCGGTATCACGCTGGAAAACCTGGTCGATCCGGTGCCGCTGGGCGTTGCGCTGGGCCTGTTCTTGGGCAAGCAGATCGGGGTGTTTCTCGCCGCAATGCTGGCGATTCGCGCCGGGCTGGCGACATTGCCGGAAGGCAGCAACCGGGTGCAGTTGTACGGCGTGGCGATCCTGTGCGGGATCGGCTTCACCATGAGCCTGTTCATCGGCAACCTGGCATTCCCTGGCTCACAGCACCTGATCGATGAAGTGAAAGTCGGCGTGCTGATCGGCTCGGGGCTTGCCGCAATTGCCGGTATTCTGCTGCTGCGCAGCCGTTTCAGCCGGCACTGAAAAAATATTTTCAAATCACTGCATCCAGACGCGTTTCCCGCGGGTAGTACAGTCAGCAGCCACTTCGAGTTGCTGAGCGCGGTTAAACAATCTGGAGATTTCTGCATGAACGCAAAACGCTTGCTCTGCCTTGCAGGTACTACCCTGGCTTTCACTTGCCTGTCATCCGTGGCCCTGGCGCAAACCGACCTCCCCGAAAGCGTCCGTGTGCCGGCTGGCAACAAAGTCGGCATGCAAACCACCGGGGTTGGTGAAATCACCTACGAGTGCCGCGCCAAAGCCAACATGCCTAACGAAATGGAATGGGCCTTCGTGGGTCCTAAAGCTGTGCTCAACGACAAAAGCGGCAAGCAGGTCGGCACTTACTATGGCCCGCCTGCCACCTGGGAAGCCAAAGACGGCTCCAAAGTGACCGGCACCCAGGTCGCCGTGGCCCCATCAAGCGCTGGCAACCTGCCGTATCAACTGGTCAAAGCCAACCCGGCCGAAGGCAAAGGCGCAATGACCGGCGTGACCTACATTCAGCGCGTGGCCTTGAAAGGCGGCGTTGCGCCGGCCAAAGCCTGCGCAGAGAGCAACAAGGGTGCGAAGGAAGTGGTCAAGTACCAAGCCGACTACCTGTTCTGGACCGCGAGCTGATCGCGGCCATTAATCGGGTGACCGCGCAGACGGTGAGCTATGCTGCTGCGCGGGAGCCTCGTGATGTAAACGAGGCAGCAGTCTTCCATTGATGGCGGATCATCTTGTCCTCGCACGAATCTCTCTTTGATTACGAAGCTACGTTGCAGGCCTGCGCTCGCGGTGAGAAGCAGGCGTTGCAGCGTCTTTATCAACAGGAAAGCGCCCGGCTGCTCGGCGTCGTCCAGCGGCTGGTACGTGACAGTGCGCTGGCCGAGGACATCGTGCATGACGCTTTTCTGAAAATATGGACCCGCGCCGACAGTTTCGATGCGTCCCGTGGTTCGGCACGCGGCTGGATATTCAGCGTGACCCGGCACCTGGCGCTCAATACGCTGCGCAACACCGCTCGCGAAGTGCGCATCGAGGATGATGGCAGCGAAGATCATCATGCGCAGGCGACCCTGGAAGGCTGGCAGGAAACCGGGGATGCTTTTGATTGGCGGGTCAATCCAGGACGGATGACATCATGCATGGAGCAACTCGAACCAGTAAGACGAAACTGTATTTTTCACGCTTACGTAGACGGTTATTCGCATCAGGAAATCGCGCAGAAAATCGGCGCGCCATTGGGTACGGTCAAAGCCTGGATCAAGCGCAGCCTGACGGCTTTGCGGGAGTGCATGGGATGAACCGGCCTTTAGATGACAACATTCACGACCTGGCTGGCGAGTATGTGCTCGGCACCCTGTCGGCGCAGGAACGGCTCGACGTGCAGCGTCGCCTGTCCCGCGAGCCAGATTTGCAGGCGGCCATCGATGCCTGGGAGCAACGCCTGTTGCCTCTGACGGCGCTGGCCGAGCCGGTCACACCGTCGCCCGGTCTGTGGGAGCGTATCGAGCGCAACCTGCTGGACATGACTGCGCCTGCCGATGCACCGCACAGGCAACGCGTACGCTGGTGGGACAACCTGTCGATCTGGCGCGGGCTGGCGGGGGCCGGGCTGGCGGCATCGCTGGTGCTGGGCATGACCCTGCTGACCCGTGCCCCGGCGCAGCCTTCCTACCTCGTGGTGCTGGTCGGGCCGCAGGACAAGTCGCCCGGCTGGGTGGTGCAGGCCAGCAACTCGCAGGAAATCCGGCTTATTCCGCTGGGCGTGGTTGAAGTCCCGGCTGACAAGGCGCTGGAGTTTTGGACCAAGGGTGACGACTGGCAAGGTCCGGTGTCACTCGGGCTGGTAAAACCGGGGCAGAGCCTGAACATCCCGCTGGATAAACTGCCACCGCTACAGCCCAACCAGCTGTTCGAGCTGACACTGGAAACCTCCACCGGCTCGCCAGTCGGCAAACCCACCGGCCCGATTCAGTTCATCGGGCGGGCGGTGAAAGTGATCTGACACCCGGCCGTTCTCACTTTTTCGAACAATCGTCCTGTTGCAGCAGATTGGCCTGAGTCAGGTTGCAGTCTGCCGGAACGCTGCGGGTCAGCCAGACATTGCCGCCGATGGTCGAGCCTTTGCCGATCGTGATACGCCCCAGAATGGTCGCACCGGCGTAGATCACCACGTCATCTTCGACAATCGGATGCCGCGCATGGCCTTTCTGCAACTGGCCGTCTTCGTCGGCGGGGAAGCGCTTGGCGCCCAGTGTCACGGCCTGATAAATGCGCACGCGCTCGCCGATAATGGCGGTTTCGCCGATGACCACACCGGTCCCGTGATCGATAAAGAAACTCGGGCCGATCTGCGCGCCTGGGTGAATATCGATGCCGGTCGCCGAGTGAGCGATTTCCGAACTGATACGCGCCAGCAACGGCAGGCCGGCGCGGTAAAGATGGTGAGCCAGACGGTGATGAATCACCGCCAGAACGCCCGGATAGCACAGCAGCACTTCATCGACGCTACGCGCCGCCGGGTCGCCGTGATAGGCCGCCAAAACATCGGTGTCCAGCAGCAGGCGAATGGCCGGCAATGCCGTGGCAAATTCCTGAATCAGCTCAAGCGCATGCGCGTCGATGCCCTTGAGGTCCGTGCCCTGTTGATGGGCCACGTAGCGCAGTTCCAGACGGGCCTGCGCGAGCAGCGCGTTGAGCGCCACGTCCAGCGTGTGGCCCACATAGAAATCTTCGCTTTCCTCGCGCAAGTCGACAGGGCCAAGCCGCATCGGGAACAACGCCCCGCTCAGGGCTTCAAGAATGTCGCCCATTGCCGCACGTGAAGGCAGTTCACGCCCACCGTGTTCGCCGCTCACTCGCCTGTTGCGTGCCCGCCAGTCTTCCCGCGCACCGCGCAGCTGGCTGACGATACGCTGCAACTGCCAGTGGCTGGAACGGCCGTCGGCGGAGGCTTCTGGAATATCGCTCACGCTGATTTCTCCTGACATAAAGGGTCGCGGCTGACTGTAATGACCGCTGATGCCTTCACTCTACGGCAAACATTCAGGCGAAAAGAACAACAATTTATGCAGGGACAATCCGGGCAGGCCGTCAGCATAGATAAGTTGCCCTGTATGAAACGTCTGCCTATAGTCCGGTGACTCTTTACACGGCTCATCTATCACCATGATCAAAAATCAGCTCGCCCGCTTCAATCGTCTGGACCTGATCAGCGCGCCGACGGCTCTTGAGAAACTCGAGCGCCTGTCGACCTGGGCGGATCGCGATATCTACATCAAGCGTGACGACACCACGACCCTGGCCCTGGGCGGCAACAAGGTCCGCAAACTTGAATACCTGGCCGCCGACGCGCTGGCTCAGGGTGCCGATACGCTGATCACGGCCGGCGCCATTCAGTCCAACCATGTGCGCCAGACCGCGGCGCTGGCGGCCAGGCTGGGCTTGGGCTGCGTGGCGCTGCTGGAAAACCCCATAGGCACCGAAGACCCCAACTACCTGAACAATGGCAACCGCCTGCTGCTGGAACTGTTCGATGCCAAGGTGGAGCTGGTGGAAAGCCTCGACAACGCCGACGAACAACTGCACGCACTGGCTGCGCGCCTGCGTTCCAGCGGCAAGAATCCTTATCTGGTGCCCATTGGTGGCTCCAGTCCGGTAGGCGCACTGGGTTACGTGCGCGCCGGGATCGAACTGGCCGAACAGATCAAACAGACCGGTATCGAGTTCGCCGCAGTGGTGCTGGCATCCGGCAGCGCAGGCACACACAGTGGTCTGGCACTGGCGCTGGCCCATGAACTGCCGCAATTGCCGGTCATCGGGGTGACCGTATCGCGCAGCGAAGAAGACCAGTTGCCCAAAGTGCAGGGCCTGGCCGAGCGCACCGCGGAGTTGCTCGGCATCGCACTGCCGGACAGTTTCAAGGTCGAGCTGTGGGACGAGTATTTCGCCCCGCGTTATGGCGAACCGAACGCAGGCACGCTGTCCGCGATCAAGCTGGTGGCCAGCCATGAAGGTGTTTTGCTTGACCCGGTCTATACCGGCAAGGCGATGTCCGGTCTGCTGGATGGCATCGGACGTCAGCGTTTCAATGACGGCCCGTTGATTTTCCTGCACACCGGCGGCGCACCCGCGTTGTTCGCCTACCCGGATGCGTTCAGTCACTGACCCTGCTGTTATGCCGGTTTCGAGTAGACAGCGCATTTTTAGTTATTTTTCTTCATAAGAAGATGGCTATATAGTCGCGCCCGGCAGACCCGTACATTTGACGTAACTGCCTGAAAAAAAGCTGAATAATCAGCACGAAGTTGCTTGAGTCGGGTCAGAAAATGGCCAGACACTTCCATTCCAACAAGGGGCTCGCATGAACATTTCCGCTATTCGTCGCACGTTTCTTTTCTCGGCACTGGGCTTGATGCTCGGTGCCGGTATCGCCGGGCAAGCCATGGCTGGCGAGCAACTGCAGAAAATCAAGGATAGCGGCACGTTGAATGTGGGCCTCGAAGGCACTTACCCGCCGTTCAGCTTCGTCGATGAGAACGGCAAACTGACCGGCTTCGAAGTCGAGTTTTCCGAAGCGCTGGCCAAGGAGCTCGGCGTGAAGGCCAAGATCCAGCCGTCGAAATGGGACGGCATTCTGGCCGCGCTGGACTCCAAGCGTCTGGACGTGGTGATCAACCAGGTGACCATCTCCGACGAGCGCAAGAAGAAGTACGACTTCTCTGAGCCCTATACCGTTTCCGGTATCCAGGCGCTGGTGCTGAAGAAGAATGCAGGCACCATCAAAGAAGCCAAAGACCTGGCCGGCAAGAAGGTCGGCGTGGGCCTGGGCACTAACTACGAACAGTGGCTCAAGGCGAATGTGCCGCAGGCCACCATCAAGACTTACGATGATGATCCCAGCAAAATTCAGGACCTGAGCGTAGGCCGTATCGACGCCATTCTCGTTGACCGTCTGGCCGCCCTGGAAATGGCCACCAAGACCCACAATAAACTGTTACCCGCCGGCGAACCGTTCTCTCGTCAGGAGTCGGGCATTGCCTTGCGCAAAGGCGAGCCTGAACTGTTGGCGGCCATCGACAAGGCGATCGACAAACTGCGTGCCGACGGCACCCTGGAAAAGCTGTCGAAAAAGTATTTCAACGCTGACGTCACCCAATGATCGAAGAGAGCCTAAAGCTCGCGCTGGACTCCGCGCCCTTTCTGTTGAAGGGCGCGTACTACACAGTCTTCCTCAGCCTGGGCGGTATGTTTTTCGGATTGGTGCTGGGCTTTGGCCTGGCACTGATGCGCTTGTCGCGTTTCAAGCTGGTGAACTGGCTGGCGCGCATCTACGTGTCGTTCTTTCGCGGTACGCCGTTACTGGTGCAGCTGTTTCTGATCTATTACGGCCTGCCGGAACTGGGTATCGAGCTTGATCCGCTGACCGCTGCACTGATCGGCTTTTCGCTGAACATGGCCGCTTACGCCTGCGAGATTCTGCGCTCGGCCATCGGTTCCATAGAACGCGGACAGTGGGAAGCTGCTGCCAGTATCGGCATGACGCGCTGGCAGACCCTGCGTCGGGCGATCCTGCCCCAGGCGGCCCGCACGGCACTGCCGCCGCTTGGCAACAGTTTCATTTCGCTGGTCAAGGACACGGCCCTGGCCGCCACCATTCAGGTGCCCGAGCTGTTCCGTCAGGCGCAACTGATCACCGCACGCACCTTTGAAATTTTCACCATGTACCTGGCCGCCGCACTGATCTACTGGATCCTTGCCACTGCGCTTTCGTACCTGCAAAACAGGCTCGAAGCGAGGGTCAACCGGCATGATCTGGAGTCCTGACGCATGATCGTGGTTGAAAAACTCACCAAGGCATTCAACGGCAATCAGGTGCTCAAGGGCATCGATCTGCGCATCGAAGCGGGCGAGGTCGTGGCGATCATCGGCCCCAGTGGTTCGGGCAAGACGACCCTGCTGCGCTGCCTGAACCTGCTGGAAACACCTGACAGTGGCACGATCAAGGTGGGCGACATCGCGATTGATGGCGCACGCCCCGTGGGCCAGCAGCAAGGGCTGATCCGTCAATTGCGCCAGCAGGTGGGGTTCGTGTTTCAGAACTTCAATCTGTTTCCGCATCGCACTGCGCTGGAGAACGTCATCGAAGGCCCGGTGGTGGTCAAGAAGGTCGCGCAGGCCACGGCCGAGGCGCTGGGCCGGCAATTGCTGGCCAAGGTCGGCCTGACCGGCAAGGAAGACGCTTACCCGCGCCGTCTTTCCGGTGGGCAGCAGCAGCGTGTGGCCATCGCCAGAGCGCTGGCGATGGAGCCGCAGGTGATTCTGTTCGACGAACCCACCTCGGCACTGGACCCGGAACTGGTCGGCGAGGTGCTGACCACGATTCGCGCCCTGGCCGAAGAGAACCGCACGATGGTGATCGTCACTCACGAAATGAGCTTTGCGCGAGAAGTCGCCAACCGGGTGATCTTCATCGACAAGGGCGTCATCGTCGAGCAAGGCGAAGCCAAAGCACTGTTTGCGAACCCTCAGGAAGAGCGCACCCGGCAGTTTCTTGAGCGTACCCGATCCTGATAACACCGCTACGCCTCCCCCAAAAAAGCAGCGTCCGTTCACCGGCGCTGCTTTTTTCTTACATTTCAGGAAGGACTAATCGTTCAAGATCCTTGCTGGATTCTTGCGTGTTTTTCCGAAAATTCATCGAAATACTAAAACCTGAAACTGTCGAGCATTGCCCCTGACACATACGCCTGTGCCCGGCACTGGTCACACACGCCTGCTCTCTCCCGACTGAGCGTAACTGCATCTTTCCTCAGCGTGCCCCACAGACAGTTTGTGGTAGGACAGTTGTTTACCTGCCGGTAAACACTTCTAAATATAACGTGTAGGAAGTGTCCGTTTTTCAAGTAAAAAACCATTAAACATCCTTCGTATATTGACAAGCGCTCACAAAGACCATTAGCTCACCTTAACGACGCATTTGATCAGCCGCTCAAGTTTCAAGTGAAACTTTCCCACCAATTGTAATGTTTGCCATTACTTGGGCATTTAAGGTACTTATCGTCCTGCCTGAATCGGGCTTTATATTACTTGAACATGACAACTTATGACGATTCTTTACTTGAATTATTGATTATCAGGAGCACTTCACGATGAGCCACACTACTTGCAACACTGCCCACCCAAGGCTCCAGGCACCGTCCATACCGCAGGCCAGCCGGCATGGCATTGGCGTGAGAATCGCCTCTCAACTCATGGTTCACGTCGCGCCCTACGACCCCATGGACGAGGGGGACCTGGTCGAGCTGTTCTGAGACGGCTGTTACGTGGCGTCAAAGATTTTAAAGGCATCCGACATTGGCAAAACCATCGTCCTACGGGTACCCGAGAGCTTCCTTCAAAACGGCAAGGCGCGGACTTACTACCGGGTCATGAAAATAGGCGGCACGCCCATCACCTCGGCGTGCCGCAAGCTCTGGGTCAAGCTGAACGCCCCCGGCGGGCAACTGGTCGGTGCCAACAGCGAAGAAAATCAGGGGCTGGCAGCGCTGCATGTCGCGCCGTCGGTCATACGCCGCGGACTTTCCCGCCGGCACCTGGAAGGCGGCTTGCCGATGGCCATCGAGCCGTACCTGAACATGGCCGTTCACGACGAAATCACCGTGCGTTGGGGTGACCTGCGCATGGACCTGCCGCCCCTCACGGCTGACGATATTGGTGAGTCTGTCGACCTTATCGTACCGCCTGCCTTGATCATGGAAGGCGGTGACGAGCGACAAGTGGAAGTGACTTACTGCGTGATTGACCGGGTGGGAAACAACTCGCTCTGGGCACCACCCCGGCTCATTAACGTTCAGCCACTGGGCGATATAACGCATTGAAGCGTACGGTTAAACGTGTCTGAAGTTTTATAACAACAACCTGAACATAGTGTGTCGCAGCGCTCCGTCCATTGCTGGCAAACAACCGGACTGTGGCAATACGCCGGCGTTGATTAGTGTGCCCGACCCCTTCGCCCTGCGTGCAGAAGTGCGTCGTTATTTCTCTATCCACGTTGTGCAACACGCGTCACTTCACCCTGTTTGCAGCCTGCCGTTACGTGCCGTGCAGGGTGAAGTGCCCGACCGACACAGACGCTTGGCAATAGCTGTCTATGCTTATTCCAAAAAGCATGTTTTAAATTCTTTTATACACGCTTAGGGTATATGCACCGGACCACCGGACATCGTGATTTTCCCTGCCGCCATTGCGGCGGCCTATTGCTACGAGGTTCCGATGGTCCCTTTCACAACCACCCCTGTGGATAAGCCCAGGGCTGTACCCGCTGCCGGTGAGCGACGCGAGTCTGATCCGCTGGCGGCTACCGCCCATCACGTCGAGGCTTCACAAGAGCACGACGTCGCTCCCCGCCTGCTACCGGCCACGGTGTTGCAAAACGACGCTCAAGCCATCGCAGCCGCTCATGAACTCGCAGCATCAGCACGCCTGAATGCCGCCACCCGCGATCAGCAGCGCGTGTTGCCGTGGGCTGAAATCGAACAATTCACCCGTAGCGGGCTGGGCAGTATTTCCGTCCCGCGCGAGTATGGCGGCCCGCAGGTGTCATTCGTCACGGTGGCAGACGTTTTCAGGATCATCTCCACCGCCGACCCGGCGCTCGGGCAGATCCCGCAGAACCAGTTCGGCATTCTCCACCTGCTGCAAGGCAGCGCCACCGAGCCGCAGAAACGCGTGCTGTTCCAGAGCGTTCTGGACGGCTGGCGCATCGGCAATGCAGGCCCCGAACGGGGCACCAAAAACACCTTGGAACTCAAGGCGCGAATCACGGCAGACGCTGACCGTTTGATCATCAATGGCCAGAAGTTCTACTCCACCGGCGCCTTGTTTGCCCATTGGGTGGCGGTCAAGGCGCTGGATGACCAGGGCCGGCAGGTCATGGCGTTCGTCAAGCGCGGCACGCCGGGCCTGCGTATTGTCGATGACTGGTCAGGCTTTGGCCAACGCACCACGGCGAGTGGCACCGTGTTGCTCGACAACGTGGCAGTGGAGGCCGGCCAAGTCGTCGACAACTGGCGTCTGGCGCTGACACCAAACATTCAGGGGGCGGTATCGCAGCTGATTCAGGCAGCCATCGATGCGGGCATTGCTCGCGGCGCAATCGATGATGCGATTGCCTTCGTCCGCGAGAAATCCCGTCCGTGGATCGATGCCAAGGTCGAGCGTGCCAGTGACGACCTTTACGTGATTGCCGACATCGGCAAACTGAAACTCGAACTGCACGCCGCCGAAGCCTTGTTGCGCAAGGCGGGTCAGGAACTGGACGAGATCAACGCTGCGCCCATAGACGAACAATCGGCCGCGCGCGCCTCGATTGCCGTAGCCCGCGCCAAGGTGCTGACCACCGAAATCGCCCTGCTGGCCAGTGAAAAGCTGTTCGAACTGGCGGGCAGCCGCGCGACCCTGGCCGAGTTCAACCTCGACCGCCATTGGCGCAACGCACGCGTTCACACCCTGCACGACCCTGTGCGCTGGAAATACCACGCGGTCGGCACCTGGCACCTGAACAGCACCCTGCCCGCTCGCCATTCCTGGATCTGAACCAGACCACTGGAGACACCCTTCATGCGTTTCAACACACAAGCGCGCGACAACGCAGCGCTGATCACCAGTGACGTCCAGGCCCTGCAGACCGCCCGCGAACTGGCCCGGCAATTCAAGACCGACAGTGCTCAGCGCGACAGCGAGCGCCGTTTACCCCATGCCGAACTCGACATCTACAGCCAGTCTGGCCTGTGGGGCATCAGCGTCCCGAAAGCTTTCGGCGGCGCGGGCGTTTCAAACGTGACGCTGGCTAACGTGATCAAGCTGATTTCTGAAGCCGACGGCTCGCTGGGCCAGATTCCGCAGAACCATTTTTATGCCCTTGAAGTGCTGCGCGTGAACGGCAACCCGCAGCAACAGGCGCGGCTGTATGCCGAAGCGCTGGCCGGGCGGCGGTTCGGCAATGCGCTGGCCGAACTGGGCACCAAAACGGCACATGACCGCACCACCCGTCTGACCCGCGATGGCGACGGTTATCGCATCAACGGCCGCAAGTTCTACGCAACCGGCGCGCTCTATGCGCAGCGCATTCCTACGTCGGTGATTGATGAAAACGGCGTGCAGCAACTGGTGTTCGTCCCCCACGACAGTGAAGGCCTGACCGTCATCGATGACTGGAGCGGTTTCGGCCAGCGCACTACCGGCAGCGGTTCAGTGGCGTTCGACAATGTCTACGTCAGCGCCGAAGAGGTGGTGCCGTTCCAGAGCGCTTTCGAACGCCCCACCACCGTTGGCCCGCTGGCGCAGATTCTCCACGCGGCCATCGACACCGGCATCGCCCGCGCAGCGTTCGAGGACGCGTTGACCTTCGTTCGCACCCGCACCCGGCCGTGGATCGATTCAGGTATCGAAAAAGCGGTGGACGACCCGCTGACGCTGCACAGCTTTGGCAAGCTCGGGATTCGTCTGCATGCTGCCGAAGCGTTGCTGGAACGGGCGGGCGAGTTTCTGGACATCGCCCAAGCCGACAGCTCTGCCGAGAACGTCGCGGCGGCGTCGATTGCCGTGGCCGAGGCCCGTGCCATCAGCACGGAGATTTCCCTGGCGGCTGGCAGCACGTTGTTCGAACTGGCCGGCAGCCAGTCCACCCTCGCCGAACACGGCCTGGATCGCCACTGGCGCAACGCCCGCGTACACACGTTGCACGACCCGGTGCGCTGGAAGTTTCACGCCATCGGCAATTACTACCTGAACGACGCCAACCCTCCGTTGCGGGGGACGATCTGATGGCACGCAAGAAGATCCTGCTCAATGCGTTCAACATGAACTGCATCGGCCACATCAATCATGGCCTGTGGACCCATCCGCGTGACACGTCGACGCAGTTCAACAGCCTGGAATACTGGACCGACCTGGCGAAGCTGCTGGAGCGCGGGCTGTTCGACGGGCTGTTCATCGCCGACATCGTGGGGGTGTATGACGTCTACCAGAACTCGGTAGACGTCACGCTCAAGGAAGCCATCCAGTTGCCGGTCAACGACCCGCTGCTGCTGGTGTCTGCAATGGCAGGCGTGACCAGACACCTGGGCTTCGGCCTGACCGCCAACCTGACCTACGACGCGCCGTACCTGTTCGCCCGGCGCATGTCGACGCTCGACCACCTGAGCCGTGGCCGGGTGGGCTGGAACATCGTGACCGGCTATCTCGACAGCGCTGCACGGGCGATGGGCCTGACCGAGCAGAACGAACACGACCGGCGTTACGATCAGGCCGACGAATACCTGGAGGTGCTGTACAAACTCTGGGAGGGCAGTTGGGAAGACGACGCGGTCATCAACGACCGGGAGCAGCGCGTCTACGCCCGGCCCGGCAAGGTCCACAAGGTTCGGCACCAGGGCGAGTTCTATCAGGTCGAGGGCTATCACCTCTGCGAACCCTCACCGCAACGCACCCCGGTGCTGTTTCAGGCCGGCAGCTCGGAGCGCGGCCTGCAGTTTGCCGGACAGAACGCCGAGTGCGTGTTCATCAGTGGCCAGAACAAGACCGCAACCCGCGAGCAGGTGGACAAGGTTCGCGCCAGCGCCGTGCAGGCGGGGCGTAACCCGGAGGACATCAAGGTGTTCATGGGCCTTAACGTGATTGTCGCCGCGACTGAAGCGCGGGCCCGCGAGAAGCATGCCGAATACCGTCGTTATGCCAGCGCCGAGGCAGGCGTGGCGCACTTTGCGGCGTCGACCGGGATTGATTTCGCCGAGTACGAGCTGGACGAACCCATTCAGTACGTGAAGAACAACGCGATTCAGTCGGCGACCCGCAACCTGAAAAACAACGACTGGACCCGCCAGAAACTGCTCGACCAGCACGCACTGGGCGGGCGCTACATCACCTTGATCGGCTCACCCGCTCAGGTCGCCGATGAGCTGGAATCCTGGATCGCGGAAACCGGTCTGGACGGCTTCAACCTGACCCGCATCGTCACGCCGGAAAGTTACGAGGACTTCATCGACCTGGTCATCCCGGAGCTGCAGCGCCGTGGCTCATACAAAACCGCTTACGAAGACGGCAGCTTGCGTAAAAAACTGTTTCCGGCAGGTACGGACCGTTTGCCGGAACGGCATGCGGGTGCAGCACACCGGCCTATTTGATGACGACATGCGCGCCCACGCTGATGCGCTCAGCGTTATACACAGGTCTTGTGGGAGCGAGCTTGCTCGCGAAAGCGATTGTCCAGACGCCCTTTTTTCTGTGGCTGCACCGGCCTATTCGCGAGCAAGCTCGCTCCCACCAAACCGATAAGCATAGGGCGTGGGAACGAGACTTAGGGATTTTTAAAAGGACCGCATCATGACCAAAACCCTCGCTGCACTGGCCCTCGGCCTGTTGACCCTGACCGCTCACGCTGCCGACGCGCCGTTGAAAGTCGGCACCACCGCAGCATTTGCCATACCGCTGGAGGCCGCAGTCGAAGAAGCCGGCAAGCAAGGCCTGAACGTGGAACTGGTGGAGTTCACCGACTGGATCGCGCCCAACGTCAGCCTCGCGGCGGGCGATATCGACGTGAATTACTTTCAGCACATTCCGTTTCTGACCAATGCCAACGAAGCTGCCGGGTTCGGGCTGGTGCCCTACGCGCCGGGGATCATCAATAACGTCGGGCTGTATTCGAAAAAGTACAAAAGCTTCGATGAGCTGCCCACCGGTGCCACCGTGGCCATCGCCAATGACCCGATCAATAGCGGGCGCGGCCTGCAGCTGCTGGCCAAGGCCGGGCTGATCACCCTCAAACCGGGCGTTGGCTACAAGGCCACCGAAGAAGACATCACGGCCAACCCGAAAAAGCTCAAGCTCATTCAGGTCGAGGCCGTGCAACTGGTGCGCGCCTACGACGATGCCGATCTGGTGCAGGGCTACCCTGCCTACATCCGCCTGGCCAAAACCTTCCCTGCCGACTCGGCGATTCTGTTCGACGGCATGGACCACCCGGAATACGTGATTCAGTTCGTGATCAAGCCTGACCACAAGGCCGACCCGCGTCTGGCGAAGTTCGTCGACATCTATCAGCATTCGCCGGTGGTCCGTGCTGCGCTGGACAAGGTCAACGGCAAGCTCTATCAGGTAGGGTGGAAAGAATGACCGCCACCGCACAACGGCAACTCGACAGCACAGTCGCAGGTCATGTGGCGCAACAGACCGAGCTGCACCCGGAGTTGAACCGCGCCCACGTCCGCTTCATCAATCTGGGCAAGACCTATCAAGGCAAACAAGGCCCCGTTGAAGCGCTGAGCGCTATCGACCTGACCGTCCAGCGCGGCGAGATCTTCGGCATTATCGGCCGCAGCGGTGCCGGAAAATCGTCGCTGATCCGCACCATCAACCGCCTGGAACAGCCCAGCAGCGGGCGGGTGTTGGTTGATCAGGCGGACATCGGCGACTTCAACGAAGACACGCTGGTGGCGCTGCGCCGACACATCGGCATGATTTTCCAGCACTTCAACCTGATGTCGGCCAAGACCGTGTGGCAGAACGTCGAGCTGCCGCTCAAGGTCGCCGGCGTGCCCAAGGAACAACGCGCGCTAAAGGTGGCGCAGTTGCTGGAGCTGGTGGGTTTGCAGGACAAGCACAAGGCGTATCCGGCGCAACTGTCCGGCGGGCAGAAGCAGCGTGTCGGCATCGCCCGCGCGTTGGTACACGACCCGGCGATTCTGCTGTGCGACGAAGCCACGTCTGCGCTGGACCCGGAGACCACCCAGTCGATTCTCGGCCTGCTGCGCGAGATCAACCAGCGCCTGGGCCTGACCATTGTGCTGATCACCCATGAAATGGCGGTGATCCGCGATATCTGCCACCGCGTCGTGGTGCTGGAGCAAGGCCGAATCGTCGAGCAGGGGCCGGTCTGGCAGGTGTTTGGCGACCCGCAGCACGAGGTCAGCAAGACCTTGCTCGCGCCGCTGCAACTCGGGTTGCCAAAGGAATGGGCCGAGCGCCTGAGCGAACAGCCGCAGCGGCCCGACGCGGCCATTTTGCTGGACGTGCATTTCACCGGAATCAGCAACGAGGGGCCGGACCTGGCTGCGCTGTTTGCGACGCTGGGCGGCAAGGTGCAACTGCTGCAAGGCGGGATCGAACGTATTCAGGACCGCGCCATCGGGCACCTGATTCTGTTGATTGCCGGCTCGCCGCACACCCGCGAAGAACTGCTGGCACGCGCCCGGAAACTGGCGCCACGCGTGGAGGTATTGGGTTATGTGGGTTGATCGCTTGCTGCAAGGGACCCTCGA
Source organism: Pseudomonas syringae (assembly GCF_002157375.1). Classification (GTDB taxonomy): domain Bacteria; phylum Pseudomonadota; class Gammaproteobacteria; order Pseudomonadales; family Pseudomonadaceae; genus Aquipseudomonas; species Aquipseudomonas syringae_T. Next base: position 19,316 of record NZ_MTSA01000031.1, read on the forward strand.
CACGTTTCTGATGGTCGGTGTGTCGTCATTGATCGCGCTGCTGCTGGGCATCCCGCTGGCGGTGATTCTGGTCACCAGCTCCAAAGGCGGTATCTACGAAGCACCGGGCATCAACCGGGTGCTGGGCGGCTTCGTGAACCTGTTCCGTTCGATTCCCTTTCTGATCCTGATGGTCGCCCTGATCCCGTTCACCCGGATGATCGTCGGCACCACGTACGGGGTGTGGGCGGCGGTCGTACCATTGACCATTGCCGCAACGCCGTTCTTCGCGCGCATCGCCGAAGTCAGCCTGCGCGAGGTCGATCACGGGCTGGTCGAGGCTGCGCAGGCGATGGGCTGTCGACGCTGGCACATCATCTGGCATGTGCTGCTGCCAGAAGCGCGGCCCGGCATCGTCGGCGGCTTTACGATTACCCTGGTGACCATGATCAACTCGTCGGCGATGGCGGGCGCGATTGGTGCGGGCGGGCTGGGCGACATTGCCTATCGTTACGGTTATCAGCGTTTCGACACGCAGGTGATGCTGACCGTGATCGTGCTGCTGGTGGCCGTCGTGGCCCTGGTGCAACTGGGCGGTGACCGGCTGGCCCGCCGTTTCGACAGGCGCTGATCAGCCGACCCTGAGGTATATTGGCGGTCTTCCTTTGCCGGACCGCCTTGATGAAACTCGATCCTCAGACCCTCACCCAGATCCCCTCCGCCACCCCTGGCAATTACAACCGCGTGGCCGATGACTTCCGCGAAGGCACACGGGACCACGACGTCAGCCAGAACATCGACGCGCTGCTGCGCCATATCGAAGGACCGGCGCCGTGGCAGATTCTGGATTTCGGCTGCGGACCGGGCCGTGACCTGAAAACCTTCACTGCGATGGGCCATGTGGCGGTCGGTCTAGACGGTTCCGAACGCTTCGCCGAGATGGCCCGTGCCGAAACCGGTTGCGACGTGTTGCAGCAGAACTTCCTCGAACTCGATCTGCCGCCAGAGCGATTTGACGGCATCTTCGCCAACGCAGTGCTGTTTCATATTCCGAAGCAGGAACTGCCACGCGTACTGCGCCAGTTGCACGCCACGCTGAAACCGGGCGGCGTGCTGTTCAGTTCGAACCCGCGCGGACAGAATCAGGAAGGCTGGAAAGGCGAACGCTATGGCGCGTATCACGATCTTGAGTCATGGCGAGCATTGCTGACCGACGCCGGGTTTACCGAACTGGAGCACTACTACCGTCCCGCCGGACTGCCCAGAGAGCAACAGCCGTGGCTGGCGAGTGTCTGGCGGCGTCCGTAACGCCCCCGGTATTGTGAAACCCGTGCGCTGTCAGTTCTGACAGTATCGCCAGAAGCGCACGCGCCATAGGATGGATTCACAGCGGTCTGCGCTGACGGCTGGCAATGGAATTCATTCGAATCGATCAAAGGAAATGATCATGGCGACCGAGTATTTAAAAAACGGCGACTTCAGCGACAACCTTGAGCACTGGAAAGCACCGGTAGGCTTTGAGCCAGACTTCAAGCCCATGCCCATGGGGGGCGGAGGCCAAAGCATCAAGCTGAATACTGGCGTGACGGTCAGTCAATCGATTACTGAGCTTCCGGGCACGCGCCTGCATCTCGAGTTCGGCGTGCATAGCGCAAAGCTCTTCGACGCGTTCTTCGTTGTGGTCGTGGGAGGCTATAACGCAGAAGGTACGATGAATCTGACGCAGGTCGTCAGTTTGGCAACTGATGAATGGGTCTACTATTCTGGCGACTTCGATTTCCAAGAAAAGCTCAAGAACTGCTTCTTGACCATGTCGGCCCCGGCAGACACCTCAAGCTTCTCGCGTTCAGGCAGAACAAGCGCCTCAATGTTCGGCCCTGTGCGGTTCGCTAATTTCAGCCTGACGCTGGCCGACTGATTATCGCATCGACCGCCCTGCTACCTGTCAGAGGTGGCAGGGCACGTATGACTCAATGCGCGGGCACCTGCTTGTCGTCACCCTGGTCCGAAGCGTCACGACGCTGTTCATCGGTCGGTTCCTTGATGCGATACCAGGCCACGTACAGCGCGGGCAGGAACAGCAAGGTCAGCAACGTGGCGATGATGATGCCGCCGATCATGGCGTAGGCCATCGGCCCCCAGAACACTTCCCTTGCGATGGGAATCATGCCCAGGCTGGCAGCCGCAGCGGTCAGCAGAATCGGACGGCGGCGGTGTTCGGTGGCTTCGACCACGGCGTCCCATGGCAGGTAACCACTCTTCTCATAGGCATCGATCTGGGTCACCAAAATCACCGAGTTGCGGATGATGATGCCAATCAGCGCCAGCACCCCGAGAATCGCGACAAACCCCAGCGGCGTACCCGTCGGGATCAGCGCCAGCACCACGCCGATCAACCCCAGCGGCGCGACACTGGCCACCAGGAACATCTTCTGCACGCTGTGCAGCTGGATCATCAGGAACGTTGCCATAAGGAACAGCATCAGCGGCGCAACACTGGCAATCGGCCCTTGTGCCTTGCTGCTTTCCTCAACCGTGCCACCGGTCGCGACCTTGTAGCCCACCGGCAGGCCGGCTGCAAATTTGTCGATTTCCGGCTTCAGTTCATTGACCAGATCGGTCGGCTGAATCTCGTCCCGAACCGAGCCTTTCACGGTAATGGTCGGCTTGCGATCACGTCGCCAGACCAGCGGCTGCTCAAGCTCGTAGCCAACGGTGGCAAACGCCAGCAGCGGAATAGAGGTTCCGGTCGGGGTCACGATCTGCAGGTTTTGCAGGGTTTCCGGCGTACCACGCTCGGCGTCTTCAGCACGCCCGACCACGTTGATCAGGTAGATGTCATCACGCACCTGCGTCACGGTAGAGCCGCTGACCACGCTGTTCATCAGTCTGGCGACGTCCTCGGACGACAGCCCCAGTTGCCTGGCCTTGTCCTGATTGATGTCGATGCGCAGGACCTTGCCCGGCTCGTTCCAGTCGTAGATCACTTCGCCAACATGCGGGTTGTGATCCAGCAGGGTGGCCAGTTCGATAGCGTGCTGGCGGACTTTGTCGATGTTCTCGCCGCTGACGCGATACTGCAGCGGACGCCCTACCGGCGGCCCCATTTCCAGTGCCTGCACGTAAGAGCCGATGCCCACGTAGTCTTCACGCAAACGCTTCTGCAGGCGCGCCGTCAGGGCGGTGCGCTCTTCCAGGCCTTTGCTGACAATCACCAACTGTGCATAGAACGGGTTTTCCAGTTGCTGGTCCAGTGGCAGGTAGAAGCGCACCGCACCCTGCCCGATGTAAGTGCTCCAGCGCTCGATGTCCGGGTCGTCCTTGAGGCTCGCTTCAAAACGGTCAACCACCTTGCGCGTCTCGTTGATCGAGGCGTTTTGCGGCAGGTTCAGGTCGACAAGAATTTCCGGCCGGTCCGAAGACGGGAAGAACTGGTTCTGGACGAACTGCATGGAGAACAGCGACGCGGCGAACAACCCTACCGTGATGGCAATCGCCAGCCAGCGATGGCGCATGGCCCAGAGCATGCTGCCGTTGAATGCCCGGCCTACGCGGCCCGGTTCTTCGGATTTCGGCTTGATGTTGGCGCTCAGAATATGCACGCCGATCACCGGCGCAAATAGCACGGCAACCACCCACGACACCAGCATCGCCACGGCAATCACGGCAAACAGCGTAAAGGTGTACTCCCCCGCCGAGCTGTTGTTCAGACCAATCGGCACAAAGCCTGCCACGGTCACCAGCGTACCGGTGAGCATCGGGAACGCTGTCGAGGTGTAGGCGTAAGTGGCGGCCTGCTCCTTGGTTTCCCCCATTTCCAGCCGTGTGACCATCATCTCCACGGTGATCATGGCGTCATCCACCAACAGGCCGAGGGCGATGATCAGGGCACCGAGGGAAATCCGCTGCATGGTGATGCCGCTGTATTCCATGAACACAAACACCATCGCCAACACCAGCGGAATAGAGCACGCGACCACCAGCCCCGCGCGAAACCCGAGGCTGACGAAGCTGACCAACAGCACGATAATCACCGCCTCGAACAACGCGCTGGTGAAGCCGCCCACGGCCTTGTTCACCACCTCCGCCTGGTCGGAAACCTTGTGTACGCCGACGCCCACCGGCAGCTCGGCGGTCGTGGCGTCCATGCGCTCGTGCAGCGCCTTGCCGAACGCCTGGATGTTGCCGCCCTTGCGCATGGCGATAGACAGGCCGATGGCCGGTTTGCCGTTGTAGCGGAACAGCGGTTTGGGCGGGTCGGTGTAACCGCGAGTAATGTCGGCGATATCGCTCAGCCGGTAAAAACGGTCGTTGATCCGCAAGTTGACCGCAGCCAGATCCTTCTCGGAAGCAAACTGGCCAGACGTGCGTACGGAGATCCGTTCCGGCCCTGCCTCGATCACCCCGGCAGGCGTCACGGCATTCTGCGATTGCAGGCTTTGCACCACCTGGCTCTGATCGATGCCCAACGCCGCAAGTTTGCGCGTGGAGAAATTCAGGTACAGCACTTCATCTTGCTGGCCGACCATCTCGACCTTGCCCAGACCGGGCACCTCGCGGATGTCGGCGCGAACCTTCTCGACATAATCACGCAGCTGACGCATCGAAAAGCCGTCTGCGGTAAACGCGTAGATCGAACCGTACACATCGCCGAACTCGTCGTTGAACGAAGGGCCTTGCAGCCCCTGCGGGAACTGGCCACGGATGTCATCGACCTTCTTGCGCACCTGATACCAGATCCCGGGTATCGCCTTGGCGTTGGTGGTGTCACGCAGGTAAACGAAGACCGTGGACTCGCCCGGTCGGGTATAGCTCTTCACGTAGTCCAGCGAGTCCAGCTCTTCAAGCTTCTTCTCGATGCGGTCAGTCACCTGCTCGAGGGTCTCGTCCACCGTCGCGCCTGGCCAGCGGGTCTGGATGATCATGGTCTTGATGGTGAAGGACGGGTCTTCCTCGCGCCCAAGCTTCATGTAGGAAAACACGCCCATCAACAGCGCGACAAACATCAGGTACCAGACAAACGACTGATGTTTGATGGCCCATTCGGACAGATTGAAATTCCCTTTCATCGCGGGCTTTCCTTATCGACTTTGACTTTCTGACCCGGCTTGAGGCTGTTGACGCCCGCACTGACCACTTTTTCACCCGCTTTGACGCCGTCAGTCAGCACAAAGCTGTCGCTGTCACGGCTGATGATATTCACGTCCCTGGGGTTTACCGTCTGGCTCTGAGAATCGATGACCCAGATGCGGCGCTTGCCATCGACGTCCTGCAACGCGTTGATCGGCAGGCGCATGCGCGGCGTGATGGTCGAGCTGAGCGTCACGCTGATCGCGGTGCCAAGCCGGAACGCTGGCGGCGTGTCCGTCAGCGATAGCCGCGCACGGCGAGTGCGCGTCGTGCGGTCAGCCTGAGGTTCGATTTCGCGAATGATCGCCGTGGTGTTCACCTCAGGGTTCAACTGGCTGGCAACGGTGAACACCACGTCGTCGGGCAGTTGATCGGCCAGTGCGGCAGGCATGTCGATCACGGCTTCCTTGATATCAGGACGCGCCAGTGTCACCACTTCCTGACCGGCGGTGACCACCTGCCCGGCTTCGACCTTCCACTCGGTGACCACTGCATCGTGATCGCTGCGCAGTTCGCTGTAGCTCAACTGGTCGCGAGCCTGCTGTTCGGCGGCCTTGGCCTGCTCCAGCGACGAACGTGCGGTTTTCAGGTCGGTCTGCGCGATGTCCAGTTGCGCCTGGGCACCGACGCCGCGGTCGAACAGTTCCTGCTGACGGCGGGCATTGGCCTGAGCGTTGATCCACTGGGCCTGAACATTGGCCAGATCCCCCTGGCGACCGCGCACGTTATTTTGCTGGTCGGTCGGGTCGAGGGTGGCGAGCAAGTCGCCTTTCTTCACTTCGCTGCCAACGTCCACGTTACGCCGGGCGATACGTCCCGGCACTCGAAAACCCAGCACGCTCTGGTAGCGCGCCTGAATGTTGCCGGCAAAGCGGCCGAAATCCTGCATCGATTCAGGCCGGACCTCAACAAACACCACCGGCCTGATCGGTTCGGGTGGCGCTTCGTTCTTGCCGCAGCCGCTCAACACGAGACCGCTCAGCAACAGGCATGACAGACGTTTCATGGCTGCACCTGCGCATTCTGCTGTTGAGGCTGCTCGGCGATTTCAACCTGGATATCCGGGTGCAATAACTGTCCACCAGCGATCACGACTTTTTCCCCACTCTTGAGCCCGTCGCCGATGATGACTTTGGAGGTCAGGTAACGCGTGACGGTCACCTTGCGCAGGCTGGCCTTGCCCTGCTCATCCACCACCCACACGGCAGGCTTGCCCAAGTGCTCGCCAAGGTCCTTGGTCAGCGCCGACCACGGCAGCTCGACACTGGCATTGGCCGGCGCGCTGAGCGCCACACTGACCACCGACCCCAGGTCCATGCCTTCCGGCAGCGGGTCCAGCGCGACCTTGACCTGCAACGTTCCGGTCTGCGCCGAAACCGCCGGGGTCACTTCACGCACCTTGCCGCTGACTGTGATCGCCGGGTTATCAAGCAACGTGACCTGCACGGGCTGATCCGTCGGTGGCTGCACAAACAATGACTCGTATACGTTGAACACCGCATCGCGATCACCGTCCCGTGCCAGGTCGAAAATCGGCACGGTAGCCTGCACCACTTGCCCGACCTCGGCCTGACGCGCCGTGATCACACCGGGTGCATCGGCAACCAGCGCGGTGTAGCTCAACTGCTCGCGGGCATTGGCCAGCTGCGCCTGCGCCGCTTTCAACGAACTTTGGCTACCGCGCAAGGCCGCCTGCGCGGCGTCATATTCACTGCGGCTGGTGTAGCCCTTGGGCAGCAGCTTTTCCTGACGGACGAACGCAGCACTGGCCTGACTCACGCGCGCCTGCTCGGCGGCCACCGAGGCGGCGGCCGAATCGACGTTGATCTGCAAATCTTTTGGATCGAGTCGGGCCAGCACCTGCCGCGCCGTCACGCGGTCGCCAACATCCACATTGCGCTGAATGATCTTGCCATTGACCCGGAACGAAAGGCGGGTCTGCACACGCGCCTGAACATCACCGGTCAGCGCCACGCTGGCGGCGAAATCGGCGCTTTTCACGGTTTGCACGTAAACCCGAGGCAATTCCGGAGCGGATGGTTTTTCCTCGCCGCAGCCCGCCAGCGCCCCCAAGGCAACGGCCAGACCGAACGTAACCAGTCTTGAAATACGAACGGGCATGCAGACTCCTTGTGCGGCTGCCGGGTGCGGGCGCGATAGGGCGAGAGAATAGCGTGACTATGCGACTGTAGGCGAGAGGCAGGGTTCATTGGGGGAGCACTGAACAAAAGGGTTTGTTGTGCCGGTCGTCGGCGATCAGAGTGGTCGCTACTCCGTCACTGCCGAGATGTTGCTGAGCCAACAGGTGGCCGCCCGCCAGGAAAAACATCCGTTACGTGCAGCCCTGCAACTCGGTCATCAGTCGTTCGCCGTTGTAGAACCGTCTGGCAACGGTCTGAGCCAGTGGCGTCAGCGAGGACACACGGTCCACTGGCTCATAAAAGTAATTGTAAAGAAAAGCCATGATCAATCATTGTGATGGAGTTCTGATTTCAGCGTAAACCCGTGCGGCAAGAAGATTTACAGGCAAGAATGTCATCGAAGCTATAAATGCTTCGCAAGGCTCAGATTATTAAACCCTTATTGAGGGTAACCGCGCCTTTCCAAGCGTTTTGCTCGCGTCCTCCACGCAGCGGGACCTTTATTATTTGATCTAACTGAAATTATTAGAACACTGAATTCCCTATCTGCGTTCGCATATCGCCCCCTGAACTGTTTAGGAAGCAGATACTCCTTCGCCTCCCACCTATGATTAGGTGCATTCTGGACTGACACATCAGTCAATGTCTCAACTTCTGCTTTAAAACCTTGAAGTTGCTTTCTTAGCCCAGACATTTCATTAAGATCACTTAAGTAAAACTTACTATGTTTTTTCTTCAGATTTTGCATTTCTGACACATAGGCATTTTTATCAACGGCTGCCCTTTGTTTCAAGCCACCCCCTTTCGATATCGCCTTAGCGGCCATCCCCGCCCCCAGAATCATGGAAACAACCCCAACAGCCATCAGTACGTCGCTGAGCGTTGAATCGGATTCTTTTACGCTAATAGAGGTAGCGATTGCAGCACCGCCCCCGACGCCAAATACAAGTCCCAAAAGGCTAGATACTCTGAACGGTATATGCCCCGTCGGATCAATCTGATTGATTGGGTTATTCAGCGCATACGCGTACGCATTCACCCCCCCTTCACCAAACGGACTCAAACTGTCCGGGCTGTTAAAGCGCCTCAATACCGGGTTGTAAGCACGGTAGCCGTTACCCAGCAAATAATGCCCGGTGAACGGGTCGGGCTTTTCGCCATTGAACCCGGGCAAACCCGCAATCGGCTGGGCTGCGTCATGATGGCCGTACGGCGAGTAGGCGATGTCAGCCTGTCGTCCGGCGCCACTCGCGTGCAGCACGCTGTTGTGCCGGTCGCCGGCGATCAGGGTGGTCGCCACTCCGTCACTGCCGAGATGTTGCTGAGCCAGGAGGTGGCCGCCCGCCTGGAAAAACGTCCGTTGCGTGCCACCCTGCAACTCGGTCATCAGTCGTTCGCCGTTGTAAAACCGTCTGGCAACGGCCTGAGCCAGCGGCGTCAGCGAGGACACGCGATCCAGTGGGTCGTAGGAGTATTTGCAAAGAATAGGCATGATCAATCCCTGATGATGGAGGTTGGACCTGGTTCAGGCCTGAGCGGATTCCAGGTGAGGGTCTACGGGTAAAAATAGCGAATGTTCAGGAGCTGGAAGGTGAATCTCGAATGTTCGAAAGCTCGGTTAAAGGTTTCTGCGAAGTAAGAACAGGTATGGCCTTCTTGACCTGCGCTTCCCGTATGGAACGAGCAACTGACCAGCCACGCAGTGCGGCCGTCGGGTAGGCAATCACGATAGCGGCAATCCTCAGTGGGTGGATTGCCGGTGAATCAGGGTCAGCTTTTGTCAGCGCGAAGGAGGCAGCCCATGCCACCGTGGCAATCAGCCCAGTCACGCCTGTGACGGCCGAGATCTTTTCCGATGTACTCGCCGGTCTTCGGGTCGCAGTTGCTTTAAAAAAAGAATGAGTGCTGGCGGCAACCGGAGGCTTGTTCTTGACACCTTTGAGTACGGCGCTTATCGATGAACGGGCCGCCAACAGTCCCACAAAGCCGCCCAGAACAGCGGCACCGATATAAAGGGAAGATTCCAGATCCTCAAGAAAGCCATGCCCTGTCGGATCAGATCGATTGATCGGATCACCTGCGCAATACGCATAGGCGTTCATGCCTCCCTTGCCAAACGGACTGAGGCTGTCGGGGCTGTTGAAACGCATCAGTATGGGGTTGTAAGCGCGGTAACCATTGCCCAGCAGGTAGTGACCCGTGACGGAATCAATCAGCTCGCCATTGAAACCGGGCAGCGCGCCGGGCTGTCGGGACGCATCCGCGATAGCCCTCGCGAGCGACGTGCGGGTCGCGAGGCGATCCAGCGCGTCATAGCGGTATTGACACATGCTTATCTGCTTGGGCATGACGAGCAACCGGGTGCGATGTGCAAAGCGAGGCATGCTTCACGGAGTCTCACGATGAATCGTCACAGAGGCATCGGCTACTCGTAGAGTTGATAGGTTTCGCCGAAACAGTCACGCGTTCTGGACGCACGCCAGTGAATGTTCGAGTTCGGTCTTGGCCATGTTGATCAAATGAACGACCGAGAACGCCAGATCACGTTTCGGGCCGTTAAGGCTGTCACCGGTTTCATAGGCCGTGGCGGCCGCACAACGCAGTATGTCGCTGATGTGGATCAGAGAGTCTTCAAGTGAAGACGGGGTGGGTGGGGAGGGAGTCGAGTTGATCATCATGTGTGCCTCTGCAATCAGGACCACCGGACGTCTGCTGCTAAACAAACAAAGGTGGCGACTTTGACGCGGGTTAGCAGACCGGTAGAGAACACAGACCCGGCGCACTCGAAAGTGCCCCACGCAAAGCCGCCATGAAGCGGTAATTACGCTGTGTGTCATCTGGACAGGCTGCTAAACCCGATCACTGAAAACTCAGTGACCGTCGCAGCCTAGAGCCCGGAATTGACACGCGCAAGGGCTCAGGATTTTCTAGGAAAGTTCGTACTTAAGATAGGGAAAGGACTGAAGGAAAGGTCCTGCAAAACAGGTTTTTCGTGAGCGGAAGTAACCTGATTTCTGTTAAAGCGGCATGCAGGGGAGGACGCAGAGCGTCCAGAACGGCATGCCCACGCGGAGCATGGGCACGAGAGTTGTGGTACCTCTCGTTCCGCACGCTCTGCGTGGGAATGCCGTTCGTGACGCTCCGCGTCACCGTCACACCGATCAACTGCCCTCAGTACCCTGTGCTTCTTCGAAGAAGTAATCCTTCCAGCTCGCCGCCTTGTTTTTCAACACGCCCAGCTCATGCAGCTTCTCGGCGTAGATGAAGGTGCGCTGCGGGGTGATGGTGAAGTCGATTTCTGGGTCGGAGACGATTTTCTCTACCAGCGGCAACGGCAGTTTTGACTGTTCTACGCGAATATAGGTCTGCGCGGCAGCCGGTTTGTCGGCCTTGATGATCTTCTCGGCCTCGGCCAATGCGTCATAAAACGCTTTGTAGGTCTTGGGGTTTTCGTCGTGGAATTTTTCAGTGGTGTACAGCACATTGAACGTCGCCTGCCCGCCCAGCACGTCATAGGAACTGAGCACCTTGTGGACGTTGGGATTTTCCAGTGCCTGGTACTGGAACGGCGGGCTGGAGAAGTGCGAGTTGATTTCCGAGCCGCCTGCGATCAGGGCTGCGGTGGCATCCGGGTGCGCGAGGCTGACCGAGATGTTGTCGAATTTCTTGTATTGGTCGTTACCGAACAGCTTGGCGGTCTCGATCTGCAAAGTGCGTGACTGGAAGCCCACGCCCGCGGCGGGCACAGCAATGCGGTCCTTGTCGGTGAAGTCCTTGATGGTCTTGACGTTGGGGTTGTTGGTCAGCAGGTAGTTGGGCATCGAGCCCAGCGAAGCAATGGCCTTGACGTTCTGCTTGCCCTTGGTGCGGTCCCAGATGGTCAGCATCGGCGGCACGCCTGCCGACACCACGTCCAGCGCACCGGCCAGCAGCGCTTCGTTCATCGCGGTGGCGCCAGAGATGCTGTTCCAGTCGACCTTGATGTCCAGGCCCTGTTCCTTGCCGTGTTTCTCGATCAGTTTCTGATCACGCACCACGTCGAGAATCAGGTAACCGATACCGAATTGCTGAGCAATGCTGATCTTGCCCTCGGCCTGTGCGCCACCGCTGAGCAGAGCGCCAAACAGGCCGAGTGTCGCCGCCAGTGCTGTCAGCGCCGGACGTTGAAATGAAGTTGCCATGTGGTTCTCACCCTGATGATTCAAAAGAAGACAGCGTTTCAACGCTGCATGCCCCAGCGCTTGACGGTCAGCCGCTCGATGTTGGCGAACAGCAGGTTTTCGACCAGCAGGCCGATGAGGATCACCGCCGCCAGCCCTGCAAAGACTTTGTCGGTATACAGCTCATTACGATTCTGGAAGATGTACCAGCCCAGCCCGCCCTTGCCTGAAGACGCGCCAAACACCAGCTCGGCGGCGATCAGGGTGCGCCAGGCGAAGGCCCAGCCGATTTTCAGGCCCGCGAGAATCGAGGGCAGCGCGGCGGGAATCAGGATGTGCCAGACAAAGCGCAAACCCTTGAGGCCATAGTTGCGCCCGGCCATGCGCTGGGTTTCCGAAACGCCCAGAAAACCCGCGTAGGTATTGAGCGCCAGCGCCCAAAGCACCGAATGCACCAGCACGAAGATCAGGCTGTTCTGCCCCAGCCCGAACCACAGCAATGCCAACGGCAGCAGCGCAATGGCCGGCAGCGGGTTGAACATGGCGGTCAGGGTGCCGAGCAGGTCGCGGCCCAGCTGGGTGGACACGGCCAGTGTGGTCAAGCCGAACGCCAGAACGATGCCGATCAGGTAGCCCTGAATCAGCACGGTCAGGGAAATCCACACCTTGTCCGGCAGCTCGCCGGAGATCAGCCCGTCATAAAAGGCGGCGGCCGTCTGCAGAAAGCTTGGCAGCAACAGGTCGTTGTTCTGCAGCCGCGCGGCGAGCTCCCAGATCACCGCCAGGGCGATCATGATCACGCTCTTGCGCACCCAGCCCAGCTGCCAGATGCGCTGTGCCAAAGGCAGTTCTCGGGCCAGGTCTTCCTGTGTGAAAGGCTCCAGCGTGACTTCGTATTCTTCGCGAGCGAGAGGTGCGAGGCTCATGGTTTGGGTTTCCCGGTAGTCGTAAAAAGTGTATGCAGAACGCTCAGCGTTATTAAGCAAGCCCTTGTGGAAGCCCGTCTGAACTACCATCTTCGCGGACGTTATAAGCAAGCCCTTGTGGGACCGGACTTGTCCGCGAAGAGGCCATTACATTCTCCGAAGATGCATCGTCTGAACCACTGTCTTCGCGGACAAGTCCGCTCCCACAGAAAGCCCGTCTGAACCGACAAGCGAAG
>NZ_MTSA01000032.1:0-28754 GCF_002157375.1 Pseudomonas syringae
CCGAAAACCCTCATCGCTGACGCGTTGAGGGTTTTTGTTTTTATGGCGTTCGCCAAACCTCACCTCACGTCAGACAAGCCCGCATATCCCCGACAGTCATCCGGATCAACGTGCATATAGCAATCCAGCGCGCTTGCCCTTATGGTTCGGCCTCAGGTTCCAATTGCACCGCCAAGGAAGCAAGCATGTCTGTTACGACCTCTCCAAGCGCAGGTTTCATGGTGGTTCAAGGCAACCGCCCGGATGAACTGCGCAGTCTGGTTGTGTCCTGGATGCGACGCTACCCCTTATCGCCGCTCGAAAACGAGATTGCTTTGGTACAGAGCAACGGTATCGCGCAATGGCTCAAGCTCGCTCTGGCTGAAGACGCTCAGGATGAGGACAGCGGTGGTTGTGGCATTGCCGCAGCTATAGACGTTCAGTTGCCCGGCAGCTTCATGTGGACGCTGTATCGCATCGTCCTTGGCAGCGATGAAATTCCCGCGACCTCTTTGCTCGACAAGACACCCCTGACCTGGCGCCTGATGCGCTTGCTGCCTGCGCTTATCAATCAGCCGCACTTCGAGCCATTGCAGCGCTTTCTGACCGACGACACTGATCTGCGCAAGCGCTATCAACTGTCCGAACGGCTGTCTGATCTGTTCGACCAATATCAGGTCTACCGCGCCGACTGGCTGGAAGACTGGGCCGCCGGCCTGCATCAGTTGCGTGATGGACGAGGTCTGATCAGGCCGTTGTCCCCCGCCAATTGCTGGCAGGCCGAGCTATGGCGCGCCTTGCTGGATGATGTTGGAGCGGAGGGCATGGCGCAAAGCCGGGCTGGCGTGCATCGACGTTTCATCGAGCGTATCGGCGCCATGACCGAGGCGCCCCCCGGCCTGCCATCGCGGGTCATCGTTTTCGGTATATCGTCACTCCCCGCGCAAGCGCTTGAAGCCTTGGCAGGACTGGCGAAATTCAGCCAGGTGCTGCTCTGTGTGCATAACCCCTGTCGTCACCATTGGACCGACATCGTTGCCGACAAGGACCTGCTGCGTCACCAGTACAAGCGTCAGGCGCGCAAGACCGGCATGCCGATGATCCTTGATCCGCAGGCGCTGCACCAACATGCTCACCCGCTGCTCGCCGCCTGGGGCAAACAGGGGCGCGATTACATTAATTTGCTGGACAGCCATGACGACCCGCGCAGCTATCGATCCTCCTTCAAGGACGAGCGCATCGATCTGTTCAGCGAAGCCGAGCCCACCAACCTGCTGAACCAGTTACAGGACGATATTCTTGAGCTGCGTCCGCTGGACGAGACGCGGGAAAAGTGGCCAGCGGTTGATCCTCTGGAGGACCGTTCGGTCCGTTTCCACATTGCCCATAGCGCCCAGCGTGAAGTGGAGGTGCTGCATGACCAGCTTCTGGCGCGGTTCAGCAAAGACCCCGACCTTCGCCCGCGTGATGTGATCGTCATGGTGCCGGATATCGACAGCTATGCGCCGCATATTCGTGCTGTCTTCGGCCAGATTGAACGCGATGATCGCCGCTTCATTCCTTTCACCCTCGCTGACCAGGGGCAACGTGGCCGTGAGCCGTTACTGATTGCGGTCGAGCACCTGCTCAAGCTCCCCGACAGCCGTTTCCCGGTCAGTGAGATTCTCGACTTGCTGGACGTTCCTGCGTTGCGAGCACGCTTCCGGATTCAGGAGCGCGACCTGCCGACGCTGCACCGCTGGATCGAAGGCGCCGGCATCCGTTGGGGGCTCAACGCCGAGCAACGCGCCGGTCTTGGATTGCCGAATGCCCTTGAGCAGAACAGCTGGCATTTCGGTCTGCGCCGTATGCTGCTGGGTTACGCCGTAGGTGCCGGCACGGCTTACGACGGCATAGAGCCCTACGATGAAATCGGTGGGCTGGATGCTGCGTTTATCGGCCCGCTGGTCGCGTTGATCGATGCACTTCAGGTTGCCCACACGGAGCTGTCCACGCCCGCCACTCCGGAGCATTGGGGCGCGCGCCTGCAAGCCGTCCTGCAATTGTTCTTTATTGCTGAAAGCGAGCACGACGACTACCTGCTCGCTCAACTGGAAACACTCCGCGAAAACTGGCTTGAGACCTGCTCCATCGTCGGTCTGGCCGATGAGCTGCCGCTGACCGTGGTCCGCGAAGCCTGGCTGGCCGGGCTTGATCAGGGCCGTCTGTCTCAGCGCTTTCTGGCGGGCTCGGTCAACTTCTGCACGCTGATGCCCATGCGCGCCATTCCGTTCAAAGTGGTCTGCCTGCTGGGCATGAACGACGGTGACTACCCCCGCGCTCAACCCCCGCTGGACTTCGACCTGATGGGCAGCGATTATCGCCCTGGCGACCGCTCGCGGCGTGAAGATGATCGTTACCTGTTGCTCGAAGCGGTGCTTTCGGCCCGAGATCAACTGTACGTGAGCTGGGTTGGCCGCAGCATTCGTGACAACAGCGAGCGTCCCGCTTCGGTGCTGATCGGTCAATTGCGTGACCACCTTGCCAGTGGCTGGAACCTGGCAGGCGAGACCGATGCCGAGAATAAAGCGGATGCCGGTGAGCGCTTGCTGAAAGCCCTCACGGTTCACCATCCGCTGCAGCCATTCAGTGCCCGTTATTTCCATGCAGGCACCGGCTACTTCAGTTTCGCCCGAGAATGGCGTCTGCTCCATGAGACCGATGTTCAGTTACCTGTTCCCGCTGAGCTACCGCCCCATGAACAGGAAGAACCGTTGTCCGTCGCGCAATTGCAGGACTTCCTGAGAAACCCGGTGAAGCACTTTTTCAGTCAGCGCCTGAAGATCTATTTCGAAGTCGCCGAAGCGCCGCTCGCCGATGAAGAACCGTTTGTACTGGATGCGCTTGAGCGCTATGGACTCAGTGAAAGCCTGCTCAGTGCGGCGATGGCCTCGCCGGACAATATCGACGCGGCCCTTCATCAGCAGGCGCTGAAACTGCAAGCCAGCGGATTGCTGCCCCTCGCAGGTTTCGGTACGTGCCTGCAGGACGAACTGATCGAACCTCTGCCGGACGTGCTGAAGCGTTACCACGACGTATTGGCGCGTTGGCCCGAGGCGCTGAGCAGTGCGTTGCCGATCAGCTTCAGCCACACTGGCGTGAGCATCGACGGCTGGCTTGGCGGATTGCACCGCAACACCCGCGGCGAGTTGTTGCTGGTCACTGCGATTCCCAACAGCATCGGTTCGAAAAAGACCCGCAAGTGGCATCGGCTGATTCGTCCCTGGGTGAATCATCTGGTGGCCTGCGCCTGTGAACTTCCGCTGAGCACCGCACTGGTGGCCAGCGATGAAACCCTGATGCTGGATCCGCTGGACAAGGACGCTGCCATCACCACATTGAACCACCTGTTGATGGCCTGGCTGCATGGCATGCAGCAACCGCTGCCGGTGGCCGTCAAAACCGCCTTCGCCTGGCTTGGCCAACCCGCCGACAAAGCCGAAGCCGCCGCCCGTAAAGCCTATGAAGGTGACGGGCAGACCACCGATGGCGAGCGTCGCGAAAGCACGGCGCTGGCCCGGCAGTTTCCGGACTTCGACGCCTTGCTGGACAGTGAAGAGTTCGCGGGCTGGTGCGAGACGCTCTACAAACCGATTTACGACGCGCCTTGGCAATCGCTGTCTGGCGGGGAGGGCGGCGCATGAATGCCTCATCGCTTCCTTTGGCACTGCGTTTTCCGTTACGCGGCAGCCAGTTGATCGAAGCCAGCGCCGGGACCGGCAAGACCTTCACCATCTCAGCGTTGTACTTGCGGCTGGTGCTTGGTCACGGTGCTGAACAATCAGGTTTTGGCCGCGAATTGCTGCCGCCGCAAATCCTCGTTGTGACCTTCACGGACGCCGCAACCAAGGAGTTGCGCGACCGGATTCGGACCCGGCTGGCCGAGGCCGCACGCTTTTTCCGTGACGAGATTGACGCGCCGGATGGTCTGATCGCCGAATTGCGTGAACAGTTCGAGGCCGAACAGTGGCCCGCGTGCGCCAGCCGCCTGGACATCGCCGCGCAATGGATGGACGAAGCCGCCGTTTCGACCATTCACAGCTGGTGCCAGCGCATGCTGCGTGAACATGCTTTCGACAGCGGCAGTCTGTTCACCCAGACCCTGGAAACCGACCACAGCGACCTGCTCGGCGAAGTGCTGCGCGATTACTGGCGACGATTCTGCTACCCCATGAGCGGCGACGCGCTGGCCTGGGTGCGGGAAAACTGGAGTGGCCCTGCTGCGCTCCTGCCACGTGTACGAGGCCTGTTCGGTCGTGACCGCAGCAACAATACTCAAGAGCCAGCCGAGCTGATCGAAGCGTCTTTGCAAGAGCGTCGAGCAGCGCTTGCCGCCCTCAAAGCCCCTTGGGGCGCATGGGCTGACGAGTTGTACGCCCTCTGTCAGGACGCCGTCGCCCGCAAGGTGGTCGATGGTCGCAAGATGCAGGAGCGTTTCTTCAAGCCCTGGTTCGACAAGCTGTCTGCATGGGCTGCCGACGAAAGTCAGGAAGCGCTGGACCTGGGCACCGGCTTCACTCGCCTCACCCCGGACGGCGTTGCCGAAGCCTGGAAAAGCGAGCCGCCTTCGCACCCCGCGTTCGAGGCCATGGCCGAACTCAAGGCTGCGCTTGAAGCTCTGCCCAAGCCAGACGCTGCTGTCCTGCAACACGCTGCGCAGTGGGTCAGTGCGCGCTTTGAGGAAGAGAAGCGTCGTCGCGCCGAAATGGGGTTTGACGACATGCTGCTCAGGCTCGACGCCGCCTTGCGCAGCGCTGGCGGCGAGCGACTGGCCACCCTGATTCGCGAGCAGTTTCCGGTGGCGCTGATCGATGAATTCCAGGACACCGACCCGGTGCAGTACCGGATCTTCGAAAGCATCTATCGCCTTGAAGACAACGACCCGAACACCGGCCTGTTCCTGATCGGCGACCCCAAGCAGGCGATCTACGCCTTTCGTGGCGCCGACATCTACACCTACTTGCGCGCCCGGCAGGCCACCGATGGCCGCTGGCATACACTGGACACCAACTATCGCTCCAGTCATGCGATGGTCGAGTCGGTCAACCATGTCTTCACCCGCGCCGAGAAACGCCCGGAAGGGCGGGGCGCTTTTCTGTTTCGTGACGATAAAGGCAATCAGGTGCCGTTCGCCGACGCACTGGCCCAAGGTCTCAAAGAGACCCTGGAGGTTGATGGCAACCCACTGACGGCGTTGACCGTCTGGCACCTGGAGAGTGAGCAGCCGGTGTCCGGCGTCGCCTATCGCCAGCAACTGGCTGCCAGTTGCGCCAGCGAGATCGTGCGCCTGCTCAACGCGGGTCAACAGGGCCGCGCGGGGTTCAGCGCGCCGGACAAGACGATACGTGGGTTGCGTCCCGCCGATATCGCCATTCTGGTCCGCGACGGCAAAGAAGCGCAGGCTGTGCGCAGTCAACTGACGGCGCGTGGCGTGCGCAGCGTCTACCTGTCAGACAAGGATTCGGTGTTCGCGGCTCAGGAAGCTCATGACCTGCTGTCCTGGCTCAAAGCCTGCGCCGAGCCGGACTCCGAGCGCACCTTGCGCGCGGCCTTGGCCTGTATCACCCTCGACCTGCCTCTTGCCGAGCTGGAGCGTTTGAATCAGGACGAACTGGCGTGGGAACAGCGCGTCATGCAGTTCCGTGGCTATCGCGCCGTATGGCGCAGCCAGGGCGTGCTGCCGATGCTGCGACGCTTGTTGCACGACTTCGCCCTGCCGCAGACCTTGATCTCGCGCACGGACGGCGAGCGGGTGCTGACCAATCTGCTGCACCTGTCCGAACTGTTGCAACAGGCCGCCGCCGAACTGGATGGCGAACAGGCCCTGATTCGTCATCTGGGTGATCATCTGGCGCTGTCCGGTCAGGCCGGAGAAGAGCAGATCCTGCGCCTGGAAAGCGACGAGCAACTGGTCAAGGTCGTCACCATTCACAAGTCCAAAGGGCTGCAGTACCCGTTGGTATTTCTGCCCTTCATTTGTTCGTCCAAACCGGTCGATGGCAGCAGACTGCCGTTGCAGTTTCACGACCTCGAGGGCCGGGCGCAGATCAGTTTGCAGCCTACCGAGGCGCTGATCCGGCAAGCCGACGACGAGCGCCTGGCCGAAGACCTGCGCTTGCTCTATGTCGCGCTCACCCGTTCGGAATACGCCTGCTGGCTGGGCGTCGCCGACCTCAAGCGCGGCAATGCCAACAGCTCGATGCTGCACCGCTCGGCGCTGGGCTACTTGCTGGGGGGCGGTGCGCCGTTGTCCGAGTCGGCGGACCTCAAGATCTGGTTGCGTGATCTGGTCGAGGGCTGCGACGCGATTGCCTTGCAGCCGGTCCCGGAACCCACTGACGAACGCTTCAGTGCGCCGCGCAACGAAGCCTCGCTGGTCAAACTGCTGGTGCCCAAACGTCGTGCTGCCGAGAACTGGTGGATCGCGTCCTATAGCGCCTTGCGCATTGGCGACACGGTGACTGCCGGGGCGGATGAGTCACCGGACAGCCCGCAGGCGCAGAAGCTGTTTGACGATGAGCGCCTCGACCCTGAAGCGCCTCGCGACATTCTGGTTGGCGGTGGCGATATCCATCGCTTTCCGCGTGGTCCGAACCCCGGCACCTTTCTGCATGGCTTGCTCGAATGGGCGGGCAATGAAGGGTTTGGGCTGACCGCGCATGACCCGGACCTGATAAGGGACGCTGTGGCGCGGCGCTGCAGCCGGCGCGGCTGGGCTGGCTGGATCGAAACCCTGCGTGACTGGTTGCAGCAGATGCTGAACATGCCGCTGCGCCTTTCGCCCGATGCCACGCCGGTCGCGCTGGGTGATCTGGACCAGCCCAACCAGTACCGCGTCGAAATGGAGTTCTGGTTCGCCAGCACCCACGTCAATGTGGCGCAGATGGACGCGCTGGTGCGGCGCTTTACCCACGACAACGCGCCGCGCGCCGCGACTGAAACCGTCTCGCTCAACGGCATGTTCAAAGGCTTCATCGACCTGACCTTCGAGCACGAAGGCCGTTATTACGTGGCCGACTACAAGTCCAACTGGCTGGGCGCCGACGATGACGCCTACACCGAACTGGCGATGGAATCGTCGATCCTCGACAACCGTTACGACCTGCAATATGTCCTGTACTTACTGGCCTTGCATCGTCAGCTCAAGGCGCGGATGGCCGACTACGATTACGATCAGCACATGGGCGGCGCGCTGTACCTGTTTCTGCGCGGCAGTCGTTCTGCCTCTCAAGGTGCCTGGTTCACTCGGCCACCCCGCGAACTGATCGAAAGCCTGGACCTGCTGTTTCAGGGTAAGCCGATACCGCATGACCTGCCGGGAGCTTTGGCATGAGCCGCTCGTTTGACAATCTGTTGCCCACAGCGCTGGACGACGCCAGCCTCGCCGAATTGAATCCGCTGGCCCGTGTCGACGACCTTCTGATGTTGCTGGAGCGCTGGGTAGAACGCGGCTGGTTGCGCGCGCTGGACCGGGCTTTCGTCGCCTTCCTCAGTGAACTCGACCCGCAGGCCGATCCGTTGGTGCTGGTCGCTGCGGCCCTCACCAGCCATCAACTGGGTCATGGCCATGTCTGCCTCGATCTTTACGAAACCCTGAAAGAACCGGACTTTGCTCTGTCGCTGCCGCCCGAAGGCGACCAGCAAAGCGGGACGATGCTGCTGCCCTCGCAATTGCTCGCAGCGCTGGATGGCGCCGCCTGGTGCCAGGCGCTGGCAGGCAGTTCGCTGGTGGCCGAGGTGGGCGACCCCAGTGCCGAGGCGCAGCAAAAACCATTGGTACTGGCGGAACGGCGTTTGTACTTGCGCCGCTACTGGACCTACGAACGCCGCATCGCCGCAGCCTTGCGGCGGCGCCTTGCTCAAGATGAGGCCCCGCCCGAGGACCTGCCGCAGCGTCTTAATGCATTGTTCAAACCTGCGAGTTCGGCGCCGGAAGCCGTCATCGACTGGCAGAAGCTGGCCTGTGCGCTGGCTACCCGCCGGGCGTTCAGCATCATCACTGGTGGTCCGGGCACCGGCAAGACGACGACCGTGGTGCGCTTGCTGGCGTTGCTTCAAGCGCCGGCCGTGCAGAGCGGCCAGCCATTGCGCATTCGACTGGCTGCACCGACCGGCAAGGCGGCGGCACGTTTGACCGAGTCCATCAGCCAGCAGGTCCAGAGCCTGGACGTCAGCCAAGAAGTGCGCCAGAAGATCCCCAGTGAAGTGACCACCGTACACCGCTTGCTGGGCAGCCGCCCCGGTACTCGTCACTTCCGTCACCACGCCGGCAACCTGCTGCCACTGGATGTGCTGGTGGTCGATGAGGCGTCGATGATCGACCTGGAGATGATGGCCAACCTGCTCGATGCATTGCCGGCGCATGCCCGTATGGTTTTGTTGGGTGACAAGGATCAGTTGGCTTCCGTCGAAGCTGGCGCAGTGCTGGGCGACTTGTGCCGCGACGCTGAAGACGGTTTTTACAGCCCTGAAACCCAGGCCTGGCTGGAAGCCGTCAGCGGTGAAGACCTCGGCAAAGGCGCGTTGCGCCAAGGCGATGCGCAACAGCATCCATTGGCTCAGCAAGTCGTCATGCTGCGTCACTCGCGCCGTTTCGGCCAGGGCAGCGGCATCGGCCAGTTGGCCCGACTGGTCAACCAGCAACAGGATCAGCAGGCGCGAGCGCTGTTGTCGGCAGGCAGTCACAACGATGTGTTCGCATTGACCCTGAAGGGCGAGCAAGACCTCAAGTTCAAGCGGCTGGTGCTGGACGGTCTCGGCAAGGGCGAGCACGGCCCGCAAGGCTATCGGCACTACTTGAACGTGCTGGCCGCCGAGCGCCCTGCTCAGGGTTCTTCACTCGACGACGCAGGCTGGACGCTCTGGGCGCGCTTGGTGCTGAATGCTTTCGACGCGTTTCAGTTGCTGTGCGCTGTGCGCAAAGGCCCGTGGGGCGTGGAAGGCTTGAACCAGCGCATCACGCACGCGTTGTTCAGCGCAGGCCTGATTGAAAGCGAGCAGCAGTGGTATGAGGGCCGTCCGGTGCTGATGACCCACAACGATTACGGCCTCGGCCTGATGAACGGCGACATCGGCATCACCTTGCGACTGCCCGAGCGTGAGGGCGAGAGCAAGCAAGTACTGCGCGTCGCCTTCCCGCGTAACGACGGCAGCGGCGGCGTACGCTTCGTCCTGCCCAGCCGCCTCAACGAAGTCGAAACCGTCTACGCCATGACCGTACACAAATCCCAAGGCTCGGAATTCGCCCACACCGCTCTCATCCTGCCCGAAGCCCTCAACCCGGTACTGACCAAAGAACTGATCTACACCGGCATCACCCGCGCCAAACACTGGTTCAGCCTGATCGAACCCCGCCAGGGCATCTTCGAAGAAGCCCTGCGCCGCAAGGTCAAACGCCTGAGCGGCTTGATGCTCGGGCTTTGAAGGTGCCAGCGCCCACCCTTGACTCATGTGCCACAGCGTTGGCACACATCACGGGTTAGCCGTTGGGGCGCCTCAGTGGAAGGTCATGAAGGCAAAGCAGGGTTAATACCCTACACCTATAAACACCCTCACTATTGGAAAGACCCTCTGAGACGCCCCTGTGAGATACCTAAGATATCTATTCTCTGAGAACGCCTCTGAGGCCATTGTTGATAGTTATTATCCATCAATGACAATTTATCTGAGCTTTCCACCTCAAAGGAGGCCAATAAATAAATTTCCACCTTGTCACTGATGGTCTCAGTGCTCAGCACCAAGATGATCTAACGACCATTGAACAGGCCATGAGCGAGACCCCAAGATCGGCCTATGCATCTTTGACATTAAAGCCTGTGGTCTCCGGTTTTATCGTGGCCTGAAGCTGCCCTTGAGTTCCTGAAGACCAGACTGTCAGCAATGGTCAACGGCAATCATCAGTGCTGGGATCTTGAGATAATGGCTGTGGTGGAAATCGTGGCTGATGGCAAGGTCCGCGTGAAGCTAATATAGTTTTAGCTACTCACCGGACCTATATCAGGTGGTTTATAGAGCCATTGGCTAAGATTTAATCTCTTCTTCAATGGTGATTTTGGCGAGAGTGGCTCTTACTTTAGCGACTCCCGAAGGGTCTAATTGGTTTGCTTCATTTAAACTTTCTGTCAGCCAACCGTTGGTTTTGAATGGTATGTCTAATCCCGTCCTGTAGTACTTATTTTCAAGGGTGTTAACGATCTTGCCAAGTATGAGAGATACTCGTGATTTATTGCTCGCCTCTACCGCAGCCGTAAGTCCTTGTGAATAGGTGATCAGCATGTTTCCGGGAATATCCTTTAGATCCCAAACTAAAACCTCTACATCTCGCAAGTCGGCGTCGGCTTCAGCAAATTTTCTATTGACTTCGGTCAGACTGGTTTCGAGTTTTTTAATGTTGTTATCAGTTGATTTTATGTCGCTAATCAGTTCTGATCGAATGCCTTCGGATAGTTTTCTTGTCTCGGAAAGCTGAAGTAAAAATCGATCTTGAATGACTTGGCTTTTTTGATCGCTTGATTTGTCAGATTCCCGTTTGTACTCCTCGATCTGAAGGTCGAATTGGGCCTTGTAGGCGTTTATCTTTCCTTCAAATTCTGCCCTTAATCGTTCTTTGTCTTGGTCGTATAATTTGAAATTTGTAAGAATGCTAAGCCCGGTAAGAATTAAAACAAAGCTAAAAATCCCGCCTAGCGCCCAGTATACTGTCGCCTGTTGTGATGATTGAAAGTCTTTTATTAGCCGATTTTGCTCTTTTATAAGAAGTAGCTCGGATTCTTGCTTGGTTATGGTTGCTTGCGGTGCTGTTGGGTCTTGCTTGTTAACTATTGCAGCAGGGGCAATGAGTTCAGCTGAGGGGCGTGAATTCGGGTTGGCTGCCACCACGGCAGAGCAAAAAATAAAGGTACAAGCGATGAGTCTAGCAGTTTCCTTCATTGTTATACTGTCCATTACGTAAGAGCGACTGATCTACGGAATCGTAAATATCTCACACTTAACGCCGTGGTAAAACAAAAAATGACCTCAAATGGGTGTACCCCTTTAAGATTTTTTTGAAGCCAGAGCGGGAATTCAAATTTTAACGAAAACCTGACAGGAATTTTTGAGACCTAATTCCATCAATTACTATCTTGCGCGGTCCCCCGTGTGCCCACTTCAATACCTGCATGGGGTCCTTAATAGCGCCTGTGTGCGCCACTGACTGTAAAAGCCCTCGCGACTGTCACAAGTAGTGTCACAACCGCCGTCACAAGTCGTTGCCAACGCCCATTAGGGGTCGTTAGGATGAGCTTCCTTTGCTACCTGTAGATTCTCCTTCTGCGAACTTTAGGACCCGCGTCTGGCCCAACAGAAACGCCTGATTGCGCTCGGTGGCCTCGCGGATGTAGTCCCACAACAACGTGATCCGCTTGAGCTTCCGCAAATCCTCGCGACAGTACATCCAGAATTGCCGGGTGATGTTCACGTCCTCTGCCAGCACCGGCAGTAGCCTCGGGTCCTGGGCGGCGAGGAAGCACGGCAGGATTGCTAGGGCACGGCCTTGCAGGGCGGCGGTGTATTGGGCGATGACGCTGGTGCTCCGCAGTGGCGCTTGAGCGTTGGGCAGCAGGTTGCTCAGGTACAGCAGCTCCGAGCTGAACGCCAGGTCATCGACGTAGCTGATGAAAAGATGCTCGGCCAGGTCGGCTTTGCGCTGAATCGGCGGGTGGTTGTCCAGGTAGTCCTGGGTTGCGTACAGGCGCAGGCTGTAGTCGCAAAGTTTGCAGCACACGTAGGGGCCGTGATCCGGGCGCTCCAGTGCGATGACGATATCGGCCTCACGTTTGGACAAGCTGATGAAGTGCGGCAGCGGCAGGATGTCCAGCGAAATGCTCGGGTAGCTGTCGAGAAAGTGGCTGAGCTGCGGGGTGATGAAAAAGCTGCCGAAGCCTTCGGTGCAGCCCATGCGGATGTGTCCGGACAACGCCACGCTGGAACCGGAAACCTGTTCGCAGGCCATGTGCAATGTGCTTTCGATGGACTCGGCGTAGCCCAACAGGCGCTGGCCTTCGGCAGTCATGATGAAGCCGTTGTTGCGCGACTTTTCGAACAGCAATGTGCCGAGCGAGGTTTCCAGTGAGTTGATGCGCCGTGACACGGTGGTGTAGTCGACGGCGAGCCGCCGGGCTGCGCTGCTGACTTTGCGGGTGCGTGCCACTTCAAGGAAAAACTTCAGGTCATCCCAGTTCAACAGGCCCAGGGAGGTGATGTTTTTTTGCATGTTGACCCTGCTTTTATCTGCGTTCTTGTTAGAAGTTTGCACATCTATACTCCAAAGCACGCCCCCTGACCAACTCAAAAACAAGACTGTCGGGAGACCATGACGATCCGTCTGAAAATGCTCTGGATGCATGGTTTGCTGAAGGAGAACCCCGCACATGAATGCTTCATTGAACGACACATCGACCACGGTTGCTCGCGTGAAACTGCTGATCAACGGCGAGTGGATCGACTCGCACAGCGGTGAATGGCAAGACATCGTCAACCCGGCCACGCAGGAAGTGCTCGCTCAGGTGCCTTTCGCGACGAGCGATGAAGTGGATGCCGCCGTTGCCGCCGCCCACGCGGCGTACCGCACCTGGCGCGATACGCCCGTCGGGGCTCGCATGCGCATCATGCTCAAATTGCAGGCGCTGATACGCGAGCATTCCAGACGCATTGCGGCGGTGTTGAGCGCCGAGCAAGGCAAGACCCTGGCCGACGCCGAGGGCGATATCTTTCGCGGCCTTGAGGTGGTGGAGCACGCGTGCTCTATCGGTACGTTGCAGATGGGCGAGTTCGCCGAGAATGTCGCCAGCGGCGTCGACACCTACACGCTGCGCCAGCCCATCGGGGTGTGTGCAGGCATCACACCGTTCAACTTTCCCGCGATGATCCCGCTGTGGATGTTCCCGATGGCGATTGCCTGCGGCAACACATTCGTCCTCAAGCCCTCTGAACAGGACCCGCTGTCGACCATGCTGCTGGTCGAGCTGGCGGTAGAAGCCGGCGTGCCAGCCGGGGTGCTCAATGTGGTTCACGGCGGCAAGGACGTGGTGGATGCGATCTGCACACACAAGGACATCAAGGCGATTTCCTTCGTCGGTTCGACCGCCGTCGGCACGCACGTTTATGACCTGGCCGGGCGGCACGGCAAGCGCGTGCAGGCGATGATGGGCGCGAAGAATCATGCCGTTGTACTGCCCGACGCCAATCGTGAGCAGACGCTGAACGCGTTGGTCGGTGCAGGTTTTGGCGCAGCGGGGCAGCGCTGCATGGCAACCTCAGTGGTGGTGTTGGTCGGCGCGTCGAAGCAGTGGCTGCCGGACCTCAAAGCGTTGGCGCAGAAACTCAAGGTCAACGCCGGTCACGAACCGGGCACGGACATCGGGCCGGTGATTTCCCGGCGTGCGAAGCAGCGCATTCTTGATCTGATCGAAAGCGGCGTGCGCGAAGGCGCGACCCTTGAACTGGACGGACGGGAAGTCTCGGTGCCGGGGTATGAAGGCGGTAATTTCGTGGGGCCGACGCTGTTCTCGGGCGTCACCACTGACATGCAGATTTACACCCAGGAAATCTTCGGCCCGGTGTTGGTGGTGCTGGAGGTCGACACGCTGGATGAGGCCATTGCGCTGGTCAACGCTAATCCGTTCGGCAACGGCACCGGGTTGTTCACCCAGAGCGGTGCGGCGGCGCGCAAGTTTCAGAGTGAAATCGACGTCGGCCAGGTAGGGATCAATATTCCGATTCCCGTGCCGGTGCCGTTCTTCAGCTTTACCGGCTCGCGGGGTTCCAAACTCGGTGATCTGGGGCCGTATGGCAAACAGGTGGTGCAGTTCTACACTCAGACCAAGACCGTCACCAGCCGCTGGTTTGACGACGACAGCGTGAACGACGGTGTGAACACCACGATCAATCTGCGCTGAGCGCTGCCTGTCATGACTCTCGTGCCACCGCTCCGCGTTGGCCTGCATTTCTGGACGTTCTGCGTCCGATCTTGAGCGCGCGGCGCGGTGCATATGTGTGACGCAGAGCGCCACGAAAGGTGTTCCCACGCTGGAGCGTGCGGAACGAGAGGTGTCTGGGCTCCACTTAGTGTGAATCAGTCGGGCTTGCCTATAACGGCGAGGGCCATACCAAGGAGAACAACAATGAACATCGCATTTATCGGACTGGGCAACATGGGCGCGCCGATGGCCCGTAACCTCATCAAGGCCGGACACCACCTGCACGTGTTCGATCTGAACACGGTGGTGTTGAGCGAGTTTGCCGAGCTGGGCGCGAAGGTCAGTGACTCGCCCAGGCAGGCGGTTGAGGGCAGTGAGCTGGTTATCACCATGCTGCCTGCCGCTGCGCATGTGCGCAGCGTGTACCTGAACGAAGACGGCGTGTTGAAAGGCATCTCGCCCGGCGTCCCGGCGGTTGATTGCAGCACCATTGATCCACAGACCGTTCGCGATATCGCCGCCGTGGCTGCGCAGCAAGGTGTTGTGCTGGGTGATGCGCCGGTATCAGGCGGGACCGGTGGCGCGCAGGCGGGGACATTGACGTTCATGGTCGGCGGCTCTGCGCAACACTTCGCCACGCTCAGGCCGGTGCTGGAACTCATGGGTCGCAACATCGTGCATTGCGGCGAGGTCGGCACCGGGCAGATCGCCAAGATCTGCAACAACATGCTGCTGGCGATCTCCATGATCGGCGTCTCCGAGTCGATGGCGCTGGGCAATGCGCTGGGGATCGACACCGAAGTGCTGGCCAGTATTATCAACACCTCGACCGGCCGCTGCTGGAGTTCTGAAGCGTACAACCCCTGGCCCGGCATCGTCGAAACCGCGCCGGCGTCGCGGGGTTACAGCGGCGGATTTGGTGCCGAACTGATGCTCAAGGATTTGGGGCTGGCCACCGAAGCCGCACGTTCGGTGCATCAACCCGTGATTCTCGGCGCCGTGGCTCAGCAGTTGTATCAGGCCATGAGCCTGCGCGGCGATGGCGGCAAGGACTTCTCGGCGATCATCGAGGGGTATCGTCCAGCACCTCAGGCGCTTTGATGACAGGGGCAAACGTGTATCTGGTTTTTACAGTAGGAAAACCGGTCATTAACGGCTACTTTGGACCCCGTCAGACCCGCGCAGGGATGCCCGGTACGCTTTGAGATGAGGCGCCGCATCCCTCGCCCGGAGGCTGGCGCTGCACTCATCACACGTCCCTGACCCAGAAAAAGAAGAGATCGACCATGAAGTTCGAACCCCTCGCCAGGTCGCTGATTGCGACCGCGCTGATCGTCGCGTACTCCCCCACATTCGCCGCATCACAAGCCCCGGTCGCTGCTGAAAACGGCATGGTCGTGACTGCCCAGCATCTGGCCACTCATGTGGGTGTCGATGTGCTCAAGAAGGGTGGCAACGCGGTCGATGCTGCCGTTGCAGTCGGTTACGCGCTGGCCGTGGTCTATCCCGCAGCCGGTAACCTCGGCGGTGGCGGTTTCATGACCATTCAACTGGCAGACGGGCGCAAGACCTTTCTCGACTTCCGCGAAAAGGCCCCGTTGGCGGCGACCGCCAACATGTACCTGGACAAGGACGGCAACGTCATCCCGGATCTGAGCGCCAAGGGGCATCTGGCGGTCGGCGTACCGGGCACTGTGTCCGGTATGGAGATGGCGCTGAGCAAATACGGCACTCGCAAACGCGAAGAAGTCATCGCGCCGGCGATCAAGCTGGCCGAAGACGGTTTTGTGCTGGGGCAGGGCGATGTCGACATGCTGTCCAGCGCCAAGGATGTGTTCAAGGCGGACATGGCGGATTCCGGCTCGATCTTCCTCGACAAGGGCGAGCCGATGCAGGTCGGTCAGAAACTGGTGCAGAAAGACCTCGCCAAAACCCTCAAGGAAGTGTCCGAAAAAGGCAGCGACGGTTTCTACAAAGGCTGGGTTGCCAAGGCGTTGGTCGATTCAAGCCAGGCTGGCAAGGGCATCATCACCCAGGCTGACCTCGACCACTACAAGACCCGTGAGCTGGCGCCGGTCGAATGTGATTATCGCGGCTACCACGTGGTATCCGCGCCGCCTCCGAGTTCCGGCGGTGTGGTCATTTGCCAGATTCTGAACATCCTCGAAGGCTACCCGATGAAAGAGCTGGGTTTCCGCTCGGCGCAGGGCATGCATTATCAGATCGAAGCGATGCGTCATGCTTACGCGGACCGCAACAGCTACCTGGGCGACCCCGATTTCGTCAAGAACCCGGTCGAGCATCTGCTGGACGTCAAGTACGCGGCCAAGCTGCGCGCGGCCATCGAACCGCAGAAAGCCGGTGACTCGAACAAGATCAAACCGGGTGTCGCCCCCCATGAGGGCAGCAACACCACTCATTACTCGATTGTCGACAAATGGGGCAACGCAGTCTCGGTCACGTACACGCTGAACAACTGGTTCGGCGCGGGCGTCATGGCCAGCAAGACCGGTGTGATCCTCAACGATGAAATGGATGACTTCACCGTCAAGGTCGGTGTGCCCAACATGTACGGGCTGGTGCAAGGCGAAGCCAACGCCATCGCGCCGGGCAAGACGCCGCTGTCGTCGATGAGCCCGACCATCGTCACCAAAGATGGCAAGACGGTCATGGTTGTCGGTACGCCGGGCGGCAGCCGCATCATTACTGCGACCCTGCTGACCATGCTCAACGTCATCGACTACGGCATGAACATTCAGGAAGCCGTTGACGCGCCGCGCTTCCACCAGCAATGGCAGCCTGAAGCCACCAATATCGACACGTTCGCGGTCAGCCCCGACACGCTGAAAATCCTCGAGAGCTGGGGCCACAAGTTCGCTGGTCCGCAGCCGCTCAATCACGTGGCGGCTATTCTGGTCGGTGCGCCTTCACTGGGCGGCAAACCGGTCGGTAACAACCGTTTTTATGGTGCCAATGACCCGCGTCGCAACACCGGTCTGTCACTGGGTTACTGAGTCATCTCACCGACAACGCCACGGCCCTGCGCTTCAGGGCCGTGGCGTTTTTGTTTCTGCGGTCGGGTCAGTTGCGCACCCAGCGCTGGCGGCTCCAGCCGCTCAATGCATCGACGGCGAACACCAGTATCAGCATGGTGAGAATGACCGTGCTGGCCTGCGCCTCTTGAAACAGGCTTAGGCTGACGTAAAGCATCTGCCCCAGCCCGCCCGCGCCGACAAAGCCCAAAATGCTGGCCATGCGAATATTGTTTTCCCAGCGGTACAGCATGTAAGCCAGCAACTGCGGCCACAGAGTGGGCAGCGTGCCGTAGCTGAAGGCCTGCCAGGCGCTGCCACCTTGCAGACGAATCGCCGCGGCGGGCGCTGGAGAGGTATTTTCCAGTGCTTCGGCAAACAATCGACCGAGGACACCGGTGGTGTGCAACGCCAGCGCCAGCGTGCCCGCATTAGGGCCGAGCCCGGCAGCCAGCACCATCAGCACCGCCCAGACCAGTTCCGGGATGGCGCGTAATGCATTGAGCAGCAAGCGACTCAGGCTGCGCAACGGCCAGCCCAGGCGTCCGGCGGCGGGCAAGGCGAGCAGCAGACCGGCGATGGCTGCCAGCAACGTGCCCAGTGCCGACATGGCGAGCGTTTCCAGAGCACCTTTGCCGATTGCCTGCAGGTGATCGCCACTCAAATCCGGGCTCATGAAGCGCAGCGCATAACGGCCCATCTGCGTCAGGTTGTCTTGAGTGCCTAGCGTGAGCAGATCCAGGCCCAGGTACAGAAATGACCCGATCACTGCCGCGACAATCGCCAGCACTAGCAACACGTTGCCTGCGCGCCTCAAGTGAACTGCCTGCGCAACAAGCGGCTGAGCTGGTCGGCGAGCAGCACCAGCAACAGGAAGGTCAGCAGCATGCTCGCCACTTCATCGCCAGCAAACATGCGCATCGACAGGTCAATCTGCTGGCCCAGTCCGCCCGCGCCGACAAAGCCCATCACCACCGAAGCACGCACCGCGCATTCCCAACGATAGACGGTGTAGGACGTCAGCTCGGCGGCTGCGTTGGGCAGGATGCCGTAAGCCAGCGCGGCGAGCCGTCCACTGCCTGATTGCAGCAACGCATGGGCCGGGCGCGGGTCCGCTGATTCGTAAATCTCGGCGTACACCTTGCCCAGCATGCCCGCGTAAGTGATGGCGATGGCCAGTACGCCGGCCGTCGGGCCAAGGCCGACCGCGCGCACGAACAGCAGCGCCCAGACGATTTCCGGCACGCTGCGCAGGAAGATCAACACCCCGCGCACCGGCCAGCGCAGGCATTGACCAGGCCAGCCAGGCCGACCGCCACGCGAGGCTGCCGACAAAGACAGTGCCTTGCTGGCGAGCAGGCTTGCCGGTACGGCCAGCAGCATGGCCAGCGTGATGCCCGCCGTGGCGATAGCGAGGGTTTGCAGGGTGGCATCCAGCAGCAGACCGAGGAATTCGGGGGCGTGTGCGACAGGCCAGAACCCGGCGAGGAAATGGCCCATCGTTCTGGCGTTATCGGCGTGCAACAGCACAAACGGATTCAGTTCGGCCAGACGAATGCCCGGCCAGAGCAGTGCGATGGCCAGCAGCGTCAGCAGCAGGCGCGGCACCGCCGCCGGGTCGCGTCGGTCCCGACTCAGCATCGCGGCGTCCAGGCTGTTTCTGCAATACCCGAAACAGGCTGAGGGCTCAGTTGTTCATTGGCATACAGCGTGTCGAGATGCGGCCGTTCGACCTCGTTGGCGGGGAGGTCAAAGTGGATACGCCCGTCTCGCACACCGATGATGCGCGGAAAGTGCGCCAGCGCCAGTTCCACCGCATGCAGGCTGGCGACCAGCGTCACGTTATGCTCGATGGCGTGCTGACACAGCAGCGCGAGGGTGTGATCAGCCAGGCGCGGGTCCATCGCCGAAACCGGTTCGTCAGCCAATAGCAATTCAGGCGCCTGATACAAGGCGCGAGCAATACCGACGCGTTGCAGTTGACCACCGGACAATTGCTGGCAGCGTTCGAACAGTTTGTCCGCCAGGTCCAGACGTGCGAGCACCGCACGTGCGCCGGGCACGTCGAGCGGATTCAGCAGGTTCAGCAGGCTTTTGCCCAGCCCCCATTGGCCCAGTTTGCCCGCCGACACCGCAGTGATGACTCGCTGGCGCGCCGGTAACGGCGGCGCCTGATGAATCAACGCTACACGGCTGCGCAAATGCTGGCGCTGGCGGCTGGAGAGTTGCCAGGGATTTGTCCCCAGCACCTCCAGGTGTCCGGCGCTGGGTGGCAGCGCGCTGGCCAGCAGGTTGAGCAAGGTCGTCTTGCCAGCGCCGGACGGCCCGATGATCGCCACCCGCTCACCGCGACTGATGCTCAGATCGAGACCGCGCAGCGCCTGTGTACCGTTGCTGTGGCGCAACTCGATACCGGACAGGCGCAGGGTCATTTCAGCAGGTCGGCGGCGCGTGCGGCTTCCTCGATGCCCTTGTAGTTCTCAGGCTTTGTTTCGATGAAGCGACTGGCCGCCTGAAGATCGAGAATCGCCTTCTGTTCCGGGTTGGCCGGGTCGAGGTCAAGGAACGCCTTTTTGATTTTCGCCGCCAGCGCCGGGTCGAGGCTGCCGCGCACGGTCCAGTTGTAGTCGAAATAGGTGGGCGTGGTTTCGAAGACGTGAACCTTGCTGGTGTCGACCTTGCCGCTGGCGACCAGTTTGTCCCACACGCTGGCATTGAGTACGCCAGCGTCGACCTTGCCCGCCTGAACCCAGGCGGCAGTCGCGTCATGTGCGCCGGAATAGGCGACACGGCTGAAGAACGTCTCCGGTTTGATGTTTTCCTTGAGCATGAAGTAGCGCGGCATCAGGCTGCCGGACGTGGACGACACCGAACCAAAGGCGAAGGTCTTGCCCTTGAGGTCGGCGAGGGTCTTCACGTTCGGGTCGGAGGTGATGAATTTGCTGGTGAACTTGGCGTCCTGCTCACGCTGTACCAACGGCACAGCGTTGCCGGTCTTGAGGTTGACCTGAACAAAGGTGAAGCCGCCCAGCCAGGCCATGTCGAGGCGATCGGTGGCAAGTGCTTCGACCACGGCGGGATAGTCCGCTACCGGCACGAACTCGACTTTCATGCCCAGCCGTTGCTCCAGGTAAGCCCCGAGCGGTTTGAACTTGCGCAGCAGTTCGGTGGGCGCTTCGTCCGGAATGGCCGAGACGCGCAGGGTGTCGGCCGCATGGCTGGTCAGCGCGGAGAAGGACAGGGCAAGGCCGGCGGCGAGCGCCAGGGTACGCTTGAGCATGGAAGTTCTCCGGTGCAATGGCGGAAAAAGGGGAAAGGCGCATGGGGTGAGCACGCAGCGCTTCACAGGGCGGGTGTGCGGGGGATTATAAGAGGCATGGCGAGAAAGGCCAGTTCATCAGACTCTACGGACGAGAGCGCAACCGGCGGGCGACGCGGTTTGCGCTGAGACCGGAACAGCCCCTAGACTCCGCAGCCTGTTTCCCGGTTACCGAGAGTGTCGCGATGAACGAGCCAATCCGCCTGACCCAGTACAGTCACGGAGCAGGGTGTGGCTGCAAGATTTCCCCCAAGGTGCTGGACGTGATCCTCGCCGGCAGCGGCGCTCAGAACCTGGACCCGAAACTCTGGGTCGGCAATACCTCCCGCGACGATGCCGCGGTTTACGCGCTGGACGACGAACGCGGCGTGGTCTCGACCACCGACTTCTTCATGCCCATCGTCGACGACCCGTTCGACTTCGGCCGCATCGCTGCCACCAATGCAATCAGCGACATTTATGCGATGGGCGGCGACCCGTTGATGGCCATCGCGATTCTCGGCTGGCCGGTCAATCTGCTGCCGCCCGAAGTGGCCCGCGAAGTGATCCGGGGTGGCCGTGCCGTGTGCGACGCTGCCGGTATCCCGTTGGCCGGCGGGCATTCCATTGATGCGCCGGAGCCGATCTTCGGCCTGGCCGTCACGGGCGTGGTGCAGAAAAAACACATGAAGCGTAATGACACCGCCAAGGCCGGCTGCACGCTGTACCTGACCAAGCCGCTGGGCATCGGCATCCTGACCACCGCCGAAAAGAAGTCAAAGCTGCGCGACGAAGATGTCGGTCTGGCGCGGGACTGGATGTGTACCCTGAACAAGCCGGGCAGCCGCTTCGGCAAGCTGGCCGGTGTCGCGGCGATGACCGATGTCACCGGTTTCGGCCTGCTCGGGCATTTGGTGGAAATGGCCGATGACGCAGGGCTGACCGCTCGTCTTGATTTCGCCGCCGTGCCGCGCCTGCCCGGTGTCGATCACTACATTGCCGAGGGCTGCGTGCCGGGCGGCACATTGCGCAATTACGAAAGCTATGGCGACAAGATCGCTGCGCTGAGCGATGCACAGCGCGACCTGTTGTGCGATCCGCAGACCAGCGGCGGCCTGCTGGTCGCGGTCAGCCCGGAAGGTGAGGCAGAGTTCCTGACCCTGGCTGCCGAACTGGGCCTGCTGCTCAACCCTATCGGCACACTGCTTGAGCGACAGACCCACGCCGTCGAGGTGTTCTGATGGCCGACAACAGCAACGACTACCGCGCACTGTTCCTCAACGACGTGCCCATGATGGACGCGCGCGCACCGGTCGAGTTTTCCAAAGGCGCGTTTCCGGGCGTCATCAACCTGCCGCTGATGAACGATATCGAACGTCAGAAAGTGGGGACCTGCTACAAGCAACATGGCCAGGAAGCTGCCATTCAGCTCGGGCATCAACTGGTCTGCGGGCCGGTCAAGGACGCGCGTGTCGAGGCCTGGGTCGAGTTCGCCCGAACTCACCCGAATGGCTACCTGTACTGCTTTCGTGGCGGCCTGCGTTCACAGACCGTGCAGCGCTGGCTGAAAGATGCCGGTGTTGAATACCCGCGCATCCTTGGCGGTTACAAGGCGATGCGCACCTTCCTGCTCGACACCCTGCACGAGGCTGTGACCGAATGTGATCTGGTGGTGCTCGGCGGCATGACCGGCACTGGCAAAACCGAGGTGCTGACGCAACGGCCCAACAGCCTGGACCTGGAGGGCATTGCCAACCATCGTGGTTCCAGCTTCGGCAAGCGCGCCACCGGGCAACC
Source organism: Pseudomonas syringae (assembly GCF_002157375.1). GTDB lineage: Bacteria > Pseudomonadota > Gammaproteobacteria > Pseudomonadales > Pseudomonadaceae > Aquipseudomonas > Aquipseudomonas syringae_T. The sequence goes on from NZ_MTSA01000032.1 coordinate 22,104, forward strand.
GGCGCAGATCGATTTCGAGAACCGCCTGGCCATCGACCTGCTCAAGAAACGTGCGGCAGGCATCGAACAATTCGTGGTGGAAGACGAGAGCCGTCTGGTCGGCAGTTGCAACGTGCCGCTGGAGTTGCACCAGGCCATGCAACGCTGCCCGATGGTCTGGCTGGAAGACAGCTTCGAGCACCGCGTCGAGCGCATTCTGGGTGATTATGTGGTCAACCTGTGCGCAGAGTTCATCAGCGTCAAGGGCGAAGAACTGGGTTTCGGGCTGTTCGCCGATCGCCTGTTGCAGAGCCTGAACAACATCCACAAACGCCTGGGCGGCGAGCGTCATCAGCGTTTGTTGACACTCATGCAGGCTGCGCTGGAAGAACAACAGCGCAGCGGCGCGGTTGAGCTGCATCGGGGCTGGATCGAAGGCCTGCTCGGCGAATACTACGACCCGATGTACGCCTATCAGCGTGAACAAAAAGCCGCGCGGATCGAGTTTGCGGGCAATCAGCAGGAAGTGTCGGGCTACCTGAGTGAGCGTGCATCGCAGCGCTGATGGTTTTTAGCAGGCGGACAGGGATGCCATGAACACAGTCTTCGATTTCTACCACACCCTCGGCTGGGGCCTTTCGGCGCTGGTCTTCGGCACTTTTCTACTGGCCGGCACGGTCAAGGGTGTCATCGGCCTCGGCTTGCCCACGGTGGCAATGGGCTTGCTGGGGCTGGCCATGCTGCCACCGCAGGCCGCGGCCTTGCTGATCATTCCGTCAGCGTTCACTAACGTCTGGCAACTGGCTATCGGCGGCAGCCTGATCCCTTTGCTGAAACGCCTCTGGCCGATGCTGATCATGATCTTCATCGGCACGTGCGCCGGGGCGTTCTGGCTGGGCATGAGCGGCAGTCATTCAATGACTAGGGCATTGGGCGGGGCGCTTTTGCTCTACGCGCTGAGCGGCCTGTTTCTGCCGACCTTTCAGGTGTCGCCAACGGCCGAGCGTTGGCTCGGGCCGTTGGGTGGCCTGGTCACCGGGGTCATCGCATCGGCCACCGGCGTGTTCGTGATTCCCGTGGTGCCTTATTTGCAGGCGTTAGGGCTTGAGCGTAATCAACTGGTGCAGGCGCTCGGGCTGTCGTTCACCGTCTCGACCGCCGCACTGGCGGTCGGCTTGTCATGGAACGGTGCGCTGGGCGGTGCCGAACTCGGCGCATCCTTGCTGGCGCTGGCGCCCGCGTTACTGGGCATGCTGCTTGGCCAGCGGCTGCGGCAACGGATAAGCCCCGTGCTGTTCAGGCGTGTGTTCTTTATCGGAATGGGGCTGCTGGGGCTGCATTTGTTGATCAAGGGTTGATCGTGGGCGTCATACAGGCAGATCAATGGCAGCGAGCCCGTCGCTGGACGGGCTTTTGACTCTGCGGGCTGTCAGTGAGTGCGGGCGACGGCAAACTCGCTCAGTTCGACCAGCGCGTCCCGGTACTCGCTGGGCGGCAAGGCGTCCAGGCAGGCAATGGCGCGGGCGGCGTAGTCGCGGGCCAGTTGTGCGGTGTAATCAAGCGCGCCGGCACTTTCCACGGCATTGCGGATGCTTTCCAGGTCTTCAAGACCACCTTTCTGGATCGCCTGACGAACCAGCGCTGCCTGTTCCGGGCTGCCTTCGCGCATGGTGTAGATCAGCGGCAGGGTCGGCTTGCCTTCGGCCAGGTCGTCACCGACGTTCTTGCCCAGTGTTTCGGCGTCGCCACGGTAGTCGAGCAGGTCATCGACCAGTTGAAAGGCCACGCCCAGGTGATCACCGAACGTGCGCAATGCTTCGCTCTGCGCTTCGGAGGCGCTGCACAGGGCGGCGGCGCTGTGAGTCGAGGCTTCGAACAGCATGGCTGTCTTGCCGCGAATCACTTCCATGTAGGTTTCTTCGGTGGTGCTGGCGTCGCGGATCTTGGACAACTGCAGCACTTCGCCTTCGGCAATGATGCGGGTCGCCTTGGACAGAATCTTCATGACTTCCATCGAACCCAGCTCAACCATCATTTCGAACGAGCGTGAATAAAGGAAGTCACCCACCAGCACGCTGGGCGCGTTGCCCCACAGCGCATTGGCGGTGGACCGGCCACGGCGCATGCCGGACATGTCGACCACGTCATCGTGCAGCAGGGTGGCGGTGTGCAGGAATTCAATGGTGGCGGCCAGCAGACGGATGTCATCGCCTTCACGGCCCAGCGCCTTGCCGCACAGCAGTACCAGCAAGGGGCGCAGGCGTTTTCCGCCCGCCGACGTGATGTAATCGCCGATTTTCGAGACCAGCGGTACGCGCGACGTCAGTTGCTTTTTGATGATAAGGTCAACGGCACTAAAGTCGTCCGCCACCGCGCGATAGAAGGCTTGGGGTTGCATCAGCGACACGTGCTCCGGATAGGTTGCGCCGCATGCTAGGTTGCGGGGTAGAGCGTGTCAAGGTATGACGACCCGCCTCTTGCAACCCGCCATTGCCTTGCGTACAATCGCGCACCCTAACTTTCCTGGGCAGCACCTGCCTTACGCAATTGCAAACGGGCCGTTCCAGCCCCATGCAGCCATGCCAGCCGATACTCTTCTTATAAAGAGCTGGGTGAGCAGGATTTTCGGAGAAATACCATGTACGCAGTAATTGTTACCGGTGGCAAGCAGTACAAAGTCGCCCCAGGTGAATACCTGAAAATCGAAAAACTGGAAATCGCTACTGGCGAATCCGTCACGTTCGACCGCGTTCTGCTGGTTGGCAATGGCGACGACGTCAACATCGGTGCTCCAGTTGTTGCTGGCGCCACCGTTGTGGCTGAAGTGATCTCGCAAGGTCGTCACGATAAGGTTCGTATCATCAAGTTCCGTCGTCGTAAGCACCACATGAAGCGTATGGGCCACCGCCAGTGGTACACCGAGATCAAAATCACAGGTATTCAGGCTTAATTCAGCCTAATCCTCATTTGGAGAATTGACTCATGGCACACAAAAAAGCTGGTGGTAGTACCCGTAACGGGCGCGACTCAGAAGCCAAACGCCTTGGCGTGAAGATGTATGGCGGCCAGGCTATCATCCCTGGCAACATCATCGTGCGTCAGCGCGGTACCCAATTCCACGCTGGCTACGGCGTTGGCATGGGCAAAGATCACACCCTGTTCGCGAAAGTGGAAGGCGTGATCAAGTTTCAGGTCAAGGGCGCCTTCGGTCGCCGCTACGTGAGCATCGTTCCGAAGACTGAAGTCTCCGCAGCGTAATCATGCAGTTGCTTAAAAGCCCTGTCTTGCGACGGGGCTTTTTTGTTTGTAGAGGTAGAGAGGCAGGTGAGTCTCTTGCAAAACTGTTTGTGCGGGCTGTTGTGATGTTGACCTCTGGGGTCGCTGGTTTCTGATCGGTATCGCAACGCTCATTTTTGCAAGAGTCTTATGTAATTTATGTGGTTCTGCTCGTCCCTGTGGCGGGAGGCGTGCGTTATGAAATTTGTAGATGAAGTATCCATTCGAGTAAAAGCCGGTGACGGCGGCAACGGTTGCATGAGCTTCCGTCGCGAAAAATTCATTGAAAACGGTGGTCCCAACGGCGGTGACGGTGGTGATGGCGGGTCGGTCTTCATGGTCGCCGACGTCAACCTCAATACGCTGGTCGACTACCGCTATACCCGCCACTTCGATGCCGAGCGCGGCTCCAATGGCGGCAGCGCCGACTGCACCGGTCGCAAGGGTGAAGAGCTGGTACTGCGCGTACCGGTCGGCACCACCATCATCGACGCCACCACCCAGGAAATCATCGGTGACCTGACCAAAGACGGTCAGCGCCTGATGGTTGCTCAGGGCGGCTGGCACGGTCTGGGTAACACTCGCTTCAAATCCAGTACCAACCGCGCCCCGCGTCAGACGACGCCGGGCAAGCCGGGCGATCAGCGTGATCTCAAACTGGAGCTGAAAGTATTGGCGGACGTGGGCCTGTTGGGCCTGCCGAACGCCGGTAAAAGTACGTTCATCCGCTCGGTGTCCGCTGCCAAGCCGAAAGTGGCTGACTACCCGTTCACCACGCTGGTGCCAAACCTGGGTGTGGTCAGTGTCGATCGCTGGAAGAGCTTCGTTGTTGCCGACATTCCGGGGTTGATCGAAGGTGCATCCGACGGCGCTGGCCTGGGGATTCGCTTCCTCAAGCACCTGGCGCGTACTCGCCTGCTGCTGCACCTCGTGGATATGGCGCCGCTGGATGAAACCAGTGCTCCGGATGCCGCTGAAGTGATCGTCAGCGAGCTGGAAAAATTCAGCCCGTCGCTGGCAGAGCGTGATCGCTGGCTGGTACTGAACAAGTGCGACCAGATCCTTGAAGAAGAGCAGGAAGCCCGCAAGCAGGAGATCGTTGATCGCCTTGAGTGGACGGGCCCGGTCTACGTGATCTCTGCCATCGCCAAAGAAGGCACGGAGCAACTGACCCGCGACATCATGCGTTACCTCGAAGAGCGCAGCCAGCGCATCGCCGAAGAGCCTGGCTACGCTGAAGAGCTGGCCGAGCTGGATCAGCGCATCGAAGACGAGGCGCGCGCTCAGTTGCAGGCGCTGGACGATCAGCGTGCCCTGCGTCGCAGCGGCGTGAAGAGCGTGCATGACATCGGCGAAGATGACTGGGACGAGGAAGATGTGGATGACGAGGACGGTCCGGAAATCATTTACGTCCGTGACTGATTGCTTGAAGTAAACTTGAACGCCGCTACGATTGTTAGCGGCGTTTTTGTATCCCGAATTTGAAAACTCTCTGGCTAAGGTTGGAAGAAGATGCGCAGCAAAGTGACAGGCGCCCAGCGCTGGGTTGTGAAGATCGGCAGTGCCTTGCTGACTGCGGATGGCAAGGGCCTGGATCGCAACGCTATGGGGGTGTGGGTAGAGCAGATGGTGGCGCTGCATGAGGCAGGCGTCGAGCTGGTGCTGGTTTCTTCCGGGGCTGTGGCTGCCGGCATGAGCCGTCTCGGCTGGACGGCTCGACCCAGTGCAATGCATGAGCTTCAGGCTGCTGCTGCCATCGGTCAGATGGGGCTGGTGCAGGCGTGGGAGTCGAGCTTTGCCGAGCATGGCCGGCACACTGCGCAAATCCTGCTGACCCACGACGACCTGTCTGATCGCAAGCGCTATCTGAATGCCCGCAGCACGCTGCGCACCCTGGTCGAGCTCGGGGTCGTGCCGGTCATCAATGAAAACGACACGGTGGTCACCGACGAGATCCGTTTCGGCGACAACGACACATTGGCAGCACTGGTTGCCAACCTGGTCGAGGCTGATTTGCTGGTCATTCTGACGGATCGCGACGGCATGTTCGACGCTGATCCCCGCAATAATCCCGATGCGCAGCTGATTTACGAGGCGCGTGCTGATGATCCTGCGCTGGATGCAGTGGCTGGCGGCACGGGCGGGGCGCTGGGGCGTGGCGGCATGCAGACCAAGCTGCGCGCTGCGCGTCTGGCGGCGCGCTCCGGCGCACACACCGTGATTGTCGGTGGGCGTATCGAACGTGTTCTGGCGCGGCTCAAGGGTGGCGAGCGGTTGGGGACGTTGCTGTCCCCCGAGCGCGAAATGCTCGCCGCGCGCAAGCAGTGGCTGGCAGGTCATCTGCAGACTCGCGGTACGCTGGTGCTGGACGACGGCGCGGTTTCGGCGCTGACCAAGGATCACAAGAGTTTGCTGCCGGTCGGCGTCAAGCTGGTGCAGGGCAGTTTTCGGCGAGGTGAGATGGTGGTGTGCGTCGGGCCGGATGGGCGGGAGATCGCCCGGGGGCTGAGCAACTACAGTGCTATCGAGGCGCAGAAGATTATCGGCCATTCATCCGAAGCAATCGTGCGCGAGCTGGGCTACATGGCCGAGCCGGAACTGATTCACCGGGATAATCTGATCCTCGTCTGATCAACGTTTAGTTAAAGGAAGATTCAATGCGCGCTATCAACGGCTTTCTGGCTGCTTTGCTGTGTGTGCCGGCGCTGGTCTCGGCGGAAGAGATCGGGCAGGTGTCAACGGTTTTCAAGATGGTGGGGCCTAATGACCGGATCGTGGTCGAGGCGTTCGATGACCCCAAGGTTGAAGGGGTGACCTGTTACCTGTCGCGCGCCAAGACTGGTGGTGTGAAGGGTGGTCTGGGTCTGGCTGAAGACCGTGCCGAGGCGTCCATTGCCTGCCGTCAGGTCGGGGCCATCCGCTTCAAGGAAAACCTCAAGGACGGTGACGAAGTCTTCAAGGAGCGCACCTCGCTGGTCTTCAAGACCATGCAGGTGGTGCGTTTCTTCGACAAGAAGCGCAATACGCTGGTGTACCTGGTCTATAGCGACCGGGTCATCGAAGGCAGCCCGCAAAACGCCGTCACTGCGATCCCGATCCTGCCGTGGACACCCGCGCCCGCGCCTTGATGTGGCCTGGTTTAGGGCCGCTTCGCAGCCCATCGCAGCCGTCGTAACCTCCTGAAGCTCCCACGCCCTCCGGGCAGAAGCCCACAGTGTTGGGCTCAATACTCAATAATTGGGCTCAATAAATGTAGGAGCGAGCTTGCTCGCGAACTGCCGGGAACCGGCAGCAAAGCCAGTGCATACGGTGCATCAGGCACAGCCGAGATGGCCTGTTTCAGGGCCGCTTCGCAGCCCATCGCAGCCGTCGTAACCTCCTGAAGCTCCCACGCCC
>NZ_MTSA01000033.1:0-23925 GCF_002157375.1 Pseudomonas syringae
AAGGGCCTGTGTCATCACCGAAAATGCTTCGTCTGAAATACCGTCTTCGCGAACACGTTCGCTCCCACGCCCTGCGGGCAGAAGCCTGAAAGCCGATAGTGCTCCCAGGCCCCTATCAACGCACCAGGTGCAGGAACTGCATGTGCCGCTCGTACTGGTCGAGCACGTCGTTGATGACTTGTTCCTTGGTGTAGCCCACCAGGTCGTAATCCTGACTGCCCTCGCTCAGGTGGACTTCGGCGCGATAATAGCGGCGGTTGTTCAGTTGCTTGGAGCCCATGCCACCTCGCGCGAACGACGGGGTGAAGAAGCCTTTCATCTGTACCTGGTAGATGAACGGGCGCTCTTCGCCGTGGCCGATTTCCAGGGTCACCGAGTCGTTGGACGGGTCTGGCACGTTGACGACGTTCAAGCCCTTCTCGACAAACACCGACGTCACGTCTTCAATCGCCGGGCGCACGGTCTGGTCGAGGAAGCGGTACACCTCGTCTCGCGACGGGTAATGCACAGCCTGGCTGAGGCGCTGACGCCAGCCGCCGCGTCGCGAACCGGACACCGGCGCCAACGAGTACAGCTGCGCGATCTTGCGCTGAGACTCCATGACGAACGCTTTGTGCAGGCCCCACATCATCAGCAGCAGGATCAGCGAGAACGGCAGCGAGGTCAGGACCACCGCCGATTTCAGCGCGTCGATACTGCCCGAGAACAACAGGCCGCTGGTGATCAATGCCGTCGCAACACCCCAGAACACACGCAGCCATTTCGGCCCGTCTTCGTCGGGGTTGCCACCTTTGGCCGAGAGCGTCGACAGCACCACCGTGCCCGAATCGGCAGAGGTGACGAAGAACACGAAGCTGATGAACACCGTGACGGCGATCACCGTCTTGCTCCACGGATAGGTTTCCAGCAGCAGGTACAGCGTCATCGACGGATCATCGATGGCCGACTGGCCCAACGCGACCATGCCGTGGTTGAGCACTTGATCGATGGCGCTGTTGCCGAAGATCGACATCCAGGCCAGGGTGAAGCCCAGCGGGATCAGCAGCACACCGAAAACGAATTCACGGATGGTCCGGCCACGGGAAATACGGGCAATGAACAGGCCGACAAAAGGCGACCAGGCAATCCACCAGGCCCAGTAGAACACGGTCCAGCCGCCCAGCCAGTCGCTCGGCTCGTTATAGGCGTAAACATCGAAACTCTTGCTCGGCAACGCGCCCAGGTAGTCACCGATGTTCTGCACCAGCGTATTGAGCAAATGCTGGGTCGGGCCGGCAAACAGCACGAACAGCAGCAGCGCACAGGCCAGCAGCATGTTGATGTCGGACATGACACGCACGCCTTTGTCGACACCGGCAATGGCCACCAGAATCGCCGCACCCATCATCAGGGTGATCAAGCCGACCTGAATCCAGTGGGTGTGCGCCACGCCAAACAAGTAATCCAGACCGGAGTTCAGGTGCAGCACACCAAACCCCATGTCTGCGCCCAGCCCGAAGATGGTCGCGATGATGCCGAAGCCATCGACCGCGTAGCCGATAGGGCCGTTGATGCGCTTGCCGATCAGCGGATACAGCGCTGAACGCAAGGCCAGTGGCAGGTTGTGTCGATAGGCGAAATAGGCCAGCGCCATGCCGACGAAGGCAAAGACGCCCCAGCCATGCAGGCCCCAGTGCAGAAACAGCAATTGCATGCCCTGCCGAGCGGCTTCGGTGGTTCCACCTTCGCCTTGGGGCGGTTGCAGCAAGTGTGTCAGCGGTTCTGAAACGCAGAAGAAGAACAGCGTAATGCTGATCCCGGCGGCGAACAGCATGCCGGCCCACGACAGGTAACTGAACTCGGGCTCGTCGTGGTCGGCACCGAGCTTGATCTTGCCGAAGCCCGACAAGGCGGTGACCACCACGAAGACCAGGTACAGGGTCATGACCATCATGTAATACCAGCCGACCGTATTGGCCGCCCAGTTCTGGGCAGCCAGCAGCCATGCGCCGCTGGCTTGCGGGAACGCGATGACGATGATGCCGAAGATCAGGATGAAGCTCGCAGCGAAATAGAACACTGGCGCGTTCATGCGGACCGTGCCGCTGGGAGAAGTGCTCGGAGAACTCATCGGTTGCGTGCCTCCGGACTGATAAAACCAACTGCAAAAAGCGGATACGGCAAGGGTAAGCCTCCTGTTGTGAGCGGGCAGCGAACCACCGGTTTAACTTGAATGAACGTTCAATTTAAACATGAAAGTGCCCGCAGAGACTAATCGCGGGCCGATGAACGCTGGCTCAGATCAGGGTATGACGTGTACGAGAGCGGGTTCGTTCCACGCCCGAGCGACTCGATTCTGCGCCTTCGAATGTTGCAGTACGTGGTGGTTTTCACGAGACCCGGCTCGGCCTGACTGCCGCACCAATCTGTTACCTGCCGCCCCAAAACTGCGCAAAAACACAATCCGGTAACAACGCCACGGCCTTTCCATCCATCAGGCTGAACCTCCAGCCACCTCGCCCGCCCCCGCAACGTCGAGGCCCGGCGTCGATATCAGCCTCCAGATACTGCCTTCAGACAAAGTTGGTCCTTTGATTGCATATGCTTGTATGTACAAGTAGAGACAGGCTAAATGTCCTGCACGCTACCGGACTGAATCAGCCTGCTTCGCCAGGCACTGCTCGCCCTTGATCGGGCTGGTTGGGATTGATCGCTGAGGATTTTTTTGTGACCGAGAATAATCAAGACCTGAAGCAGGGCTGGACCCGCCATCGCGCCGGCGAGGTCCGTGCAGCCCGCGGCACTCAACTGACCGCCAAGAGCTGGCTGACCGAAGCGCCGTTGCGCATGCTGATGAACAACCTTGACCCGGAAGTCGCCGAAAACCCCAATGAGCTGGTGGTCTATGGCGGCATCGGCCGCGCAGCGCGCAACTGGGAGTGCTACGACAAGATTGTCGAAAGCCTCACCCACCTTAACGATGACGAAACCCTGCTGGTGCAGTCCGGCAAACCGGTCGGCGTGTTCAAGACCCACAGCAATGCCCCGCGCGTGCTGATTGCCAACTCCAACCTGGTGCCGCACTGGGCCAGTTGGGAGCATTTCAACGAACTGGATGCCAAGGGCCTGGCGATGTACGGCCAGATGACCGCGGGCAGCTGGATCTACATCGGCAGCCAGGGCATTGTTCAAGGCACTTACGAAACCTTCGTCGAAGCCGGTCGCCAGCACTATGACGGCAACCTCAAAGGCCGCTGGGTGCTGACTGCCGGTCTGGGCGGTATGGGCGGCGCACAGCCACTGGCCGCGACACTGGCCGGCGCCTGTTCGCTGAACATCGAATGCCAGCAAAGCCGCATCGATTTCCGCCTCAAGACGCGCTACGTCGACGAGCAGGCGGCTGATCTGGACGATGCCTTGGCGCGCATCGCCAGGTACACCGCCGAAGGCAAGGCCATTTCCATCGCCCTGTGCGGCAATGCGGCAGAGATTCTGCCGGAAATGGTCCGTCGCGGCGTTCGTCCGGACATGGTCACCGACCAGACCAGCGCTCACGATCCACTCAACGGCTATTTGCCCAAAGGCTGGACCTGGGACGAGTACCGCGCCCGCTCGGTGAGTGAGCCGGCCAATGTCGTCAATGCCGCCAAACAGTCGATGGCTGAACACGTCGAGGCCATGCTGGCCTTCCAGCAAGCCGGTATTCCGACCTTCGACTACGGCAACAACATTCGCCAGATGGCCAAGGAAGTCGGCGTGGCCAATGCCTTCGACTTCCCCGGCTTCGTCCCGGCCTACATCCGTCCGCTGTTTTGCCGTGGCATCGGGCCGTTCCGCTGGGCCGCGCTGTCGGGTGACCCGCAGGACATCTACAAGACGGACGCCAAGGTCAAAGAACTGATCCCGGACGACGAACACCTGCACAACTGGCTGGACATGGCCCGCGAGCGCATCAGTTTTCAGGGCTTGCCCGCACGCATCTGCTGGGTTGGCCTGGGTCAGCGCGCCCGGCTCGGTCTGGCGTTCAACGAAATGGTGCGCAGCGGCGAGCTGTCGGCACCGGTGGCGATCGGTCGCGATCATCTGGACTCCGGTTCGGTCGCCAGCCCCAACCGCGAAACCGAATCCATGCGTGACGGCTCCGACGCAGTCTCCGACTGGCCGCTGCTTAACGCCCTGCTCAACACCGCCAGCGGCGCGACCTGGGTGTCGCTGCACCACGGCGGCGGCGTGGGCATGGGCTTTTCGCAGCACTCCGGGATGGTGATCGTCTGCGACGGTACGGATGAAGCCGCCGAACGGATCGCCCGCGTACTGCACAACGACCCGGCCACCGGGGTGATGCGCCATGCCGACGCCGGATACGACATTGCCATCGACTGTGCCAAAGAGCAGGGCTTGAACCTGCCGATGATCGGACGTTAAGGGCGCTGTCGGCCATCAGGCCGACAAACCTCGTGGACGGGCATTAACACGCCCAGGGGCCGGATGCCTGATTGAAGCTGCCGTCATCCATTTCACGCTTGGGAGCATCGACAATGAATATGAAAAAGGCCCTGTTGACCACACTGGTATCCGCTGGCCTGCTTGCCAGCGCAGGCGCGAGCCAGGCCGCCAACTGGTGTGAGTCCGGCAAGCCGGTGAAATTCGCCGGTCTGAACTGGGAAAGCGCCATGCTGCTGACCGACATTCTGCAGGTCGTGCTGAACAAAGGTTACGGCTGTGCGGTGGATGCCCTGCCCGGCAACTCCATCGCCATGGAAAACGCACTGGGCACCAACGACATCCAGATTTTCGCCGAAGAATGGGTCGGCCGCAGCGAGGTCTGGAACAAGGCCGCTGCCGCCGGGAAAGTGGTCGGTGTGGGCGCGCCCATCGTCGGTGCTGTAGAAGGCTGGTACGTGCCGCGCTACGTGATCGAAGGCGATGCCAAACGCAAGCTGGAAGCCAAGGCACCCGACCTGAAATCCATCAGCGATCTGGCCCGGTATTCGGCGGTGTTCAAGGATCAGGAAGAGCCCGACAAAGGCCGCTTCTACAACTGCCCGGCGGGCTGGACCTGTGAGCTGGAAAACAGCGAAATGCTCAAGAGCTACGGCCTGGAAAGCAAGTACACCAACTTTCGTCCAGGCACCGGCCCTGCGCTGGATGCAGCTATTCTCTCCAGCTACAAACGTGGCGAGCCGATTCTGACCTACTACTGGTCGCCGACGCCGCTGATGGGCCAGGTGGATCTGGTGCGTCTGGAGGAGAAAGCCGGGGTCAACAAAACGATTGATATCAAGGTCGGTGTTTCCAAGGTGTTCCACGACGAAGCCCCCGAACTGGTCGCGGTACTGGAGAAGGTCAACCTGCCTATAGACCTGCTCAACCAGAACCTGGGGCGCATGGCCAAAGAACGCATCGAATCGCCGAAGCTGGCGAAAATTTTCCTGAAAGAACACCCGGAAGTCTGGCACAAATGGGTCAGTGAAGACGCCGCGAAAAAGGTGGACGCTTCGCTGTAAACGTCCGGGCAGCCGGCTTGATGAGTCGTCTGCCCTGATCGTTGACCCGATACACCTTATGTGAGAGCCGCTTATGTTCCCTGAAAGCTTCACTTTCTCGATCGCCAACTGGGTCAACGACGGGGTCGACTCGTTGGTGACCCAGTACGGCGATGTGTTCCGGCACATCTCCGACACCCTGCTGTGGGCCATCGTCAACCTCGAAAGCCTGCTGCGCATGGCCCCGTGGTGGCTGATGCTGATCATCGTCGGCGGTATCGCCTGGCACGCGACGCGCAAGATCGTCACGACGGTGGTGATCGTCGGCCTGCTGTTTCTGGTCGGCGCGGTCGGGTTGTGGGACAAGCTGATGCAGACATTGGCGCTGATGCTGGTCGCCACGATCATTGCGGTACTGATCGGCATTCCGCTGGGCATCCTGTCCGCGCGCAGCAATCGCCTGCGCTCGGTGCTGATGCCGCTGCTGGACATCATGCAGACCATGCCCAGCTTCGTTTACCTGATCCCGGTGCTGATGCTGTTCGGGCTGGGCAAGGTCCCGGCCATCTTCGCCACCGTGATCTATGCCGCGCCGCCATTGATCCGCCTGACCGACCTGGGCATTCGCCAGGTAGACGGCGAAGTGATGGAAGCGATCAACGCGTTCGGCGCCAATCGCTGGCAGCAACTGTTCGGCGTGCAATTGCCGCTGGCCATGCCGAGCATCATGGCCGGCATCAACCAGACCACCATGATGGCGCTGTCGATGGTGGTCATTGCGTCGATGATCGGCGCACGCGGGCTGGGCGAAGACGTGCTGGTGGGCATTCAGACCCTCAACGTCGGGCGCGGGCTGGAGGCCGGGCTGGCCATCGTCATTCTGGCGGTCGTCATCGACCGTATCACGCAGGCCTATGGCCGCCCACGGCATGAGGCGCACAAATGAGCAGCGTGGAACCGAACAAGATCGTCGTCAAAAACGTGTTCAAGATTTTCGGCAACCGCTCGAAGGATGCGCTGGCGTTGATCAAACAGAACCAGAGCAAGGATCAGGTGCTGGCACAGACCGGCTGCGTGGTCGGGGTCAACGACCTGTCGCTGTCGATTGGCAGCGGCGAAATTTTCGTCATCATGGGCCTGTCCGGTTCCGGCAAATCGACGCTGGTGCGCCACTTCAACCGGCTGATCGACCCGACCAGCGGCGAGATTCTGGTCGATGGCGAAGACATCCTGCGTTACGACATGGAGGCCCTGCGCCAATTCCGTCGGCACAAGATCAGCATGGTGTTTCAAAGCTTCGGCCTGTTGCCGCACAAGACCGTGCTGGCCAACGTGGCCTACGGCCTGAAAGTGCGCGGCGAGAGCAAGGCGCTGTGTCAGGAACGCGCGCAGCACTGGGTCACCACCGTCGGCCTGAAGGGCTACGAAAACAAATACCCGCATCAGCTTTCTGGCGGCATGCGCCAACGGGTCGGCCTGGCACGAGCGCTGGCAGCCGATACCGACATCATCCTGATGGACGAAGCGTTCAGCGCTCTCGACCCGTTGATTCGTGCCGAGATGCAGGACCAGTTGCTGGAACTGCAAGCCAGCCTTCATAAAACCATCGTGTTCATCACCCACGATCTGGACGAAGCCGTGCGCATCGGCAACCGCATCGCGATCCTCAAGGACGGACGGTTGATTCAGGTGGGCACGCCGAAAGAAATTCTCCATTCGCCTGCCGACGATTATGTGGATCGTTTCGTTCAGCGCCGCGTGGCCACTCTTTAAGGACTGTTGCAGATGTCGCGAGCCGAACAGATCGTCATCGGTGAAGCCCCGCTGGGCTGGCAGGACGTCGTCACCGTAGCCCGGTATGGCGCGCAATTGCGTCTGTCGGACGCCGCATGGGCACGAATCGATAACGCCCAGGCCATCGTTCAGCAGATCGTGGCCAGCGGCGAACGCGCCTATGGCGTGAACACCGGGCTGGGCGCGCTGTGCAATGTGTCGCTACAAGGTGACGAACTCAGCCGCCTGTCACGCAATACGCTGCTCAGCCATGCCTGCGGCGTCGGTGCGCCGCTGACCGACGAACAGACCCGCGCAATCATCTGCTCCGCCATTCTCAACTACAGCCAGGGCAAATCCGGCATCCACCGCCAGGTAGTCGAAGCGCTGCTGGCCTTGCTCAACCGGGGCATTACCCCGCAAGTACCGTCGCAGGGCTCGGTGGGTTACCTGACCCACATGGCGCACGTCGGTATTGCGCTGCTGGGCGTTGGTCAGGTCAGTTATCGCGGGCGAATCGTTCCGGCTGAGCAGGCGTTGAATGAGGAACATCTGGCCCCGGTAACGCTCGGCGCCAAGGACGGGCTGTGCCTGGTCAACGGCACACCCTGCATGACCGGCCTGAGCTGTCTGGCCATCGCCGATGCCGAGCGTCTGAGCCAATGGGCCGACGTGATCGGCGCAATGACCTTCGAAGCGTTGCGCGGCCAACTCGATGCGTTCGATGAAAGCATCCTCGCGCTCAAACCCCATCCGGGCATGCAGCAGGTGGGCAAGAACCTGCGCAGCTTGTTGGCCGGCAGCGAAGTACTGGCCAGCAGCCAGGGCATTCGCACTCAGGACGCGCTGAGCATTCGCTCGATTCCCCAGGTACACGGCGCGACCCGCGACCAGTTGGACCACGCCATTCGCCAGATCGAGACCGAACTGAACTCGGTGACGGACAACCCGATGCTGCTCGGCACGCCCGAGGCCTGGCGCGTGGTGTCTCAGGCCAACCCGCATGGCCAGTCGGTGGCGATGGCGGCGGACGTGCTGTGCATGGCGTTCGCTGAACTGGGTTCCATCGCCGAGCGTCGGCTGGACCGCCTGATCAACCCGATGGTCAGTGGCCTGCCGGCCTTTCTGGTCAGCGAGCCGGGGGTCAACTCGGGGATGATGATCGTGCAGTATGTCGCCGCCTCGCTGTGCGCAGAAAACCGTCAAATGGCGCAACCGGCGGTGGTCGACAACTACGTCACGTCCGGCCTGCAGGAAGATCACCTGAGCATGGGCACCAGCGCCGCGCTCAAGCTGCACAAGGTGCTGGGCAACGCCACGCAGGTTCTGGCCATCGAGTATCTGCTGGCAGCTCAGGCATTCGAATTTCTCAAGACGCAGCGTTTGGGCGTCGGTACAAACGCGGCCTGGCGGCTGCTGCGCGAGCGGGTCCCAGCCTACGACGAAGACCGCTGGCTGGCCCCGGATATCGCCAGCAGCGCCGCGCTGCTCAAAGACGATACATCGCTGGAAAGGGTTTTCCAGCACTGCCGCGATCATGCGGCAACCCCATAAAAAAGCGGCTGACGGCCACAAGCCGTTGCTGACATCACTCAAGGAGTCGTTGCATCGTGACCACCTCATCTGCCCAGACGCTGAACCTGATCCCCGGCCAATTGACCCTGGCGCAACTGCGCGCCATTCATCAGCAGCCGGTCACCCTGACGCTGGACAGCAGCGCGAATCAGCAGATCGACGACAGCGTCGCCTGCGTCGAGCGCATTCTGGCCGAGAACCGGACTGCCTACGGCATCAACACCGGTTTCGGCCTGCTGGCGTCCACGCGGATCGCCAGCGAGGACCTGGAAAACCTGCAACGCTCACTGGTGCTGTCGCATGCAGCCGGTGTCGGCCAGCCGATCAGCGATGATCTGGTGCGGCTGATCATGGTGCTCAAGGTCAACAGCCTGAGCCGTGGTTTCTCGGGCATCCGTCGGGTGGTGATCGATGCGCTGATCGCGCTGATCAATGCCGAGGTTTACCCACACATCCCGCTCAAGGGTTCGGTCGGCGCTTCCGGCGACCTGGCTCCGCTGGCGCACATGTCGCTGGTGCTGCTGGGTGAAGGCAAGGCGCGCTACAAAGGTGAATGGCTGAATGCCGTCGATGCACTGGCTGTCGCGGGGTTGCAGCCGCTGACGCTGGCGGCCAAGGAAGGGCTCGCCCTGCTCAACGGCACGCAAGTGTCCACCGCTTACGCACTGCGCGGCCTGTTCGAGGGTGAAGACCTGTTCGCCGCCGCACTGACCTGTGGCTCGCTGACGGTCGAAGCGGTGCTCGGCTCACGCTCGCCTTTCGATGCGCGCATTCACGCGGCACGCGGTCAGCGCGGGCAGATCGATGCGGCGGCCTGCTACCGCGATCTGCTGGGCGAAAGCAGTAGCGTGTCGGAGTCGCACCGCAATTGCGACAAGGTTCAGGACCCCTACTCGCTGCGCTGCCAGCCTCAAGTGATGGGTGCATGCCTGACCCAGTTGCGCCAGGCCGCCGAGGTGCTGGAAATCGAATCCAACGCGGTGTCTGACAACCCGCTGGTGTTCGCTGCCGAGAACGACGTCATATCCGGTGGCAATTTTCATGCGGAGCCTGTCGCGATGGCGGCAGACAATCTGGCGCTGGCCATCGCCGAGATTGGCTCGCTCAGCGAACGCCGTATTTCGTTGATGATGGACAAGCACATGTCGCAGCTGCCGCCGTTCCTGGTGGCCAACGGAGGCGTCAATTCCGGCTTCATGATCGCGCAGGTCACGGCCGCCGCGCTGGCCAGCGAAAACAAGGCGCTGGCCCATCCGCACAGTGTCGACAGCCTGCCGACCTCTGCCAATCAGGAAGACCATGTGTCGATGGCCCCGGCCGCTGGCAAGCGGTTATGGGAAATGGCGGAAAACGTTCGCGGGATTCTTGCCGTAGAATGGTTGGCTGCCTGCCAGGGTCTGGACTTGCGCGAGGGGCTGAAAACCTCTCCAAAGCTGGAGCAAGCCCGCAGCCTGTTGCGCAGCAAGGTCCCGTTCTATGAAAAGGACCGCTTTTTTGCACCGGACATCGAAGCTGCCAGTCAGCTGTTGTCCTCCACTTGCCTGAACCCGCTGGTTCCTGCACGTCTGCTACCGAGTCTGTGATGCACCGCGAGCCTGGCAGGGCTCGCCTTGGTCATCGCTGCGGGAAGCCGGATGCAGGCGTCCTCGCGGCTTTTGCCATACCTGTAATGAAATGGACCTGAAATGACGTCACAAGATGGTTTGAAACGCGGGTTATCCGCCCGCCACATCCGCTTCATGGCCCTGGGCTCTGCCATCGGCACAGGGTTGTTCTACGGCTCGGCCTCGGCGATTCAACAGGCCGGTCCCGCCGTACTGCTGGCGTACCTGATCGGCGGCGCGGCGGTGTACATGGTGATGCGTGCGCTGGGCGAAATGGCCGTCCACGACCCGGTGTCCGGTTCGTTCAGCCATTACGCCACGCGTTACATGGGACCGCTGGCCGGTTTCGTGCTGGGCTGGACCTACGCTTTCGAGATGATCATCGTCTGCCTGGCCGACGTGACCGCCTTCGGCATTTACATGGGTTTCTGGTTTCCGGAAGTGCCACGCTGGATCTGGGTGCTGGGCATCGTGTTCCTGATCGGCGCGCTCAACCTGTGCAACGTGAAGGTCTTCGGCGAAACCGAATTCTGGCTGTCCATCCTCAAGGTCAGCGCCATTGTGGCCATGATCGTGGCGGGTTTCGGCATCATGATTTTCGGCATCGGCAGCTCGACCAGCGGCACCGAAATCGGCATCAGCAACCTGTGGGCGCACGGGGGGGTCATGCCCAACGGCGTGGCCGGTCTGATCGCCTCGTTCGCCGTGGTGATGTTTGCCTTCGGCGGTATCGAGATCATCGGTATTACCGCCGGTGAGGCCAAAGACCCGCAGCGCAGCCTGCCGCAGGCGATCAACGCGGTGCCATTGCGCATTCTGCTGTTCTACGTGCTGACGCTGTTTGTGCTGATGTGCATTTACCCCTGGCCGCAGATCGGCACCCAGGGCAGCCCGTTCGTGCAGATTTTCGACAATCTGGGCATCGCCTCGGCAGCGACCATTCTCAACATCGTGGTGATCTCGGCGGCGGTGTCAGCCATCAACAGCGACATCTTCGGCGCAGGCCGGATGATGTACGGCCTGGCGCGTGACGGTCAGGCTCCGGCGAGCTTTGCGCGTCTGTCGCGTCAGGGCGTGCCGTGGATGACCGTGCTGGTAATGGGCGTGACGCTGCTGGGCGGCGTGCTGCTCAATTACCTGATCCCGAAAAACGTGTTTCTGCTGATCGCGTCGCTGGCAACCTTCGCCACCGTCTGGGTCTGGCTGATGATCCTGCTGACTCAGGTCGCCATGCGCCGCTCGATGAGCCGCGAAGAGGCTGCGCACCTGAAATTCGCGGTGCCGTTCTGGCCTTACGGACCGGCTGCCGCCATCGTCTTCATGCTGTTCATCTTCGGCGTGCTGGGCTATTTCCCGGACAACCGTGCAGCCTTGATCGTCGGCGCCATCTGGATTGTGCTGCTGCTCATCGCCTACAGGTTGTGGGTCAAGCCAAAGGCGCTCAACAAAACCTATTGACCCAAGAGGCCCGGAATGAAAACGCTCTGGAAGAACTGTCACATCGCAAGCATGGCACACGGCAAATACTCGATCATCGAGGATGCCGCCATCGTGACCTCCGGAGCGCTCATCGAGTGGATCGGGCCTCAGGCTGAACTGATCGAGCCGGAGCATGACAACTGCATTGATCTGGGCGGCGCGTGGGTCACGCCCGGCCTGATCGACTGCCACACGCACACGGTCTTCGGTGGCAACCGCAGCGGCGAGTTCGAACAGCGCCTGCAAGGGGTGAGCTACGCCGAGATCGCCGCAGCAGGCGGTGGTATCGCCAGCACGGTGCGCGCGACTCGCGCCGCCAGCGAAGATGAACTGTATGCCAGCGCCGAGCGTCGTCTGCGGCACTTGCTCAAGGACGGCGTGACCACCGTCGAAATGAAATCAGGCTACGGGCTGGACCTGGAGAACGAGCGCAAGATCCTTCGCGTGATCCGTCGTCTGGGCAACACGCAGCCGGTCACCGTGCGCGCCACTTGCCTGGCTGCCCACGCGCTGCCACCGGAATACGCCGAGCGTGCCGACGACTACATCAAGCACATCTGCAACGACCTGCTTCCCGCACTGGCGGCCGAAGGGCTGGTGGACGCGGTGGATGCGTTCTGTGAATACCTGGCGTTCTCGCCTGCGCAGGTCGAGCAGGTGTTCATCACGGCAGGGCAACTGGCGCTGCCGGTGAAACTGCATGCCGAGCAGCTTTCTTCGCTGGGCGGGTCGAGTCTGGCAGCGCGCTACAAAGCACTGTCGGCGGACCATCTGGAGTTCATGACCGAAGACGACGCCATTGCCATGGCCGCTGCCGGAACCGTCGCTGTATTGCTGCCGGGGGCCTTCTACTTCCTGCGTGAAACTCAACTGCCGCCGATGGACGCGCTGCGCAAGCATGGCGTGCCTATCGCGATTGCTACCGACCTGAACCCCGGCACGTCGCCCGGCCTGTCGTTGCGCCTGATGCTCAACATGGCCTGCACGCTGTTCCGCATGACGCCTGAGGAAGCGCTGGCGGGCGTCACGTTCAATGCTGCCAAAGCGCTGGGCATGAGCGCGACACACGGTTCGCTGGAGGTCGGCAAGGTGGCGGATTTCGTGGCGTGGAACATCGAACGACCGGCTGATCTGGCGTACTGGCTGGGCGGCGATCTGGACAAACGCATCGTGCGCCACGGCGTCGAATCATCGATCTGAAGGAGTGTGCCCTGTGGATAACGTTCTGACGTTCAAACGTGGCCGCGTCCCGCTGCTGATCAGCATGCCGCACGCCGGTCTGAAGCTGACGCCGGTGGTCGAAGCGGCCTTAGTGGACGAGGCACTGAGCCTGCCGGACACCGACTGGCACATCCCGCGCCTGTATGATTTTGCCGCCGAACTGGGCGCAAGTACGCTGGCCGCCGAGTATTCGCGGTTTGTCATCGACCTCAATCGGCCGTCAGACGACAAACCGATGTACGTGGGTGCAACCACCGGCCTGTTCCCGTCGATCCTGTTTGATGGCGTGCCGTTGTTCAAGGACGGCCAGACGCCAAGTGCGGAAGAACGTGCGCGGTACCTGGAGCAGATCTGGACGCCCTATCACCAGACGCTTGAGCAGGAACTGCAGCGGATGCGCGATGAGTTCGGCTATGCGCTGCTGTTCGACGCGCACTCGATTCGCGGGCACATCCCGCACCTGTTCGATGGACGGCTGCCGGACTTCAACCTGGGCACTTTCAATGGGGTCAGCTGCGACCCGGAACTCGCCAGCCGAATGGAGCAGGTCTGCGCAGCGGCCAAGGACTACAGCCATGTGCTGAACGGGCGCTTCAAGGGCGGCCACATCACCCGCCACTACGGAGACCCGGCCAATAACATCCACGCCGTGCAACTGGAACTGGCGCAAAGCACCTACATGGATGAGTTCGTGCCCTTCCACTACCGCCCCGACCTGGCCGACCCTACGCGCGCCGTGCTTAAAACGTTGCTGGAAACCTTCATTGCCTGGGGGCAGGAACGGTTTGGCTGACAACATCGGACGCAGAGCGTGGGAGCGATAACAACACCTGTGGGAGTGAGCTTGCTCACGAAGACGTTGGCCCAAACGCCCCATTTTCCGGGGAATGTACTGGCCTCTTCGCGAGCAAGCGAAGCGCGATTATCGTTCCTACGCTCCGCGTGGGAATGCCGTTCTGGACGCTCCGCGTCCGCCCATCAACGCTCCCGACTGATCACTTCTTGAGCAATCGCAACCCGTTGAACACCACCAGCAGGCTCACGCCCATGTCGGCAAACACGGCCATCCACATGGTCGCCAGGCCGGCAAAGGTGATGCCGATGAACAGCACCTTCGTCACAATCGCCAGCACAATGTTCTGCCTGAGCACCGCAGACGTCCGACGTGACAGGCGAATGAATGTCGGAATCTTGCGCAGATCATCGTCCATCAAGGCGACATCTGCCGTCTCGATAGCCGTATCCGTACCGGCAGCCGCCATCGCAAAACCAATCTCGGCACGAGCCAGTGCCGGCGCATCGTTGATCCCGTCCCCCACCATGCCCACTCGATGGTTGCGGGCGTAAAGCGCCTCGATGGCCCCCAGCTTGTCGGCAGGCAACAGATTGCCCTGCGCCTCATCGATGCCGACCTGATCAGCAATCGCCTTGGCCGTGTGCGGGTTATCGCCGGTCAGCATGACGGTCTTGATGCCCAGTTCATGCAACTGCGCGATGGCTTCACGGCTGGTTTCCTTCACGGTATCGGCCACCGCGAACAGCGCTATCGGACCTGACGCATCCAGCAACAGCACCACGGTCTTGCCCTGCATTTCCAGTGCATCCAGCTTCGCTTCCAGTGCTGGCGAGCAAAGGCCCAGTTCTTCGACCAACCGATGGTTGCCCAAGTGGTACATCTGGCCGTTGACTTCGCCCTTCACACCCCGCCCGCCCAACGCTTCGAACGCAGTCACTTCATGCAGCACCAAGCTGTCATCGGCGGCCTTGGCAATCGCTTGGGAAACCGGGTGGTCAGAGCGAACCGCAAGGCTTGCGGCAATGGCCGGCGCGCTGTCGGCGACGGCAGCGTTGAGTGGCACATAATCCGTCTGCACCGGCTTGCCGTGCGTGAGGGTGCCGGTCTTGTCGAGGGCCAGGTAATCAAGTTTCTCGCCCATCTCCAGATAGACGCCGCCCTTGATCAGGATGCCTTTGCGCGCTGCCGCTGCCAGACCGCTGACAATCGTCACTGGCGTCGAAATCACCAATGCGCAAGGGCAGGCAACGACCAGCAGCACCAGCGCACGGTAGATCCAGTCAAACCATTCACCGCCAAAGAACAGCGGCGCGATCAGAGCCACTGCCAAGGCGACGATGAACACTACCGGCGTGTAGATCCGCGAAAAGCTGTCGACAAAACGTTGAGTCGGCGCGCGTGAGCCTTGAGCCGCTTCCACCGCGTGAATGATCCGCGCCAGCGTCGAGTTGTTTGCGGCGGCGGTCACGCGGTACTCCAACGACCCTGCCTGGTTAATGGTGCCCGCGAAAATCTTGTCGCCGACCGTTTTCTCGACCGGTAGGCTTTCACCTGTAATCGATGCCTGATCAATCGTCGAGTTACCGGACACCACTTCACCGTCCAGCCCCACACGCTCGCCGGGCTTGATGCGGACAATCGCTTCCAGTTCGACGTTTTTGGCTTCAACTTCCTGCCAGCTGCCATCCGCCTGCCTGACGGTGGCGAGTTCGGGCGTCAGTTGCATAAGCCCGCTGATTGCATTGCGGGCACGGTCCAGCGACTTGGCTTCGATCAGCTCGGCCACGGTGAACAGGAACATGACCATTGCTGCTTCAGGCCACTGACCGATCAGGATCGCACCGGTCACGGCAATGCTCATCAGGGCATTGATGTTCAGGTTGAAGTTTTTGAGCGCGATCCAGCCCTTCTTGTAAGTCGTCAGCCCGCAACTGAAGATCGACACCAACGCCAGCAACGCCACGACCCAGGTCGGGCCAAGCGAAGCGAAATGAACCACCTCCGCGCCCAATGCAGCCACGCCGGAGAGCGCCAACGGCCACCAGTGTTTCTTCACCACGGGAGCCGGCTCGGCAGACTCAGCGCCTTCCTCGACCGGTTCGGCCTGCATGCCCAGCGAACTGATGGCGTCGCGGATAGGGTCAGTGGACGGCAAATCATGCCAGACGCCCAGCATGCGATTGATCAGGTTGAATTCAAGCTTCTGCACGCCGGCCAGTTTGCCCAGCTTGTTCTGGATCAAGGTCTGCTCGGTCGGGCAGTCCATCGCTTCAATACGGAAGCTGCTCAGACGTCCACCGGGCGCCGCCGCGTCATTGAACGTCACCACCGCAGGTTGCGCATCGCTGGAACAGCACGAGTGCGCAGGGGCTGCGGGCTTTTGCTCGTGCGCGTGCTCTCCGTGATCATGCTCGTGATCGTGGTCATGTGCGGGGGAAGTCTTGATGGTCGTGCCCATTCGTTGCGCTCCAGAATTCTGCTTGTTGCCAAGTGAACACCCTGTAGCCACTATAGGGTCAAGCGCTCAATCGAGATGAGTTCAAATGAAAATCGGCGAACTGGCAAAACTGACCGACACCCAGGTCGAAACCATCCGTTACTACGAACGTGAAGGCCTGCTGCCCGCCCCGGCCCGCAGTGACGGCAATTACCGGCTGTATACCCAGGCGCACATGGAACGCCTGTCGTTCATCCGCAATTGCCGCAGCCTGGACATGACCCTGGAAGAGATTCGCAACCTGCTGAACCTGCGCGACAGCCCGCAGGACCAGTGCGAGAGCGTTAACGCACTGATTGACGAACACATCGAACACGTCAACGCCCGGGTCGCGAGCCTGCAAGCACTCCAGGAACAGTTGCTCGACCTGCGCCGCCGTTGCAGCGATGATGCCGCAGCGCATTGCGCGATTCTGGAAAGGCTGGAAGTGACCGGAGCGGTTGCAGCGCCAGAGGGTGAGCCTTCACATGTGGGCAGAAGTCACGGGCATTGATTGAGAGGAGACGCTTCGGTTGTCCGCGAACTACTGTTTTAGTAGGAGCGGACTTGTCCGCGAACTGTCGGGAACCGACAGCAAAACCGCCACATACATTACATCAGCCATAACCGGGGACACAGGTTCAGGGCCGCTTCGCAGCCCATCGCAGCCGTCGTAACCTCCTGAAGCTCCCACGCCCTCTGGGCAGAAACCTGTTTTCCGGGCTTTTTAGCACTTGTGGATGATACTGAGCCCAAGAGCTCGGGAGCGAAGACACGTGCTCAGACCGCCATCGGCGCGGTCATCGCCGGGTGGTGCTGATAGCCTTCCAGCGAAAAGTCCGACGGCTCGATCAGCTCCAGCCATTCAGGCTGATAAACACCCGTCTTGGCAAACTCCGGCACGCGGTCGGAGATCACCAGTTTTGGCATCGGGTACGGCTCGCGGGTCATTTGTTCGTTGAGCATGTCCAGGTGGTTCTCGTACACATGGGCATCGCCGATGAAGTAGGTGAACCAGCGCGGCGTGTAACCGGTCAGGCGACCGATCAGGCTCAGCAGCGCGGCACCTTCGGTCAGGTTGAACGGCGTGCCGAGGCCCAGATCGTTGGAGCGGATGTACAGCGTCAGGGATATTTCGCGGGTCTGCGGGTTGGGGTGCAGCTGGTACAGCAGATGGCACGGCGGCAGGGCCATTTCATCGAGCTGGGCGCAGTTCCAGCCGTGGAACAGGATGCGGCGGCTGCCGGGGTCATTGATGATGGTGTCGACGCACTGACGAATTTGGTCGATGGCTTTGTACAGCACCACGAACGACTGGCCGTCCTCTTCCGATTCGGCAATCTGGCGATAGCCCTGGCCGAGGGCCAGCTCGATGGCGGCAACGTTGCCGGCGTCGATGCGCTTGTAGGCAGGCCACTTGCGCCATTGCACGCCGTAGATTTCGCCCAGATCGTCATCGCCCTTGCGAAACGGGTTGTTCAGCCACTGAGCGTTTTCGTTGGCGTTCTGGTCCCAGACTTTGCAGCCCAGCTCACGAAACTCAGCAGCGTTGTTCACACCACGCAAGAAACCGACCATTTCGCCAATGGCGGATTTGAAGGCCATGCGCCGTGTGGTAATCGCCGGAAACCCTTCCTTCAAGTCGTAACGCAGCATCGCACCCGGAAAGCTGATGGTGTTCACGCCGGTACGGTTGGCTTGCAGGGTGCCGTGCTTGATCACATGCGCGACCAGTTCCAGATATTGCTTCATAAATCACCTGCCTTGTGGAACGCGCCGGGTGCGGGCACCCGGCGTTTCGGTATTAAGCCGCTGCCTTGCTGGCAGCTGGGTCGCGCTTGTAGGCCAGCCAGATCAGGAACAGACCGGCGATGATCATCGGCAGGCTGAGGATCTGGCCCATGGTGACCCAGCCCCACGCCAGATAGCCCAGCTGGGCATCAGGAACGCGGACGAATTCGACCACAAAGCGGAAAATGCCGTAAAACAGCGCGAACATGCCGGAAACGGCCATGGTCGGGCGTGGCTTGCGGGCATAAAGATTGAGGATGATGAACAGCGCGACGCCTTCCAGTGCGAACTGATACAGCTGCGACGGATGGCGCGCCAGTTGTGCAGGATCGCTGAAAGGCGGGAAGACCATTGCCCACGGCACGTCGGTCGGTTTGCCCCACAGTTCGGCGTTGATGAAGTTGCCGATCCGCCCGGCGCCCAGACCAATCGGCACCAGCGGAGCAACGAAGTCCATCAACTGGAAGAAGCTTTTGCCGTTGCGCTTGCCGAACCACCACGCCGCGATCATCACGCCGACAAAGCCGCCGTGGAACGCCATGCCACCCTTCCACACTTCGAAGATCAGCAGCGGGTTGGCAAGGTAGGCTGACAGGTCGTAGAACAGCACATAGCCCAACCGCCCACCGACGATGACGCCCATGGCCAGCCAGAAAATCAGGTCGGAGAGTTTTTCTTTGGTCCAGGTCGGGTCGAATTTGTTCAAGCGACGCGATGCAAGCAGCCAGGCGCCGCCGATACCGACCAGGTACATCAAACCGTACCAGTGAATTTGCAGCGGGCCGATAGCGACGGCTACCGGGTCAATCTGCGGGTAAGGCAGCATTGCGAGTCCTCAATTGGAACGCCCTTGCGAGCGACTGAATCAGGCGCGCATGTTACCGGAGCCCGGCAGGATGCTCTAGCGGCGACCGATGGAAGCTGCCTGAACGAAGTGAAAAAAGGTGCTCCTGATGTGTCCAGCCGTACGGTATCGCTCCCACGCTCCGCGTGGTAGCGCCTTTCTGGACGCTCTGCGTCCGGTTTTGAGACAGGCGGCGCGTGGGTGGGCGGGAGTGACCGGGGGCGGCGATCCGCATTGTTCACGAAGACGGCGTTTCAGACGATGCATTTTCGGCGATCACACCGGCCTATTCGCGAACAAGTTCGCTCCCACGGGGGCAATGTGTACCCACTAGAGCGTAAGGAACGATAATCTCAACTATCGTGCGCATGCTTTGCGTAAGGATTAGTGCCCTTTGACCGAGCTCGGGTTGATCATCCGCGACAGGCCGAGGTTTTTCAGTGCCAGTTGCAGCGAGCTGCTGATGACTTGCGGGTTGTCGTTGGTCATCAACTGCGCAAGCAGTTCCTTGGCCTTGCTGAGGTTGATCTGGCGCAGCATCCACTTCACCTTCGGCAGGTTGGTGGCGTTCATCGACAGGCTGTCGAAGCCCATCGCCATCAGCAACACCGCGGCGGCCGGATCGCCGGCCATTTCGCCGCAGATGCTGACCGGCTTGCCCTCGGCGTGGGCATCGCGCACTACGCTTTGCAGCGCCTGCAGCACCGCCGGGTGCAGGTAGTCATAGAGATCGGCCACACGCGGGTTGTTGCGGTCGACCGCCAGCAGGTATTGGGTCAGGTCGTTGGAGCCGACCGAAAGGAAATCCACCTGACGCGCCAGATCACGGGTCTGGTAGACCGCCGCTGGCACTTCGATCATCACGCCCACAGGCGGCATCGGCACGTCGGTGCCTTCGTCGCGCACTTCGCCCCAGGCACGGTGGATCAGGTGCAGCGCCTCTTCCACTTCATGGGTGCTGGAAATCATCGGCAGCAGAATGCGCAGGTTGTTCAGGCCCTCGCTGGCCTTGAGCATGGCCCGGGTCTGGACCAGAAAGATTTCCGGGTGGTCGAGGGTGACGCGAATACCGCGCCAGCCGAGAAACGGGTTGTCTTCCTTGATCGGGAAGTAGGACAGCGACTTGTCGCCGCCGATGTCCAGGCTGCGCATGGTCACCGGCAGCGGATGGAAGGCCGCCAGCTGCTCGCGGTAGATGGCCAGCTGTTCCTTTTCACTCGGGAAACGCTGGTTGATCATGAACGGCACTTCGGTGCGGTACAGGCCCACCCCTTCGGCGCCGCGCTGCTGGGCGCGTGCGACATCGGCCAGCAGGCCGGTGTTGACCCACAGCGGCATACGGTGACCGTCGAGGGTGACGCACGGCAGTTCACGCAGCGCATCGAGGCCCTGGGAAAGCTGACGCTCCTCCTCCACCACCTTGCCGAACTGCTTGCGCATGATCTCGCTGGGGTTGGTGAAGACTTCGCCGTGATAGCCGTCAACCACCAGGTCGATGCCATCGACCTTGGAGTATGGAAAATCCACCAGGCCCATGACCGTGGGGATACCCATCGCCCGCGCCAGAATCGCAACGTGGGAGTTGCCGGAACCTTGCACCGACACCAGACCGACAAGCTTGCCTTCCGGCACTTCGCCGAGCATGGCCGGGGTCAGCTCTTCGCTGACAAGGATCGTGTTGTCGGGGTAGACCAGTGCCTGTTGCCGCGCTTCCTGAAGATACGCCAGCAGACGACGACCCAGGTCCTTGACGTCCGATGCCCGCTCGCGCAGGTAGGCATCGTCCATCAGCTCAAAGCGTTTGACGTGCTCGCTGACCACCGAGCGCAAGGCGCCCTGCGCCCACTGGCCGGTCTTGATGACATCAGTCACCTCGCTGCCGAGCGAGGCGTCATCGAGCATCATCAGGTAGACGTCGAACAGCGCACGCTCTTCAGGACGCAATTGCGTGGCGAGCTTCGCGGACAGCGTGCGCATGTCATTGCGCACGCCCTCCAGCGCATTCTGGAACAGTGCCAGTTCAGCGGCGATGTCAGTGACGGTCTTGTCCGGCACCACTTCCAGGTCGGCGGGTGGCAGCATGACCACCGCAACACCGACGGCGGCACCCGGAGAACCGGCCACGCCGACGAACTTGGCTTCCTGGATGCCCTTGCCTTGACGACCCAGACCGCGGATCGAGCCAGTGGCCTCGGCGTGAGCAATAACGCCCGCCAGTTGCGCACTCATGGTGACGAGGAAGGCTTCTTCGCCCTCGTCGAACTGACGGCGCTCCTTTTGCTGGATCACCAACACGCCGACCACCCGACGGTGGTGGATGATCGGCGCGCCGAGGAAGGAGGCGTAACGCTCTTCACCGGTTTCGGCAAAGTAGCGATAACGAGGGTGGTCTGCAGCGTTTTCGAGGTTCAGCGGTTCTTCGCGTGTACCGACCAGGCCGACGAGGCCTTCGTTCGGCGCCATGCTGACCTTGCCGATGGAGCGCTTGTTGAGGCCTTCGGAAGCCATCAGGACAAAGCGGTTCACTTCGGCATCGAGCAGGTAGACCGAGCAGACCTGGCTGCCCATGGCCTCCTTGACGCGTAACACAATAATGCCCAACGCCGCCTTGAGATCCTTGGCGGAGTTAACTTCCTGGACGATCTTGCGCAGCGTATTGAGCATGGCTCGGGGTCGAACTCCGTGTCAGTCGCGCGATAACAGGCGCGGGGCAAGCTCTTTGAGTGCGCGTCGGTACACCTCGCGCTTGAATGTCACCACCTGGCCTAACGGGTACCAATAACTGACCCAGCGCCAGCCATCGAACTCCGGTTTACCGGTCAAATCCATCCGCACCCGCTGCTCGTTGGAGACCAGGCGCAGGAGAAACCATTTTTGCTTCTGGCCGATACACAGCGGCTGGCTGTGGGTACGGACCAATCGTTGCGGCAGACGATAGCGCAACCAGCCCCGAGTGCAGGCAAGTATTTGCACATCCTGTGGTTCAAGCCCGACTTCTTCGTTCAATTCACGATAAAGCGCGTCTTCCGGCGTCTCCTGCGGGTTTATACCACCTTGGGGAAACTGCCAGGCATCCTGGTTAATTCGCCGAGCCCATAGGACCTGACCAGCATCGTTTGTCAGAATAATCCCGACATTAGGACGGAAACCATCGGGGTCGATCACGGCAACAACCTCGCAAACGCATGTCGCCGCATTGTTCCACAAAGGCGATCAAACCAGCAACGAGGCTTATCACCTTATGTGAAGACTTGTGAAAACCTCGTATTCTGAGGCTCTTTTTTCAACTATTTCAGCGAGTAACCCTATGCGCCTGGCTTTATTCGACCTCGACAACACACTTCTGGGCGGCGACAGCGATCACGCCTGGGGCGATTATCTGTGCCAGCGCGGGATCCTTGATGCCGCCATCTACAAAACCCGCAATGACGAGTTTTATAACGATTACATGGCCGGCACGCTCAACATGACCGATTACCTGAATTTCACGCTGGAAATTCTGGGCAAGACCGACATGGCTCAGCTTGAGGAATGGCACCGTGAGT
Source organism: Pseudomonas syringae (assembly GCF_002157375.1). Classification (GTDB taxonomy): domain Bacteria; phylum Pseudomonadota; class Gammaproteobacteria; order Pseudomonadales; family Pseudomonadaceae; genus Aquipseudomonas; species Aquipseudomonas syringae_T. The sequence continues at coordinate 22,570 of NZ_MTSA01000033.1, forward strand.
TCATGCGTGACTGCATCGAACCCATGATGCTGCCCAAAGCGCTGGAGCTGATTGGCAAGCATCGGGCGGCAGGCGACAAGCTGGTGGTGATCACGGCCACCAATCGTTTTGTAACGGCGCCGATTGTGGCACGCCTGGGGATCGATACGCTGCTGGCGACCGAGTGCGAGATGGTTGACGGGCGCTATACCGGCCGCACGACGGGCATTCCATGCTTCCGTGAGGGCAAGGTGACGCGCCTCAACCAATGGCTGGAAGACAATGCGTTCAGCCTGGAGGGCAGCTATTTCTACAGCGACTCGATGAATGACCTGCCGCTGCTGGAGCAGGTCTCCAACCCGGTGGCGGTCGACCCGGACGCCAAACTGCGCGCAGAAGCCGAGCGACGTGGCTGGCCGGTAATCACCTTGCGTCACTGATTCGCGGGAACACTCAGGCCGGTTTGAAGCCCGTCAGGCCGGCCATTGTCACAAAGCACACGACACTGATCACCGTCAGCGCTACGGTGAAGCCTCGCCTGCCTCTGGCTGCGCCAAGGCGCAAGCCGTTGAGCCTGACAACTAGCCAGACCCAACTGCACAGTCCCAGCGTGTAAAGCACGCTGCTGCCCAGCACCCAGGTCTGGCCCAGCGACAACCCTTTCAAATGCACCAGCCACCATCCGCTGAACGGCAGTATCGCCAGGCAAACCGCCATCAGCACCCAGAAAAACACCAAAGGCCGCTTGAGCAGGCGATTCTGGATGGTCGTGTCGCCCTCAAGACGCACCTTGACCACCCCGCTGGCCAACACCAGCGCGCTGATCAGCAACAACGCGATGGCGACGATGTGCAGGGTATTGAGGGCGGTGATGGGTTCCATGACGCGGTGTTCCTTTTGGATCGGGCTTGGGTGAGTTTAACAGCGCGGACACAAGAGTCGCGCCTTGAGCGCTATCGTGCCCATGTTCTGCATGGGCATGCCGGTCTGGACGCTCTGCGTCCTCTTGCGACGCGGAGCGTCGTGAACTGCGTCCCCACGCTGGAGCGTGGGGACGATAATCATGGGTGTCCAGAGAACATCTATCGTGCCCATGCTCCGCGTGGGCATGCCGGTCTGGACGCTCTGCGTCCTCTTGCAACGCGGAGCGTCGTGAACTGCATTCCCACGCTGGAGCGTGGGGACGATAATCATAGGTGCCCAGAGAACATCCATCGTGCCCATGCTCCGCGTGGGCATGCCGGTCTGGACGCTCTGCGTCCAGGCCTCAGCCCAAAAACAGCCGGTACGCCGGGTTCTCGCTCTCGTCCCAGTACGGGTAGCCAATCTCGTCCAGCGCCGCGCCGACCAGATGCCGCTCATCTTCGGGCACCACCA
>NZ_MTSA01000034.1:0-23071 GCF_002157375.1 Pseudomonas syringae
ACGCGCCCGCCAGTCCGCCTTCGCGAGCAAGCTCGCTCCCACAAGATCAATGCAAGCTTTGAGCGGCAGCACTCGCGAGCAATGCGGATCGCCGCCCCGGTCGCTACCGCATGATCGACAACGCCCATGTGGGAGTGAGCTTGCTCACGAAGAGGCCTGACAAACCACAGGAAATCTGACGCGCCCGCCAGTCCGCCTTCGCGAGCAAGCTCGCTCCCACAAGATCAATGCAAACTTTGAGCGGCAGCACTCGCGACCAATGCGGACCTCCGCCCCGGTCGCTCTCACATTTTCAAAGCCAGATAGCGTCCCATAAGGGATAATCACGCACGCTTTTGACAAGGCCGGCGCGAAGAGGGTTGGCAACCACATAACGGGCATAATTCACAAGGCTGTCTTCGGTCCGGATGCTGATGTCGTGGAATCCGCTTTGCCACAACGGCCCACTGCAACCCTTTGTTCTGTTTATGGCGATCGCGCTTTTCGATTTAACGCGCTGTACAACTCGGGATAAAGATTGACCATTCAACTGCAGCAGCCAGTGAATATGGTCAGGCATGATGACCCAGGCTAGTGAATCAGCCAGTTGCTGCTCCTGGACTTGCCGAAGTTCATCGACGAGCAGACGCCCCATTCGCCAATCGGAAAAAACAGGATTTCTCTGAAATGTTTTTGCGGTCACCAGATAAGTTCGGCCTGCACTCGATATTCGCCCCGAGCGCAAACGATGTGACTGTGCCCTCTCGTTCATTCCCATCACCTTGTGGCTGTGCGCTGAGGAACAACTCTACGAAACGGGCGCAATCAATAGGGCTCCAAGGTTTACCTGAGTGTTTCAAATGCTTGGTCGAGCCACCCTCTCACTCCCTCCAGAACGTCACGGAGACTCCCCCATGCTCAAAAAAGCATTCCTGCTGGCCGCGCTGCTGCTACCCGCCTGCTTCGCCCAAGCCCATGAGTACACGGCAGGACCGCTGCTGATTGGTCATCCGTGGTCGATGGCGTTGCCGCCCAATGCACCGACAGTAGCGGCGTATTTCACGGTCGAGAACAAAGGCGACAGCGCCGACCGGCTACTCAGCGTCGACAGCCCTGTCGCCGGGCAGGCGCAGTTGCACGAGCATGTACACGCCGACGGGCTGATGAAGATGCGGCCTGTTCAGGCGGTCGATATTCCGGCAGGCGGGACAGTGAGTTTTGCCCCCATGGCCTGGCATGTGATGCTGCTGGACCTCAAGGACCGCTCGACACTGGTCGTCGGCCAACGCTTCCCGATGACCCTGCATTTTGAAAAGGCAGGAGATGTCGAGGTGCAGGTCGTGGTACAAAAGCAGGCTCCGAAACACCAGCACTGAGTAGCTTTCCCGATTGAGCGCCACCTGCCGCCGCGACCGTTCAACCGTCCCCCGTAGCCATCGGGGTGCATGGCTGAGCCTGTTCGCCATGTTGATGATCTTTATCGGCCCGCTGGTTTCCCAGTCGATGCCGATGGATCAGCACGCCGGCATGTCAATGTCCATGCCCGCGACGATGGACATGTCGGCCGACGCTCATGCCCATCATGGCAGCGAGCACACCATGCCTGCCGAGGCCGGCATGAGCGATCACGCGCTGTGGGCCAAGTGTGGCTATTGCACGCTGCTGTTCAGTTGCCCGGCGCTGCTCAATGTACTTGAGCTGGTGGCCGCCAGCCCTCCCGTACCCAGCGACTTTTTCGCGCCGTCCCGCCTGCAGGGCCATGCACGCCGGGCGATTTTCCCCAACGCCCGAAGCCGGGCGCCGCCAACGCTTATCACGGCATAACCGGAAAAAAAAGATTCCACCCTCGCGCGCGGCCCAAGGCTGCGCGCGAGGTGTGCTGTGTTATCCCTATTGGGGAGCGTTAATCGTGTCCAAACCTGATGTTTCGTTTTATAACCTGGCCTGGCGATGGCATTTCTACGCCGGGCTGTTTGTCGCGCCGTTCATGATCCTGCTGTCGCTGACCGGGATCATTTATCTGTTCAAGCCACAACTGGACAACCTGATGTACAGCGACCTGCTGTACGTGTCGCCGACTGAGCAGCGTCTTACTGCCGATGAGTTGCAACAACGAGTGGCGAGTACTTATCCACAGGCCACCCTCGGCAAGTTTTTCCCTCCGACCAGTACGGAAGGCAGCGCTCAGTTTGTGATCAACGAACAGGGCCGTGACGTGAATGTGTTTGTCGATCCGTACCGCGGCATCATTCTTGGCACTCAGGACGCCAAAGACAACCTGCAGGCCATTGCTCGCGCGCTGCATGGCGAATTGATGATCGGCACGCCAGGCGACCGGCTTATAGAGCTCGCGGCGGGTTGGGGCATTGTGCTGGTGGTCTCCGGCCTCTACCTGTGGTGGCCACGCGGTCGATCAGCGGCCGGCGTGTTCTGGCCGCGCCTGACGGCCAAAGGTCGCGTGTTGTGGCGAGACCTGCACGCGGTTACCGGTTTCTGGGGGGCGTTGCTGTTGCTGTTCATGCTGTTGAGCGGCATGACCTGGACCGGTATGTGGGGCAAGCAATATGCCGCGGTGTGGAACACCTTTCCGGCGGCGATGTGGAAGGATGTGCCTAAATCCGACAAGCAGGCCGGAGACCTGAACACTGCCAGCGTGCAGACCGTACCTTGGGCGATGGAAAACACGCCGATGCCGGTTTCAGGCGGTGATCACGCCGAACACATGGGCCATATGCACATGTCCAGCGCCCCGGCAGCGCCAAAAGTGTCCTTGCAACAGGTGGTCGATATCGCACGGGCGAGAGACATCGTGCCGGGCTACAGCATCACTCAGCCAAAGACGGCCGACGGTGTATTCACAGTGTCGGTGTTCGCTGACGACCCGCGTGACGACGCAACGCTGCATATCGATCAGTACACCGGCAAGGTGCTGGCCGACGTGCGCTATGTCGATTACAGCGCAGTGTCCAAGGCCACCGAGCTGGGCGTGATGTTGCATGAAGGCAAGTTTTTTGGCTGGGTCAATCAGTTGCTGATCCTGCTGGTGTGCCTGATGGTGCTGCTCAGTTCGGTCAGCGGGCTGGTGATCTGGTGGAAGCGCCGACCGCAGAGCGGGCTGGGTGTACCGCCGCTGCGCCATGACCTGCCACGCTGGAAAATGGCAACAGGGGTGATGATTGCACTCGGCGTCTTGTTCCCTCTGGTGGGCATTTCGATGCTGATTGTCTGGGTGCTTGATCGAATAGTGCTTTCGCGCTTTGCCAAACGCGCGACAACAGCTTAGATTGCACGCTGCGGGGCCTGAAACCATTGAGTGGCGTTGTGATGAATTCCTCCTCATACCCGGTTTCAGGCCTCGCCCCTTCCCTTGTCGCCCGACCTGCCGGCTCGTCGCCCCTTCCTACTGAACGCATGGCCATTGCCACGCGCATCAGGCAATGCTGCCCGACAGCCATACGCCGCCATCCCTGACTAGATGCAATGAACCGCCTGGCGACAGCCTGGAGCGGATCATTTTTCATCGAGACGAAATGGCGCCATGAACGCAACGTTAGACACCTCCCCGCAACCTGCTCGACCTATACCTGACAGCAGCACCTACCCGCCGACCCTGAGTGACACCGTACGTGAGCTGACGCATGAGCTGCTGCGCACGGTAAAACCCGAGCTGGACGTTCAGGCCACCTGGCTGGCCTACCGTGACAGCACGTTGCCGCCCGATGCAGAAGACAGCGTGTACAGCGCACCGCTGATCGCCAGCCTGATCGAGCATTTCACCGGCAGGCTGAGCTGGAACGACAATGAGGTGCAAGGTTTTTACCCAACGCCGTCGCCCTCCGCGCAGACGATCGTCATCAACCCCCTGCCCCGCACGGCCATCCTCACACTGTTTGCTGAGGTCAACGAACAACTGGAGCAACGTTATACCCGCGAGCTGGCAGATTACTGGGGCGCGGCACTGCAAGACGGTAAGACCCGAAGCAGCGAATTTCTCGCTGAACGGGTTCATTGCCTGAAATCAGAATGTGAAATACGCGTTGCCCTGGGAGAAATGACCACCCGCCACTTCACGATGCTCTCGGCAGCACTGAAGCCGTGCGCTGCAGGCGCTGTAGACGAGTTCCAGCCACACAGTATTTATGGCGTGTCGGCAAGCCTCGATGGCCGTGAGCCGATTGCGCTGTCCGGGGCTTTTGCCATCACCCGCACACTTCGCACGCTGCCTTTGGAGGTGCATGAAGACGTGCAGGAAGACGTTTTGCTGTTCACCCTTAATAACGGGCTGGAAGCGTTCACGTCCTTCAAGCAGATGAACGATACCCTGGTACAGCGAGGGACCGACCCCGGGTACAGACAGCAACTTCGCGCCGAACTCGCGCCGGCAGAACCAACGCAGGCCGTCAGCGCACTGCAATGGCATTACACGGCATTGGGCGGTCACTTCCTGAGCCTGTTACTGACGCGCCAGATCATCAAGCAAAAATCCCTGTTTGCCCAAGCGGCACAACTTGCCCGGGCCGGGCAGATGGACGCCGATGCGTTCGAGCAGTTGAATTTACGTCTGCTGGCACCCGGGCTTCATTTCAACAACCAGCAGCATCTGCATCAGCTTGATGCCGACCTGATATACACCCACATGCCCGACTGGTGGAAAAGCATGGGGCAAGCGCAGCGCGAAGCGTGGCTTGAGCAGGCACGGCGTCTGGGTGAGGCGGTGGTAAAGATTCAACATTCCGGCAAGGATTACTTTAACCAGCCTGGCAACGACAGCCGCCGTTACCTGACGCACTACATCGACCATCAATTGAGTCAAGCGCTGAAACAAGCCGCAATAAGGCTTGAACCCGAGCAGATAGTCGTCACCCTGACGTACAGGGTGCGCTCCTGGACAATCGAAATTCCCGGGACACCTGAGGTGCCGGACAAAAACACCACGAGAATGTCGCTTGCGCAACTGGTGCGTAACCCGACTCATCGGGCCAGAGTCAGGGATGCAGTGCAGATCGACGTCGTTGACGAGACCGGGGCCGCGCTCACCCGGCTGGACACGCGCGCCATCAAGGAGCTGGTCGAGACGATCAACAGTCCCGAACACCTCACCGAGTACCTCGACGTCAATCTGAAATCATCGACCTACGCCCATCAGCTCAAGCAGTCTCAAAAAAACGTGCTGGAGGCTCAGATGAAAATGGCCTTGCTGGAGATTGATCAGCAAGCCTTCCCGCTGACGGGTTCCAGCTGGATCAAGGCGGTGCTGAATGCACCCTCGCCGGACAAACGCAGCACGGTCAACGGCGAACGAATCGAAGTCAGGTTTTTCAGCGTCAACCAGCTCAAGATGACCAATGTCATGTTGATCGCGCCGCAGGACCGGTTCGACAAAGGCCCGCTGGTGCTATGCACCCTCGACGCGCCTGACGGCGTGGTCTTCCGCTGGTTCAACAGCATGTTTCATCTCAACACCCGCTTTCTGGAAGAAACATCATTCCAGCGTTACCTGATCCAGCAGATTCCGGTGTCGCGGCGTCTGGAGACGCTGCATGCCATGAACTACGAGAAACAGGCCAGACACTGGCGTGTGCCCGATATCTTCACCCGCCTTTCTCCGATTCCGATTCCTGACAAACTGCTGCGCCCGGTGGTCTTTATCCCGCAGAGTAAAGACTTCTACGAGGAAAACCACGAGGCCAAAATCAACCTCCTGATCCAGGAGATCAAGCAACGGATGGGGCTGACGCCGGGAGCGGGACAATCCGGAAGTTTCGACATCGTCGCCAGCATCGCCCTTCTGTTTCTGCCCACCCCCATCATGATTCCTATTGCCTTGGGGCTGGGCTTGCTCAAAACATGGAGCGCTTTTTCGAAAATCCAGGACAACGATCTCGAAGGCGCTGCCGAGGAGTTTCTGAGCGCTATAGGTTACCTGTCCACCGCCGCCATCGGGCGCGCAGGGGCATACCTCAAACCGGCGATGCACCTGGCAGCGAAGGTCAGACGTCCGCATCTGATACGCAGGGTGGGCCGAGACGGGCAAGTGCAGATCGGCTACCTGATGTCTCACCTGCGCGCCCCGAGATTCGCAGACTCAGGCGTAACGGTCGCGCTGGATTCCAAAGACTTTCTGGCCATTGAGCTGGGTACAGAGCGGTGTTACGTAAGCCGCCGTGCAAACATGTTCGGCCATTCACGTCTTTATCGTCCTCATCCCACCGACGCAGCACTGCTTGTGCATAAACAGGAATACGTCTTGCGCAGCACAAGTGGCGCCTGGAAAGCCGTTGGCAACGAAATCCCGCGCATCAGCCAACTTGTCATTCGCCAGGCCAGATCACGATTAAGCCAGTTGCTGACTGATTGGCCAGCCTCTTTTGAGGAAGCCAGCGCCGCAGAGCGATTACAGTTCGAGACGGACTACATGGCCTTGAGCAAGGCATCCAATGCCGAGGGCTTGCCCGCGATCACATCGTACGCAGAAGGCGGCTCGGGCGAGATCAACCCGCTGCTGAGGGCCGGCGTGCGCAATGCCAGAACGCGCAGTTTTCTTAGTCAGTTTTACCGTCTGAAGGAATGGCACGGCGACGCTTTCCGCGCCACGTATGTAACCAGCGAGGGGCTGGCATGTCTTGAGCGAGAGACTGGTGCCGTGTTTGTGGATAACGGTGTGCAATCAGCATCCGTGTCGCGAGCCAATGCCGTCAGATGGAGCCAGGACGGTTTTGTGACCCATAACGCCAACGCTGATAACCATCCGGTGTTTTTCATCTTTGCGCCGTCAGTGCCCAAAAAGAACATGTTCACGGGTTTTCTGGGTGATCACGTCGCGGTCCCCCCTGGCACGCTCTTGCAACTAAGGGCAACGAACAAGATAAACGGCCAGCTGTACGCCTATTTCGACATTCCGGAACAGCTTGTAGACCAGACCTATGATCTGTATTCCGGCGAAAAAGAATGGTGGGTGTAATTCACTCGAGCGACTGACGGAGAGCCAGTGAAAAAACTGGCTTTTGGCAATCGCACCACGATAACGCACGTGATGGCCGTCCTGCCGAGCGGTGTTCCACGCTGGTGCGCATCCCCTTTTCCAGGCGACAGATTCGTTCCATTTTGCGACGTCTGCGCTTTGGCCCAGCATTTGCTAAAGCTTGCTGTACGCAACGTACCCACCACCCGACACGATCTCAAAAACCATACGAACGGAGTCCACCAATGAAGCGTCGCAGTCTGATCAAAGCCTTCACCCTGTCCGCATCGATTGCCGCCATGGGTCTGACCTGGACCGTTCAGGCTGCCGAGACCATCAAGGTCGGCATCCTGCATTCGCTGTCGGGGACGATGGCCATCTCCGAAACCTCGCTTAAAGACATGGCGTTGATGACGATCGATGAAATCAATGCCAAGGGGGGTGTGAACGGCAAGATGCTGGAGCCCGTGGTCGTGGACCCGGCATCCAACTGGCCGTTGTTCGCTGAAAAGGGCCGTCAGTTGCTGACTCAGGACAAAGTGGCCGTGGTATTCGGCTGCTGGACATCGGTCTCTCGCAAGTCGGTTCTGCCGGTGTTTGAAGAATTGAACGGCTTGCTGTTCTACCCGGTTCAGTACGAAGGCGAGGAAATGTCGCCTAACGTTTTCTACACCGGCGCAGCGCCTAACCAACAGGCGATTCCGGCGGTCGAGTACGTGATGAGTGAAGACGGTGGTTCGGCCAAGCGCTTCTTCCTGCTGGGCACCGATTACGTTTACCCGCGTACCACCAACAAGATCCTGCGGGCATTCCTGCATTCCAAAGGCGTGAAAGACACCGATATCGAAGAGGTCTACACGCCGTTTGGCCATTCTGACTATCAGACCATCGTGGCCAACATCAAGAAATTCTCCGCCGTTGGCAAGACCGCCGTTATTTCCACCGTCAACGGCGACTCTAACGTGCCGTTTTACAAGGAACTGGCCAACCAGGGCCTGAAGGCCACCGACGTTCCGGTTGTCGCCTTCTCGGTGGGCGAAGAAGAACTGCGCGGTATCGACACCAAGCCATTGGTGGGTCATCTGGCAGCCTGGAACTACTTCCAGTCCGTCGAAAACCCGGTCAACAAGAAGTTCGTTGCTGACTGGACCGCCTACGCCAAGAAGAAAAACCTGCCAGGCGCCGACAAGGCCGTGACCAACGACCCGATGGAAGCCACCTATGTAGGTATCCACATGTGGGCGCAGGCGGTGGAGAAAGCCAAATCCACCGATGTCGACAAAGTCCGTGAAGCAATGGCCGGGCAGACGTTCGCCGCACCGTCGGGCTTTACCCTGATGATGGACAAGACCAACCATCACCTGCACAAGCCCGTGATGATCGGCGAAATTCAGAAAGACGGGCAGTTTAACGTCGTCTGGCAGACCAAAGAACCGATCCGCGCCCAGCCTTGGAGCCCTTATATCCCGGGCAACGACAAGAAGCCGGACTCTCCGGCCAAGAGCAACTGAGGGATAAAAGTCGACTGATGATCGTTCCCGCGCTCCAGCGTGGGAATGCAGTTCTGGACGCTCCGCGTCCAATCCCGAGCGTGCAGCTCGATGCAAATGTGACGCAGAGCGTCACGAAAGGCATCCCCACGCAAAGCGTGAGGAACGAGCAGTGTGAGGGCGGACAACCATGAGCGCTCTCTGGAACGCCACACTGAATCAAGGCCATATTGATATGCCTTCTTACCTTTACCGCTTCATCTTCGCATTGAGTCTGTTGCTGCCATTCGCAGCTCAGGCCGGCGATGCCAGTGATTTTGTCGCAGCCAGTTCTTCGAAACAGGCAGAACTGCTGGAAACCTGGGCCGCCATGCCGGCACCGGAGCGCGTCGAGCTGCTTGAAGCGCTGCGCGACGGTCGTGTTGCTGCTGACAGCAGCAAGCGCGCCTGGATCGAGAGCAACGATAAATATGTGCCCGTGGAGGCTGATGCCCCCGCGGCGGCTGATGCTCCAACCCCCGATGAACCGCGCAAACTGCGCCTGAACAATCGGCTGCGAGGCTTGGTGGAAACCGCACTGGCCAGCCATCAACTGGTGGCGGCCGATAGCGCCGTTCGCCTCGCCGCTGCCCAACAATTGCAACGCAGCGCCCGCCCTGCGCAGCTGGATTTGCTGAGCCAGCGTGTGGCCAGCGAAACCGACAGCACCGTAAAAAGTGCGCTGACGCTGGCCCTGGCCAACCTGCAGATGGTCGACTCCAGCCCTACGGTGCGCCTGGCCGCCGTCCGGTTGCTGGGTGAAACCGGCGATCCGTTGGCCCGTACCCGCCTTGAATCGTTACTGGCTCCGGGCGTGGAAAACGACGCTTCGGTGCGTGTGGCTGCGGAAACCAGTCTGGCTCAGGTCAAACGCAAGCTGATGATCGGCGAGCTGCTGGGTCAGGCGTTCAGTGGCATGTCACTGGGTTCGATCCTGCTATTGGCCGCGCTGGGCCTGGCAATCACCTTCGGCCTGCTCGGCGTGATCAACATGGCGCACGGCGAAATGCTGATGCTGGGTGCCTACTCGACCTACATGGTTCAACTGATGTTCCAGCGCTACGCGCCGGGTGCCATCGAGTACTACCCGCTGATTGCGCTGCCCGTGGCGTTTTTTGTCACCGCCGCGATCGGCATGGCGCTGGAACGAACGGTCATTCGCCATTTGTACGGTCGCCCGCTGGAAACCCTGCTGGCGACATGGGGCATCAGCCTGATGCTGATTCAGGCTGTGCGGCTGGCCTTCGGCGCACAGAACGTCGAAGTGGCCAACCCGCAATGGCTGTCCGGCGGAATCCAGGTACTGCCGAATCTGGTGCTGCCTTACAACCGTATCGTGATCATCGCGTTCGCCCTGTTCGTGGTAGTGCTGACCTGGCTGCTGCTGAACAAGACCCGCCTGGGCCTGAACGTGCGGGCCGTGACCCAGAACCGCAACATGGCCGCCTGCTGCGGCGTGCCGACCGGTCGTATCGACATGATGGCCTTCGGGCTGGGCTCCGGCATCGCAGGCCTGGGCGGCGTGGCGCTCAGCCAGATCGGCAACGTCGGCCCGGACCTGGGCCAGAGCTACATCATCGATTCGTTCCTGGTGGTGGTGCTCGGCGGTGTCGGGCAACTGGCCGGCAGCGTGACGGCAGCCTTCGGGCTGGGCATTGCCAACAAGATTCTTGAACCGCAGATCGGCGCCGTACTGGGCAAAATCCTGATCCTGGCGCTGATCATTCTGTTTATCCAGAAACGTCCGCAAGGCCTCTTCGCATTGAAAGGACGGGTGATCGACTGATGAGCCAGCCATTGATGTTAACCGCCGCACAGAAAGTCGGCCCCAAGGGCACGCTGGCTGTGGGCATTCTGATACTGGCCGTGCTGCTGGCACTGCCGCTGCTTTCCTTGTTGCCTGCCGAAAACAGCTTTCAAGTGTCGGCCTACACGCTGACACTGGTGGGCAAAATTCTCTGCTACGCCATCGTCGCCCTTGCCCTGGACCTGGTCTGGGGTTACGCGGGGTTGTTGTCGCTGGGCCACGGCCTGTTCTTCGCCCTGGGTGGCTATGCGATGGGCATGTACCTGATGCGCCAGGCGGCAGGCGACGGTCTGCCTGCGTTCATGACGTTCCTGTCGTGGACCGAACTGCCCTGGTACTGGGCGGGCACCGACAACTTCCTCTGGGCGATGTGCCTGGTGGTCCTGGCGCCGGGATTGCTGGCGCTGGTGTTCGGTTTCTTCGCCTTTCGCTCGCGGATCAAGGGCGTGTATTTCTCGATCATGACCCAGGCCCTGACGTTTGCCGGCATGCTGTTGTTCTTTCGCAACGAAACCGGCTTTGGCGGCAACAACGGGTTCACCAACTTTCGCAGCATTCTGGGGTTCAGCATCAGTTCGCAAGGCACGCGTGCGGTGCTGTTTCTGGCGACCGTTGCGTTGCTGGTGGCCAGCCTGTACATCGGCTGGAAGCTGGCACAGAGCAAGTTCGGTCGGGTGCTGACGGCGCTGCGTGATGCTGAAAACCGCCTGATGTTCTGCGGCTACGACCCACGCGGCTTCAAGCTGTTCGTCTGGGTGCTGAGCGCGGTGCTGTGCGGCCTGGCCGGTGCCCTGTATGTGCCGCAGGTCGGCATCATCAACCCCAGCGAAATGTCACCGACCAACTCCATCGAGGCAGCCGTGTGGGTGGCCCTTGGCGGTCGCGGCACGCTGATCGGCCCGCTGTTGGGTGCCGGCCTGGTCAACGGCATGAAAAGCTGGTTCACGATGGCTTTCCCGGAATACTGGCTGTTCTTCCTCGGCGCGCTGTTCATTATCGTCACGCTGTACCTGCCCAAGGGCGTGATCGGCCTGCTGAAGAAAAGGAGCGAGCAATGAAAACCACTCCGACCCCGTCTTTGATGCTTGAGCCGATCCTGGCCCCCAACTCCGACGCTGGCACCAGCCGCGACGCCGTGGGCCTTGGCAAAAGTGCCGGCAAAGGCCTGAACACAAGGCATGGCACGATCCTGACGCTGGAAGACATCAGCGTCAGCTTCGACGGCTTCAAAGCGCTCAATGATCTGAACCTGTACATCGGCGTGGGTGAACTGCGCTGCATCATCGGCCCCAACGGCGCGGGCAAGACCACGCTGATGGACGTCATCACTGGCAAGACCCGCCCGAGCCACGGCAAGGCGTGGTTCGGCGAGACGCTGGACCTGACACAGATGAGCGAAGTACAGATTGCCCAGTCCGGGATTGGCCGCAAGTTTCAGAAGCCCACGGTGTTCGAAGCCCTGAGCGTGTTCGAAAACCTGGAGTTGGCGCAGAAAACCGACAAATCGGTGTGGGCCAGCCTGCGGGCACGCCTGAGCGGCGAGCAACAGGACCGGATCAACGAGGTGCTGGAGACCATTCGCCTGACCTCCTCGATGCATCGCCCGGCCGGCTTGCTGTCCCACGGTCAAAAGCAGTTTCTGGAAATCGGCATGCTGCTGGTTCAAGACCCGCAATTACTGTTGCTCGACGAGCCGGTGGCGGGCATGACCGACGCTGAAACCGAGTTCACCGCCGAGCTGTTCAAAAGCCTTGCCGGCAAGCACTCGCTGATGGTGGTGGAACACGACATGGGCTTCGTCGGTTCGATTGCCGACCACGTCACCGTGCTGCATCAGGGCAGCGTACTGGCCGAAGGCTCACTGAACGACGTTCAGGCCGATGAACGCGTGATCGAAGTGTATCTGGGCCGTTGAAGGCCCGGCTTCCAGTTGTTCCTCCGCGTGAGAATGCCTGTCCAGACGCTCCGCATCGCAAGCAGTGACCCTGCTGCAACAGACGAGAACACGAACCATGCTCCAGGTCGAAAAGCTCCATCAGTATTACGGCGGCAGCCACATTCTTCGCGGTCTGTCGTTTGATGTGAAGGTCGGTGAAGTCACCTGCCTGCTGGGCCGTAACGGCGTCGGCAAGACCACGCTGTTGCGCGTGCTCATGGGGCTGTTGCCGTCGAAAGAAGGCACGGTCAAATGGGAAGGTAAAACCATCACTGCCACCAAGACCCATCAGCGGGTGCATGCCGGGATTGCCTACGTCCCGCAAGGCCGAGAGATCTTCGGTCGGCTGACGGTCGAGGAGAACCTGCTGATGGGGCTGTCCCGGTTTCCCGGCTCAGAGGCCAAAGAGGTGCCCGATTTCATCTACGAACTGTTCCCGGTGCTGCTGCAAATGAAGCATCGCCGTGGCGGTGATCTGTCAGGTGGTCAACAACAGCAACTGGCGATTGGCCGGGCACTGGCAAGCCGCCCGCGCCTGCTGATTCTCGATGAGCCGACCGAAGGCATTCAGCCCTCGGTCATCAAGGAGATCGGCGCGGTGATCAAAAAACTGGCCGAGCGCGGCGACATGGCGATTCTGCTGGTCGAACAGTTCTACGACTTTGCGGCAGAGCTGGCCGATCAATACCTGGTGATGTCGCGGGGGGAAATCGTCCAGCAGGGTCGTGGCGAGAACATGGAGGCTGACGGTGTGCGCGGTCTGGTCACTATTTGATGCGCCAATCCGTTATCGTGCAGCCTTCGACAACGCAATGAAGACGCTATGAACCTGCCTGCCCACACTGCCTTGTTCACGCCCAGCTGGCATGCCGAGCTGGAGCTGGGCTATGGCCGTTTCGATGACTGCACGCGCCCGACCCAGCGCCGCCACAAGGGGCCTTTGCGAGTGCAGAAACATCTGTACGCCGAAGGGCCTGAGGTGTGCCAGCACATCATTGTTCACCCACCGGGCGGTATCGCCGGGGGCGACCGGCTGGATATTTCGGCAACGGTCGGCGCCCAAGCCTGGGCACAACTGACCAGCCCTGGCGCAGCCAAGTGGTATCGCGCCGCCAGCCCGGCGTTTCAGCAACTGGAACTGCATGTACAGCCCGGCGCGACCCTGGAGTGGCTGCCGCAGGAAACCATTGTATTCAGCAACGCCCAGGCAGAACTGACCACGCGTATCGAGCTGCACGGTGACGCCCGGCTATGCTACTGGGATGTCGTGGCGCTGGGGCGTCCGGCCAGTGGCGAGCGTTTCGAACATGGCCACTTTCAATCGCACCTGGATATTCGTCGCGACGGAACATTGCTCTGGCATGAACGGCAACGCATCATCGGCGGCGACGGGCTACTGGATTCGCCCATCGGCCTGGATGGCAAAACGGTTTTCGCCACCCTCCTTCTGACCGGTGAAGCCGACAGCGACCTGCTTGAAAGCTGCCGCTCATTGTCGATGCACAATCCGGTGCGCGGTAACCTGACGCAATTGCCTGGCTTGATCGTTGCGCGTTGTCTGGCTGATGAGGCCTTGCATGCCAGGGCCTGGCTGATAGAAATCTGGAAGCGTCTGCGCCCGGCGCTGCTGGGACGCGAAGCGGTGACACCGAGAATCTGGAACACCTGATTGATGACTGGACGCACTGCGTCCCAGGCTACACCCTTGGCGCTGATGCACTCAGCGTTATACATAAGTACTGAGAAGCCCGAAAATCGTGGCTTTTAGCGCTTCTGCCCGCAGGGCGTGGGAGCGAACTTGTTCGCGAAGACGGTAGTGCTTACGATGCATTTTTGGGAAATATACCGCCCCTTTCGCGAACAATGCGGATCGCCGCCCCGGTCGCCCCTACGGCCTTCGGCCAGAATCCGAGACAGACTTATACATAACGATGAAGGCGCAGGCCTGGGAATGATCCCCCACTGAATTTGAAGAAGCGGAAACCCTATGGACCTGACGCCACGCGAAAAAGACAAGATGCTGATTTTCACCGCCGGACTGGTTGCCGAACGGCGTCTGGCGCGCGGAGTGAAGCTCAACTATCCGGAAGCCATGGCCTACATTTCTGCGGCGTTGCTCGAAGGCGCGCGTGACGGCCAGACTGTCGCTGATCTGATGCACTACGGCACGACGTTGCTCACCCGCGATCAGGTCATGGAAGGCATCCCGGAAATGATCCCGGAGATTCAGGTGGAAGCCACGTTCCCGGACGGCACCAAGCTGGTCACCGTGCATCAGCCGATTGCCTGAAGGAGTGATCATGCAAGACCTGATTCGCGATGCACTGCCAGACGATCTGCCGGGGATCCTGGCGATCTACAACGATGCGGTGCTGAACACCACCGCGATCTGGAACGAACAACCGGTCGACCTGGCCAACCGTCAGGCCTGGCATGCGTCTCGCCAGACCCAGGGTTACCCGATCCTGGTCGCGCTCGACAGCGCAGGCGAAGTCGTGGGCTATTCGTCGTTCGGTGACTGGCGGCCTTTCGAGGGTTTTCGCCATACCGTCGAGCATTCGGTTTATGTGCGCGCGGATCAACGTGGCAAAGGCTTGGGGCCGCGCTTGATGGCAGCCCTGATCGAGCGCGCCCGTGACTGTGAAAAACACATGATGGTGGCCGCCATCGAAAGCGGCAACGCGGCCTCCATCGCCCTGCATGATCGTCTGGGCTTCAAGACCACCGGGCAAATGCCGCAAGTCGGCACCAAGTTCGGTCGCTGGCTGGACCTGACCTTCATGCAGCTTGATCTGTCGCCCGGTGCTCCACCGCCCGCGTCGCAAGCCCCCAAACCCCTCTAGAGAGCGCGCCATGAATCATGCACAGCTGCGACGTGTGACCGCTGAAAGTTTCGCGTATTACCGCCGTGGCCTGGCGCATTTGCTGTTCGACACGGTTCACGACGGCGCCTCGGTCGGGTTCATGGCAGACCTCGACATGGACCAGGCCAATGCCTGGTGCGATGGCCTGACAGCCGACATCGCCGCCGGTCATCTGCTGCTGTGGGTGGTGGCTGAAGAAGGGAACGTGCTGGCCAGTGCGCAGCTGTCGCTGTGCCAGAAACCCAATGGCCTGAACCGCGCCGAAGTGCAGAAGCTGATGGTGCTGCCGACTGCCCGCGGTCGTGGCCTGGGCAGACAGTTGATGGACGAGGTCGAGCAGGCTGCGGTGAAGCACAAACGCGGGCTGCTGCACCTGGACACCGAGGCCGGTTCCACGGCTGAAGCGTTTTATCGTTCGCGGGCCTACAACCGTGTCGGCGAACTGCCGGACTATTGCGCCACACCGGACGGTCGTTACCGGCCGACCGCCATTTATTTCAAAACCTTGGGGCAACCGACATGATCCCTGGCGAATACCAGATCCAGCCCGGCGACATCGAACTCAACGCCGGACGTCGCACCATCAGCCTGACGGTCGCCAACAGTGGTGACCGGCCAATCCAGGTGGGCTCGCATTTTCACTTTTTTGAAACCAACGACGCGCTGACCTTCGACCGCGTCGCCAGCCGCGGCATGCGTCTGAACATCCCGGCCGGCACTGCCGTGCGCTTCGAGCCGGGCCAGTCCCGCGAAATCGAACTGGTGGACCTGGCGGGATTGCGCAAGGTCTACGGCTTTGCCGGACGGGTGATGGGGGATCTGGATTGACGCATTCGGACTTTTGAATATCGTTCCTGCGCTCCGCGTGGGAATGCAGTTCGCGACGCTCTGCGTCACATCGAAACCGGGCAGAGAAGCCTGCGCTTCGATTACACCTGCCATCGCGCAAGACTGAAGATGTGTGACGCAGAGCGTCACGGGATGCATGCCAACGCGGAGCATTGGCACGATAGCCATAGTCAGTCGGGTTTGCGTACAACGACGCATAAGGAATCACCATGAAGATTTCCAGACAAGCCTACGCCGACATGTTCGGCCCCACCGTTGGCGACAAGGTTCGACTGGCGGATACCGAGCTGTGGATCGAGGTCGAGAAAGACTTCACCACGTATGGCGAGGAAGTGAAATTCGGCGGTGGCAAGGTTATCCGTGACGGCATGGGCCAGGGTCAACTGATGGCCGCCGATGTGGTCGATACGCTGATCACCAATGCCTTGATCATCGACCACTGGGGCATTGTCAAAGCCGACGTGGGCATCAAGAACGGGCGTATTGCAGCCATCGGCAAAGCGGGCAACCCGGACATTCAGCCGGACGTGACCATTGCCGTCGGCGCGGCCACCGAAGTCATTGCCGGTGAAGGCATGATCCTCACCGCAGGCGGCGTCGACACGCATATCCACTTCATCTGCCCGCAGCAGATCGAAGAAGCGCTGATGAGCGGCGTCACCACCATGATCGGTGGCGGCACAGGCCCTGCGACGGGCACCAACGCCACCACCGTCACACCCGGCCCGTGGCACATGGCGCGCATGCTCCAGGCCTCGGACTCGTTCCCGATGAACATCGGCTTCACCGGCAAGGGCAACGCCAGCCTGCCAGGCCCGCTGATCGAACAGGTCAAGGCTGGCGCAATCGGCCTGAAACTGCACGAAGACTGGGGCACGACCCCGGCCGCCATCGACAACTGCCTGAGCGTTGCCGATCAATACGACGTGCAGGTCGCCATCCACAGCGACACGCTGAACGAGTCAGGCTTTGTCGAGACCACCCTCGCCGCGTTCAAGAACCGCACGATCCACACGTACCACACCGAAGGTGCCGGTGGCGGCCATGCGCCGGACATCATCAAGGCCTGCGGCTCGCCCAACGTGCTGCCCAGCTCGACCAACCCGACCCGGCCATTCACCCGCAACACCATTGACGAGCACCTGGACATGCTCATGGTCTGTCATCACCTGGACCCGAGCATCGCCGAAGACGTGGCCTTCGCGGAGAGCCGCATACGCCGCGAAACCATTGCTGCCGAAGATATCCTTCACGACCTGGGCGCGTTTTCCATGCTCAGTTCCGACAGCCAGGCCATGGGCCGGGTTGGCGAAGTGATCATGCGCACCTGGCAAACCGCCGACAAGATGAAAAAACAGCGCGGCCCGCTGCCACAGGATGGCCCCGGCAACGACAACTTCCGCGCCAAGCGTTACATCGCCAAATACACCATCAACCCGGCCATCACCCACGGCATCAGCCATGAAGTGGGTTCTATCGAAGTCGGTAAATGGGCTGATCTGGTGCTGTGGCGTCCAGCGTTCTTCGGCGTCAAACCCACCCTGATCCTCAAGGGCGGGGCCATTGCCGCCAGCCTGATGGGCGACGCCAACGCCTCGATCCCGACGCCGCAACCGGTCCACTACCGCCCGATGTTCGCCAGCTACAGCAGCTCGCTGCATGCCACCAGCATGACCTTCATCAGCCAGGCCGCATTCGACGCAGGCGTGCCGGAGTCTCTGGGCCTGAAGAAGCAAATCGGGGTGGTCAAAGGCTGCCGCACCGTGCAGAAAAAGGACTTGATCCACAACGACTACCTGCCGGATATCGAAGTCGACCCACAGACCTATCAGGTCAAGGCCGACGGTGTGTTGCTGTGGTGTGAGCCTGCAGAAGTGTTGCCGATGGCGCAGCGGTATTTTCTGTTCTGAAATAACAAGGGCCTTCGGTTTCAGAAGGCCCTTCAATGTTTTCCGCTCAGTTTATTCTTGGGGGCTAAGCAACTCATTGATTTTCGCCCTGAACCAGAACTTCAAATGAAAATCAGCGGTTTCCTCAAGCTTTTTACCGCCCTTGAGAAAGATAATGGTCGGCGCAGCAGTCACATTGTAGCTTTGGGCTGTAGCTGGGCACGTGTCCACGGGCACACGAAGCATGACGACCTTCCCTTCGAACTCGGGCGCAAGCTCATCGAGAATGGCTCCCGTCCGTGCGCTGCTGTTCGCTTCACCATGCTCATTAACGCCCGGCTTGCTGAACTCCAGCAACACCAACGGGCTGACTTCAGCCCATTCGCGATTGAAATCGCCATCGTCTTTAACAGCGAGGACCGTTCCTGCTTTCTTCTTGTAATTCAGAAACGTCTCTTCAGACTCCAATATCCCCAACGCCTGCAATGAGTCGTTGATGGCGTCCAGCGTCCCCACGTCTTGCTTGATTTTTTCGCCCTGCAAAATTCGATGCCGAGCACAGAAGAACGTGAGTTTCCCTTCCGCAAAATCGTCCCGCTCACTGACCTTTCCGTCGGCCAGTATTTTCTCGGCCAGCTTGATCTGCTCTTCGACAAATTTTGCGAATTCTGTCTTCAACATGGTGAACCTCCAATTATGACGTGGATAGCAATTCGTCCAGGATCTGCGTCGTACGAACATCGGTCTGCAGGCCGACAAGGTCATCTCTCACCTTTTGACCTTTTTTGAAAAAGACCATCGTAGGGCCGTGATTGATGGCATGAGCGGCCGACGTGAGCGGATTGAGTGAGTCTTTCAGATCCGGATCCAGTTCGATTTCAACCCGAGCGAATACGACCCGGTTGATGTAGTCGTCTGCCAGCTTGTTGAAAACAGCGTCCATTTTTGCGCTGGCGTTTTCCAGGCCTCGCTTATTCACCTTCTCTTTTGTCGAGAATTCGACCACCACCAGCTTGTGGTCGCTGGCCTCGATGACCTCTTTCTGAAAGGTCGTATCAGTCACCGTCGTGACACTCATGCCTTGGGCCTCCAATCGATTAATCTGCCGATTGAACATAGGCCCCTGCAAAAAGGGCGTCTACTGACAGAAATGACAGTAAACGCCCTATATTTCGTGTCATGTAAAGGAGGTAATATGCGCCATCTTTTGTCACGTTCCTCCAGCAAGGTAGTCGGCCCATGCGCCTTTCCGAATTCATCGTTGTTCATGTGGATCGTATTGTCGACGAATGGGAAGACTTCGCCAGAACCCTGAAACCCGCCGCAGAAACGATGAGCAAAGTCGAGTTGCGGGATCACGCCAAGTCGATTTTGCTTGCTGCGGCGCGGGACATGAACACCGCGCAGAGCAAGAGCGAGGAAATCGCCAAGGCCCGTGGGGAGGAACTGAACAAGACGCCGAGCCTGGATGAAGCCGCCAGCAGTCATGGCGAGCTGCGCCACGAGGTAGGTTTTGATCTGGTGCAGATGACGTCCGAATTCCGCCACCTGCGCGCCAGCGTCATTCGTCTGTGGGTCGAAAGTCTGAATGCGCCGCAACTGGCCGACTTCCAGGACGTGATCCGGTTCAACGAGGCCATCGACGAAGCGCTGGCAGAGTCCACCGCCGCCTATGCCGAGCGGGTCGGGCGTTCACGGGACATCTTTCTGGCCATTCTCGGCCATGACCTGCGCGCGCCGCTGCAGGCCGTCAGCATGTCCACTGAACTGCTGGCACGGAAAGTTTCGCTGGATGAGAAAACCAGTTCCTACATTTCGCGCATTCAGATGAGCACCCGCCACATGGGCACGATGGTCAGCGATTTGCTGGAATTCGTGCGCAGCCGGCTGGGTGCCGGGCTGCCCGTGGAGCGCAAATACATGGACCTGGCAGGCGCTTGCCGCGAGGCCATAGAAGAAGCCTGCGCCGGGCGACCCGATTCGGCGCCGGTGCTGAACATTGAAGGTAATACCTGTGGTCAATGGGACACCGGGCGCATCAGTCAGATGTTGCAGAACCTGATCGGCAACGCCTTGCAGCACGGCGCCGCCAGTCACGAGATCACTGTCTGTGTCACCGGCGCCGAAAACGCGGTGGTGCTGGTGGTTCACAACGAAGGCAAGCCGATTGCCGAGGACGCCATCGGCACGATCTTCGATCCACTGGTACGCAGTACGCAGGAAGACAGCGAGTCGCGCGGCACCTCGACCAGCTTGGGTCTGGGGCTGTTTATCGTCAAGGAAGTGGTCAACGCCCACAGCGGCAGCATCACCGTGACCTCGACCATCGGCGACGGCACCACGTTTACCGTGGTGCTGCCCCGAAACTGACCCGGGCCGCGGGGCAGCGCCTTACATCGACACCGCGCCCTCCCTTGCTACTCAGCCTTTCCAGTGAGCCCGTGGGTCAAACGACGTGCTGTCGGCCAGTTTCTGCCAGAGCGCACGGGTCGCCTCATCGGTGTGCTTGGGCACCACGATCTTGAGCTGGGCGTACAGGTCGCCGCGCTCGCCGCTCTTGGTCATCAGACCGTTACCCTTGATCCGCAAACGCTGACCGTTCTGACTGTCAGGACGAATGGTCAGGTTGAGCCGGCTGGTCAGAGTCGGCACCGCGACCTTGGTGCCCAGCACGGCTTCCCAGGGTGCCAGCGGTACGGTGATCACCAGATCGTGGCCTTCGACCTCGAACATGGGATGTGGCGCCAGGCGAATGATCAGGTACAAATCACCGGCAGCTCCACCGGCCACACCGGGGGCGCCCTGCCCCTTCAGGCGGATTCGCTCGCCATCGGTCACGCCCGCAGGAATCTTCACGTTCAGGGTCTTGGTGATGTCACTCATGCGCTGCCCGTTGGGACTGTGCTGAGGCACCTTGAAGCTGACCTGCTTGGATTCGCCTGACAGGGTCTCCTCAAGGAAAACGGCCAGTTCCATCTCGACGTCCTGCCCGGTGCGCCCCGTATTGCGGGTACGTCCGCCCTGCTGTGGCCGGCCACCAAAAATGGAGCTGAAGAACTCGGAAAAGTCTGCCGTCTCCTCAAACCCGCCTGCGCCCGCGCCGGCACGGCTTTGCCAGCCCGGCGGGGTCTGGAACGGGCGCCCCTGTCGACCGTACTTGCGCAGTTCGTCGTACTCGGCACGCTTGTCAGGGCTGCTGAGCACTTCGTAGGCTTCGGACGCTTCCTTGAACTTGTCTTCGGCGCCGGCCTCCTTGCTGACGTCGGGGTGATACTTGCGGGCCAGTTTGCGGTAGGCGGTCTTTATCGCCTTGTCGTCCGCAGTGGGTTCAACGTCAAGTATCTTGTAGTAGTCTTTGAAATCCATGTAACGATCACCCATCCGATTTATCCGGCAAAGCCAGATACGCTGGCGTCACGCGCCCAGCTCCCTCTATCAAGAGGTATCTGGATTACCTAACGTCGAAAAATGTACCGATAGCCAGCCGCGTTTGCAGGCGGGTCGACTTTTCGACAACCTGGTCTACCGAGAATACCTTCAAGATTGGGGGTAACAGGCGTCAGTTCAAGCCTTGGCGGCAAATACCGTCAGGCAAATATAAAAGACGTGTCGCGCTACGCAATTGGCGTGCGCTGACATAAACTGCGCGGCCGTTTTTTGACTGGAACGTAAAAGACATGAATGACCAATCCCCGGCCCGTGCCTGCGGCATCGATTTCGGCACGTCCAACTCCACTGTCGGCTGGCAACGACCCGGCATGGAATCGTTGATCGCGCTGGAGGACGACAAGATTACCCTGCCATCGGTGGTGTTCTTCAATATGGAAGAACGCCGACCGGTCTACGGACGCCTCGCGCTTCACGAATACCTGGAAGGCTATGAAGGCCGCCTGATGCGCTCGCTCAAGAGCCTGCTGGGTTCCAAGCTGATCAAGCACGACACCAGCGTGCTGGGCACCGCGATGCCATTCAAGGACCTGCTGGCGCTGTTTATCGGCGAGTTGAAAAAGCGCGCCGAGCACGTCGCCGGGCGCGAATTCGAGCAGGTCGTGCTGGGCCGCCCGGTACATTTTGTCGATGACGACGCGCAGGCTGATCAGGAAGCTGAAGACACTTTGGCCGAAGTGGCCCGCAAGATCGGATTCAAGGACGTGTCATTTCAGTTCGAGCCTATCGCCGCGGCATTCGATTACGAATCCACCGTCGAAAACGAAGAACTGGTGCTGATTGTCGACATCGGCGGCGGTACGTCGGACTTCTCGCTCGTGCGCCTGTCACCAGAGCGACGCCAGCACGATGATCGTCAGCAAGACATTCTGGCCACCGGTGGCGTACACATCGGCGGGACCGACTTCGACAAACAACTGAGCCTGCAAGGCGTAATGCCCTTATTTGGCTACGGCAGCCGCATGAAAAGCGGCGCCTACATGCCCACCAGTCATCACATCAACCTGGCGACCTGGCACACCATCAACGCGGTGTACTCGCAGAAATCCCAACTGGCGCTCGGCAGCATGCGCTATGACATCGAGGACACTGGCGGTATCGATCGTCTGTTCAAGCTGATCGAACAGCGCGCCGGACACTGGCTGGCGATGGAAGTGGAAGAAACCAAGATCCACCTGACCCATGCCGAACACCGCCATGTGCCAATGGACCGGGTCGAGCCGGGGCTGAGTGTGGAACTGAGTCGGGCCATGTTCGAATCGGCGATTGACGCCCAGCTTGAGCGGGTTCGCAACAGCGTGACAAGTTTGTTGAACGACGCGGGCGTGGGTGTGGAGCAGGTCAACACCGTGTTCTTCACCGGCGGCTCAAGCGGTATTCCGGCACTGCGCAACAGCGTTTCCGCCATGCTGCCCAATGCGCGACACGTCGAGGGCAATATTTTCGGCAGCATCGGCAGCGGCCTGGCCATCGAGGCGAAGAAGCGCTACGGCTAGACTCAAACGCGGACGCGGAGCGTCGGCACGATAGTCGAGATTATCGTTCCTCACGCTCCAGCGTGGGAATGCCTTGCATGACGCTCTGCGTCACAGATCTGCGACGCGCCGCATACTCAAGATCGGACGCAGAGCGTCCAGAACGGCATGCCCACGCGGAGCATGGGCACGATAGGTATTCTTCCGATCAACTCTCGTTCCTCACGCTCCAGCGTGGGAATGCCTTGCGTGACGCTCTGCGTCACAGATCTGCGACGCGCCGCATACTCAAGATCGGACGCAGAGCGTCCAGAACGGCATGCCCACGCGGAGCA
>NZ_MTSA01000035.1:0-15467 GCF_002157375.1 Pseudomonas syringae
TGTACCGCACCGGCGACCTGGCCTGCTGGCGCGCAGACGGCACGGTGGAATACCTCGGCCGTAACGATAACCAGGTAAAAATTCGCGGTTTCCGTATCGAACCGGGCGAGATCGAGCTGAAACTCGCCAGCCACACTGCGGTGAAAGACGCCGTGGTCATGGCCCGCGAAGACGTGCCCGGCGACAAGCGCCTGGTGGCGTATTTCACAGCCTCTGACACAAACGTCGACCTGGAAGCATTGCGCGCTCATCTGCACGCGCAACTGCCGGATTACATGGTGCCATCGGCTTACGTGCAACTCGACACGCTGCCCCTGACCCCGAACGGCAAACTGGACCGCAAGGCACTGCCCGCGCCGGACCAGCAGGCGCTGGTCAGTCGTGGCTACGAAGCACCGCAGGGCGCAATCGAAACCGCCCTGGCGCAGATCTGGCAGGACGTGCTGCAAATCGAGCGTGTGGGTCGTCACGACCACTTCTTCGAACTGGGCGGTCACTCGCTGCTGGCGGTCAAGCTGATCGAGCGCATGCGCCAGCAGGACATGAGCGCCGACGTTCGTGTGTTGTTTGGTCAGCCAACGCTGTCCGCACTGGCGGCTGCGGTGGGCAGCGGGCGTGAAGTGGTTGTACCTGATAACGCCATACCGGCTGGCTGCACCCGGATCACCCCGGACATGCTGCCCCTGGTCGAACTGACGCAGGAAACGCTGGACCTGGCGGTGGCCACCGTTCCGGGCGGGGCCGTCAATGTGCAGGACATCTACCCGCTGGCCCCTTTGCAGGAAGGCGTGCTTTACCACCACATCAGCGCCGGGCAGGGCGACCCCTATGTGTTGCAGGCGACGTTTTCGGTCAGCAGCCACGAGCGCATCGAGGTGTTCGCCAGCGCGTTGCAGCAGGTCATCGACCGTCACGACATTCTGCGGACCGCGGTGGTCTGGGAAGGGCTGGAGCAACCGCTGCAAGTGGTCTGGCGCCAGGCCAGCCTGATCGTGGAACACCTGGAGCTGAGCCCTCGGGACGGCGACATCGCAGAACAGCTCAGTGAGCGCTTTGCCAGCACACGCTACCGCCTGAACCTGACACAGGCGCCGTTGATCCGGCTGGCGTGCGCCCAGGACTCCGCCACCGGCCGCTGGGTGATGCTGCTGATTTTCCAC
The DNA here is from genome assembly GCF_002157375.1 of Pseudomonas syringae. Lineage (GTDB taxonomy): Bacteria > Pseudomonadota > Gammaproteobacteria > Pseudomonadales > Pseudomonadaceae > Aquipseudomonas > Aquipseudomonas syringae_T. The sequence goes on from NZ_MTSA01000035.1 coordinate 1,161, forward strand.
CACCTGGCACTGGATCACACGGCGCTGGATGTGGTGCGCGAAGAAATGCAGGCTTTCATGCAAGGCGGCGGCAGTGAATTGCCCGCGCCGATTCCGTACCGTAATTACGTCGCCCAGGCGCGTCTGGGTGCGGACCAGCACGAACACGAAGTGTTTTTCCGTGACATGCTGGGCGACATCGATGAATCGACACTGGTTTACGGCCAGGCATCGGTTCACAGCGACGGCACCGGCATCGAAGAAGCCCGCAGGCCGCTGGACACCGCGCTGAGCCGGCGGGTACGAGCGCAGGCCCGGCACCTTGGGGTCAGCGCTGCGAGCGTGATGCACCTGGCCTGGGCGCTGGTGGCGAGCAAGGCCTCCGGTCGCGATCAGGTGGTGTTCGGCACCGTATTGATGGGCCGCATGCAAGGTGGCGACGGCGCTGACCGTGCGCTGGGGATGTTCATCAACACGCTGCCGCTGCGCGTCGACATCGATGCGCGCAGCGTGCATGAAGGCGTGAAGTCGACCCATGCGCGCCTCACCGCATTGCTCGCCCACGAACACGCCTCGCTGGCACTGGCACAACGCTGCAGCGCAGTGGTCGCACCCGCGCCGCTGTTCAACGCACTGCTCAATTATCGGCACAGCGCGGCGGACGCGAGCGCCGCACAGGACGCCTCGGTCTGGGAAGGGATCGAAAGCCTGAGCAATCAGGAACACACCAATTACCCGCTGGCCATTTCGGTGGATGACCTGGGCGAGGACTTTCTGCTCACGGTTCTGGCGATGAGGGAAATCGGCGCACACCGGGTCTGCGATACGTTCGCCAGCACGCTGGTCCATTTGATCGAAACACTGGAGCAGCGCCCCGACACGCCGCTGTACAACGTCCAGGTGCTGCCGGCGAACGAGCGTCGCCAGCTACTTGAAACGTTCAACGACAACCGCACCGAATACCCTGAAGATCAGACAGTTGCGACACTTTTCGAAGGTCAGGTCGAGGATTGGCCTGACGCGTGCGCGGCGGTTCAGGATGAGCAGCGTCTGACCTACACCGAACTCAATGCCCGCGCCAACCGCCTGGCCCATTACCTGGCGAGCCTTGGTGTCTCGGCAGGCGATACCGTTGCGATTCTGTTGCCGCGCTCGCTGGATCTGCTGGTCGCGCAACTGGCAATCAGTAAATGCGCAGCGGTTTATGTGCCGCTGGATATCAACGCGCCATTGGAACGCCAGACGTTCATGGTTCAGGACAGCGCCGCCAGGCAGTTGCTGACGCACCAAGGCCGCCTGACACCGCAAGGCGTTGCGCGGATCGATCTTGATAGCCTCGATCTCCACTCGCAGCCCGAGCACAATCCGTTGCGAGACCATACCAGTGGGTCGGCGGCGTACATCATGTACACCTCTGGCTCCACCGGCACGCCGAAAGGGGTGATCGTGGCCCACCGAGGCATCGTCAAGCTGGTCCGCAACAACGGTTATGCCGATTTCAATGCGCTGGACCGGGTGGCCTTCGCCTCAAACCCGGCATTCGATGCCAGCACGATGGAGGTGTGGGCTGCGCTGCTCAATGGCGGCCAAGTGGTGATCATCGAGCACGAACTGCTGCTGGATCCGCCGCGGCTCGCGCAAAAGCTGGTCTCGGCGGGTGTCACGGCGCTGTTCGTGACCACCGCGGTGTTCAACCAGTACGTGAGCCTGATCGGTGACACGCTGGCCGGGCTGCGGTTCCTGATGTGCGGCGGTGAACGTGCCGACCCTCAGGTCTTTCGTCAATTGCTGAGCATTGCACCGGACCTGCGCCTGATTCACTGCTACGGCCCGACGGAAACCACCACCTTCGCCACCACCGGGCATGTGACCGACGTTCCCCCTGACATGAGCAATGTGCCCATTGGCAAACCACTGGCCAACACTCAGGTGTATGTGCTGGATCAGCGCCAGCAACTGGTCCCGGTAGGCGTTCCGGGAGAGATCTGCATCGGCGGCGATGGCGTGGCACTGGGTTACCTGAACCGTCCTGACCTGAACGCGCAGTCCTTTATCCCGGACCCGTTCAGTGCGTTCGAAGGCGCACGCCTGTATCGCTCCGGTGACCGGGGTTGCTGGCGGGCAGACGGCCGTCTGGAACACTTGGGCCGCGCGGACGGACAGGTGAAGCTGCGGGGTTTCCGCATCGAGCCAGGCGAAATCGACGCCCGTCTGCAATCCTGCCCGGGCGTGCATCAGGCAGCGGTCGTGGTGCGCGAAGACGTGCCGGGGCAGAAACAACTGGTGGCGTATTACACCGCCGAACACGCCGACACAGACGTGGCGGCAGACACCGTCCACAGCTGGTTGCGTGCGGCGCTGCCGGACTACATGGTGCCGTCGGCCTTTGTTCAACTGGACCACTGGCCGTTGAACGGCAATGGCAAGCTGGACCGCAAGGTCCTGCCAGCCCCGGACGCACAGGCGCTGCCGGGCAACGCGTACGAAGCGCCGCAGGGCGAAGTCGAGACACGGCTGGCGGAGATCTGGGCACAGGTACTGAAGGTCGAACGGGTAGGGCGCCACGACAACTTTTTCGCCTTGGGCGGCCATTCACTGCTCGCCGTCACGCTGATCGAGCGCATGCGCCAGGAAGCGCTGCGCGCCGACATCAAAGTGCTGTTCAGCCAACCGACCCTGGCCGCCCTGGCCGCAGCCCTGAATCAGGAACAGGACATCGAAGTACCGGCCAACCTGATCCCGGCAGACTGTCAGCGCATCGAACCGCAGATGCTGCCCCTGGCCCGTCTGGATCAGGACGCCATCGACCGGATCGTCGCCGCCGTGCCGGGGGGTGTTGCCAATGTGCAGGACATCTATGCCCTCGCGCCGCTTCAGGAAGGGCTGTTGTATCACCACGTTGCAGCCCGCCAGGGCGACCCGTTCATTTTGCAGTCGCTGCTCTCGCTGGACAGCGAGGAGCGCTTGATCGCCGTCACGCGCATGTTGCAGAAAGTCATTGATAGACACGACATCCTGCGCACTGCGGTGTTCTGGAAAGGCCTTGAGGCCCCGGTGCAGGTGGTGCTGCGCAACGCAACCCTGGTGAGCGAACGCGTCGAACCGGACCCGAACGCCGGCGATGTCATCGAGCAGATGCGCGAGCGCTTCGACGCGCAGAACTTCCGCCTTGACCTGGGCCAGGCCCCTTTGCTGCAACTGCCTTACGCCTGGGACCCGGTCAACCGGCAGTACGTGGTCGCGCTGGTGTTCCATCACCTGATCATGGACCACGTGGCGTTCGATGTGGTGGTGGCCGAACTGCAAAGCCTGCTGCTGGATGAAACCGCAGCGTTGCCCGCTCCGGTGCCTTACCGCAACTACATCGCACAGGTTCGCCTGGGCGCTGACGATGCGGCGCATGAGCGTTTTTTCCGGGACATGCTGGAGGATGTTCAAGAACCGACACTGCCATTTGGGCAGCAAACGGCAACCGGCGCCCTGCACGAAGTACGGCAGACGCTCGACCAGCCAACCAGCCAGCGTGTGCGGCATCTGGCGCGACATCTGGGTGTCAGCGCCGCCAGCCTTCACCACCTGGCCTGGGGGCTGGTCGTAGGCCGGGTTTCGGCGCGTGACGACGTGGTGTTCGGGACGGTTCTAGTCGGCCGCATGCGTGGCGGCGAGGGCGCAGACCGGGCGCTGGGCATGTTCATCAACACCCTGCCGATCCGCATGCAGCTGGGCGACCAGGACGTAACTCAAGGCGTGCGTCAAGTACACGCCCGGTTGAGCGGGCTGCTGGCTCACGAACACGCCCCGCTGGCGCTCGCCCAGCGTTGCAGTGGCGTGGCTGCACCTGCGCCGCTGTTTGGCGCGCTGCTGAATTACCGCCATAGCCCGGTCGACGACTCGGTCCAGGCCAACACGGCCTGGCGGGGCATCGTCGGGCTTCAGGCGCATGAACGCACGTCCTACCCGTTGTCGCTGGCCGTGGATGACATCGGCGAAGGCTTCCTGCTCACGGTGCAGACCACCGGCGGTCTCGATGCTCAGGCGCTGTGCGAATACATGCAATGCGCGCTGTACCACCTGGTCGAGGCCCTTGAACAACACCCGACCGCGCCACTGGACAGCCTGTCCATCCTCCCCGACGCGGAGCGTGCCCGACTGCTGCTGTCCCTCAATGACACCGCCACCGGCTACCCGGACCGGACCACGCTGCACGAGCTGTTCCAGGCTCAAGTGCAACGTACGCCGGACGCCGTGGCCGTGGTCCACGGCGGGCAGTCGCTGAGCTATCGCGAGCTGGACCGGCAGAGCAATCAACTGGCGCAACATCTGGCCCCGTTGCTCGACGGCCACAACGCGCCCGTCGCCTTGTGCGTGGAGCGTGGCCTGGAAATGCTGGTGGGGCTGCTGGGCATTCTCAAGGCGGGCGGCTGCTACGTACCGCTGGATCCGGGCTACCCGGTGGAGCGCCTGGACTACATGCTCCATAACAGCGAGCCGGTGGCCTTGCTGACCCTTGACGGCGGGGCAGCCGGTTTGTCCAGCGGGCAGATTCCGTTGATCGGCCTGAACGCCGACGCGGCCTGGCGCCGTTTGGCTGGCAACCCTGTCGAACAGACGTCCCATGCCCGCCAGTTGGCGTATGTGATCTACACCTCCGGCTCCACCGGTCAGCCCAAAGGGGTGATGGTCGAGCATCGCGGTGTGGTGAACCTGCTGTGCGCCATGCGCGACCTGACCCAGGCCGGCGCGAACGACTGCATGCTGGCCCTGACCACCATCGGTTTCGATATTGCCGGGGTCGAACTCTACATGCCGTTGATTTGCGGCGCCCGGACCGTCGTGCTGGACCGCCGTCAGAGCCAGGATGCCCAATTGCTGGCCGAAGCCATCAGCCAGCATGGCGCGACCTTGATGCAGGCAACCCCGGCGACCTGGCGCCTGCTGCTGGACTCGGACTGGGCAGGAGCGGCCGGACTCAAGGCGTTGTGTGGCGGCGAAGCGTTGCCTGTCGAACTGGCGCGTCGCATAGCCGCCCGAACCGCCGCACTGTGGAACGTCTACGGCCCGACCGAGACCACCATCTGGTCTTCGGCGCAACAGTTCGTCAGTGATGATGATTCGGCAACCTGCGTCAGCATCGGTCGCCCGCTGGCCAACAACCGCTTCTACCTGCTCGACCCTCAGGGCGAGCCGGTGCCGCAAGGGGTTGCCGCCGAGTTGTACATCGGTGGCGACGGCGTGGCGCGGGGCTACTTCAACCGGCCAGACCTCACGGCCGAGCGTTTCATCGAGGATCCGTTCTCCAGTGAACCCGGCGCGCGCCTGTACCGCACCGGCGACCTGGCGCGCTACCGCCCGGATGGCAGCCTCGAGTACCTGGGGCGCAACGACTTCCAGGTGAAGATTCGAGGTTACCGCATCGAGCTGGGCGAGATCGAAACCCGTCTCCAGGCCTTGCCGGATGTACGTGAAGCCGTCGTGATGGCGGTTGAAAATGGCGCGGGGGACCTGCGACTGGTGGGCTATTACACCGGTTTGCAGCGCTCGACTGCACAGTTGCGCGAGCCTTTGCTGGACGTGCTGCCGGAATTCATGGTGCCAACCCTGTTCATGCACCTGGACGCACTGCCGTTGACGCCCAATGGCAAGCTGGACCGCAAGGCACTGCCGGCACCCGACGTCAGCGCCAGCCGTTGCTATCAGGCGCCGCAAGGTGAAACCGAAACCCGTCTGGCTGCACTGTGGGCGGATTTGCTCAATGTCGAGCAGGCAGGTCGCGAAGATGACTTTTTCGAGCTCGGCGGGCACTCGCTGCTGGCCATGCGCCTGGTTTCGCAGGTGCGTCAGCAGTGGGGCGTGGAACTAGAGCTGGCCGAAGTGTTCGCCAGACCGCAACTGAGCGCCATCGCTGCGCACCTCGCCACCACCGCGCGCAGCACCTGGCCGGTTATCACCCCGGTGCCGCGCGATGCCGATCTGCCGCTGTCGTTTGCCCAGCAACGCCTGTTGTTCCTGGCGCGAATGGAAGGGGCCAGTGCCGCTTACCACTTGCCTGCCGGGTTGAGCCTCAAAGGCACGCTTGACGTCACCGCCCTGCACAAGGCGCTGAACCGTATCGTGGCCCGTCACGAAGCCTTGCGTACCTGCTTCAGTCAACCGTCCGACGGTCCGGCGTTGCAGCGCATCCTCCCGGAGGATATCGGTTTTAACCTGACTCACAGCGACCTCTCGGGCAGCGAAAACCCGGCGCAGTCGCTGAAAAGCCTGACGCAACAGGAGGCCACGCAAGCGTTTGATCTGGAGCACGGCCCGTTGATTCGCGGTCGCCTGATCCGTCTGGGCGAGGACGAACATGTGCTGCTGGTGACCCTGCACCACATCGTCTCCGATGGCTGGTCCATGGGCATTCTGACCACCGAACTGAGCGCGCTTTACCAGGCTTATCTCACCGGCAGCCACGACCCATTGCCGGACCTGAGCGTGCAGTACGCCGATTACGCCGCCTGGCAACACCGTCTGCTGGACAGCCATGTGCTTCAGGAGCAGACCGACTGGTGGCGTTCCGCGCTGGCTCAGGCGCCCGCGCTGCTGACCCTGCCGACCGACCAGCCACGCCCGGCGCTGCAGGACTACGCCGGCGCAGTGCTGCCGGTGTGTTTCGATGCGCAACTGACCCGGCAGCTCAAGGCCTTGAGCAAACGCCACGGCACCACGCTGTACATGACGGTGCTGACCGCCTGGGCGGCGACGCTCGGACGCCTGGCCGGTCAGGATCAGGTGGTTATCGGCTCGCCGGTCGCCAACCGCATGAGTGCGGAGGTGGAAGGGTTGATCGGTTTGTTCGTCAACACCCTGGCACTGCCCGTCGACCTGTCGGGCGCGCCAAGCGTCGCGCAGTTGCTGCGCAAAGTACGCCAGCTGTGCCTTGACGCACAGGCTCGTCAGGCGCTGCCGTTCGAGCATGTGGTCGAGGCCGTCAAACCGGTTCGCAGCCTGTCCCACAGCGCGCTGTTTCAGGCCATGCTGTCGTGGCAGAACACCGAAAACGTCGACCTGACGCTCGGTGATCTGACCCTTGAAGGGTTGGCCGCGCCCAGACAGACCGCGAAGTTTGACCTGTCGCTGGAACTGGGTGAACTCGACTGCCAGTTGCAGGGCACGCTGGAATTCGCCACCGCGCTGTTTCAGCCATCGACCATCGAGCGTTATCGGGGGTATCTGGAAAACCTGTTGCGCGCCATGGTCGCCGACGCCGATCAGCCGGTGGCCGGTATCGCGCTGCCCGGCGAGGCCGAGCGTCAGCAACTGGCGCAGTTCAACGCCACACACATGGATTATCCGCTGGCGCAAACCGTTCACGGGCTGTTCGAAGCGCAGGTGGCGCGGACGCCGCACGCCGATGCGCTGCTGCATGACGGCGAACGGCTCAGCTACAGCGTATTGAACGAGCGCGCCAATCGGCTGGCCTGGTACCTGATCAAGCAGGGCCTGCAGCCGGATGCGCGGGTTGCGATCTGCCTGGAACGTGGCATCGACATGGTGGTCGGGCTGCTGGCAATCCTCAAGGCGGGTGGCGGTTACGTGCCGCTGGACCCGTCTTACCCCGCGGATCGCCTGGCGTACATGCTGAACGACAGCTCGCCGAGCCTCGTGCTCGCCCAGACCGCAACCCTGGGCTTGCTGGCGGCGGCGCAAGCGCCTGTGATCAACGTGGACGATGTGATCTGGCAGGACGCGTCAGCCCTCAATCCACAACGTGAAACACTGACCCCGGCCCACCTGGCCTATGTGATCTACACCTCAGGCTCCACCGGCTTGCCGAAAGGCGTGATGATCGAACACCGCAACACGGTCAATTTCCTGACCTGGGCGCAACGCGCGTTTGCCCCGGAACGGCTGGCCAGAACGCTGTTCTCAACGTCGTTGAACTTCGACCTGGCGGTGTACGAATGCTTCGCGCCACTGGTTTCCGGTGGTTGCGTCGAGATCGTGCGCAATGTGCTGGAGCTGCAGAACGGCACCCATGACGTCACGCTGATCAACACCGTGCCCTCGGCGCTCAAGGCGCTGCTCGAAGGCGGCGGGCTGGGGCAGGGCGTGCATACCGTCAATGTCGCGGGCGAAGCACTCAAGCGCAGCCTGGTCGAAAGCCTGTTCGAAAAGACTCAGGTCAGGCAGTTGTGCAACCTGTACGGCCCTTCGGAAACCACCACGTACTCCAGCTGGGTGGCCATGACTCGGGAAGAAGGGTTCGCAGCGCATATCGGCAAACCGATCGCCAACACCTGCTTCTACGTGCTGGACGACTACATGAACCCGGTGCCGCTCGGTGTGGCGGGCGAACTCTACATCGGTGGCGCCGGTGTGGCGCGCGGCTACCTGAACCGTGACGAACTGACCGCAGAGCGCTTTCTGACCGATCCGTTCAGCCAAGCGCCTGGCGCACGCATGTACCGCACCGGAGACCTGGGCCGCTACCGGCAGGACGGCAACATCGAATACTTGGGCCGTAACGACGACCAGGTGAAAATTCGCGGTTTCCGTATCGAACTGGGTGAGATCGAAGCGCGCCTGGCCAGGCACGAAGCGGTCAGGGAAGCGGTGATCCTGGCTCGGGAAGATGAGCCGGGGGATGCCCGACTGGTGGCGTATTACACCGCGCCGATTGACAAGGTCGTGGTCGACAGCGGGATGTTGCGCATGTACTTGCAGGCCCAGTTGCCGGAGTACATGGTGCCCGCTGCCTATGTGCGCCTGGATGCGCTGCCGCTGACCGCCAACGGCAAGCTGGACCGCAAGGCATTGCCGGTTCCGGACAGCAGCGCTTACGTGACCCATCGCTATGAAGCACCGCAGGGCGAAACCGAGACCTGGCTGGCCACGCTCTGGGCCGAGTTGTTGAAGGTCGAGCGGGTTGGACGGCATGACCACTTCTTCGAACTGGGTGGGCATTCGCTGCTGGCGGTCAGCCTGATCGAGCGTATGCGTCAGGCCGGCCTGGAAGCCGATGTGCGCGTGCTGTTCGGTCAGTCGACGCTGGCCGCAGTGGCCGCATCGGTGTGCGTCGCCCAGTCCGTCGATGTGGCAGCATCAAAGGTTCCCACCATGAAAAGCAAACGCCGTATCTGACCTTTCGCAGCGCTCGCTGCTCATCCCCCCGCAGCATCAGGCCGTGTCCCCCTAAACCGGGACGCGGCCTCATCCCCACGTCCGGCGTGCCCTGCAACCGTTCTGTCCCTGCTTGCCGTGACAGACAGTCCCTTGGCGATGCTCTAGTTTTTTCCCATCCAGAAAAGTGGTCTGTCGCCTCTTTCGCGAAGCCGCGTTTCAGGTGGCGACCGACTCTTTACGAACTCTATAACGCAGGTCTCGCGATGCTCTTCAACGAACTGATGGCTATCATTTCCGGTCACCCGATCCGTCTTCAACACGACAACGGTGATCTTGTCATCCTCGGTGACGACGACAGTCTTGACGATGCCCTCATGGACGGCTTGCGGCAGCACAAGCGCGAGCTGATCGACCTGGTGAAGAAAAATGGCGGAGACTGGCTCAGCCCGGCATTCCGCATCACGCCGGGCATGCTGCCGCTGGCGCAATTGAGTCAGGAGGCGATTGACCGGATTGTCGAAGGCATCCCCGGCGGGGCCGCCAACGTGCAGGACATCTATCCGCTGGCGCCGCTTCAGGAAGGCATTCTCTACCACCATATTTCTGCGCCTCAAGGCGACCCTTACGTGTTGCACACCCTGTTCGGCGCAGAGAGCCGCGAACGGCTGGAGCAATTCGCTCAGGCGCTGCAAGGCGTCATCAATCGTCATGACATTCTGCGCACCGCCATGGTCTGGGAAGGGCTCGACGACCCCATGCAGGTGGTTCTGCAGGAAGCTCGCCTGGACGTCGAGGAAGTCAGCCTTGATCCGGCCGCCGGGGACGTGACGCACCAATTGCAAGAACGCTTCGACACCCGTCATTACCGCATGGACGTGCGTCAGGCACCGCTGATGCGACTGGTCTGGTCAGCCGACCCGGCCAATGCTCGCTGGGTGGCTATATTGCTGTTCCATCACATGGCACTTGACCATGCGGCGCTGGAGCTGGTGCAACACGAGGCCCAGGCCTTCCTGCTGGGTGCCGAGGACACGCTGGCCGATGCCGTGCCTTATCGCAACTACGTCGCCCAGGCCCGTCTGGGTGCGGACCGTGACGCCCAGGAGACGTTTTTCCGCGACATGTTAGGGGATGTGGAAGAGCCGACCCTGCCGTTTGGCTTCAGCGATGCATTGGGTGCCGATGCGCATATAGAAGAAGTGCGCCTGCCGGTCGAGGATTCGCTGGCCAGGCGGTTGCGCGCTCAGGCGCGACGCCTGGGCGTCAGCACCGCCAGCCTGGCGCATCTGGCCTGGGCGCATGTCCTGGGGCGTATTTCCGGTCGCGAAGACGTGGTGTTCGGCACCGTACTGATGGGCCGCATGCAGGGCGGCGAGGGCGCCGAGCGGGCGCTGGGCATGTTCATCAACACCTTGCCGTTGCGCGTCGAGCTGGGCGCTCAGGGCGTTGCGGCCAGCATCAAGGCCACCCACCTGAGATTGACCGCGCTGCTGGGTCACGAACATGCCTCGCTGGCACTGGCCCAGCGTTGCAGCGGTGTGGCGGCACCGACGCCGTTGTTCGGTTCATTGTTCAACTACCGTCACGGCAGTGCTGCGCAGGCCGTGACCGCTCAGGCCAGCGCCGCCTGGCAAGGGTTGCAGGTGCTGGGGGGTGAAGAGCGCAGCAACTACCCGCTGACCGTTTCGGTCGACGACCTGGGCGAACAATTGTCACTGAGTGTGATGGCGCTGGCGCAGATTGGCGCGCAGCGTGTCGGCGAATACCTGTTGGCCGCCTTCGAGCAACTGGCCCAGGCGCTGGAGCAGGACCCGCAACGCACGCTGAACACGCTGGACATCCTGCCGCCGCAGGAGCGCTGGCAATTGCTGGTGGACTTCAATGACACCGCGCGCGTTTACCCGTGTGACAGCAGCGTGTCGGCGCTTTTTGAAGATCACGTCAGTCGTGATCCCGATGCACCGGCCGCTGTGCAGGGCGACCGGCAACTCACCTACCGCGAGCTGAACGCTCAGGCCAATGCGCTGGCGGACCACTTGCAGGCGCAAGGCGTAAAGCCCGGCGATCACGTTGCCATCGAGCTGGAACGCTCCTTCGAGCTGCTGATCAGCCAACTGGCAATCCTCAAATGCGGCGCGGCCTACGTACCGCTGGACGTCAATGCACCTGCCGAACGCTTGCAGTTCATTCTGGAGGACAGCCAGGCAACACGGCTGCTGAGCCTGAGCAGCCGCCCGACGCTGACCGGTATCCCGCGAGTGACACTGGACACCCTGACGCTGGACAGCGCAGGCGCTGCAAACCCGCCGCGCACGTCAACCGGCGAGGCTTCAGCCTACGTGATGTACACCTCCGGCTCCACCGGAACGCCAAAAGGCGTGGCCGTGCCGCACAGGGCAATCAGCCGGCTGGTCATCAATAACGGTTATGCCGATTTCAATGCTGCAGACCGTGTGGCGTTCGCCTCCAACCCGGCATTCGACGCCAGCACCCTGGAAGTCTGGGCGCCGCTGCTCAATGGCGGCTGCGTTGTGCTGGTGGAGCAAGACATCCTGTTGTCCCGCGAACGCTTCGCCGGGTTGCTGCTGGAACAGTCGGTCAGTGTGCTGTGGATGACCGCGGGCCTGTTTCACCAGTACGCAGCCGGCCTGAGCGAGGCGTTCAGTCAACTGCGGTACCTGATCGTCGGCGGTGATGTGCTGGACCCGGCAGTGATCGCAAAAGTGCTGGCACAGGGCGCCCCGCAACACCTTCTGAACGGCTACGGCCCGACTGAAGCCACGACGTTTTCGACCACCTGGGAAATCGACCGGGTGGAAGGCCCCAGCATTCCCATTGGCCGACCCATCGGCAACAGCCGCATTTACGTGCTCGATGCCCACCGTCGCCCAGCGCCTCTGGGGGTTGCCGGAGAGCTTTACATCGGCGGCCACGGCGTCGCCAAGGGCTACCTGAACCGCCCCGAGCTGACCCGCGAAACCTTTATCAGCGACCCTTTCGACGAGCGAGTCGGCGCGATGCTGTACCGCACCGGTGACCTGGGCTGCTGGCAGGCTGATGGCAGCATTCAGTATTTGGGACGCAACGACGATCAGGTGAAGATTCGCGGTTTCCGCATCGAACCGGGAGAAATCGCTGCACGCTTGAGCGCCTGCGAAGGCGTGGCAGAGGCGGCGGTGATTGCCCGCGCCGATCAGGACCTGCGCGGCCAGAAAAGGCTGCTGGCCTACGTGACAGCAGAACCCGGCGTCGAACTCAGCGCACAGGCCCTGCGCGACGAATTGCTCGATTCGCTCGCCGAGTACATGGTGCCGTCTGCCTTTGTGGTGCTGGACACCTTGCCACTGACCGCCAACGGCAAACTCGACCGCCGCGCCTTGCCGGAGCCGGGCGCCGACGCGTTCGCCAGCCGTGAATACGCCGCACCGCAAGGGCCGGTCGAGCAGACGCTGGCCACGCTGTGGGAACAGCTTCTCAAAGTGGAGCGCGTGGGCCGTTTCGATCACTTCTTTGAACTGGGCGGGCATTCACTGCTGGCCGTGAGCCTGATCGAGCGCATGCGTCAGGCCGGATTGCGCGCCGATGTGCGTGTGCTGTTCAGCCAGCCGACCCTGGCGGCACTGGCGGCGGCCGTGGGCGCGGGGAGCGATATCAGCGTCCCGGCCAATGCGATTACTGCCGATAGCCGACAAATCACCCCGACCATGCTGCCGCTGGCGGATCTGGACCAGACCTCCATCGACCAGATCGTGGCCCGGGTTCCCGGTGGCATCGCCAACATCCAGGACATCTATGCCCTGGCGCCGTTGCAGGAAGGCATTCTTTATCACCACCTGAGCGCCGAGCAAGGCGACCCCTACGTGCTGCAATCGGTGTTCTCGATGGCCGACCGGGGACGTCTGGATGCCTTCATTCAGGCGTTTCAGTCAGTCATCGACCGTCACGACATTCTGCGCACCGCCGTATTCTGGGAAGGTCTCGACAGCCCGGTTCAGGTGGTCTGCCGCGAGGCACGGTTGAGTGTCGAGGAGGTGACCCTCGACCCGGATTCGGGCGACGTGGCGGCGCAACTGCAAGAGCAGTTCAACCCCCGGCATTTCCGCTTCGAGGTGACCCAGGCCCCGTTGTTGCGCTTGAAGTTTGCCGAAGACTCGGCCAACCACCGCTGTGTCGCGCTGTTGCTGTTCCATCACATGGCGCTGGACCACACCGCACTGGAAGTGGTGCAACACGAAATGCAGGCCTGGCTGCTGGGCGAGCAACAAGGCCTTGGCGAGGCCGTCGCTTACCGCAACTACGTGGCGCAAGCCCGCCTGGGCGTGAGCCGTGAGGCCCATGAAACGTTCTTTCGCGACATGCTCGGTGATGTGGAAGAACCGACCTTGCCGTTCGGACTGCAGAACGTACAGGGCGACGGTGCCGGTGTGGACGAGGCAACGCAATTGCTCGACGCCGATCTCGACCAGCGTCTGCGGGCGCAGGCCCGGCAGCTCGGTGTCAGTCTGGCCAGCCTGGTCCATCTGGCCTGGGGGATGGTCCTGGGGCGCATTTCAGGCAAACAGGACGTGGTGTTCGGCACGGTCCTGATGGGCCGCATGCAGGGTGGCGAAGGCGCTGATCGCGCCATAGGCCTGTTCATCAACACATTGCCGCTGCGCCTGGCCGTGGCCGAGAAAAGCGTGCGCGCCGGTGTCAAGGCAGCTCACGCGCAATTGACCGAACTGCTGGGTCACGAGCATGCGTCCCTGGCGCTGGCACAGCGTTGCAGCGGTGTTCCTGCCTCGATGCCGCTGTTCAGCGCGTTGCTCAACTACCGACACAGCGCGACAGCGACGGCCACGTCCGACGCACTGCGCGCCTGGGACGGTATCGAAAGCCTGTCCGGTGAAGAACGCACCAACTACCCACTCACATTGAACGTCGATGACCTGGGCGAGGGCCTGCTGCTGACGACGCTGGTGCAACAGGGCGTTGACGGGCAGCGGGTGTGCGGCTACATGCAGACGGCCCTGCAACAACTGGCCGAAGCACTGGAATTGACACCGCAAGCGAAGCTGCATTGCTTGCAGGTCTTGCCGGAGCTGGAACGCAATCAGCTGCTGCACGGTTTCAACGACACCGCTGCCGTGTACCCACTGGAACAGACCGTTCACGGCCTGTTCGAGTCTCAGGTCGAGCGCACGCCTGAAGCCTTGGCGTTGATCCACGGCACTGAACGCCTGA
>NZ_MTSA01000036.1:0-14970 GCF_002157375.1 Pseudomonas syringae
CGACGGTTTCTCGTGCCCATGCTCAGCGTTACACACACCTCCTGTGGGAGTGAGCTTGCTCACGAAAAGGCCGGTACAGCCCCCCGAGACAGGTCGCTTGAACCATTGCCTTCGTGAGCAAGCTCACTCCCACAAAGGGCTGTGTCCATACTGATGCCGTGGTTTCATGCCCCTTGCGAGTGGTGACGCGTGTAGAAGCGCATCGCGACGGTTTCTCGCCCATGCTCAGCGTTACACACACCTCCTGTGGGAGTGAGCTTGCTCACGAAAAGGCCGGTACAGCCCCCCGAGACAGGTCGCTTGAACCATTGCCTTCGTGAGCAAGCTCACTCCCACAAGGGGCTGTGTCCATACTGATGCTGTGGTTTCATCCCCCTTTTTTTCGGGCTCAGTGATGTAGGACGCGGAGCGCCGCACGATAGCTGCTTCTGGCTGTGGCTCGCTCAGCGCACTTGCCAGCCCCCGCCCAGCGCTTTGTACAGCGCAATACTGGCCTGAACCCGCGCCAGCCGTAACTGAACACTCACATCCTGCGCCAGGTACAGCGTGCGCTGGGTCTCCAGCACGGTCAGCAAATCCTCGGCCCCGGCTTCGTAACGGCTCTGCGCGATGCGGAAGGCGGTCTGCGCCTGTTCAAGCTCTTCTTCGTGCCAGTAGCGCTGCTCGTCCAGGCCGCGGATGCTGTTCAGGGCTTTTTCCACGTCGGCGAAGCTGTTGATGATCGCGCCGCGATAGGTCTCCAGCAGTTCTTCCTGGCGCGCTGTGGCCTTGTCGCGTTCGGCGCTCAGGCGGCCATTATTGAAGATCGGACCTACCAGGCCGGCGGTCAGGCTGCTGAAGGGCGCGCGCAGCCAGTCTTCGGCGCGGGTGGCTTCGGTGCCCAGCCGGGCGCTGAGGGTCAGTTTCGGCAGCATCGCCGCACGGGCCACGGTAACGTTGGCCTGCGCGGCCGCCAGTTCGGCTTCGGCTTTGGCCAGATCAGGGCGGCGGGTCAACAGGTCGCTGGGCACGCCGGCGCGGATGTCCGGCCAGCTCAGTGTGTCGAAAGCCTGATCGTCCAGCCTGACGTTCTGCATCGGCTGGCCGAGTAGCGCCGCGAGGGTGATCAATTGTTCGTTGGCCAGTTGCTGAATGCGCGGCAGTTCGCGCTGCTGGGTGGCGACCAGGTTTTTCTGCTGCGCCAGTTCCAGCGCAGTGGCCGAACCCGAGTCATAACGGGTCTGCACCAGCTTCAAAACGCTCTGCGCATTGGCCAGGTTCAGCCCGGCAATCCGGCCTTGTTCGCGGGCTGCCAGGGTTTGCGCGTAGCGGTCGGCGACGTTGCTGAGCAAGGTCAGTTCCACGGTCGCCTGATCGAACTCGCTGGCGCGCAGACCTTGAACTGCGCTGTCGCGTGTTGCAGCGATGCCTCCCCAGAAGTCCACCTCGTAACTGGCGGTCAGGCCGCTGGTGAAATTGTTGGTGTTGTTGTCATCTGACGGGTTGGCCTTGCGGTCGCTGTTGCGCACGAATGTGTTGCGTTGACCGCGCAGGTCGAACGCCAGCTCCGGCAGCAACGGCGCACCGCCGATGATGGCAGTGGCCTGTGCCTGACGCACCCGTGCCATCGCCGCAGCCACTTCATGGCTGTCGCGGCTGGCTTGAGCGATCAAGCGGTTCAATTCCGGGCTGCCGAAGCGTTGCCACCATTGAGCGTCGCTGCGCTGGCTGGCAGCTCGCTCGGCAAACGCCCAGCTCGCGGGTGGCTGGATGCCGCTGTCCAGACGCGGAGCCGGCGCGTTGCAAGCGCTCAGCAGCAGGCAAACGGTCAGCAGGGAAAGGCATGGCTTCATCGAAGGGTCATTCACTGGTAAGGGCCGTCACCGGGTCGAGCCGTGCGGCTTTGCGGGCCGGCATGAAGCCGAAGATCACGCCGGTGACCAAGGCGCAGGCAAAGGCACCGATCACCGCAGGCAGGGTGAAGGCCACCGCCACGTTGCTCAGCAGCAATGCCACGCCCATTCCCAGCGCCAGCACGATACCGGCCAGCCCGCCGACCACCGAGAGCATCACCGCTTCGGTGAGGAACTGGCGCAGAATGTCGCGCTGCCGCGCCCCGGTGGCCATGCGGATGCCGATCTCGCGAGTGCGCTCACGCACCGTCATCAGCATGATGTTCATGACCCCGATGCCGCCGACCAGCAGCGAGATGGCGGCAATCGAGCCGAGCATCATCGACAGGGTGTTCTGGGTGCGTGCCTCGGCCTGGATCATCGCGGCGTTGTTGGTCAGCTCGTAATCCTGTTTGCCGTTGTGCAGGCGCTGCAGCAGGCAGCGGATCGCTGCTTCGGCTTGCTTGACGTTGTTGGCGTCGCGGGTGGCGATGGTGATGTACTCCGGGTCTTGCGAGCCGAACAGCCGGATGCTGGCCGAGGAGTAGGGAATGGCGATGCGGTTGTCGCTGTCCAGGTCGCCCGAGGTCGCGCCTTTTTCCTGAAGTACGCCGACCACTTGAAAGGGGACGTTCTCGATCAGGATGTATTGGCCAATAGGGTCGATGCGCTCGCCGAACAGCTTTTGCCGGACTTTATGACCAATCACGGCCACGGCGGCTGCGCTCTGTTCATCGGCCTCACTGAAGTAACTGCCTTCCACCACCGGCCAGTTGAAGATCGCCGGAAAGTGCGTGTCGTTGCCGCCGACGTAACTGGAGTGGTCGACATTGCCGTAGCGCACACCGGCCTGTCCGCCATTCACCGGCATGATTATTTTGACTTCGGGCAGGTCGCCCAGCGCCGCGACTTCTTCCAGTGTGATGACGCCTTTCGGCGCGCGCGGGTTGGGGGCCTTGCCGTTCAGGTAGATGATGTTGGAGCCGAATGAGGACATCTGCGCCATGACCTGGCGCTTGCTGCCTTCACCGACAGCGAGCATGACCACCACTGACGCGACGCCGATGACGATGCCCAGCAAGGTCAGCGCGGTGCGGAAGCGGTTGATCCACATGACGCGCCACGCCGCCTGAACCGCGTCGAACAATTCGCCTTTCCAGGCCCCGTGACTGGCGCTGCCTTCGCTCAAACGCTTGCGCAGATCGACGGCCTGCAGTGCAGCCGGGTTCGCAGAGCGCTGCACATCGGAAACCTCCCTAGCGGTGTCGCTGATCACCAGACCGTCACTGATTTCGATGACCCTGTTGGCCCGTGCAGCGACTTCCCGGTCGTGGGTGATCAGAATCACCACATGCCCTTGGCTGGCCAGTTCGTCCAGCAGGGCCATGACTTCGGCACCGCTGTGGCTGTCCAGCGCGCCGGTGGGTTCGTCGGCAAGAATGATGTGCCCGCCATTCATCAGTGCGCGAGCGATGGACACCCGTTGCTGCTGGCCGCCGGACAGTTGATGCGGGCGATTGCCGGTGCGAGAGGCCAGGCCCAGACGGTCGAGCAGGGCAGCGGCCCGGGCGTGGCGCTCTGCGGCGGCTGTTCCGGCGTAGATGGCCGGCATCTCGACGTTTTCCTGCGCCGAACCGGACGGGATCAGGTGGTAGCCCTGAAACACGAAGCCGAATGCCTCGCGCCGCAGCCAGGCCAGTTCGTCGCTGCCCAGCTCGGCAACGTTTTCCCCGGCAAACAGGTATTCACCCGACGTGGGGCGATCCAGACAGCCAAGGATGTTCATCAGCGTCGATTTGCCGGAGCCGGAGGCGCCGACAATCGCCACGAACTCGCCGGCATGAATCGACAGGTCGATGCCGCGCAGCACGTTGACCTGCGGGCTGTCGCCACCGCCGTAGGTTTTGCGGATGCCCCGCAGGTCGATCAGCGGCGTGCGCATTCAGCCTCCGCTCCCGGCGGGAGCGTTTATCAGCAGGCGATCACCTTCATTCAGACCGTCGATAATCTGCACCCGCAGACGGTCGCTGATCCCGGTGCGTACCTGACGCCGTTGCACCTCGCCATCGGCGGCCAGCACCTGCACGGTCTGAATACCGGCTTGCGCGCCATTTTGCAGGGCCGCGAGCGGGGCGGTGAGGGTGTTCTCGGCTTTGCCCGCGACGAAGAAGATCTGTGCGGTCATTTCTGCCATCAGTGCCTGATCGCTGTTGTCGACGTCCAGCAGCACGGTGTAGAGCACCACCCGGCCACCGCCGCTCTTGCGCGAACTGCTCGGGCTGCCACCGCCCTGATTGGCCTGATCCAGCGGCCTGGGCGGGACTGGCAGAATCTGCCTGACGGTGCTGCTCCAGCGCCGATGACCACCGCTCAGGGTAGTGAAATAGGCGGTCATGCCCGGTTTGACATGGCCGATGTCAGCCTCCGAGACTTCGGCCCAGACGGTCATGGGAGATAACCGGGCAATACGCAGAATCAGTGGCGTCTGTTGTTGTGCGTTGAGGGTCTGGCCTTCACGGGCATCCAGCGCGACCACGGTGCCGCTCATGGGCGCGTAAATGCGTGTGTAACCCAGCGCCGCTTCGTCACTGCGCAGTGCGGCCTGGGCTTCGAGGATCTGTGCCTTGAACATGTCGACCCTGGCCTGCGTGGCACGAAATTCGGATTGCGCCGCCTGCACGTCTTCGGCGCGTGTGGCACCGCCCGCTGCCAGGTTCTTCTGGCGTTGTTGTTTCTGCTCGGCCAGCTCGTGCAGCGCACGCTGCTCCTGAAGCTGGGCCTTGAGGTTATCGATGGCGTAGCGCGCGGCATCGAGTTTGGCTTTTTGCGTCGAAGGGTCGATTTCCACCAGCAAATCGCCTTCCTTGACCTGATCACCCACCTGCGCGTGGATCTTCATGATCTGCCCGCTGGCTTGCGAGCCGACGTCCACGTAGCTGCGCGGTTGCAGGGTGCCCAACGCGGTCACGCTGTTTTCGAGGGTGCCGCGCGTCACCGTCACGGTCGACGCAGTGCCCTCGCCGCCGGGCAGGATCTGCCAGGCACACACAGCAATGACCGGGAACAGGCACAGCGCCACCAGAAGGGCGCGTCGAGGATGTCGAGAGCGTTTCATGCAGATTCCTGCGCTGGGAGATCAGCCGGTCGACGAGCAACGGCTGTAGAGCTGCTCTTTAATCAGAGCTGCCCTTTAAACGAGGCATGGAGGCAGGAATTTAGCGCCGCGCACCGGTTGTACGATTCAGCTAAAAATCCGCCTCCGTACTTCGTTTAACGGGAGCGGCTAATTCGGGTCGTCTTGTCGAGTTGGAGTCAGCGTGATTATGTCCAGAGCACTGCCCGGTTTTGTGTTTGCAGGCCTTTCGTGCGCAGTGGTTTTACCTGCGCAGGCACTGGTTGCCCCTGAACAGCAGGCCTCCTTGCATCAGGCGGCAAAGGCCGAGATCCGGCGCACCGGTTTTGGCGTGCCGCACATCGTCGCGGATGACGAGCGAGGTCTGGGGTTCGGTATCGGTTACGCTTACGCGCAGGACAACCTGTGCCTGCTGGCCAATGAGGTTGTCACCGTCAACGGCGAACGCTCGCGCTATTTCGGGCCGGACAAGGCGACCCTTGAGCAGCGCAGCAACATGGCCAGCGACCTGCTGTTCAAATGGCTCAATACCCCGCAGGCGCTGGCGGACTTCTGGAAGGCTCAGCCTCTTGAAATTCGCCAGTTGATGCAAGGCTATGTCGCCGGTTACAACCGCTCTCTGGATGAGCAGAAGGGCAAAGGCCTGCCGCAACCGTGCGCGGCCGAATGGGTGCGTCCGATCAGCACTGATGATCTGGTGCGCCTGACACGTCGTCTGTTGGTCGAAGGCGGAGTAGGGCAGTTCACTGAAGCGTTGGCCGGTGCCCGGCCACCTTCTGCGCAAAAGCCATTGCAGGTTGATAGCCAGCAGGTTCAAGCGCTGCAACTGGCCGCCGCCCGCAACGAGCGCTTTGCCCTGGAGCGTGGCAGCAATGCGGTGGCAGTCGGTCGTGATCTGTCCGCCAACGGGCGAGGCCTGTTGCTGGCCAACCCGCACTTTCCGTGGGGCGGCGGCATGCGTTTCTATCAGATGCACCTGACCATTCCCGGCAAGCTGGACGTGATGGGCGCCGCATTGCCGGGTTTGCCGTTGATCAACATCGGTTTCAATCGGCACCTGGCCTGGAGCCACACTGTCGACACGTCGAAACACTTCACGCTGCACCGCTTGCAGCTTGATCCGAAAGACCCGACCCGCTACTTGCTGGATGGCAAGTCCATCGCAATGGACAAGCAGCAGGTGAACGTCGAGGTGAGGCAGCCCGACGGCAGCTTCAAGGCGGTGCCGCGCATCCTGTATTCGTCGACGTTTGGCCCAGTGGTGCAGTGGCCGGGCAAGCTGGACTGGGATGCAAAGTTTGCCTTCAGCCTGCGCGACGCCAACCTGGAAAACGACCGGGTGTTGCAGCAATGGTATGCAATGGACAAGGCCGACAGCCTCAAGGCGTTTCAGGCGTCGGTGCATAAAATTCAGGGCATTCCGTGGGTCAACACCCTGGCGGTCGATGCCAAGGGGCAGGCGTTGTACATGAACCTGTCGGTAGTGCCGAATGTTGACGCGGCCAAGCTCGCCAAGTGCAGCGACCCGCGCATCGGCACCGAACTGATCGTGCTCGACGGTTCGCGCAGCGCGTGCAACTGGAGCGTGTCTCCCGAGGCGGCGCAAGCGGGCATTTATCCGTCGTCGCGCCAGCCGCAGCTGTTGCGGACTGATTTCGTGCAGCATTCCAACGACTCGGCCTGGATGGTCAATCCGGCCGCGCCGTTAAAAGACTTTTCACCCTTGATCAGCCAGGACGGTCAGCCGCTGGGGCAGCGTGCGCGTTTTGCGCTGGATCGGCTGAGCAGCCTGGAGAAGGCAGGCAAGGTCAGCGCCGAGCACCTGCAAGCGATGGTCATGGACAACGAGGTGTATCAGGCCGGGCAAGTTTTGCCGGATCTGCTGAAATTCTGCGCCTCGGAGCTGGGGGGCGATGCGGCGCGTCTGGCACCGTTGTGTACCGCGCTGAACGCCTGGGACGGACGCGCTGACCTCAACAGTGGTATCGGTTTCGTGTATTTCCAGCGGATCGTGACCGCTATGCAGGCGGTCGCCTCGCGCTGGCGTGTGGTGTTCGACCCGCTAGACCCGGTTCATACACCCAGCGGGCTGGCGATTGAAAACCCGCAGGTTGCCACGGCCTTGCGCGCCGCCATGCTTGCGGCGGTGGATGAGGTGGCCAAGGCCGGTTTCTCCGCTGAGACCCGATGGGGCGACATTCAGGTCTCCAGCATCAGCGGCCAACCGATTTCGATCCACGGCGGCCCGGCCGAGCTGGGCATCTACAACGCGATGCAGACCGTTGCAGGCAAGGACGGCAAGCGCGAAGTGGTCAGTGGCACCAGCTACCTGCAAGTGGTGACGTTTGATGATCAGGGTCCCAAGGCGCAGGGTTTGCTGGCGTTTTCCGAGTCGAGCAACCCACAGTCCGCCCATTCAAGGGACCAGACCGAAGCGTTTTCGAAAAAGCAATGGGCCACGCTGCCGTTCACAGAGCAGCAAATCAAGGCTGATCCGGCGTATCAGGTGCAGGTGATCAAGGAATAGGGGGATCAGCAGGCATTTGGAGAAAGCGTTTGGGCCATACGGCCCAAATGCGCCTTTCTGTTAGTTCATTCAGCCCGCGTTGGTGTCGATATCAGCGTCGGTGCCCTGGGTGGGCTGATGATTGCGCTGGTCTTCCTTTTTTTCCTGAGGCTCGTAGTCAGGCACGTAGGCGCTGCCGTTGGACTGCTGGCTCTGGTTCTGGCCTTGGGACTGGCTTTGGCTAGGGGCAGGGGTCTGACCTTGCGTCTGGCCGTCACCTTTTTCAGTCTCCGGCTCTACGTCCGAAACCTGCGGCTCGATGGCCGGATCGTTGCGGTCCGGACCTGGCGCGGCAGGCGCGTCCTGATTAGGCGTCGGTTCTTTCTGGCGTTGCGGTTCGATGGACATGACTACCTCGATAGCTGATTCAGAAAAGGGTCTGACAGGGTTTCGAGGGGTGACACTGTGGATCGTTCGATTCAGTTGCTGAGCGGTGGTGAGGGTGAGTCTGTTGGAGACGCGATGTTCGCGAAGGGGCCGTACAGTCCATGAAGATGCATCGACTGGAACACCGTCTTCGCGAACAAGTTCGCTCCTACAACTACAGCTATGCGGTGAGAAGTTAGAGCACCTTCTTGATCGCGTCACACACTGCATCAATGTTTTTCTGATTCAGCGCCGCCACGCAGATACGTCCGGTATCGAGGGCGTAGATGCCGAATTCGCTGCGCAGGCGCTGGGCCTGTGCGGCGGTCAGGCCGGAGTAGGAGAACATACCGCACTGACGGCCGACAAAGCTGAAGTCCTGACCGGCCGGGTTATCAGCCAGGCGTTCGACCATCGCCTGACGCATGCCCTGAATGCGCACGCGCATTTCGCCCAGTTCTTCTTCCCACAGAGTGCGCAGTGCCGGGTCGTTGAGGACGGCGGCGGAAATGATCGCGCCGTGGGTGGGCGGGTTGGAGTAGTTGGTGCGGATCACGCGCTTGACCTGCGACAGGACGCGGGCGGTTTCTTCCTTCGATTCGGTGATGATCGACAGCGCACCGACGCGCTCGCCATACAACGACAGCGATTTGGAGAACGAGCTGGAGGCGAAGAAGGTCAGGCCCGACTCGGCGAACAGGCGCACCGCGAGGGCGTCTTCCTGAATGCCTTGGCCGAAGCCTTGATAAGCCATGTCCAGAAACGGCACGTGACCTTTGGCCTTGACCACTTCCAGCACCTTTTTCCAATCGTCCAGGCTCAGGTCGACGCCGGTCGGGTTATGGCAGCAGGCGTGCAGGACGACCACCGAGTGGTTCGGCAGGTTCTGCAGGTCTTCGAGCATGCCGGCGCGGTTCACATCGTGCGTCGCGGCGTCGTAGTAGCGATAATTCTGCACCGGGAAACCGGCGGTTTCGAACAGCGCGCGGTGGTTTTCCCAGCTGGGGTCGCTGATGGCCACAACGGCGTTGGGCAGCAGTTGCTTGAGGAAGTCGGCACCGATCTTCAAGGCGCCTGTGCCGCCGACCGATTGAGTGGTCAGTACGCGGCCCGACGCGATCAGCGGCGAGTCAGCGCCCAGCAGCAGCTTCTGCACGGCCTGGTCGTAGGCGGCAATGCCGTCGATTGGCAGGTAGCCGCGCGGTGCATGTTGGGCCACGCGGATTTTTTCGGCTTCAGCCACGGCACGCAGCAGGGGAATGCGCCCGTCTTCATCACAGTAGACGCCCACGCCAAGGTTGACCTTGGTGGTGCGGGTGTCGGCGTTGAATGCTTCGTTGATACCCAGGATCGGATCGCGGGGTGCCATTTCGACAGCGGAGAACAGGCTCATTGTGCGGCGGCTCTTGATGAAGAGTGGGAGGGAAATGCCCCGCTGCGGCTGAATGCGCCAAAGCGGTGCAAAAACAGGGCTAGTATAGAGAGCATCCTTTCGACGGGCGACAGGGCGGGGCGGGTTTTTTCGAGGTTTTTGCGCATATTTGTAGAACGTTCGTTCCGTTAAAACCTCAATGCTTTAAGTGGATGCCTTGAAAGGCCGATATATGACTCCATCTATGAGTCATCACTTCAAAACATCGCACGTCTGCTCCTTGGCGGGGGCTGTCGTCGGCGGTGCTTTCGCCATTGCGCCAGGCAGGCAGGGGCGAACCCTTTACGCGGTGACGTCGCACGCGGATTCATGCAGGCGACGCACACGCGAATCAATCAAGAGGTAGGTTATGTCCGAGTTCCAGCTCGTCACCCGTTTTGAGCCAGCCGGCGATCAGCCCGAGGCCATTCGCCAACTGGTCGAAGGGATCGACGCCGGGCTCGCGCACCAGACCTTGCTGGGGGTGACCGGCTCGGGCAAGACGTTCAGCATTGCCAACGTCATTTCCCAGATCAAGCGTCCGACGCTGGTGCTGGCGCCGAACAAGACCCTGGCGGCGCAGTTGTACGGCGAATTCAAGGCGTTCTTCCCGAACAACGCCGTGGAATACTTCGTTTCCTACTACGACTACTATCAGCCTGAAGCCTACGTGCCGTCGTCGGACACCTTCATCGAGAAGGACGCGTCGATCAACGACCACATCGAGCAGATGCGTCTGTCTGCGACCAAGGCATTGCTGGAGCGCAAGGACGCGATCATCGTCACCACGGTGTCGTGCATTTATGGCCTGGGCAGCCCGGAAACCTATCTGCGCATGGTGCTGCACGTCGATCGTGGCGACAAGCTTGACCAGCGCGCCTTGCTGCGGCGTCTGGCCGACCTGCAATACACCCGCAATGACATGGACTTTGCCCGCGCGACCTTCCGGGTGCGTGGCGATGTGATTGACATCTACCCGGCCGAATCCGATCTGGAAGCGATCCGTATCGAACTGTTCGATGATGAAGTCGAAAGCCTGTCGGCGTTCGACCCGTTGACTGGCGAAGTGATTCGCAAGCTGCCGCGCTTTACCTTCTACCCCAAGAGCCACTACGTCACGCCGCGCGAGACGCTGGTCGAGGCGATGGAAAACATCAAGGTCGAGCTGCAGGAGCGTCTGGAGTACCTGCGCAGCCAGAACAAGCTGGTGGAAGCGCAGCGTCTTGAGCAGCGCACCCGTTTCGACCTGGAAATGATGCTGGAGCTGGGTTACTGCAACGGCATCGAAAACTACTCGCGCTACCTGTCGGGCCGTCCGTCCGGTGCGCCGCCGCCGACCTTGTTCGACTACCTGCCAGCCGACGCCTTGCTGGTGATCGACGAGTCCCACGTCAGCGTGCCGCAGGTCGGCGCGATGTACAAAGGCGACCGCTCCCGCAAGGAAACCCTGGTCGAGTACGGGTTTCGGCTGCCGTCGGCGCTGGATAACCGGCCCATGCGCTTTGACGAGTGGGAAGCGATCAGCCCGCAGACCATTTTTGTCTCGGCAACGCCGGGCAATTACGAGGCGGAACACGCCGGTCGGGTTGTTGAGCAGGTGGTGCGGCCAACCGGTCTGGTGGACCCGCAGATCGAAATCCGTCCGGCGCTGACTCAGGTCGACGACCTGCTGTCGGAAATCCACAAACGTGCGGCGCTGGAAGAACGGGTACTGGTCACTACGTTGACCAAGCGCATGTCCGAAGACTTGACCGATTACCTGAGCGACCACGGCGTGCGGGTGCGTTACCTGCACTCGGACATCGACACGGTAGAGCGGGTGGAGATCATTCGCGACCTGCGTCTGGGTACGTTTGACGTGCTGGTCGGCATCAACTTGCTGCGTGAAGGCCTGGACATGCCGGAAGTGTCGCTGGTGGCGATTCTCGACGCGGATAAGGAAGGCTTTCTGCGATCTGACCGCTCGCTGATCCAGACCATCGGCCGGGCGGCGCGTAACCTCAACGGTCGGGCGATTCTGTACGCCGACCGCATCACCGGTTCGATGGAGCGCGCCATCGGCGAAACCGAGCGGCGTCGCGAGAAGCAGCTTGCGTTCAACCTGGAACATGGCATCACGCCTAAAGGGGTCTTCAAGGACGTCGCCGACATCATGGAAGGCGCCACCGTACCGGGTTCTCGCAGCAAAAAGCGCAAGGGCATGGCCAAGGCCGCCGAAGAAAACGCCCGCTACGAAAACGAACTGCGTTCGCCGAGCGAAATCAACAAGCGCATTCGCCAACTGGAAGAAAAAATGTACCAACTGGCCCGCGATCTGGAATTCGAAGCCGCTGCACAGATGCGCGACGAAATCGGCAAACTGCGTGAACGGTTGCTGGCGGTTTGATCCGCTGGTGATTATCAGGCCGAGTGCTCTGTGGTTTTGCTGCCGGTTCCCGGCAGTTCGCGGACAAGTCCGCTCCCACAGATTCCGTTTTACTGCTGGTTCCCTGCAGTTCGCGGACACCTGTGGGAGATCGCGGACACTGTGGGGGTGGACTTGTCCACGAAGACGTTCTAAATATGCAATGGTTTTGCTGCTGGTTCCCTGCAGTTCGCGGACACTGTGGGAGATCGCGGACACTGTGGGAGTGGACTTGTCCACGAAGACGTTCTAAATATGCAATGGTTTTGCTGCCGGTTCCCGGCAGTTCGCGGACAAGCGAAGACGTTCTATGGAAACGATCACATCACCCGCGCTGGAGCCGCAGGCCCCCGGCCTGTTAACATTCCGCGCTTGATCGACCTACTCCGGGATTTTCCATGACCACCGTTCGTACCCGCATCGCGCCATCGCCCACGGGTGACCCTCACGTCGGCACGGCCTACATCGCGCTGTTCAACTATTGCTTTGCCAAACAGCACGGCGGCGAGTTCATTCTGCGCATTGAAGACACCGATCAGTTGCGCTCGACCCGCGAGTCCGAACAGCAGATCTTCGACGCACTCCGCTGGCTGGGCATCGAATGGAGCGAAGGCCCGGATGTAGGCGGTCCGCACGGTCCGTACCGGCAGAGCGAGCGGGGCGATATCTACCAGAAATACGCGCAGCAACTGGTCGAACTGGGCCATGCTTTCCCGTGCTTCTGCACCGCCGAAGAACTCGACGCGATGCGCGCCGAGCAACAGGCCAAAGGCGAAACCCCGCGTTACGACGGCCGGGCGTTGCTGCTTTCGAAAGAAGAGGTCCAGCGCCGTCTGGACGCTGGCGAGCCGCACGTGATCCGCATGAAAGTGCCGACCGAAGGTGTCTGCGTGGTGCCGGACATGCTGCGTGGCGAAGTCGAAATCCCATGGGACCGCATGGACATGCAGGTCCTGATGAAAACCGACGGGCTGCCGACCTATTTCCTGGCCAACGTGGTCGATGATCACCTGATGGGCATCACTCACGTACTGCGGGGCGAAGAATGGCTGCCCTCGGCACCGAAACTGATCCTGCTTTACGAATACTTCGGCTGGGACAAGCCGCAGCTGTGCTACATGCCGCTGCTGCGTAACCCGGACAAGAGCAAGCTGTCCAAGCGCAAGAACCCGACCTCGGTGACCTTCTACGAGCGCATGGGCTTCATGCCTGAAGCGATGCTCAACTACCTGGGCCGCATGGGCTGGTCGATGCCGGACGAGCGCGAGAAGTTCTCGCTGCAGGAAATGGTCGACAACTTCGACCTGTCCCGCGTCTCGCTGGGCGGGCCGATCTTCGACATCGAGAAACTGTCCTGGCTCAATGGTCAGTGGTTGCGTGATCTGCCGGTCGAGGAATTTGCCAGCCGGTTGAAAACGTGGGCACTGAACCCCGACTACATGATGAAGATCGCACCGCACGTGCAGGGCAGGGTAGAGACCTTCAGTCAGGTCGCGCCGCTGGCAGGCTTCTTCTTCGCAGGCGGCGTCACGCCGGACGTGAAGCTGTTCGAGCACAAGAAGCTGTCGCCGGAGCAGGTTCGCCAGGTCATGCAGTTGATCCTGTGGAAACTGGAATCGCTGCGTCAGTGGGAGAAAGAGCGGATCATGGGCTGCATTCAGGCTGTGGTCGAGCATCTGGAACTCAAGCTGCGGGATGCGATGCCGTTAATGTTCGCGGCGATTACCGGTCAGGCCAATTCGGTGTCGGTCACCGATGCGATGGAAATCCTCGGGCCTGACCTGACTCGTTTCCGCCTGCGCCAGGCCCTCGATTTGCTGGGCGGCGTCTCGAAGAAAGAAAACAAGGAATGGGAAAAGCTTCTGGGTGCTATCGCCTGAGGCCGTCCCGCAAGCATGAGTCGCCCCCGGTTTTCCGGGGGTTGAAAGGTAAGTGGTTGTATTACCGACAAAAAACTTTGGAAGTTGTTAAAAATAAATTTGACACCCCTGCGACTCACGCTTAATATGCGCCCCGTCCACTGATGTGGGGCTTTAGCTCAGCTGGGAGAGCGCCTGCATGGCATGCAGGAGGTCAGCGGTTCGATCCCGCTAAGCTCCACCAAATTCAGCGTTTCAGAACACAGCTACACTGTTCTGAAGCGATGCGAGAAAACCGGATCCAGCGACCGGTTATCCGCAGAAGAAGGTTGTGTCCCCTTCGTCTAGTGGCCTAGGACACCGCCCTTTCACGGCGGTAACAGGGGTTCGAGTCCCCTAGGGGACGCCAGTTTCACCGAGTGATACTTGAACGTTGAACTCCGCCGCGAGGCGATAAATCCGGGGCTTTAGCTCAGCTGGGAGAGCGCCTGCATGGCATGCAGGAGGTCAGCGGTTCGATCCCGCTAAGCTCCACCAATTTGCCAGGGCTCACCAAACGGTGATCCTGACTGAAGGTTTGCGTCCCCTTCGTCTAGTGGCCTAGGACACCGCCCTTTCACGGCGGTAACAGGGGTTCGAGTCCCCTAGGGGACGCCACGATTTCCCGCTCTGCGGGACCAAGGGTCATTCGATTATTGAATGGCCCTTTTGTTTTTTCAGGATTTGAAAATCCTTCCTTTCTGACTTTATCTTTACCGTCATACGCAAAACCCACCCACTCTCGTGCAATGCTCCGCATTGACATGCCTTCCTCTTGATCACTGCCCATAAAAGAAAGCGCTTTTTATCGCGATGGCACATACGACGCAGAGTGCGACGTAAGTGACAGGGCGAAGGAACCCGACGAAGTCGGGCCGGAAACGGAGCTTGGGGCTTGGTTACTTTGGCCCCATCAAAGTAACTCGCCGAGGGGCGAAAAGGTGCCTTGAGCCGTAAACACATCCAACTGACACCGCAGCACCGCCGTGTGACGCAGAGCGTCACGAACTGCATGCCGACGCAGAGCGTCGGCACGATAGTCAGGAGTTGCGAAAAGGTGACCTGAGTCGAACCTCAATCCACCTGAAGTCGCAGCACCGCCGTGTGACGCAGAGCGTCACGAACTGCATGCCGACGCGGAGCGTCGGCACGATGGTCAGGGGTGTGAAAAGGTGCCTTAATTCAGAAACATCTACAAAGAAAGCGCTTTTTATCGCGATGGTACTGACGACGCAGAGTGCGACGTCAGTGACGGCTGAGTCCTGACGCTGATCCGGGGGTAGCCTGGCAGGACGCCAGGCTAGCCGCACCGGGCCATGGA
>NZ_MTSA01000037.1:0-14720 GCF_002157375.1 Pseudomonas syringae
CACGGACGACGTGCTCAGCGTGCCGATTGGTCGGCCTATCGACAACCTGAAAACTCACGTCCTCGACGACGGTTTGCTGCCTGCCGCGCAAGGTGTGGCGGCTGAGTTGTAGCTGGGCGGTGTTGGTTTGGCGCGTGGCTCTCACAACCGGGCGGCGCTCACGGCTGCATGTATTGTGCCCGATCCGTTTGATGCGCAGGGTGGGCGGCTTTTCCGCACCGGCGACCTTGCGCGGTATCGCGACGAGGGTGTTATCGAATACGCCGGGCGTATCGACCATCAGGTGAAGATTCGCGGCCTCCGCATCGAGCTGGGTGAAATCGAAGCGCGCCTGCATGAGCATGCCGCTGTGCGCGAAGCCAATGTCATCGACATTGACGGGGCTTCTGGCAAGCAACTGGTGGCGTATCTGGTACCGACTGACGCGGGTCAGGATTCGGAGGTTCTGCGCGACGCCTTGAAGCGGCACCTCAAGGCTCACGTGCCGGACTATATGGTCCCGACCTATTTTGTCTTTATTGATGTGATGCCGCTGACGGCCAACGGCAAGCTGGATCGTCGCGCGCTGCCAAAACCTGAAGTCAGCCAGTCGCAGCAGGGTTATGTCGCGCCGCGCACAGACTTCGAACAGCGTCTGGCTGCGCTGTGGCAGCAGGTGTTGCAGGTCGAGCGGGTCGGGTTGAACGACAACTTCTTTGCGCTGGGCGGGCATTCACTGCTGGCGGTTTCGCTGGCGGGGAGGATTCGCGAGACGTTCGAAGTTTCCATCAAACTGCATGATTTTCTGCTGATGCAGACGCTCGGTGAGTTGGCCGATTTTATGCGCGCTGACGAAGCCAGGGTCAAATCAGCCGTCATCGCCATGAATGCCCATCATTCGGACGCTGCGCCGCTGTTTTGTCTGCCACCGGGCGGCGGCGGGACGTACTCGTATTACCCGCTGGCCGGCCAGTTGAGCGACACGCGACGGGTGTACGGGCTGGTCAATAAGGCTTATGTGGTGCCGGGCTGGTTCGATACGTCCTGGCAGGAAATGGTCGATTATTACGTCGAGCAGATCCGTGCGACACAGCCGCGCGGGCCATACAACCTGCTGGGCTGGTCGATGGGCGGCGCCTTGGCCATCGAGGTGGCTCACGTGCTTGAACGTGACGGCGACACGGTGAGCTTCCTCGGGCTTGTGGACACGCAACTGCCGGCGTCGGTCGGTATGGTGTGGGTTGAAGAAGCCCCCGAAGTCACCGTGCAGAAACAGGGCGAAAACTATTACCGCAGCCTGATCAAAAGCCTGCAGGCGTTTGTGCCGGGTTTGCAGGAAGCATCGATTGTCGGCCTGATCGAAACGGCCCGGCAGTCGGTGTCCGGCGAGGGCGAAGTGATTGACTGGGTGGTCGACAAGGTGGCGCAGGAGGCCGGCATGAACGCCGACAACCTGCGCAGCATCTTCCAGGAAATCGCCGTGCAGGACGAGATCGAAACCGGTTACAAACTGCTGGAAGCCAACGCGCAGCTGAGCCAGGCGTTTACCCTGAAAAAACTCAACGTGCAGGCCGATTGCTGGTGGGCCGGCCAGAGCCGTGCGCCAGGGCAGATTGCCCGGGCTGAAGCGGTGCTGCTCGAGCAATGCTCGGTGAACGGGCTGCGCAGTTCTACGACGGTTGATCAACGGCATGACAACGTGGTGCTTGCTGAGGCGTTTCTGGAAGGGGTGGTGGCGCAAATGGTGTGATGCGGAGCGCCACGAATGGCACTCCCACCTGTAGGAGCGGACCGGGCGACGCTTCGCTTTTGTCGGATCTGCTGAGAAACGGCAGTAAATAGGGGGGCATACCAGCCCCCGTGGGAGCGGACTTGTCCGCGAAAGGGCCTATGCATCCTCCGAAAATATATCGTCTGAACTGCCGCCTTCGCGGACAAGTCCGCTCCCACAAAAGTGGATTGCCCCCAAGACCTGTGTCTAACTACAACTGGTCAGAGTCGCTCTGCTAAAAATCCCCGCGCAACGTCAGGACGTAGTTGCGCGGGTCGCCGTAGTAGTTGCCCCGGTCGATGTCGCCGGTCGCTTTGTAGTAGGTGCGATCCAGCAGGTTGTTGCCGTTGAGGGCCACCGACCAGTGTTCGTCGATTTTCCATGAGGCCCGCGCGTCCCAGATGGCGCGGCCGGGGTTGTCGATGGGCTGGGTCGACGCATGTGTCGAGTAGCCGCTCTGCGCCGACACACCGCCACCAACGGTCAGGCGACGCCAGGTGCCGGGCAGGGTGTAGCGGCTGGACAGGCGGACCATGTGCCGGGGTGTTTCTGCCGAGATCGATTGCCCGTCGCTGCCGCGCGTGAGGTTGAAGGTGTAACCGGCCAAGGTCTGCAATCCTGGCAGCGGTTCACCGCTGATTTCCATGTCGACGCCCTTGCTGCGCCGGATATCGCCATTGAGGTAGCAGGTGCCGTAAGCGTCGTTGCTCAGGCATTGGCCTGCATGGGCATCGTCCTCGATGGCGATGTCTTTCTGTTTCACGTAGAACAGCGCTAAGGACACGTTCAGGCGTTTGTCGAACAGCTCGCCCTTGATACCGGTTTCATGGCTGGCGCCGATGGCCGGGTCGAGAAACGCGCCGGATGCCGTTCGATAACCGCTCTGCGGCAAAAAGATGTCGGTGTAGCTGGCGTACCACGACCAGTCGCGATCCAGGTCGTAAATCACACCCGCGAACGGCGTAATCCGATTGTCTTCTTGAGCGCGAGTGGTGATGCCTGCGGACTGGCTCTGATAGTCATACCAACTGACTCGCCCGCCCAGCACCAGGCTTAATGACTCGGTAAGGCTCAAGCGCAGATGGCTGTAAACGCCATAACGCTTGTCGCTGTAGTCGGTGCTGCGCCAGGCTGGGCGCGCAGGTTCGGTAATCGCGTTGTGGTCCGGGTTGAAGATGTCCAGCGGCTGACCGGTGTTGACGGTGGCATAGCGCGAATCACGTTTTTGCTCGGACCCATTGCCGCCGACGGTTAACTGATGGGTCAAACCAAAGGCGTCGAAACGACCGTCCAGATGGCCGTCCACGCCGTCACTTTGAAGCGTGTCGGAGCGAAACAGGGTTTTGACCAGCCGTGAACCGGCCAGGCTCGCAGGGTCGATGCTCCCTTGTGCGTAAGCGACTTTCTGGTCGAACGCGCCATCGGAATGGGTCGCCGACAGCGTGCCGCTCCAGTTCTCGTCGAAACGGGTTTCCAGCTCGCTGAACACTTCGTCGGTGCGCGTCTGGTGACGGTTCCAGTTCTGGGCCAGCGAGGTGGAACGCGGCAGGTCGACAGCACAGCCGTTGCTGTAGCGGGGCAGGCCGAAAATCGAGAAGCCCTGGGTGTCCGCGCTTTGATGACGCAGGCCCAGGGTCAGGGTGGTGTCCTCGGTCAGGTCGGTTTCCAGAATGCCGTACAACAACGGTGCAGTCTTTTTCAGGCCGTCGATGAAGGCGCCACGGTCTTCGTAAGAGGTCACGAAACGCCCGCGCACGCTGCCCGAATCGTTGAGCTTGCTGCTGCCGTCCAGATCGACGCGGTACTGATCCCAACTGCCGGCGCGCGTCGTGATCGAGAACTGCGGCAGGGCGGTCGGTCGCTTGCGCACCAGATTCACCGCGCCGCCGGGGTTGCCCGCGCCGATCAACAGCCCGGCAGCACCGCGCAGCACTTCGACGCGGTCGTAGATCGCCATGTCCGGGGTCATCCAGCCGGTCACGCTGTAGCCCTGACCGGCCACGCCATCAAGGGTGTAGCTCTCGTCCTCCAGCACGAAGCCCCGCGAGCTGAACACATGCGAGCCAAAGTTGCGTTGCGAAAAGGTGATGCCGGGCGTCTGTGCCATCACCTCGTCTAGGCCGGTGAGGTTTCTGTCGTCCATCAGTTGACGGGTCATGACCGTGACCGATTGCGGGGTTTCACGCAGCGACTGTGACGTCTTGTTGATGCTCACACCCGTGGCGGCGTAGGCGCCGCGCCCCTCGGTGGTGATGCCGAACCGGTCGCCTTTGATCGCCACCGGTTTCAGGTTCATGGGCTGTGCGGAAGGGTCTGCGCCAAGCATCAAGGTGTTGGCCTCAAAGCTGTGCGCCACGTCGGCTTTTTTCAGCAGTTCCGCGATGGCCTGTTCAGGTGTCAGCCTGCCGTACACCGCGCTGCCGAACTTGCCGTTCACATCATCGGGGTTATAGAGAATTTGCAGGTCGCCTTGCCGCCCCAGCTCTTTCAGGGCACTGCTCAAGGCTTGCGCGGGAATGTCGAACTCGAACTCTTCAGCCAGGGCCTCGCCCTGAAAAGCCAGTGCCAGCACCAGCCCCATCTTGCCCAGACGCAGGCCACACGTTTTCACGCGCCCTGTGCGCAAGGGGCTGGAGGGTGATTGCATGGGAGGGATGGCTCTTTGAAATCGAGGGTGAAGGATAATGTATTTGCGGGTGATTGTTGGTATGCAGATGTTTGCTCGTTATACAAAAAATCTGTGGGAGCGAGCTTGCTCGCGAATAGTCCGGTGCAGCCCCGGGAACCAGGGTATTTGAACCATTGCTTTCGCGAGCAAGCTCGCTCCCACGGGAATTTCGATCACTCTGAACTCAGAGCATTGGCACGAGAAGTCGAGCCAGACTCAGATCAGAAATCACCCCGCAAGGTCAGGACGTAGCTGCGCGGTTCGCCGTAGACGTTGGAACGGTCGGTGGCGATCGAGGTGGTGTAGTACTTGCGGTCGAAGAGGTTTTCGGCGTTGAGCGACACCTTCCAGTGTTCGTCCAGCTTCCACGACGCCCGCGCATCCCAGATGGCCTTGCCGGTTACGCCCAGTGCCTTGTTGGATGGCACTTCATAGCCTGAATCCGCAGAAACACCTGCGCCCAGGGTCAGGCGGTTCCAGGCGCCCGGCAGGTTGTAGCTGGTGTTGAGGCGCAGCATATGCTTCGGCGTTTCGTAGGCGACATCCGAATCGCCGTTGTTGCGCAGCATGTTGAAGGTATAGCCGCCGAACACTTGCAGCCCCGGCAGCACTTCGCCGCTGGCTTCGACGTCAACGCCCTTGCTGCGACTGATGCCGTCCTGCAGATAGCAGGAGCCGTCGGAGCTGGTCGGGCACGTCGTAAGGTTGTCCAGAGCCGCGAGATCGACCGCAGCAACATCCTTCTGCTTGATGTAGAACAGCGCCATCGACAGGTTCATGCGCTTGTCGAACAGTTCGCCCTTGAAACCGGTTTCGTAGTTGGAGCCGATGGCCGGGTCCAGCGGCGAGCCGCCGGCAGTCACGTAATTGGCCTGCGGGGTGAAGATGTCGGCATAGCTGGCGTACCACGACCAACTGTCATTGATGTCGTAGATCACACCCGCGAACGGGGTAAATTCCTGGGTTTGCTTTGACTCGTAGTCGTTGGCCGCGCCGGTCTTGACGTCGTACGTGTAGTCGTACCAGCTCAGGCGAGTGCCCAGTACCACGCTCAAAGGTTCGCTCAGGTGAATGCGCGTGTTGGCGTACAGGCCCGCACGCTCCTCGGTCATGTCGATGTCGGTCTGCCAGGCCGGACGGACCGGTTTGGCGAACGCGTTCTGGTTGACGTCGAAGATGTTGATCGGGGTCCGTCTGGTCACGGTTACCTGACGCGTGTTGGAATCCTGCTTCGACCAGTCGGCCCCCAGCGTCACCTGATGCTCAAGGCCGAAAGCGTTGAAATTACCTTCCAGCTGACTGTTCAGGCCGACGCTGTCGACCTCGTCCTTGCGAAACAGCGTGCCCTGAAATGCGGGGCCTGCCAGCGTCGTGGGGTTTACCGTGCCTCGCGCGTAGGCAATATTCTGATCAAACCCGCCCTGCGAGTAGGTAAAGGACGTCCGGCTGGTCCAGTCCTCATTGAAGCGGTGCGCAACCTCGGTGAACACCTCGGTCATGTCGCTTTCGAGACGGTTCCACTTCTGTGCCAGGTTGGTCGAACGCGAAAGGCCCAGCGACTGACCGTTGCTGTAGCGCGGCAGGCCGTAGATCGAGTAGCCGTTGATGACCTGTTCCTGGCGACGCAGGCTCATGGTCAGTGTGGTGTCATCGCTCAGGTCGGCTTCGACAATGCCGTACAGCAGCGGTGTGCGGCTGTCGCGACCGTCGAGGTAGGAGCCGCTGTCGTCATAGGCCGCCACCATGCGCCCGCGCACCGTGCCGGAGTCGTTGAGTTTGCCGCTGCCATCCAGATCGACGCGGTACTGATCCCAGGAACCTGCGCGGGTGGTGATCGAAAACTGGTTGTCGGCGGTCGGGCGTTTGCGCACCAGATTGACTGCACCGCCGGGCTGGCCGGCACCGACCAGCAGGCCGGATGCGCCGCGCAGCACTTCGACACGGTCATAGATGGCCATGTCCGGCTGCATCCAGCCGGTGATCTGGTAGCCCTGACCGCCTATGCCGTCGACCAGAAAGCTTTCAGCCAGCAGCGAGAAGCCGCGCGAGGTGTACACGTGACCGCCGAAGTTGCGGTACTGGAACGTGATGCCGGGTGTGTCTTCCAGCACCTTGCTCAAGCTGTTGAGGTTGTTGTCATCCATGACCTGCCGGGTCACCACGCTCACTGACTGCGGTGTTTCACGCAGCGACTGCGGCGCGCCTTTGCCAATGCTCACTGCGCCCGTGGTGTACGAGCCGGTGCCGTCGGTGGTCGTGCCCAGGTACTGTGAGTCGATGGCTGTCGGGGCCAGGTTGACGGTGCCCGCCACGGTCGAACCCTCTGTGGCCGCGTCCTGTGCCTGACTGGCCACCGGCATGCAGAACGCAAGACCCACGGCGGCCATGCATGGCCGGGAGCGGAACATCTGACTGAGCATCAACGCTTTGCTGAGCGGGGTGAGACGTGACGGGTTGTGCATGAATTGGCTCTTTCCAGTGGGTATCGGCAAGGAGATTGAGAGCGTTGTTCAAGCCTGCGCAGTCGTTTTCAGCCGTCGACCGGGCAGGTGAGAGCAACTTTTTTATAAAGCTCCGCGCGGGGACAGGGCTGTGCGCGCAGTTCGCTGTTAATGAGAACGAAAGCGATTAACGATTATTTAATGAATTTTTCACAAATCCCGAAAAAAGATGGCGCTTAGCTATCCAGTCAGGTCGGGCGTGGCTCCGTCGGGCAAGAAAAAGCCCCGCTCGCGGACAGGCCGGGCGGGGCGTTTCAACGTCGATGAGTCAGGCGTGAGCGGCTTCGTCTTGCACCTGCTCGACGTCAATGCGGCCCGCCTGCATGCGCACCAGTTGGTCGGCGACAGAGAAATAGCGGTCGTCGTGAGAGATCACGATGATGGTCTTGCCCTGCTGCTTCAGTTCCGGCAGCAGTTCGGTGTAGAACACGCGGCGGAAGGCGGGGTCCTGATCGGCTGCCCACTCGTCGAAGACCAGCACCTGGCGCTCGTCCAGCCAGGCATTGATCAATGCCAGACGCTTGCGCTGACCGGTGGACAGGTCGGTGGTGGTGAAGGCACCGTCCTTGATGCTGACCTTGTGTGCGATGTCCAGACGCTCCAGATATTTGCCGGCGTCTTGCGGCAGTGCAGCCTGGCCTTGCAGCGGCTCATCGAACAGGTAGTAATCGGCAAAGATGGTGGTGAACAACTGGCGGTAGTCGTCGAGGTTTTCCGGGGTGACGGCCTCGCCATTCAGGCGGATCTCACCCTGTTGCGGTGTGTACAGGCCCAGCAGCAGTTTGATCAGCGTGGTCTTGCCGCAGCCGTTCTCGCCTACGATAAACACGATGTCGCCCTGTTTGATGCTCAGGTCCACCGGACCGAGGTGAAAGGCGTCGCCGCCGTCGACCGGCGGGTAGTCGTAGCGCAGGTTGTGCAGTTCCAGGGTCTGCATATTGGCCAGTGCGGTGGGGCGGTCGCTGACCAGCAGGTGCGGCTCGGGGTTGGAGAATTTCCATGACAGCTCGGCAATGCGGCGCATGGCGATCTGCGCGCGGCTGATGCCGGGCAGCGCAGTAATCAGTCTTTCCAGCGGGCCTTTCATGTACAGCATCACCAGTACGAAGCCGCCCAGCACGGTCTTTTCAGTGGTCGGCCACATGGCCTGGAAGGCGATGGCCATGCCGATCACGGCAAAGAACAGCATCGAGCCGAAGGTTTCGGCGCTGACGAAGATGTTGGCAGCGCGAATGTTCGAACGGCAGATGGTTTCGGTGGCGCCGTGAATTTTTTCGTCGAGCATGTGCTGGCGGCGTTTGCGCTGAATACGCAGTTCCTTGGCGCCTGCGGACAGTGCCTGGTAGTGCTTCTGCAAGTCGTCTTCGCTGTTGCGCGCCGCTAGAATACTGCGCATGCCGAACGCATGGGCCAGGTATTGCGCGCCAGTGCCGAGCACAACGGTCAGTACCGTCAGCGCCAGAATCTGCCACGACAACAGCGCCAGGTAGGCCAGGCAGCCGAGGGTGACGGTGAACGAAATCACCATCGGCGCGACCGACAGGGCGAAGGTGCTGATGGTGTTGACGTCGTTGAGCAGCACCGGAATCAGGCGGTGCGAGCGATAGCGCTCCAGTTGCGCGATGGGCGCGACCAGCACCTTGGCAGCCAGCTCGCGGCGCAGATTGGCGACCACACGTTGGCCGACATAGTTGGTCGACAGGTTGGACAGCGTCGAGCAGGCCAGGGTCAGCACGCACAGCCCGGCGAACAGCCATGCGGTATAGGCGTCCGGCCCGCCGGGCATGTTCAGCGCATTATTGATGGTGGCCAGCAGGCCGGTGACGCTCAGGCCACTGACGATCCCCAGCACCGTCGACAACGCCACCAGCCACCAGAACGGTTTGAGGATCCTCAGGGTTTCCCGGGCGAGGCTTTCAGTTTTGCGGGTCATGGTGTGTCTCGTCAGTGTCCGTGAG
Organism: Pseudomonas syringae; assembly: GCF_002157375.1. Classification (GTDB taxonomy): domain Bacteria; phylum Pseudomonadota; class Gammaproteobacteria; order Pseudomonadales; family Pseudomonadaceae; genus Aquipseudomonas; species Aquipseudomonas syringae_T. The sequence goes on from NZ_MTSA01000037.1 coordinate 8,878, forward strand.
TGCGGCCTGCCTCAATGCAGGGCGCGCGCATGAAGTCCGTTACAGGTCGCGAGCGACCCGGAAGCCCAGCCAGTCGCCACGTACGTCGGGCTGACGGCTGTTGCGATTGCCGGAGCGAGAGAAGATCGGCGCTTCGGTCCAGTCATTGCCGCGAATCATCTTCCAGGTGCAGTCACCGGCCAGCCACTCGCTGCCGTCGGTGGGGGCGCCGTTGTAGTGGCTGGTTTCGCAATCGGCGGTCCATTCGTAGACGTTGCCGTGAGCGTCGTAGATGCCGAAAGCGTTCGGGCTGTAACTGCCCGCCGGCGCCGTGTAACTGAAGCCGTCTTCCGGGCCGTAGGTGTTGGCGTGTTTGGCGATGCTGTACGGCTTGCCTTCATCCATCGGGAACGGGAACGAACCCTGGCTGCCGCCGCGTGCCGCGTATTCTCGCTGGGCTTCGCTGACCATGTGGTAGGGCTGGCCGGTTTTCTTCGACAGCCATTCGACGTAGGCCTTGGCCTCGTTCCAGTCCATGCACACCGCGGGCTGGCGCGCGGTCATCGGGTAGCGTGGCTTGCCGGCCTTGCACTCACGGCCCGGCCGGGTGTCGCCGTCCGGCATTTTGTAACCGGAGCTTTTGATATAGGCGTCCCATTCGCCGGCCAGTACCTGAAACTGGCTGATGGCGAACGGTTTGGCGAAGGTCACGTCATGCAGCGGGCCTTCGTCCGGCTGGCGGCCCATTTCTTCCTCGGGCGCGCCCATGGTGAAGGTGCCCGCAGGCAGCACGACCATTTCCGGGCAATCCTTGCAGTCCTTGAACACTTTTCCTGGCGCGTGTACCGCTGCGGAAGCGGTTTCGGGCGCAGCGGCGAGGGCGGTGTCGCAGAGCACCAGGCCGAGCACGGCGGAAAGGGACAGCAATGTTTTTTTCATGACGGGTCTCGATAGAAAACGGAAAACAGGTAATTCAGTGCGTACGCGTCAGGCGCGCTGGCTGAGCAGCGCCATGAAACGGTCGATTTCGGCTTCGTTGTTCAGCAGCCCCGGTGCGGTGCGTATCACCGGGCCAACGTCGCGGCTCACGGCGTCAACGACCATGCGCTGCTTCATCAGCCAGGCCGCCACGTCGTCGCATGACTGCCCCTTGATCCGGAAAAAACTGAAACCCGCCGACAGCGCAGGGTCCATCGGGGTCACCAGCTCGACATTCGGTTGCGCTTGAAGACGCTGCTTGAGGTCGCTGTTGAGTTGATGAATACGTGCCTGAACGTCGGCTTTGCCCAGTTGCAGGTGCAGCTTGAATGCCTCGTTCAGCGCCCAGCGATGTTCGAACGAGTGATAGCCACCGGGCGTCATGATCGTGCTGAAACCGGTGGCTTCCGAGAACGTCGGGATCAGCGGAGTGAGGTCTTTGACCTGCTCCGAACGGGCGCAGACAATCCCGGTGCCGCGCGGGCCGAACATCCACTTATGGGTGCCGGCGACATAGAAGTCGCACTTCATGTCCGGGAAATCCAGGTTCTCGACGCCAAACCCGTGTACACCGTCGACCACGTACAGAATGCGGTCCTTGTCGTCGCGGTTGCGGTTGTGTTCTTCGACCAGATCACCAATGGCGCCAATCGGCAGTTTCACGCCGCTGCCGGACTGCACCCAGGTCATGCCCAGCACCCGCGTTTTGGGCTGAATGCTGCGCGCGATGGAGCCGATGATTTCGTCCGCCGACACGCTGGCCGGGTCCTTGAACAGGCGAATCTTGCGCACCTGAGTGCCTTCGCGCTGTTGACGGAATTTAAGAATGTCGCGGGTGCAGGAGTGTTCGTGCTCGGTGGTCAGGATTTCCTGATCCGGGCGCACCTGCAGGCCGCCGTAGATGATCGCCAGCCCTTCGGTGGTGCTGCCGGTCAGGGCGATCTGGCCGGGTTGGGCGTTCAGGTATTTGCCCGCCCAGACACGGACCTCATGTTCACGGCGCTCGGTTTCTCCCAGGTCCCAGTCCATCGCCAGACCGGGGTTGCGGTCGATGTGCGCGCGATGCTGCTCGATGGCCTCGCGAACCGGTCTGGGGTGCGAGGTCACCAGAAAATTGGAAAAGTGGACGTAGTCGGGGTCTTGATCGAACAGCTGTTTCAGACGTGTCCATTTGTCTGCAGAGGTCGGTGCGTGTACGGATGCCGTGGCCGCTGACGCAAGACTTGCGCTCAGTGGCAAGGCTGCGGCCAGCACGCCGGCCTGCTTGAGAAAGGTTCTGCGGTCAGTCATGAGCGGTTTCGCCTGATGTTCGGGGGGCGGCGTTCGAAAGGTTCGTGGGTTTCACCGCCGGGCGCGCCGAAGCCTGGACCTGCTCCCAGACGCGCAGGAAATTGCCGCCCCAGAGTTTGGTGATATCGGCTTCGGCGTAACCGCGCTCGATCAGCTCGGCGGTCACGTTGCGGATTTCGCTGACGTCGTTGAAGCCTTTCACGCCGCCGCCGTCGTTGAAGTCGGAGCTGATGCCGACATGGTCGATGCCGATCTTCCTGACCGTGTAGTCGATGGCGTCGACAAAATCCTTGACCGTGGCCTTGGGTTCCTCTTCAAGGATCGCGTACAGCTTGCTGGCGTAGGCTCCGAAGCGTTGCTCCGGCCAGACGGTGATGATCGGGTCGCCGGGCATCAGCGCCATCGCCAGGTTCGGCAGCGGCGGCAGGTCGAAGTCCTTGCGCAGGGCGTTGAGCTTGTCCTGGGTCTTCTGGCTCAGCGGTTTCAAATAGGCGGGGAAGGCCACGACCTGCACCACGCCGCCGCTGTGTTTGATGAGCTGCATTTCTTCGTCACTGAGGTTGCGCGGGATGTCGACCAGCGCGCGGGGTGCCGAGTGCGAGGCAACCATCGGCGTGCGGCTCAACTGACTGACCTGCAGCAGCGCCTTGCTCGACATCTGCGAGACGTCGATGATGACGCCCAGATCGTTGAGGCGCTGCACGGCCTGCTTGCCGATCTCCGACAGGCCGCCCAGCGCGTCGGGCGTGTCGTTGAGGAAGGGCAGGGGCCGCGAAGAGTCGGCCCAGCTGTTGTTACCGACGTAGCTGAAACCGAACATGCGCATGCCGCGCGCGGTCCAGTGGTCCAGCAGGCTCAGGTCTTCGCCCAGCGGGTAGGCGTTGAGCATGCTGATGAAGATCGCAAACTTGCCTTCGCCATGCAGGCGGCGCATGTCGTCCGGGGTGTAGGCGATGCCGACCTGATGGGGGAAATCGCGGACCATGCCGGTAATGATCTTGTAGCGCACTTCCTGCTGATGGCGTGCTTCGTCGACAAAACCGGGTGTCGGGCGGTGCGGTGCGTTATCGCCGTTCCAGATTTCCGGCCAGCCGAACACCGTCAGGGCGGCGCCGGAGAGGCGTCCGCGTGCGGTTTTCACCAGGTCGAACTGCCCCGAACCGTCCTTGTCGGCCTCGTTGCCCTCGCTGCCGAATTTCATGGGCACGGTGATGTGACTGTCGAAGGAAATGATCCGCTCTTGCAGGTCGTCGGCCTGCTTCATGATTTTCACCGGGTAAGCGGCCGGCAACCCGTAATGCCAGACCAGAAAACCCGCACCTGCACTGATGGCCAGTGCCAGCGGCAGGCCGATGAAGAGAGCCTTTTTCCAACGCGGTCTTGTCATTTCCGTCTCGTTTAGATTAACCGTGTACAGCCTGCCAAGGCCGTTGCTATCTGGTGGAGAACGAGCGGATCGGCAAAAAATTTAGCGCAGGGTGCCGTGTGCAGGCGTTGGGCTAAATTTGCCTGCCGGTTTTACGTTCTAGCTTGGATAACGGCGGTCTCGGGTTGGAACAGGTAGGCAATGACGATTTCTCGACGAGGGTTCATGGCAGGGCTGGCGCTGACCGGCGCGGCGCTTCCGGCTGCCTATTACGCGCACCGGGAATTCACCCGTGTCGAAGAACCTGTGACGCCGGGCGAGGCCACGGCCGGGCCTGCGGACGCCTCCACTCAGCGACTGGCCGACAAGCTGCGTGGCGTGTGGACCCTGCGTTTCGAGGGGCGCGATGCCGGGCTGCGCGGCGCGCCGCTGGAAGGTCTGGAAATGTTTCTCGACATTGCCTCACGTGGACGCGGCGTGCGCGGTTACATCGACACGGCCGAACACTTGCGCGGCGATGCCATGCCCCGCTTTCGGGTGATCGGCGACCTGCAGCCGGCCAACGCGGCAAAACTCTACCTGCGGGTCATGGACGGGCATGCCGCGAATGATCCGCACAGCGACACCCCGGATTACGAATTCAGCCTGACCCTCGATGAGGTGTGGGGCGCGTTCGGCAACGCGGGCAGCGGCACGTTGAGCGGGCGTATTGAGCGACTGGACCGGCCGCTGGCCCTGCCGGAACTGGAAAGCCGTCTGATCGCGATCAAGCAGGTGTTTCCGGAGGCGCGGGAGCGGGTGGGGCTAAGCCCGCCGTTTCTGGCCTGGCTGGTTTCCAGGGAGCATCGACTGTTTCACCAGCTCTGGCATGCGTCTCGGGATAAATGGCACAAGCTGCCTGAAGACAAGCGCGACGCCTTGCGCGGCATCGGCTGGCAGCCGGGGCCGCGCGATCAGGAGCGTGATGCCCGTGGCCCGCACAAGGACCGTAACGGTTCGGGTGAGGATTTTTTCTACATGCACCGGCACATGCTGATTCAGGCGCGCAAGATTCAGGACCTGCCGTCGTGGCCGCGTTTTCCATTGCCGCAGCCGGAACTGGAGCGTGACCGGCAGGGTTTTGCGCGCTATTTCGATAATCACGATGGCTGCGCGTTGCCCCCCAACTGGCTGGCGCAGGGTGATGAGGAATACACGCAACTGGTCAGCGACATCAAAAGCCACGAGACCTACCACACGCATTTTCAGGTGTGGGAATCGCAGTACCGCGATCCGCGTTTTCTGTCGAAGCTGACGTTGGGGCAGTTGGGTTCGCAGGTCGAACTGGAGCTGCACGACTGGCTGCACATGCGCTGGGCTTCAGTCGCCCGCGACCCGGCCAACGGCCAACCGGTGCCGATGGCACGTCGCTCGGATGACTTCGCCGAGCGCTGGTTCGAGCCGGAAAACGACTTTCTGGCTGACCCGTTTTCATCCCATGTGAACCCGGTGTTCTGGATGTTCCACGGCTGGATCGACGACCGCATCGACGACTGGTTCCGCGCCCACGAGCGTTTTCATCCGGGCGAAGTGAAACGCCTGGAGGTCAACGGCGTGCCTTGGTTCGCACCGGGCCGCTGGGTAGGCGTCAGCGACCCGTGGCTGGGGCCGGAAACCCACGGTTGCAGCACCGTGCCGGGCCAGGCTGCGGGCACGACCATGGAGATGGACCCGGAGGTCATGAAGCTCGCGCTACGAATTACTTTCGCTGCGGATGACAAACTCAGCAACCTGCTACGCCGCGTGCCACGCAGGCCGTGGTATGCACGCAATCTGTTGCCGGAGAGATGGTTTTAGCGAACGGTGACGCGTGCCGAAGCGCATCGCGACAGTTTCTCGCCCATGCTCAGCGTTATACACACATCCTGTGGGAGTGAGCTTGCTCACGAAAAGGCCGGTACAGCCCCCCGGAGACAGGTCGCTTGAACCATTGCCTTCGTGAGCAAGCTCACTCCCACAAAGGGCTATGTCCATACTGATGCCGTGGTTTCATGCCCCTTGCGAGCAGTGATGCGTGTCGAAGCGCATCGCGACGGTTAGCGCTCATCGTCATATAAAAACCGGACTGATTCTTGTGCCCATGCTCAGCGTTACATACACATCCTGTGGGAGTGAGCTTGCTCACGAAAAGGCCGATACAGCCCCCGAGACAGGTCGCTTGAACCATTGCCTTCGTGAGCAAGCTCACTCC
>NZ_MTSA01000038.1:0-13534 GCF_002157375.1 Pseudomonas syringae
CAGCCGTCACTTACGTCGCACTCTGCGTCGTCAGCGCCATCGCGATAAAAAAGCTCTTTTATGACTACCGTGCCGACTCTCCGCGTCGTCAGTCCCATTGCGATAAAAAAAGCGCTTTTATGGGCATTCCCCCTAAGGCTTCGACGCAATCGCCTTCTCGATGGCCGCGATCAGTTCTGGATCATCCGGCTTGGTCATGCTGGAGAAGTTGGCGATGACGTTGCCCTGACGATCAACCACGTACTTGTAAAAGTTCCAGCGCGGGGCGCTGCTTTGTTCGGCCAGGACTTTGAACAGGTGGGTCGCATCGTCGCCGCGCACGGCCTGTGGCTCGGTCATGGTGAAGGTGACGCCGTAGTTGACGTAGCAGACCTTGGCGGTCTCTTCGCCATCCTTGGCCTCTTGTTTGAAGTCATTGGACGGCACGCCCAGTACTTCGAGGCCCTGCCCCTTGTAGCGCTGACTCAGCGCTTCAAGCCCTTTGAACTGTGGCGCAAAGCCGCAGAAACTGGCGGTATTGACCACCACCAGCGGTTTGCCGACGAAGCGTTTGCACAGGTCGATATTTTCCTTGGCGCGCAGCTTGGGCAGCTCGCCCTGCAGCAACGGCGGGCAGTCGGCCGCCATCGCGGCGCCGCTCATGGCCAGCAACAGAAGAGGGATCGAAACAAAGCGAATTTTCATCATGGCGTCCCTGAAGAGTGTTGTCGTCTGCCGACACGCTACCCCAAGCAAGGCCGTCTGCCTAGCAAGCGCCCAGCCCCAGTTGCAACGCGGCCAGCCCGACGTGCTGCCAGGCCCACCACACCAGCCCCAGCAGCACGGCACCCGCCAGCAACGCCGACAGCAATGGCCAGCGCCCGCTCATGCCAGACCACCTTGCGCCTGCAACCTGGCCACCGGACGCTCACGCACCGGCCAGTTGAGTGCAGCGGCCAGCAGGCTCAGCAGCATCGACACTTGCCAGATCAGGTCGTAGCTGCCGGTACGGTCATACACCAGGCCGCCGAGCCAGCCACCCAGAAAGGCACCCAATTGATGAAACAGAAACACAATGCCGCCCAGCATCGACAGGTTGCGCACACCGAACAACGTCGCCACCGTGCCATTGGTCAGCGGCACAGTGGACAGCCACAGCAAGCCCATCGCCACACCGAACAGGTAAGCCGTGGTTTGGCTGAGCGGGACCGAGATAAACCAGACGATGACCACCGCACGCAGCAGGTAGAGCGCAGTCAACAGCCGAGGTTTGGACATGCGCCCGCCCAGCCAGCCGGCGGTGTAGGTGCCGAAGATATTGAACAGCCCGATCAGCGCCAGCACCGTAGTGCCCACCTTGGCAGGTAGATGCTGATCCACCAGATAGGCTGGCAGATGCACACCGATGAACACCACCTGAAAGCCACAGACGAAGAACCCCAACGCCAGCAGCCAGAACCCCGAATGCGAGCAGGCTTCGTGCAGCGCCTCGCCCAGTGTCAGTTCGACGCCGGTGGAGACGCTCGGCGTGTCCTTGAGCATGCCCACCAACGGCAGGATCAGCGCGACCATCACACCCAGCACCAGCAAGGCACCGGACCAGCCCAGCCCAGCCAGCCGATCAGGCCCAATGTACCTGGCAGCATGGCGAACTGGCCGAATGAACCCGCCGCACTGGCGATCCCCATGCCCATGCTGCGCTTCTCGGCAGGCAGCGCACGCCCGACCACGCCCAGGATGACTGAAAACGAAGTGCCGGACAGCCCGATGCCGATCAGCAAACCGGCACTCAAAGACAGACTGAGCGGTGAATCGGCCATGCTCATGCACAGCAACCCCACGGCATAGAGGATGCCGCCGACGAACACGACTTTTGCCGCGCCAAAGCGGTCCGCCAGCGCGCCGGCAAATGGCTGTGCCAACCCCCACATCAGGTTTTGCAACGCGATGGCGAACGCGAAGACCTCACGCCCCCAGCCAAAATCCGCGCTCATGGGCGCCAGAAACAGCCCGAAGCCGTGCCGCGTGCCCAGCGATAACGCCAGGATCAATGCACTACCCAGAAGAATCCAGCCGCTGGTACGCCAGATAGATGTCATTGTCAGCTCCCTGCACCCGTTGCACGCGATGTGCCTGCGAGTCGCGACGCTACGCCCTGCCGGACAACGCTGTCAATCCGCTCGGGTGTACGCGCTGAAGCCTTCCGTTAAAGCAGCGCCAGCGTCAGCAGCACAGCCAGTTCCAGCAACTCGAGCATTGCCCCTGCCGTATCACCGGTCGTACCGCCCAGGCGGCGCATCATCAGCTGCCGCAACCAGAAGAAGCAGACGGCAGAAACCAGCAACACAGCGACACCCGACCAGCCTGCCAGCAACACGCACACCGCCGCGCTGACCAGCAGCACCTTGCGACCTAGGCTGCGCGGCAGATGATCGGCCAGCGCCTGACCCAGTCCGCCGGAGCGCACATACGGCGTGCCGAGAAACAGGGCGAGCATCGCGCCGCGCCCTGCAAGGGGTGCCAGCAGCAGCCCGATGCTGTTGTGGCTTTCGATCAACGCCACGATGGCCGCCAATTTGAGCAGCAGCACCAGCACCAGCGTGACCACTGCAATCGGCCCGCTGCGTGGGTCTTTCATGATGCTCAGCGTGCGCTCGCGATCACCGAAGCCGCCCAACCATGCGTCAGCACTGTCGGCCAGGCCGTCCAGATGCAGCCCGCCGCTCAGCAATACCCAGGCGCTGAGTAACAGTGCTGCGTGCAACATCAATGGGGTGCCGCTGAGCAGCGCATGAAGGCCCAGCAACAGCGTGCCGAACACACCGCCTACCAGCGGATAAAAAAGCAGCGAACGCCCCAGCTCTTCGGGCCGTGGCATACCGGGAAGGCGAATCGGCAAGCTGCCGAGAAATTGCAGGGCGATCCAGAACGGCAACATGTCAGACGTCCGTGAGCAAGCCGCCAGCGGCGACCTGAATCGATAACAACGCGCCGTGACCGACCACCACCTGCAACAACTGCTCACGGGGCAGGCCTCGCGCTTGGGCCAGCAACAGGCGCATGACGCCGCCATGACTGACCAGCAGAACGCGTTCACCGTCATAAGCCTGATGCAAGCGCTGCACGGCATTTAAAACCCGCGCCGAAAAATCGATCACCGGCTCGCCGTTGGGCGGCGTGAACGCATACGGGTCAGCCCAGAACAGGCCCAGCCCCTCAGCATCGGTTTCCATGAGTTGCGCAGGGCTATGGCCTTCCCAGTCGCCGAAATGCAACTCCTGCAAACCCGGCTCCAGCTGCAAGGGCAATGACAAGCGTTGCGCCAATGCTTCGGAAAACCGCGCGCAGCGTTGCAATGGCGAGCTGACAATCCGGTCCCAGGGGCCGGTATCGACGACCGCCGAATGCATCTGCTGCCAGCCGAGGTCGGTCAGCGCGTCATCAAGACTGCCACGCAAACCGCCGCCCAGTTCGGTTTCACCGTGCCTCAGCATATCCAGACGCAAGGTCATGCCGGGCGATCCGCGACCGCGGCTTCGGCAAAGGTCGCCATGCCGTTGTGCAGCTCGCAGGCCAGACGCACCAGTGGCACCGCCAGCGCGGCACCGCTGCCCTCGCCCAGGCGCAGGCCCAGGTCAAGCAACGGTTCGGCCTGCAAGGTTTCCAGCAAGTACCGATGCCCCGGCTCTGCACCGCGATGGCCGAACAGCAACCCGCTACGGCAGGACGGGTTCAGGCGCACTGCCACCAGCGCAGCCACGCTGCAGATGAAGCCGTCGACCAGCACGGCGATCCCTTCCTGCGCACAGGCCAGATAAGCGCCGGTCAGGGCGGCAATTTCAAAACCACCCAGACAGAACAAGCTTCGCAGCGGGTCGCCCGAGTGCTCGGCATGCAACGCCAGCGCACGTTCGATGACCTGCGTCTTGTGCGCGACGCCCTCAGCATTCAGCCCGGTGCCAGGACCGACCAGCAACGGCGCCGCGCACTCCAGAATGGAACACGCCAAGGCGCTGGCCGCGGTGGTATTGCCGATGCCCATTTCTCCGCCGATAAACAGCTCGGTACCCGCTGCCTTGGCGCGCAGAACGCTGTCACGCCCGGCCTGCAAGGCAGCGAACCCCTGCTCGTCGCTCATGGCCGGCCCCTTCGCGAGATTGGCGGTGCCGGCGCCCAGCCGCAGATGCAGAACGCCTGGCAGGTCCATGGGCGAAACCGTGCCCAGGTCCACCACGTCCAGCTGCGCCGAAAGCTGACGCGCCAGCACACTGATTGCTGCGCCGCCGTTGACGAAATTGTGCAGCATCTGGCCTGTGACTTCCTGCGGGTAGGCTGATACGCCTTCGGCCACCACACCATGATCGCCCGCAAAGATCGAGATCCACAGCGTGTCGACCGCTGGACGCTCGCGCCCTTGCAGACCGGCAAGTTGCACCGCCAGTCGCTCCAGTTGAGCCAATGAACCGGCGGGCTTGGTCAGTTGCTGCTGACGCGCCATTGCAGCTTCGCGCATTGGCACATTGATGGCCTGTGCGGGCGTGAGCCACCAGGAATTACTCATAACGCGGTTCCTTTCAAGGTCAGGGGCAGGCCTGCAACCGTCAATACAACGCGCTGACAACACTCGGCCAGCGCCTGATGCAGCAAACCGGCTTCGTCGACATAACGGCGAGTCAGCTCACCGAGCGGCACGACGCCAAGCCCGGTTTCGTTACTGACAAAAATGATTTCGCCCGGCAACCCGGCCAAGCTGTCGAGCAGTGCTTCACGCTCCTGGACCAAACGCTCGGGACTGTCGAGCATCAGCAGATTGGTCAGCCACAGCGTCAGGCAATCGACCAGCAGGCAACGGTCGGGGGCCGCGTTGTCGCGCAGCACACGTGCCAGTTCGACGGGTTCTTCGACAAGCCCCCAATGATCGGGGCGACGCGCACGATGGCTGGCAACGCGCTGATTCATCTCCCCGTCGAGGGGCTGGCTGGTGGCAATGTAAATCACATTCAGCGCCGAGTCGGCGGCCAGCTTTTCAGCCAGCCGACTTTTGCCGGAGCGCGCCCCACCGAGGATCAGTTGCAGCATTCAGTTTGCCTCCAGGCTGCACAGTTCGCGGAGCAATCGGCCATCCAGGTGCTTTTCCACCAAGTCTGCCAGCCGCTCGATGTCGCGCTCGCGCAGGGCGTGATAATCCACAGACTGGACGTTTTCCAGGCCGGCCCAACGCAACAAAGCGCTGCAGGCGGCCGGTGACTCGAACAGGCCATGCAGGTAGGTGCCGAGTATCTGCCCGTCGGCACTTTGCGCACCGTCACAACGGCCATCGTCCAGTTGAACGGCAGCCTGCTCCAGCGCCGCGCCCGTGGTCACTCCGGCATGAATTTCATAGCCGCTGACGTCTGCATTCTCCAGCGTCAGGCGGCCGCGCACGTTGCGCAACTGTTTTTCGGTTTCCAGCACCGTGCTCATCGCCAACAACCCAAGGCCAGGGCTGGAACCCGCTGCGCCCTCCAGCCCCTGCGGGTCATGCAGCTCCTCGCCCAGCATTTGCAGGCCGCCGCAGATGCCAATCAGCTTGCCGCCGTAGCGCAAGTGCCGGTCGATGGCCGTGTCCCAGCCATTGGCGCGCAGATAAGCAAGGTCGCTGCGCACGCTTTTCGAGCCAGGCAGGATGATCAGGTCGGCGGGCGGTATTGCCTGACCAGGCCCGATGAATTGCAGGTTGACCTGAGGGTGCAGGCGCAGCGGGTCGAAGTCAGTGTGATTACTGATGCGCGGCAGTACGGGCACGACCACATTCAGCACCTGCTCGACCTTGTCGGTCTGGCGCTGATCAAGCCCGTCTTCGGCCTCCAGGTGCAGGTCCATCACGTAGGGCAGCACGCCCACCACCGGTTTGCCAGTGCGCGCTTCCAGCCAGTCGAGCCCCGGTTGCAACAGCGCGATGTCACCCCGAAACCGGTTGATGATGAAGCCTTTGACCCGCGCCTGTTCGCTGGGGGACAGCAATTCCAGCGTGCCGACCAGATGGGCAAAAACCCCGCCGCGATTGATGTCGGCAATCAGCAGCACCGGGCAATCGACAGCCTCGGCAAAGCCCATGTTGGCGATGTCGTTGGCCCGCAGATTGATCTCGGCCGGTGAGCCCGCGCCTTCTACCATGATCACCGGGTAGCGTTCACCCAGCCGTCGATGGGACTCCAGCACCGCCTGCATGGCGATCTCTTTATAGCCGTGATAAGCCACTGCGTTCATGGTGGTGACGGCGCGACCGTGAATGATCACCTGCGCGCCGGTATCGCTGTTGGGCTTGAGCAGCACCGGGTTCATGTCGGTGTGCGGCGCCAGCAAGCACGCCTGCGCCTGCACCGCTTGCGCCCGACCGATTTCACCGCCGTCCGCAGTGACTGCGCTGTTGAGCGCCATGTTCTGCGGCTTGAACGGCACAACGCTCACACCCTGCCGGATCAGCCAGCGGCACAATGCCGTCACCAGCGTGCTCTTTCCGGCATCCGAGGTGGTGCCTTGTACCATCAGCGTGGCCATGGGTATTCCTTGCGGTATTCAAGCAGAACAGTGTGCAGACGCAGCCAGTCGGCCTCGTCGCCGGGAAGGCCGAAACGCAGGCTGCCGGACTCCGGCGTTTCACCCGCGAACAACCGCAACAGCACGCCACGTCGGGCGCAGAATTCGTGGAGCGCCTGTGCTTCGGCAGTGATCAACCACTGAAAAAGCGCACAGCCGCCATCCGGCGTCAGGCCGTACTGTTCGAGCAATGCCACCAGCCGATCCCGCGCCTGATCACTGCGCTCTCGCTGAAGCACCTGCCCCGACAGATCGCTCAGGCAGGCCTGACCGATGATGCGTGTCGGCCCGCTGACAGTCCAGGGGCCTATTTCTTGCGCCAATGACCTGAGCAGCACCGGCTCGGCCAGCACAAAGCCCAACCGGACCCCGGCCAGGCCGAAAAACTTGCCGAACGAACGCAGCACAATCAGGCCGATGCGCCAGGTTTCGGCGGCCAGGCTCAAGCCCGGCGTGTTGTCCATGAACGCTTCATCCACCACCAGCCAGCCACCGCGCTCGGCCAGTCGCGCATGCCATTCCAGCAAACGCTCGGCGCTCAGGTGCAAGCCGGTCGGGTTATTGGGGTTGACCACCACCAGCACGTCGAGGCTGTCGAGAAAATACTCGACGTCTTGCTCACCCACTTCGCGAACCACATAACCGCTTTTACGCCAGGCGTGCGCATGCTCGGCATAGCAAGGGGAAAGCACGCCCACCCGGCCTCCCCTGCGCACCCGGGGCAAGGCCTGAATCGCGGCCTGCGAACCGGACACCGGCAACAATTGAGGAACGCCATAATATGTGCAGGCTGCGGCTTCCAGACCATCATCAGTCTCGGGCAGGCGCGCCCAGGCTCGGGACGGAATGTCGGGAATGGGCCACGGCCAGGGCGCGATGCCGGTGGACAGGTCCAGCCAGTCGGCCTGATCAATACCATAATGCCGCGCCGCAGCGCGCAATCGGCCGCCATGTTCAAGCATAGAATTCAGCCACCACGCAGATCACCAGCAACCACAACCAGACGCCGCGCTGCACCAGTTGCCAGCCGCGATCAATCGAGTCCGCATCGGCCGGAACGCCTTCGCCCAGTGGCGGGCGCTGGTGCAGCTCACCGTGGTAGATCGCTGCGCCACCCAGTTCGACGCCCAGCGCACCCGCGCCCGCCGCCATCACCGGTCCCGCGTTCGGGCTGTCCCAGGTGGGGCCTTGGGTACGCCAGCAGCGCAATGCCAGTCGGGTCTTGCCCAATAATGCGTAGGTCAGGGCCACAAGACGTGCAGGAATATAGTTAAGCAGATCGTCGATTTTCGCGGCTGCCCAGCCGAAACGCTCGAAACGCTCGTTGCGATACCCCCACATGGCGTCCAGCGTGTTGCTCAGCCGGTACAACACGACACCGGGCGCACCGGCCACGACAAACCAGAACAGTGCGGCGAAAACGGCGTCGCTGCCGTTCTCCAGCACGGACTCGGTGGCGGCGCGTGCGACTTCGGTGGCGTCCAGCTCGCTGGTCTGGCGACTGACCAGATAACCGACCCGCTGCCGCGCTTCGACCAGATCATCACTGCGCAGCGCCTGTGCCACCGGCTGAACGTGTTCACCCAGGCTGCGCATGCCCAGCGCGCAGTACAGCGCCAGAATCTCGAACAGCCAGCCGATGTAAGGCAGCCAGCTCAGCAGCGTGGCCAACAGCGTCAGCGGCACCACCGTGATGACCCAGGCGGTAACGCCATGACTGCGCCAGCCACGACCACCGCTGTTGAAACGTTGTTCGACACGGCTGGCAAAGCCCCCGAACGCCACCAGCGGATGCCAGCGTTTCGGCTCACCGAGCAACGCATCCAGCGCCACCCCGGCGACGCTCAACAGCGCCACACTCATTGACTCACTCCCCATTGGTTCTCATACAGCAGTTCATGCAGCGGACGCGCCTGCGCCCAGCCTTCCATGACCAGCATGGGCGCCGGATAAAATTCTTTCACCGGCCCCAGGCAGAGGATCGCCAGCGGTTTGGCGCCGTCGGGCATGCCCAGCAAACCGGCCAGCGCATCGGGATCGAACAGCGACACCCACCCCATGCCCAGCCCTTCGGCACGCGAGGCCAGCCAGAGGTTCTGGATGGCGCAGGACAACGAGGCCATGTCCATTTCCGGCAAGGTGCGACGACCGAAGATGTGTTGCTCGCGGCCTTCCATCAGCGCGGCGACCAGCACTTCCGCGCAATCGTTGATGCCTTCGACCTTGAGCTTCATGAACTCGTCGGTGCGCTCGCCCAGCGCTTCGGCCGTGCGAATGCGCTCTTCTTCCACCTGGGCCTGCATCCTGCCGCGCAACACCGGATCACTGATACGAATGAAGCGCCACGGCTGCATCAGACCGACGCTGGGCGCCTGATGCGCAGCCTCCAGCAAACGCGCCAGCAATTCAGGCGCCACGGCGCCACCGATGAAATGCCGCATGTCGCGACGCTCGGCAATGGCGCGGTACACCGCAGCCCGCTCTTCGGGGCTGAACGCCTGCTCGGTCATGGTTTGAACAGCGCCGCAATTGCTTGGGGGCAGGAAGGAAAATAGAAATGCACGTAGGACGCGGTCAGGCGTCCGAGGCGATACACCGCCTCCGCACCGCGTCCGCCATTGGGGCTGACGCCTCGGGCAATCGGTTGCAGCTCGGTGCTGGTCAGCGAATGGTGATAGGTGTGACCGTGCAGCGTGCCCTCTGGCAGTTCGACCGCTTGCAGCGCCAGCGCCGCCAGACGCTTTTGCATGACCGCCTCGCCCGCCAGCAAACCGACCAGCTCGGCGCGCACGCCTTCCACATCGGTCAAGGCATCGAGCAGGTAAAGCATGCCGCCGCACTCGGCCAGGATCGGTTTGCCGGCAATGTGATGAGCCCTGATCGAAGCCTGCATCGCCATGTTGGCCGACAGCGCGACGTGGTGCAGTTCCGGGTAGCCACCCGGCAGGTAAAGGCTGTCGGCGTCCGGAATCTGGCTGTCATGGATCGGCGAGAAAAAGCTCAGCTCGGCGCCCATGTTGCGTAGCAGGTCCAGACTGGCGCCGTACAGGAACGCGAACGCTTCGTCCCGTGCCACCGCGATACGCACGCCGTCGAGCAACCGCTCGACCCGGACCGGATCGGGCGCAGTAAAGGTCACCGCAGGCGGCAACGCGACCTCGCACGTGCTGGCCAAAGCGGCCGCGGCCATGTCCAGACGCAGGTCCAGATCGTTGAGTTCGCTGGCCTGCACCAGACCCAAGTGCCGACTGGGCAACTCGAAACCGACTTCCCGAGACAACGCGCCATACCAGCGCAGGCCTTCAGTCAGGCTGTTCTCCAGCAACTGCGCGTGGCGCACTGTACCGACACGGTTGGCCAGCACGCCGGCAAACGGCAGGTCCGGCTGATAGCGCGCCAGCCCCAGCGCCAGGGCGCCAAAGGTCTGTGCCATAGCGGTGCCATCGATCACGCCCAACACGGGCACGCCAAAGTGACGGGCCAGGTCGGCACTCGACGGCGTGCCGTCGAACAGCCCCATCACGCCCTCGATCAGGATCAGGTCGGCTTCGTCAGCGGCTTCCCACAACAGACGGCGGCTTTCGTCGGCGCCGACCATCCACATATCCAGCTGATAGACCGGCGCGCCGCTGGCCCGCTCGAGAATCATCGGGTCGAGAAAATCCGGCCCGCACTTGAACACACGGACCTTGCGACCCTGATTGCGGTGCAGTCGTGCCAGTGCGGCCGTGACGGTGGTCTTGCCCTGCCCGGAGGCAGGTGCGGCGATCAGTACCGCCGGACAATCGCGCGGGGCTCTCATGATGCAGTTCTCATAGCGAAGGGCTCACAGCTCGATGCCTTTTTGCGCACGGATACCGGACTGGAACGCATGCTTGACCACGCCGATCTCGGAAACGGTGTCTGCCAGGTCGATCAGTTCGGGTTTGGCGCCACGACCGGTCACCAGCACATGCTGCATGGGCGGACGGGCCTGCAGATCACTCAACACCTGTTCAAGGTCAAGATAGCCATGCTTGAGGGCAATGTTCAATTCGTCGAGTACCACCAGGCCGATGCCCGGGTCGCGGAGCATTTCCTGCGACACGGCCCAGGCGGCTTCGGCAGCGGCAATGTCGCGCTGGCGGTCCTGGGTTTCCCAGGTGAAGCCCTCGCCCATCACGTGATAGCGCACCTTCTCGGGGAAGCGCCGGAAGAACATTTCTTCACCGGTGCTGTTGCGGCCCTTGATGAACTGCACCACGCCGCACTGCATGTCGTGGCCCATTGCCCGGGCGAGCATGCCGAACGCGGAACTGCTCTTGCCTTTGCCATTGCCGGTCAATACCAGCAGCAGGCCGCACTCGTTGGGCGAGCTGGCAATGCGCTCGTCCATCACGGCTTTTTTGCGCTGCATGCGTGCCAGATGGCGTTCGTCGCGTTCGGGGGATTCGTTCATCTCGGCTCTCCGCTCGGGGCAGGCGAAAGCAGACGGAAGGACAGCACTGGACAGCACGGCTACGCCCTGCACAGAACATCACCCTCCGTGATGCCATTGAGTGATTCAGGCCGGTCTCCGGGCTCATGAGCGGGTCACCCCGGCTGCGCGCCTTCCCGTGTCGAAACACAGTGGCGTCAGGCACAGCCTTGACTCATTTACCGTTGCGGGGGCAGCGCCGGGATCGGATCGGTCGATCCACACCGGCTTCCCTGTTTCACTCTGCCAGTCACTGACTGCAGAGCACCTGAAACAAGCCGCGAAGGGTAGAGGGTTGGGCCGGGAGCGTCAATCGACAGCGCAGCCATTGCAAGCGGTTATAAGACCTGATTGAACCTCGAAGGCTCAACGTGCCTCTACCAATGACAGGACCACGCCTTTTTTATGGAGATCCATCATGTTCACACTCAGACCCCACTACGCCGTGCTGCTTCTGGTCGCGGGCGGCCTTGCTGCCTGCGGCGAATCGTCGACTCTGCAAGTGTCGGACGGCACCGGCCCGTCGCCGAAGCTGCCGGAACCGAACAAGACGCTGATCCCGACCGTCAACATAGCGCCTGCGATCGGCTGGGAAAACGGTGCCAAACCGGTTGCTGCGCCAGGCACGCAGGTAGCGGCCTTTGCTGAACACCTTGATCACCCGCGCTGGCTGTACGTGCTGCCGAACGGTGACGTGCTGGTAGCGGAAACCAATTCGCCTGCCAAGCCGGATGATTCCAAGGGCATTCGCGGCTGGGTCATGGAAAAGGTCATGGGCCGTGCAGGCGCAGGCGTACCGAGCGCCAACCGTATCACCCTGCTGCGCGACATGGACAAGGACGGCGTCGCAGAGACCCGCACCGCGTTCCTTAAGGACCTCAACTCGCCGTTCGGCATGACGCTGGTGGGCAACAAGCTCTACGTGGCCGACACCGACCGCCTGATCAGCTTCCCGTATGAAATAGGTCAGACCTCGATCAGCGCGCAGCCGACCAAAGTCGTCGACCTGCCGGGCGGCACGCTCAATCACCATTGGACCAAGAACGTCATCGCCAGCAAGGATGGCAGCAAGCTGTACGTGACGGTCGGCTCCAACAGTAATGTGGGCGAGAACGGCATGGACAAAGAAGAAGGTCGCGCGGCGATCTGGGAAGTGGACGCCGCCACCGGCAAGCACCGCATCTTCGCGTCAGGCCTGCGCAACCCGAACGGCATGGATTGGGAGCCGAAAACCGGCAAGCTGTGGACGGCCGTCAACGAGCGCGACGAGATTGGCAGCGACCTGGTGCCTGACTACGTGACCTCGGTGCAGGACGGCGCCTTCTATGGCTGGCCTTACAGCTACTATGGCCAGCACGTTGACGAACGCGTCAAACCCCAGAACCCGGAACTGGTCGCCAAGGCCATTGCGCCAGACTACGCAGTCGGCCCGCACACTGCCTCGCTGGGCCTGGTGTTCGCCGACGGCAAGACACTGGCAGCGCCGTTCAACGAGGGCCTGTTCATCGGCCAGCACGGCTCGTGGAACCGTAAACCGCACAGCGGCTACAAAGTGGTGTTCATTCCGTTCAGCGGCGGCAAGCCCAACGGTACACCCGTCGACGTGCTGACCGGGTTCCTGAACAAAGACGAAAAAGCCATGGGCCGCCCGGTCGGCGTGGTCAATGATCAGCGCGGCGGCTTGCTGGTGGCGGATGACGTCGGCAACAAGATCTGGCGCGTGACCTCGGCCAAGGCGGCTCAGTGATACCGAGTGTAGAGGTGTGACGCAGAGTGTCGCACGATAGTTGAAGTTATCGAACGGCAAAGCAAACGCGGCGTGCCGCACGACAGTTGAGATCATCGTTCCTACGCTCCAGCGTGGGAATGCAGTTCTCGACGCTCTGCGTCGCAAGAGGACGCAGAGCGTCCTGAACGGCATGGCGACGCAGAGCGTCGCACGATAGTTGAAATGATCGAACGGCAAAGCAAACGCGGCGCGTCGCACGACAGTTGAGATTTATCGTTCCCTACGCTCCAGCGTGGGAATGCAGTTCTCGACGCTCCGCGTCGCAAAAGGACGCAGAGCGTCCTGAACGGCATGGCGACGCAGAGCGTCGCACGATAGTTGAGATTATCGAACGGCAAAGCAAACGCTGCGCATCGCACAACAGTTGATATTTATCGTTCCCTACGCTCCAGCGCGGGAATGCACTTCTCGACGCTCCGCGTCGCAAGAGGACGCAGAGCGTCCTGAACGGCATGGCGACGCAGAGCGTCGCACGATAGTTGAAATGATCGAACGGCAAAGCAAACGCGGCGCGACGCACGACAGTTGAGATCATCGTTCCCTACGCTCCAGCGTGGGAATGCAGTTCTCGACGCTCTGCGTCGCCAAGAGGACGCAGAGCGTCCTGAACGGCATGGCGACGCAGAGCGTCGCACGATAGTTGAAATGATCGAACGGCAAAGCAAACGCGGCGCGTCGCGTCGCACGACAGTTGAGATTTATCGTTCCCTACGCTCCAGCGTGGGAATGCA
>NZ_MTSA01000039.1:0-12154 GCF_002157375.1 Pseudomonas syringae
GTGCCGGGTTTTGCTGCCGGTTCCCGGCAGATCGCGGACAAGTCCGCTCCCACACAAGCGGAGCGTCGCCCGGCTCACTCCGCTCGCGGAGCATGGGCACGATTATCTTCAGACAGCTCTCGTTCCATTGCTATGTTTATGTCCTGAGATGCCCGTAGATCGGGCTTCTGCCCGGAGGGCGTGGGAGCTTCAGGAGGTTACGACGGCTGCGATGGGCTGCGAAGCGGCCCCAAACCTGCTGCCTCGGGTGTGTCTGATGCACCGGGGTGCCGGGTTTTACTGCCGGTTCCCGGCAGATCGCGGACAAGTCCGCTCCTACACAAGAGGAGCGTCGACCGGCTCACTCCGTTCCCGCACAAGCGGAGCGTCGGCCGACGGGCTCAAACCAGCACGATTTGATTCTTGCCCTGGCGCTTGGCCTGATACATCGCCGCGTCGGCACGCCCGTAAAGGGCTTCGAGGCCTTGGTCGTCGGGGCCGAGGTTGGTTAGGCCCTGGCTGGCCGTGATGCTGAACGCCTCGCCGCCTGACTGGAAGTTCTGGCGCTGGATCTCGCGTTGCAGGCGCTCAGCGATCTGCATGGCCATCTCTGGGGCGCAGCCGGGAAATACCGCTGCAAACTCTTCGCCGCCAATACGCCCGAACAGATCGCCGCGCCGCAGGGCCGAGCGACCGCTTTCTGCGATGCGTTGCAGCACCGTGTCGCCTTCCTGGTGGCCGTAGGTGTCGTTCACCAGCTTGAAGTCATCAATGTCCAGCAGCAGGAAAGCCAGCGGCGTTCCATTCAAACGAGCCAGTTCGAACTCGCGCTGGGCACATTCGAAGAAGTGACGGCGGTTGCTGCTCTGGGTCAGCACGTCGGTGGTGGCCAGGCGTTGCAGTTCGTCTTCGAGTTGCTTCTTCTCGGTGATATCTTCCGCGATGCCCACCACAATCAGGCGCTGACTGGCGTCGGCGCGGTGGCTGACAAAGCATTTGTCGCTGAGCCAGCGTACTTCGCCATCGGCACGGATGATGCGGTATTCGCGGTCTTCCACAGCCCCTTTTTCGATGACTTCGCTCAGGCTGCGCTCGGCGTAATTCAGGTCGTCGGGGTAGATGCTGTCGCGCCATTCACTGTAGTCGGCCAGTAGCAGACCAGCCGAGCGACCGAAGATGCGTTCGTACGCCGGGCTGACGTAGATCATGCGCTGGGTTTCCCAGTCAAACGCCCACAGAACAGCGTTCACACTCACCAGCAACGAGCTGAACAATTGTTCGCGCTCGCTCAGGCGTGCGACTTCGGCCTGAGCGTGCATCAGGGCTAACAGGGTTTCTGCGGCTGCAGGCATATCGGTGATTGGTGTGCCGGATGGTGCGGTAAAGGGCTGCTTTTCCATAGGAACGCATCTCGAACGTGCGCAGCCAATGCCGCCCACTCTCCCGCAGGGCGGGAAAACTGATGAGAGGGTTCAAAAGGGTATAAGTTCCGAAGCTGGCGCGCCTGGAACAGGCGCACCGATCAACGGTATCAAGCGTGGGCGGGGCGCAGCGAGTAGGTTTTCAACTGATCGGCGAAGTCGCGCAGGGACTGGATGCCACTGGCTTCGGCTTCGTGAATCCACTCTTTCATGGCGGAAAGCATGTCATGACCATTGCTGCTGGTCTTGACCCAGATCTGCTGCAACGCCAGGCGCTTTTCATAGATCACTTTCAACGCGTGGCTGTGTTCCAGCATGGTCTGGATGCGCAGGTGGTGCTTGTCATCGAGCAGGCTGGTTTCACGCGACAGCAGCCGTTTGGCACGGCGGAACTGGTGACGTACCGATTCGTCGGCCTTGCCCAGCTCCTGGGCAACCAGCGGCGCAATGACCAGCTTGCGGTACTGAGCCATGATCTGGAACCGGTTGTTGAGAATCGCCATGGCGGTGTCCATGTCCATGTGGCCCTTGCCTTCGACCCGATGGGCGATAGGCGCGACCCGCTGGACCTTGGCCAGTTTCAGGAAGCTGAACATCTTGATCCAGGCCCAGCCCATGTCGAACTCCCACGGCTTGACGGAAAGCTTGGCCGAGTTGGGGTAGGTGTGGTGATTGTTGTGCAGCTCTTCGCCGCCAATCACGATGCCCCACGGCACCAGATTGGTGGCCGCGTCACGGCATTCGAAGTTGCGATAGCCGACCGCATGGCCCAGCCCATTGACCACGCCAGCGGCCCAGAAGGGAATCCACATCATCTGCACGGCCCAGACCGTGATGCCGAGTGCGCCGAACAGCGCCACATCGATCACCGCCATCAGGGCAATGCCCAGCAGCTTGTAGCGCGAATACAGGTTGCGCTCGATCCAGTCTTCCGGGCAGTTCTTGCCGTAGATACGCAAGGTGTCCTGGTTCTGCGCTTCTTCGCGATACAGCTCGGCGCCTTTGCGCAGCACGGTGGACAAGCCTTTGACGACCGGGCTGTGCGGGTCATCGACGGTTTCGCATTTTGCGTGGTGTTTGCGGTGGATGGCCGTCCACTCGCGTGTGTTCTGGGCAGTGGTCAGCCACAGCCAGAAGCGGAAGAAGTGTTTGAGCCCCGCGTTGAGTTCGAGCGAGCGGTGGGCTGAATAGCGGTGCAGATAGACCGTGACACCGATGATGGTTATATGCGTCATCACCAGCGTGACGGCTATTACCTGCCAGACGGACAGGTCGAGCAAACCGTTGTACCACATAGGCTGTTTGGCCCTCGTAAAAATACCGGTAAAGAAAAAAGTCGCAGGGGCATTATCACTGACATTGCACAGAAAACCAGTCACCCTTTGAGATAAGCGTCGCAGGATGTTTCTTGCTTTATAATCCAGACCTTTCGTCAGGCTTTCAGATTTTATGTCCAATTATTCCGGTGGCGCGCTGCGAACCGCCGCCCTGTATGGGCTGCTGTCGATTCTGTGGTTCGTGACAGGCGACTGTCTGCTGCCCTTTTTCATCGATGAACCGGCTCGACTGGCTACCGGCCAACAGATGATCGGTTACGGCTGGGTGTTGCTCAGCGCCGTCATGATCTTCATTGCACGTGACAGATTGATGAGCGGCATCGGCGGCAAGGCACTGTTCGAACGGCAGCAGCAGGACTACGAACGGCTGCTGCTGGCCTCCGTGGTGTTCGACAGTACCCGTGAAGGGGTGCTGGTCAGCGACGCGCAAGGCCGGATCGTCCACGTCAACCGCGCGTTCATGGACATCACCGGCTATCAGGCCGATGAGGTGCTGGGTTTCAACCCCAGCAAGTTCAAGTCGGGCCGCCACGGGCCTGAGTTCTACCGGCAGATGTATCACTCGCTCGTCAGCACCGGGCAGTGGAGCGGCGAGATCTGGAACCGGCGCAAAAGCGGCGAGATTTACCCCCAGTGGCAAACCATCCGCAGCATCAAGGGCGAAGACGGTCAGGTCCGGCACTTCGTGGCGGTGTTTTCCGACATCACCGCCATCAAGCGCTCCGAACAGGAGCTGGCGCAACTGGCTCATTATGATGCCTTGACCGACCTGCCCAATCGGCTGCTGCTGACCGACCGTATCAGCCAGGCGTTGACCTCCGCGCGCTCCAGCAAGCGCAGCTGTGCGCTGTTGCTGGTGGACCTCGATAACTTCAGAAACATCAACGACAGCCTCGGCCATAACGTGGGTGATGAGGTGCTCAAGGCTGCTGCCGAGCGGCTCAAGAGCGTGTCTGACAGCGAGATGACCGTGGCCCGCCTGGGCGGCGATGAGTTCGCGCTACTGGTCAAAAACTGTCCGCAGATGGTTCAGGCGGCGGCGTTGGCTCAGCAGGTGATCGATGCATTCAAGGCGCCGTACGCCATCGCCGGTCATCAACTGTTCGTTTCTGCCAGCATCGGCATCAGCCTGTTTCCTGGCGATGCGCTGACCGCCGAGCAACTATTGCGCAACGCCGATTCGGCGCTGTTCAAGGCTAAGGGTGATGGCCGCGAGGTGTTTGCGCTGTACACCGAAGAGCTGACCGCGCATGCCCAGCAACGCGTGCAGTTGGCGAGCGAACTGCGTCAGGCCATCGCGCAAGAGGAATTGCGGGTCTTCTATCAGCCGGTTCACGACCTCGTGACGCGGCGCATTTGCGGTGTCGAGGCGCTGGTGCGCTGGCAGCACCCTGAGCGCGGGATGGTGTCACCCGGTGAATTCATCCCCATTGCCGAGCAGAGCGGGCTGATCGTCGACATCGATGCCTGGGTATTGAACACGGCCTGCCAGCAGATGAAGGCATGGCTGGCTGCGGATGTGCCGATCGGATTTGTGGCGGTGAACGTGTCCAGCCGTCTGTTCAGTCGTGGCGATCTTGATCGTCAGGTCGCGCAGGTGTTGCACGACACCGCGCTCGATGCTGCGTTTCTGGAGCTGGAAGTCACTGAAAGTGCCGTGATGGAGAACCCGGATCAGGCCATCGAACAGTTGCATCGGCTGCGTGAGATGGGCCTGAGCCTGGCCATCGATGACTTTGGCACGGGCTACTCGTCACTGTTGCGGCTAAAGCGCATGCCGGTTCAGAAACTCAAGATCGATCAGGGCTTTGTGGCCGGCTTGCCAGAGGACCGTGATGACATCGCCATTGTCCGGGCAATTATCACGCTGGCCTCCAGCCTCGGCATGCGGGTATTGGCGGAAGGCATCGAACACGCCAGCCAGGCTGCATTCCTGCTGGAAAATGACTGCGAACTGGGACAAGGCTACTGGTTTGCGCGACCGATGGTGGCGCAGGCAATCGACTGGACGCATGCGCCGGCTTTCAACGCCCCCGCCCGCTAAACGGACAGGCTTGCCAGGGCGTGCAATGCGTCTTGGCGGGTCCCGACTCCGCTAAATTTCTTTTGGTTATATCTGCATTCTTAAATAGTCTTTTTAAGAATATCTGCGCCTCACTATTATTGCCTCACCGCCATAGCCATCGTCCCCGGTCGCGATGCCATGCTTCTCGCATTTCAAGGAAAAAGATAATGAGCGCATCTCTACGTAGTGTTGACGGTCAGGACGAAGCAGCCATTCTGCGTGAGATTCAGAGTGCGCTACGTGACCTGCGTTTTGGCGCCGTCGAAATCACCGTGCATAACGCGCAAGTGGTGCAGATCGAGCGAAAGGAAAAGTTTCGGTTACAGAATTCTGCCCCCAAGCAGGGCTGAAACGGCACCCGACTGGTCTACCGGAGGGCTTCATTCGGACACCTGATACACCCTGAAAAAAAGCAGCTCGCCAGTGCGTACGCCGTTCTGACGCGCGAAGAAGAAATCAAACAGCCGACACACAGCATTCCAGGAGCTTCATCTATGTCCATACGCCGTTTTGCGCTGGCCGCTCTCGCCAGTGCTGTTTTTGCAGGTTCGGCTGTCGCCAAGGATTACGAACTGCTCAACGTGTCTTACGATCCGACGCGCGAGCTGTATCAGGATTACAACGCGGAATTCATCAACCACTGGAAGAAAGCTCACCCGGACGACAAAGTGGAGATCAAGCAGTCCCACGGCGGTTCGGGCAAGCAGGCGCGTGGCGTGATCGACGGTCTGCGTGCTGACGTGGTGACGCTGGCGCTGGCCGGTGACATCGACGAAATCGCCAAGCTGGGCAAATCTCTGCCCGAGAACTGGCAGACCCGCCTGCCTGACGCGAGCACACCTTACACCTCGACCATCGTGTTTCTGGTGCGCAAGGGCAACCCGAAAGGCATCAAGGACTGGGGCGATCTCACCAAGGAAGGCGTCTCGGTGATCACACCCAACCCGAAAACCTCTGGCGGCGCCCGCTGGAATTTTCTGGCCGCCTGGGCCTACGGCCTGAAAGCAGGCGGCGGTGATGAAGCCAAAGCCAAGGAATACGTGCAGACCCTGTTCAAGCACGTGCCGATTCTGGACACCGGCGCTCGTGGCTCGACCATCACCTTCGTCAACAACGGCCAGGGCGACGTGTTGCTGGCCTGGGAAAACGAAGCGTTTCTGGCGCTGAAAGAAGACGGCGGCAAGGACAAGTTCGACATCGTCGTGCCGTCGCTGTCGATTCTCGCCGAGCCTCCGGTGGCGGTGGTCGATAAAAATGCCGAAAAGAAAGGCAACACCGAGATCGCGACTGAGTACCTGAAGCACCTGTACAGCAAGGAAGGCCAGGAAATTGCTGCAAAAAACTTCTATCGTCCACGTGACAAGGAAGTCGCGGCCAAATACGAGAAGCAGTTCCCTACACTGGATCTGGTGACTATCGACAAAGACTTTGGCGGCTGGAAGACTGCGCAGCCGAAGTTTTTCAATGACGGTGGTGTGTTCGACCAGATTTACCAAGCGCAATAAACCGAAGAACGATGCCGCACAGGCGGCGTCGCAGGTGCGGTCAAGCAGCCCGGATTAACCTCCGGGCTTCGTGCAAGTGAAACCAAGGACTTTTATGTCGCGTCGTATCTCCCCCGTCATACCCGGCTTCGGGCTGACGCTGGGTTACACCTTGGTGTACCTCAGTCTGATTGTGTTAATACCGCTGGCCGCTATGTTCGTGCATGCCGCACAGCTCACCTGGGATCAGTTCTGGACCATCATCACTGCGCCTCGCGTGATCGCGGCCCTCAAGCTGAGTTTCGGTACGGCGTTCTATGCGGCCCTGATCAATGGTGTGATCGGCACGCTGCTGGCCTGGGTGCTGGTGCGTTACACCTTCCCCGGCCGCAAGATCATCGACGCGATGATCGATCTGCCGTTCGCCCTGCCGACCGCGGTGGCCGGTATCGCCCTGACAGCGCTGTACGCGCCCAATGGCTGGGTCGGGCAGTTCGCCGCGGACCTGGGCTTCAAGATCGCCTACACGCCTCTGGGCATCACCCTCGCGCTGACGTTCGTCACCTTGCCGTTCGTGGTCCGCACCGTGCAGCCCGTGCTGGCGGATATCCCCCGTGAAGTCGAAGAAGCCGCTGCCTGCCTCGGCGCGCGTCCGTGGCAGGTGTTCCGCCACATTCTCGTGCCGGCGTTGCTGCCTGCCTGGCTGACCGGTTTTGCTCTGGCGTTTGCCCGGGGCGTGGGCGAGTACGGTTCGGTGATCTTCATCGCCGGCAACATGCCGATGAAGACCGAGATCCTGCCGCTGCTGATCATGGTCAAGCTCGACCAGTACGATTACACCGGCGCGACGGCGATCGGCGTGATGATGCTGGTGGTTTCCTTCATTCTGCTGCTGCTGATCAATCTGCTGCAGCGGCGCATTGAAACCCCATCCTGAGGAGGCGCTGAACATGTCTTATTCATCTGTTTCAGCCGCCGCCTCTGCCAATGCGGCCCGTCGTGGCAGCAAGGTGTCGCGGCGTATTCTGATCGGCCTGTGCTGGCTGGTGTTCGTTCTGTTTCTGGGCTTGCCGCTGTTCATCGTGGTGTCCCAAGGGCTGAAAAACGGTCTGGGCGCGTTCTTCACTGCGATCCTCGAACCGGATGCCTTGTCGGCGCTCAAGCTGACGGTGATTGCGGTGCTGATCTCGGTGCCGCTCAACCTGGTGTTCGGCGTCAGTGCGGCGTGGTGCGTGAGTAAATACTCGTTCCGCGGCAAGAGCATTCTGGTCACGCTGATCGACCTGCCGTTTTCGGTGTCGCCGGTCATTGCCGGTCTGGTCTATGTGCTGATGTTCGGTGCGCAGGGCCTGTTCGGACCTTGGTTGCAGGACCACGACATCCAGATCGTCTTCGCCCTGCCAGGCATCGTGCTGGCGACCATTTTCGTGACCGTGCCGTTCGTGGCGCGTGAACTGATCCCGCTGATGCAGGAGCAGGGCACGCAGGAAGAAGAAGCCGCACGGCTGCTCGGTGCCAATGGCTGGCAGATGTTCTGGCACGTCACGGTGCCGAACATCAAATGGGGCCTGATCTACGGCGTGGTGCTGTGTACGGCGCGGGCGATGGGTGAGTTTGGCGCGGTGTCGGTGGTGTCCGGGCACATTCGCGGCGTCACCAACACCCTGCCGCTGCACGTCGAAATTCTCTACAACGAGTACAACCACGTTGCAGCCTTTGCCGTGGCGAGCCTGTTGCTGATCCTGGCGCTGTTCATCCTGCTGCTCAAGCAGTGGAGCGAATCCCGCATTAACCGTCTGCGCCATAACGCGGCGGAGGAATAATCATGTCGATCGAAGTCCGTAATGTCAGCAAGAATTTCAACGCCTTCAAGGCCCTGAACAACATCAGTCTGGACATCCAGAGTGGCGAACTGGTCGCCTTGCTGGGGCCGTCAGGCTGCGGCAAGACCACCTTGCTGCGCATCATTGCCGGTCTGGAAACCCCGGATGACGGCAGCATCGTGTTTCACGGCGAAGATGTGTCCGGCCATGACGTGCGTGATCGCAACGTCGGGTTCGTGTTCCAGCACTACGCGCTGTTCCGCCACATGACGGTGTTCGACAACGTCGCCTTCGGCCTGCGCATGAAGCCCAAGCGCGAGCGCCCGAACGAAACGCGCATCGCCGAAAAAGTCCATGAGCTGCTGAACATGGTGCAGCTTGACTGGCTGGCCGACCGTTACCCGGAGCAGTTGTCGGGCGGTCAGCGTCAGCGTATCGCCCTGGCCCGTGCGTTGGCGGTCGAACCGAAAGTGCTGCTGCTGGACGAACCGTTCGGCGCGCTGGACGCCAAGGTCCGCAAGGAACTGCGCCGCTGGCTGGCGCGCTTGCACGAAGACATCAACCTGACGTCGGTCTTCGTGACCCACGATCAGGAAGAGGCGATGGAAGTGGCCGACCGCATCGTGGTCATGAACAAAGGGGTAATCGAACAGATCGGCTCGCCGGGCGAGGTGTACGAGAACCCCTCCAATGATTTCGTCTACCACTTCTTGGGTGACTCCAACCGCCTGAGTCTGGGTGAAGAAGGGCATGTGCTGTTCCGGCCGCACGAAGTATCACTGTCGCGCCAGGAAATCGAAGACCACCACGCCGCCGAAGTCCGCGACATCCGCCCGCTGGGTGCGACTACACGGGTGACATTGAAGGTGGAAGGGCAGAACGAACTGATCGAAGCCGAAGTGGTGAAAGACCACGACAGCCTGGTCGGCCTGGCCAAGGGTGAGACGCTTTTCTTCAAGCCGAAGGTCTGGCAGAAGCTTTAAGGGGCTGGGCTGGGCTGGGGCGAGTGCTCTCGTTCCTCACGCTCCCGCGTGGGAATGCCTTTCACGACGCTCTGCCTCACAAAAGAGGACGCAGAGCGTCCAGAACGGCATGCCCACGCGGAGCGTCGGCACGATGATCCTCTTTGGACACCTCTCGTTCCTCACGCTCCAGCGTGGGAGTGCCTTTCATGACGCTTTGCGTCGCAAAAGAGGACGCGGAGCGTCCAGAACGGCATGCCCACGCGGAGCATGGGCACGATGATCCTCTTCAGGCACCACCAACGCAGAGCATGGGCACGATGATCCTCTTCGGACACCTCTCGTTCCTCACGCTCCAGCGTGGGAATGCCTTTCATGACGCTCTGCGTCACAAAAGAGGACGCGGAGCGTCCAGAACGGCATGCCCACGCGGAGCATGGGCACGATAATCATCTTCGGACGCCACCAACGCGGAGCGTCGGCACGATGATCCTCTTCACAGTGCGCGCTGCGTCCGGTTTCGGGGGTGTGGTGCCGAGAGAGTGATCCGCGACTAAACCACTGCCTTGCGCACATTGCGCCCCACCGGGCCTGAGCGTTCTTCGATGGCGTGCTGCAGCGGTTTGCGCAGGCCCATCAGGAACGCCAGTTCGGCCACCACGAACAGCGGGCCGATGATCAGGCCGGTGAGGTCATCGATAAACGCCGGTTTGCGGCCTTCGTAATAATGACCGATGAACTGGATGATCCAGCCGATCACGAACAGCCCGACGCCTGCGCTCAGCCAGACCATCGTCGCCTGTTGCGCAAGGTTCGCCCCGGCCCAGATGCACAGCGCCAGTGATACCGCCATCACCGCACCCAGCGCACGGTCCAGCCGCAGGTAGAAAACCGTCGAGCCCAGCGCCACCAAGGCCGCAGGTGACAGCCAGAATCCACCGACGTCCCAGCCCGGACGTGACAGAAGTACCGCGACGGCCAGCACAATTAACGGAATGCCCACGAAGTGCGTCACGATATTGCGCGAATCACGATGATAAGACGCGTATTGGCTGAGATGATCGACAAGGGTTTTCATTATTATTCCTGCCTGAGACGATGATCGGCTTGAGCTGACGTTGTTGTACAACACGGCTGCCAGAAATAAAAGGAAGCAAACATGACAAATGGAGTGTCGTGGCGGTCACGATTGCTGTCCGACTACTGGTTTTCCAATTTGCCTGCCGGATTGCAGGATAGCCTGCTGGGCGCCGCATGCCAGCGGCGCAGGACGCCCGGCAGAATGCTGTTCGAAAAAGGCGATCTGCCGTGCGGTCTGTATGTGTTGCTGGAGGGCAGCGTGCGTGTCGGCGGTGCCCACGAACAGCGGCTGCTGTCGAGCATGAAGCCGGTGTGCCCGCCTTGCTGGTTTGGCGAAGTCTCTCTGTTTGACGGGCTGCCTCGGCGTTTCGAGGTCTGCTCGCTGGAGCAGAGCATTTTTCTGCATATCCCTCAGTCGTTCCTTGTCCAGTTGCTCGACAGGCACCCGGAATACTGGCATTCATTCGCGGCCTTGCTCAGCGGGAAAATCGGCCTGCCCCTGCAACGGCCCGAAAAAATCCTCCAACTGCCACCCAGGTCTCGTGTCGCGTGGCGTCTGCTGATGCTGAGCGAGGGCTATGGCCCGTTGAGTCATGCCCGGCGTTTGATTGTGCTGGAGGATATTCAGGCGGTGCAACGCCTCGCGCTCTCGACGCCGGCCTTGATGGAGGTGCTGCAGGACCTGCAGGAGCGCAAGGTCGTGCGCCTGAACGACTGGCAACTGGAAGTGTTCGACGTAGAAAAGCTGCGCAAAATTGCAAACTTCTCCAGAGCAAAGGCGGTGTGCTGATCAGCCCGGCCTGTATGTCAGAAACATCCCGTAACGGCTCCGGCACCGCATCGATTGAGATAGCAAATGGGATTCACTAACATTTCGCCTCATTTGTGAACGCGAGATACCCCGATGCAGGCAAGCAAGCGTCTTCTGGCTGCTCTGACACTGACGTTGCTGGGCGGCACCGTCCAGGCGGCCGATGAGGTGGTGGTGTATTCCTCTCGTATCGACGAACTGATCAAACCGGTTTTTGATGCCTATACCGCCAAAACCGGGGTGAAGATCAAATTCATCACTGACAAGGAAGCGCCTTTGATGCAGCGCATCAAGGCCGAGGGCGAGAATGCGACCGCCGACCTGCTGCTGACGGTCGATGCCGGAAACCTCTGGCAGGCCGAGCAGATGGGCATCCTGCAGCCGTTCACCTCGCCTGTGATCGACGCCAACATTCCACCGCAGTATCGCTCGTCCACCCACGGCTGGACGGGCTTGAGCCTTCGCGCGCGAACCATCGCCTACTCCACAGACCGGGTGAAGCCGGCGGAGCTGACAACCTATGAAGCGCTGGCTGACAAGCACTGGGAAGGGCACCTGTGCCTGCGCACCGCGAAGAAGGTCTATAACCAGTCGCTGACCGCCACCCTGATCGAAACCCACGGCGCCGAGGCGTCCGAGAAGATCCTCAAGGGCTGGGTGAACAACCTGTCCACTGATGTGTTTTCCGATGACATTGCCGTGCTTGAGGCCATCAACGCCGGGCAGTGCGATGTCGGGATCGTCAACTCTTACTACTATGGGCGCCTGCACAAGCAGAAGCCGGATCTGGCGGTAAAGCTGTTCTGGCCTAACCAGTCCGACCGTGGCGTACACGTCAACCTGTCGGGCATCGGGCTGACCCGGTATGCTCCGCACCCGGAAGCCGCCAAGGCGCTGGTCGAGTGGATGACAGGGCCTGAAGCCCAGACGATTTTCTCCAGCGTCAATCAGGAATTCCCGGCCAACCCGAACGTGGCGCCCTCGGAAGAAGTGGCAAGCTGGGGTCAGTTCAAGGCCGACACCCTTCCGGTCGAAGTGGCCGGCAAGCGTCAGGCAGAAGCGATCCGCATGATGGATCGTGCGGGCTGGAATTGATTTAATACGCACTGCCCTATCGCTCAGCGGTATACACAAAACGCGTGGGAGCGAGCTTGCTCGCGAAGAGGCCAGTGCAGCTTTGTAAAATGGGGTG